>DALZEF010000012.1:0-48121 GCA_031979385.1 Timonella sp. | reverse complement strand
CCCGCGACCTCCGCCGTGACAGGGCGGCGCGCTAACCAACTGCGCTACGGGGCCTAGATGATCTATCTAGACCGCTTCACAAACTCAATCGCTCATGAAGAGCGACCCCGACGGGACTTGAACCCGCGACCTCCGCCGTGACAGGGCGGCGCGCTAACCAACTGCGCTACGGGGCCTTAGTTAAGGCCTTGCCTTTGCCAGTGAGACTGGCGGTTAGTTGATGTGAATCAACTGGTACCCCCAACGGGATTCGAACCCGTGTTACCGCCGTGAAAGGGCGGCGTCCTAGGCCACTAGACGATGGGGGCTTTGCTTCCACGGTCTGCTGTACCCAGCGGCCCGTGCCTGCTGAAAAATCATATGGGTAAACCTGTTCAAAAAGCAAAACGGTTTTCTGCGAAGATTGGCCTATGGTCGAGATGTCTCGTGAGGAATTTGAACTGGCGGTTTCGGACGCGTTGGATCAACTGCCGGCTGATCTTGTGCCCCATATTGATAACGTTGTGGTGTTCGTTGAAGATGAGCCACCTGCGGAAACGCCTGATTTGCTGGGGGTTTATGATGGTGTTCCCCTCACTGAACGGGGTTTCATGTGGGGTGCTGGGGCGCTTCCTGATCGCATCACCATCTACATGAATCCCACGTTACGCATGTGCGAATCTGTGGAGGAAGTGGTTGAGGAGGTTCTCGTCACAGTTGTGCATGAGGTCGCCCACTACTTCGGTATTGATGATGACCGGTTGCATGAACTAGGCTGGGCATAGACTTAATTCCACGATAAAAATAATAGAGATTCCGGAAGCCAGGACGTATGGCAGACGCGGAATCCCAGACGAGAGGTGAAGTCATGGCAGTACTCGTAACCGGTGGAGCAGGCTACATTGGGGCCCACGTTGTACGGCTCCTGCAGGAACAGGGAACCGACGTTGTGGTCGTGGACAACCTGAGCACTGGGCGCGCAGGTCGCATTGGCGGCGCAACGCTCGTGGAGCTTGACGTAGCGAGCCCTGAAGCCAAGGACGTTCTTACGGAAACCATGAAGAAGTACGGCGTCACCGCTGTCATTCACTTCGCGGCCCAGAAGCAGGTCGGTGAATCGGTTGCCCGCCCCATGTTCTACTACGAGCAGAACGTGGGTGGCATGGTCAACGTCATCTCCGCGATGGAGGCATCCGGTGCACGCGACCTGGTCTTCTCCTCATCGGCGGCGACCTACGGTATGCCTCCCGTGGCTGTGGTCACTGAAGACGTCGACATGAAGCCGATCAACCCGTACGGCGAGACCAAGCTCATCGGTGAGTGGATGGGACGCGCTGCGGGCAAGGCGTTTGGTCTGCGGTTTGCGGGCCTGCGCTACTTCAACGTTGCCGGTGCTGGTTGGGATGACCTTGGCGACCCAGCGATCCTCAACCTCATCCCTATGGTGCTTGAGCGGGTTGCCAAGGGTCAGGCTCCACTGATCTTCGGCGCGGACTATGACACCGAGGACGGAACGTGCGTTCGCGACTACATCCATGTGCTCGACCTGGCCAAGGCGCACATCGCCGCGCTTGACTACCTGCAACAGGATGAGCGCCCGGTTGACGTGTTCAACGTTTCGACCGGTGAAGGGGCATCGGTGAAGGACATCATTGATGGTCTCGCGAAGGCTTCGGGAATCGATATCCAGGCTGAGATCCGCGATCGCCGCGCAGGCGACCCGCCGCACCTGGTTGGTTCTGCCAAGCGCATCAACGAGGTCCTCGGCTGGCATGCCGAGAAGAACCTCGACGACATCCTGAACTCCGCGTGGTCCGCCTGGCAGGCGGGCCCGAACCGGATCGAACTGTAGGTCCAGTTTCATTGCCGACGAGTCGGGGACCGGCCGGCATCGCCGCCAGTGTGGTCCTCGCATACGTAGGGGGGTTTCGCGACAACGCGAACGCAGCCCCAACATGATCCGGTTATGACGCGAGCCCTCGTCTTCCAGCGCAATGTGCGCTGGAAGACGAGGGCTCGTCGCCAATTTGAGGTTTTATGAGGCGTGAAACGCCTGAACTACTTGACGTACCGGTTGATCGCCCATGCCGCTATGACACCGACACTCACGCCGAACACGATGAACATGCGGTTGGTGGTGGCCATCGAAATCGCGTTGCCTGCCGCGAAGCACACAACAATGATGATGCCACCGAGGAGCCAGTTCGCCTGCTGGTGTTGCTTTTCGATCTCGCGGCGCTGCTCCGGGGTCAAATCATCGTTGTGAGGCATGAACCTAGCCTACCCCTGAGCATGTGATGCTTGGGAAACTGTGCCCCGGCCATCTGAGGTATTACGCACCCGTTTTGCGACGAGACCACCCGTAAATACCGGGTGGTCTCGACAGTTTTTGTATAGGCAATGAACGCCGACGGGCGGAGAACGTGAACGCTCGCTTATGGAACGCGTGTCGCTAGAGCGCGAACGATGTCGTCGACGCGTTCCTTGGCGTCACCGAACAGCATGGAGGTGTTCTCCTTGAAGAACAGCGGGTTCTGGACGCCCGCGTAGCCGACTGCCATGGAACGTTTGAACACGATGACTTGTCTCGCATTCCATACCTGGATGACCGGCATTCCCGCGATGGGGGAGGTTGGGTCGTCCTCGGCGGCAGGGTTGACGGTATCGTTTGCCCCGATCACGAGGACTAGGTCGGTTGCGGCCATGTCCTCGTTGACTTCTTCGAGTTCCTCCACGATGTCGTAGGGAACCTTGGCCTCTGCGAGGAGCACGTTCATGTGCCCAGGGAGGCGGCCTGCGACGGGGTGGACGCCGAAGACGACTTCCTTGCCTTCATTGCGTAGGCGCGTGGTCAGTTCAGCGACAGGGTATTGCGCCTTTGCCACGGCCATGCCGTATCCGGGCGTGATGAGGATGCGCTTGGCGGTCTTGAGGAGGTCTGCGACTTCCTCCGCGGTGACCTCGGTGTGTTCGCCCTCGACGACCGCTCCGGTTGGTGAGCCACCGTCCGAGCCGAATCCACCGAGGATAACGGAGATGAACTTGCGGTTCATTGCTTTGCACATGATGTAGGAGAGGATCGCACCGGACGAACCGACGAGTGCACCTGTGATGATGAGCAGGTCGTTCGAGAGCATGAACCCGGCCGCGGCCGCCGCCCAACCCGAATACGAGTTGAGCATCGAGACGACCACGGGCATGTCTCCACCACCGATGGCCATGACCATGTGCCAGCCCACGAAGAGTGCAAGCACGGTCATGATGATGAGAGGAATGATGCTCGGAGAGACGATGAACCACGCCATTAGCCCGAGTGAGGCGAGGACGGCACCCGCGTTGAGCCAGTGGCGGCCAGGCAGCGTGAGCGGTGCGGTCTTGATCTTGGCGGCGAGCTTGAGCCACGCCACGATTGACCCGGTGAAGGTGATCGCACCGATGAAGACTCCGAGGAACACCTCGATGAGGTGGACGGTGTCGTGCGTGGTGTCGGTCAGGTAGGAGTTAAAGCCGACGAGGACGGCAGCGAGACCCACGAACGAGTGGAGGATCGCGATCATCTCCGGCATCTGGGTCATCTCGACCTTGCGTGCCCTCCACGAGCCGATAAGCGCACCGATGCCGAGGGCACCGAAGATCAGCGCGGCGGTCACGCCCACTTCACGTTCGGAGTGGTCGAGGGCGAGCAGGATGGTTGCTGCGAGCGCGAGGACCATACCGGCTTGTCCGGCCCGGTTTCCTGCGCGTGCAGTTTCTTGGCGGGAAAGGCCTGCGAGGGAGAGGATGAACAGAACACCTGCGAGAAGGTAGATGGCCTGCACAAATTGGGTGAGGTTTTCCATGTCAGGCGTCCTTTCGGAACATTTCGAGCATCCGGCCGGTCACGAGGAATCCACCGAAGATGTTGATGGATGCGACGGTTGCGGCGGCGAATGCCAGGGCGGTGACGAGCCAGTCGGTGCTTCCGAGTTGCAGGAGGGCGCCCACGAGGATGATGCCGGAGATTGCGTTGGTCTGCGCCATCAGTGGAGTGTGCAGCGCGTGGCTGACTCCGTTGATGACGTAGAAGCCGATGATGACGGCGAGTACGAACACGGTGAAGTGCATCGCGAAAGCTGGCGCGGAGAATGTTATGGCGGCAACGAGGAGCAGGGCTGCGATTGCTGCTGAGACGAGTCGGCCGCGGCCTTTGTTTTGGCTTGGCGACGATACGGCAGGTTCCGGCGCTGCTTGCGTGCCAGGGTTTGAAGCTGGTGCGGCAGCGGGCGCTGCCGAGACTTGAACGGGTGGCGGCGGCCAGAGGATGGAAGATTCGTGGGTCACGGTGATGCCACGGACGATCACGTCGTCGAGGTCTACTGCAAGCTCGCCGTTCTTTTCCGGGGTCATGAGTTTGAGCAGGTTGACGATGTTCGTGCCGTACAACTGCGAGGTGTGTTTTGGCATACGGCCCGGCAGGTCGGTGTATCCGATGATCGTGACGCCGTTGTCGGTGACGATCTTCTTGCCGGGCTCAGTGAGTTCGCAGTTTCCTCCACCGGAGGCGGCGAGGTCCACGATGACGGAGCCGGGCTTCATGTTGGCGACCATCTCGGCGGTGATGGTGATGGGCGCTTTGCCGCGAATGAGTGCGGTGGATACAACCACATCTGCAGCGGCGGACTCGGCAGCGTAGACCCGCATGGTCGCGGCTTCTTGCTCGTCAGTCAGTTCGGATGCGTATCCGTCTGCCGACTCCTGCGCTGCCGCATCCACGCGAACGAAGGTGGCGCCCATGGATTCGATCTGTTCGGCCACGTCTGAGCGCACGTCATAGGCGCGCACATCGGCTCCGAGTGATCCGGCTGCACCCAGCGCCGCCAGGCCTGCGACACCAGCACCGATGACGAAGACTCGTGCGGGTGGCGTCGAGCCTGCTGCCGTGACCTGACCGGCGAACATGCCTGCGTAGGCTTCGGCAGCCTCGATGATGCCTCGGTATCCTGACACGTTTGACATGCTTGACAGGACGTCGAGAGCCTGAGCACGTGAGATACGCGGCACGGACATGAGGTTGAGTGCGGTGATCCCCTGTTCTTTGGCAGCGGAAACAAAGTCCGGGGCGTCGTCTGGGTACAGACGGGAGATGAGGGTTGCGCCCTTAGCCATGTTCGCGATCGTGGCAAGGTCGGGGGCGTCAACGGTAATGACTATGTCACTGTGCCACACCTGTGAGGACTCAACGATCTCAGCACCGGCTTCTCGGTATGCCTGATCGGTGATGCTGGCTCGGGCTCCTGCGTCACGTTCGACAGCGACGCTGTAGCCGAGCTTGATGAGTTGCTCAACGGTTTTCGGTGTGGCCGCAACGAGCCGCTGATCCGCGGCTGCTTCTCTGGGTACTCCAATACGCACGGGCTTCTCCATTAGAAAGATGTACGGTCCAGTCATTTCTATCAACGTGGGATGACTCAGGTTCGGGACCTCGGTCCTCAAAGTGACGTATGTCGAGCCCTATCGTCTCACAATGAGGACGCGGTGCTCAGGGATGGGGCGATAGGAGTGGTGCCAAGAATTGTCAACCCGTTGACAATCGCGATTGTTAACTGGTTGACTGTTTGGCATGAGTGAAGAATCGAACACGAAAGCCGCCGCGAAGATCGCGGAACTCACAACCCATGCAGCGATGCTCTTAGAAACCCACGCCGATGAGTATCTTCGCAAGCACTTCGCAATGACCTACCACCAGTATGTGCTGCTTGCCGTCCTGTCAGAGCGAGAGCCCACGGATCTCACCACACTCGCTGCCTGCCTCAACATCTCAAAAGCCGCCGTGTCCAAACGTCTACCCGGTCTCCAGGACTCCGGATACCTTCTTGCGGTTCCCGCCGAGCACTCCAAACGAAGCCTGACCGTGACGCTGACCGACAAGACGCGGCAAATCCTCGCTCAGGCTGGCCCACAACTCGAAGCGCTCTTGCGCACCAAACTTGAGCGTTCTGGACTGCCATTCGATGCCGATGCGCTCGCAGGTCAACTCGAAGCATTGATTTCTGTACTAGAGGAAGGAAACAACTGAGGTGAAGACTGCTGTTTTCGCTGGAAACGAACCACTGGAATCGACGCGTTCCACGCGGGTTGTCGTTATTGTTGGGCATCCGATTCCCGGTTCATTGAGCCATGCCCTTGCGGAGCGGTATGTGGCTGAATTTCAAGACGAGTCGCCTGGCGATGTCATGCTCTCGGTGATTGATCTCGCCGAGGCTCGCGTGCCCGCGCATATGCATCCGACGCGTGAGCAACTTCAGGCCAAAACCGGGCGCGATCATCTCGACCCGAAAGTTCGAGTTTGGCTCGAAACCATGGAGAGCGCCGACCATCTTGTGTGGTTCTTCCCGCAGTGGTGGGGGACCTACCCTGCGGTTATGAAGGCTTTCATCGACTCGGTGTTTTTGTCCGGGGTGGCGCATGCGTACGATCAAAAGATCCCACAGGGGCTTTGGCAAGGGAAAACATCACGAGTGTTCGCGACGATGGACTCTCCCACCTGGTGGAATTCGCTGTGGTACCGCAACGCTATGCTGAGCTCTCTCAACCGTGCGGTGCTGCGGTATGCGGGGATCAAACCACGGGGTTCAACCGTGTTCACGCCGGTGCGTTCGTCTACCCCGGAAATCCGAAACCGTTGGTTGGCTGTAGTTGCTAGACGCGCACGCCAGGATGCTCACATCGCTAGAAAGAGTCAGCGCTGAATCGATTCGCGACTCCATGCTCATGGGCAGTTATCACCAGAACGTCAAGAATGCGAGATAGTGGGACACCTCACATGTCAGAAAATCCCCTCTGATATCCCTTGCTATCGCGGGATTCATAGGCGGGGCACAGTAGAGACAAAGGCGTCTGTCATAAAAATAGTTTAAGTGACACTGTTGTTTCGTAATTGGATCAGGATAGGGTTTCAACGGTTAGGCGGGCCTTTCTTAGTAGGACCTAAGTGAGGCTGCTCTGAGAAGAAACATATGTGAAGGGACAAGGTCTTGAAGGCAAACTTCCGTACTCGCAGCCTCGTGCTTGGAGTCGTCGCTGCATTCGCGCTTTCCGCTTGCGGAGCGAACGCAGAGGAGAACCAACCAGAGGCAGACGCCACCACCCCAACCTCGGTGGTTGTCGAGGATAACAACGGTGAGCACACCATCAACTTGCCCCTCACGTCGGTTGCAGCAACCGACAACCGCACCTTTGAGGTACTCGACTCTTGGGGCGTTGAGCTGACTGCAGGTGCTCGTGCTCTCATGCACAGCGACGTGAGCTACAAGGACAACGACGCCATCGCTGACTTGGGTAACCACGGTGAGCCAAACTTCGAAGCCATCGTTGCAGCGGCTCCACAGGTCATCGTCAATGGCCAGCGTTTCGCGCAGTTCCATGATGATCTTGTGAAAGCTGCTCCAGATGCAGTCGTGCTTGAACTAGACCCACGCGAGGGCCAACCGTTTGACGCTGAACTCAAGCGCCAGGTCACCGTGCTCGGTGAGGTATTCGGTAAGCAGAGCGAGGCTGCACAGCTTGTTGCGGATTTCGACGCCTCGATTGAACGTGTCAAGGCTGCCTACAGTCCCGACCAGAAGGTCATGGGTGTTATCACCTCCGGCGGCAACATCGGCTACGTCGTTCCAAGCACCGGCCGTACCATCGGCCCACTGTTTGACATCTTCGGATTCACTCCAGCACTTGAGGTGGATGGGTCTGATGACCACCAGGGCGACGACATCTCCGTGGAGGCCATTGCACAGTCCAACCCAGATCTCATCATCGTGATGGACCGTGACGGTGGCTTCGCCGAGGCAGACCGCGGCGAGGACTACCAGCCGGCAGCCCAGATCCTTGAGAACTCCGAAGCGCTCAAGAACGTAACGGCAGTCCAGAACGGCAACATCGTGTACTTACCCGAGGACACCTACCTCAACGAGGGCATCTCGACATACACCGAACTGTTCAACTCACTTGCGGATCTGCTTGAGCAGAACTGATTCGGCAGGAGTCCCGCCAAGCGTCTTGTCGACACTGACGTGTTAGCGGCGACTACCGTACCGGGCCCCACAGGCGATCATGCCTATGGGGCACCGGTGTCATAAGACCCAAGGAATACCATGACCCAAACGGTCACCCCCACCGAACAGAAACCGCGCAACCGTACCCGCGAAAAGCTCTTCGACTGGAAACTCCTCATCGGTGTTGCCGCGGTTGGTTTACTGCTCGTCGTTTCCCTTTTCACGGGCGTGTACGACATCTTCAACGGTGATTTCGGACTAGAGATGTTTGCGATCACCCGTATTCCGCGCACGATTGCCCTCGTTCTCGCAGGCGCTGCCATGGCGATGTGCGGTCTGGTGATGCAGTTGCTCACGCAGAACCGTTTTGTGGAGCCGACGACCACTGGAACGACCGAGTGGGCGGGCTTGGGTCTCCTGCTCATGCTGATTCTGGTCCCGAACGCGAGCCTCATGACGAAGATGGTTGCGGCGATCATCGCGTCGTTTGTGGGCACCATGATCTTCTTCCTCTTCCTGCGCCGCGTGCAACTGACCAGTTCGCTGATCGTCCCGATTGTGGGAATCATGATTGGTGCGGTCGTCGGCTCCGTCAGCACCTACTTGGCCCTGGTCACCAACAAACTCCAAAACCTCGGTGTCTGGTTCGCGGGGAGTTTCACCTCCGTGCTCCGGGGTCAGTACGAAGCACTGTGGATCGTGGCGTTTGTGGCAGTGGCGGTGTTTATCGCAGCGGACCGCTTTACGGTCGCAGGCCTCGGCGAGGACATTGCTACCAACGTGGGCCTGAACTACAACCAGGTCATCCTGTTGGGCACCGGACTGATTGCAGTTGCGACTGGCGTGGTAACGGTTGTTGTGGGTAATCTTCCATTTCTTGGGCTTATCGTCCCCAACGTCGTGTCCATGATTCGCGGTGATGACCTGCGCAGTAATCTCCCGTGGGTATGTCTGCTGGGAATCGCAATAGTGACGGTGTGCGATCTCATCGGACGTACGATCATCATGCCGTTCGAGGTACCTGTCTCACTGATCCTTGGTGTGGTGGGTGCGGTCGTGTTCATTACCTTGCTGTTGAGGAGCCGCCGTAATGCTTGAACCAACGGCGCGCACGACGCAAGCACACGAGATCATGGACGCAGCGCAGGCTCACTTTGCCAACCATGACCTCGATGAACCGACAACAGGATTCGCGTCCGCTGCTCTGCAACCTAGCCAGGACGCACGGAAGTCCGGTGCCTTCCTGACCAAGAAGGCCAAGCGCCGCTATTTCTGGACACTCGGAGCACTCGTCGTACTGGGTGCCTTCTTTGCAGTCGCGAACCTGACCTGGGCGATCCCCGTTCCCGCTGGAACTGCTGGGTTCTGGCGCATCATCGATATGCGCACGACCGCACTCGTCGTGATCCTTCTCGTGGTCACCTGTCAGGCTGTGGCCACGGTGTCCTTTCAGACGGTCACCAACAACCGCATCATCACACCCTCCATCATGGGATTCGAGTCCCTGTACATTGCAGTGCAGACCTCGGCGATCTACTTCTTGGGCATTGCTGGTGTTTCAGCGGTTCAAGGGCTCCCACAGTTCGTCATGATGATTGCACTGATGGTTGGGTTCTCGCTCGCACTCTACGGATGGCTGTTGTCCGGCAAGTACGGCAACCTTCAGGTGATGCTGCTGGTGGGAATCATCATCGGTGGTGGGCTGGGCTCAGTTTCCACATTTATGCAGCGCCTGCTCACGCCCAGCGAGTTCGATGTTCTTGTTGCCCGATTGTTCGGTTCGGTTGCAAAAGCCCGGCCAGAGTACTTCCCAGTTGCAATACCCCTGTGCATCGTCGTAACCGCCGCCTTGATCTGGAAATCGCGTCGTCTGAACGTGATCGCCCTGGGTAGGGACCTGTCCACGAACCTTGGCATCAACCACCGGCGCGAAACGATGCAGGTGCTGTTCCTCGTCTCAATCCTCATGGCGGTCACCACCTCCATGATTGGGCCGATGACGTTCCTTGGATTCCTGATCGCGACCCTCGCCTACCAGATTGCGGGAACTCACGACCACCGGTACGTGTTCCCGATAGCCATTGCCACGGGGTTTGCCATTCTCAGCGGTGCTTATTTCATCCTCAAGAACGTGTTTTACGCGGAAGGTGCGGTCTCGATCATTATCGAGGCGGTCGGTGGTACCGCATTCCTCATTCTCATTCTTCGAAAGGGCAGGCTGTGATTACCCTCAAGGACGTTCGCAAGGACTACAGTTCCGAAGTCACGATCGGCCCGATCTCGCTTGAAATCCCCGCTGGTGGCGTCACGGCGCTTGTCGGTCCAAATGGTGCGGGCAAATCTACCGTGCTCACCATCATTGGTCGCCTTCTCGGTGCCGATGAGGGGTCCATCGAGATCGCCGGGTACGACGTGGCGAAGACCAAGTCCAAGGATCTGGCCAAGATCGTGTCGATCCTGCGGCAGGAGAACCACTTCATCACGCGACTCACGGTTCGCCAACTCGTGGGGTTTGGGCGCTTCCCATACACGGGTGGACGTCTGAACCGGGAGGACGAGGCGATCATCGACCGTTCAATCGACTTCTTCGAACTCACGGACCTGCAGGACCGCTACTTGGATCAACTCTCGGGTGGGCAGCGTCAGCGTGCGTATGTGGCGATGGTGTTGTGCCAGGACACCGAGTATGTGTTGCTCGACGAGCCGCTGAACAACCTCGACATGCGCCACTCCGTGCAGATGATGCAACATCTACGCCGTGTTGCCGACGAGCTTGGTCGCACCGTTGTGATCGTGCTGCACGACATCAACTTCGCGGGCCAGTATGCCGACCGCATCTGCGCCGTCAAAAACGGCAAGGTGGTTGAGTGCGGTAAGGCGCGCGACCTGTTCCAATCCGAGAAACTCAGCAGGGTATTCGATACCCCGGTCTCCTGTATCGACGGCCCCAACGGGCCGCTCGCGGTCTACTACTGACCGGCATAACCTCCACCCTGATGTACGACGAGTCCCCGGCCTCCAGCATCACTCACCTCAGGGTGGGTCAGGGCTGGAAGCTGGGGACTCGTCGTCAATAAGGCAGGCAGGGCGGCTAGGCGTCGTCGTCCTCGGATGCCAGGCGCAGACCCTTTGGAAGCGTGAACGCAGGGGGTTTCTCCACAATGATCGTGGGTGCTGCGAGTTCCTCCTCAAGCAACTGCTTGTCCGGAATGAACTGTGTGATGAGCTCTTCGTTTCCCATGGACCAAATCTAGCCCCGCCCACTGTTGCGGGCAAGAGCGAGGCTGGATGCGTACAACGAGGCTATTTGATCAGATCTCCCATCTTCTTGGCGAGGGCGCCGGGGTAGATCGTGGTGACAGCAACGTGTGTGTTGATGTGTTTCGCGTAGAGCCCTTCGGTCACCAGCACAACCGCTGCCTTGACGCACCGTGCAAGTCCTCGACCTGTGCTGGAAGTGCCATCATCGCCTCGCGGATTTGGGAGGTGGCGCCCCACCGTCAGATTATTTTCCAAGCGGTAGAACGAATTTTCATCGCACAAATCGTGCGATGTCCCGAAAATTGCAAAAGCGGGCCGGACGTCTTGAGACGTCCGGCCCGCTTTTCGTGCGGTAGGCCCTGCGGGACTCGAACCCGCGACCCGCGGATTAAAAGTCCGATGCTCTACCAACTGAGCTAAAGGCCCACTCTGGGTCGCTGACCTAAAGGTCAACAGATCAAGGATACGCAATATCGGCGCGAAAAGAAAAACGGGCCAAAGGTGTGAACCGGGCCACAGCCTGCGTGAAAGTCGCAAAAAAAGGGGTGTGGTGACAGACCACACTAACTTGGCCTGTCATCACACCCCCGGGAGCGGAAAACCGATGTTTACAGCAACCCGCGGCCGGCGTACCAGCCATTGAGTGCGTCTGGACGATCGGTGATGATGCCATCGACTCCGAGTTCCACGAGCCTTGCCCACTGCTCTGGAGAGTTGGCGGTCCAGGTTTGGACCTTCAACCCTGCGTCGTGGGCTCGGTCGACCACACCAGGGAGTTCGAACACATCCTCAACGAATGGGTTCAGGGTGTAGATGTCTCGGGCGGTGCACTGCTCAATGAGTTTGTCAACGCCCACCAGTGATTGAGCCGAGGAATGATCCTGAGCGGGTGCCAGGCGTTCGAGTGCTTCTCGCGAGATGATGAGAACGCCCCGGCGCATATCGGGTGCAACCTGCTCGTGAGCCTCGATGGTGAGTTGGTTGAACGATTGCAGGATGGTCTGCTCGCGGATGTCGTGGGCATCGATGATGTCGACGACCTGCCCGGTCTGCACGATGTCCCAGTCTCCCTTGAACTCGAGAAGTATCTCGACCTGGGGATGATGCGACATGAAGGCAGCGAACTGAGCGAACGTTGGTACCTGGGCACCGGCGAAAGCTGGACTGAACCAAGAACCTGCGTCCAGTGTTTGGATCTCGGCAACCGTATGGTCAGAAACCTGGCCAACACCGGAGGTGGTGGCGTCCAGGGTTGCATCGTGAATGACCACGGGCGTCCCCTCGCGTGATCGCACGATGTCCATCTCGATGCTTTTCGCGCCGGATGCGATCGCCGCTGCGAATGCGGGAAGGGTGTTCTCGGGGGTGACCGACCTGCTCCCGCGGTGGGCGATGATCTGTGGGATCACAGGTATGGCTCCACGTTTTCTTCGAATGCCTGCTCAAGGCGTGGTGTGATCTGCTTCCATGCCTCTTCTGCTGGGGTGTTGTTGAGGACGATCTCCTCGATTCCCTCGGTGAGGATTGCGTCTCCACCTGGTACGAATACGCGGACCCAGTCCTGGTTGCGGGTCTTGGTCTCGAGTTGCTCGATGGCGACCTTGTACAGTGGGACCTCCTCGTAGAGGGCTTTCATGGTCTCGCTCTCACCTGCGGAGGTGCGTACTGGAACGTATCCGGTTGCCTGGGAGAACTTTGCGGTGTTCTCGGTGTTGGTGAGGAACTTGAGGAACATGGCTGCGGCGAGTTGCTGTTCGGGGGTGCGACCGTTCGGGATCGCGAGGCCGGTGCCGCCGGTTGGAACGCCTGGGCCTGCCTCGCCCTCTGGGAGGAATGCAGCGCCGACCTCGAAGGTCGCGGCGTCGAGGATGCCCTTGAGGGATCCGGTCGAACCGATGAAGGTGGCGAAGTAGCCCGCAGCGAAGTCTGCCTGGCTGTCGTTTCCAACGGACGCGAACTTCTTGTCGTGGTAGAGGCCGCGGAGCCATTCTCCGGCCGCGATGGCCTCTGGCGTGTCGAGGGTGACGTCCCATTCCTTGGAGAAGTTGGCGCCATTGGTCCACATGATGTTTGAACCCCACCAGGCTGCCCAGGAGGTTCCTGTTGCGAGGCCGAGCGGTGCACCGTCTGCTGGTACCACCTCAGCGAGTTTTGGCGCCCACTCCTCGAACTCTGCCCAGGTCTCAGGGCCGCGGTCGGGAAGACCAGCAGCCTCGAAGTGTTCCTTGTTGTAGTAGAACAGCGGCGTGGAACGTGCATATGGGGCCGCCCAGTGCTGTCCGTCGTAGAGGTAGTCGTTGTAGAGGGTCTCGTTGAAGTCGTCCACATCTGCCTCGAGGTATTCGAAGACATCGTCGAGTGGCATGATCTGGCCGTTGAGGAAGTAGCGGAACCACCAGACGTCGGAGGAGATCACTAGGTCCGGGAGGGCGTCGGTTCCTGCTGCGGCCTGGAATCGCTGTGCGATCTCGTCGTAGTTTGCGCCAGCGGTCACGAGGTTGACCTTGATGCCGGACTCTGCGGTGAAGGCCGCAGCGAGTTCCTCCTCGATGTCCTTGGATGCGCCGGGGTGGTTAGACCACCAGGTGATCTCCTTTGCTGGTTCGATGGAGGCCCAGTCAATGGACTGCGTCTCGTTGTTGGAGCCGCCCTCGTTGGAGGTGGCTGGACCGGAGCAGGCGGCCACGGTTGCTGCGACGAGCCCAAGGCCGAGTGCCCTGGTGAGTGCCGAACGGCGGTTGCCGTGTGGTTGCGCGGATTTCGCACGGAACATGGGTTTCTCCAATGTTGGTTGGGTTCCGGCGCTTACCGGAACGTGAGGGGTGAGAATGGTCGATTACCAGCCGCGGGCTGGATGGTTCAGCCCGTGACCGCGCCGGCGGTGAGACCGGCTACGAGTCGACGCTGAAGGACAAGGAAGACGACAAGCATTGGGAGTGTGACGAGGACGGTTGCGGCGAGCAGTACGCCCCAGTTGTTCATTCCGTCGACGTTCTGCAGGAGCGTGAGTCCGAGTGGGAGCGTCATCTTGCTGGCGTCGTCGATGACGAGGAATGGCCACAGGTAGTCGTTCCATTCGGCGACGATGGAGATGAGCCCCACCGCCGCGATTGTCGGGTAGGACATGGGGATCACGAATCCCCAGAGCCTGCGCCAGTGGCCTGCGCCGTCCAGGGCGGCTGCCTCGAGGACCGAGATCGGCAGGGTGAGGAAGTGTTGACGGAACAGGAAGGTTCCAAACGCGCTGGCGAGGCCCGGTACGAGGATTCCCTGGTAGGTGTTGAGCCAGCCAAGCGAGGCCACGAGGGTGTAGTTCGGGATGATCGTGATCTGTTGGGGCACGAGCAGTGTGAAGAGCACGATCGCGAACATGATCCTCTTGTAGGGGAATTCAAGGAAGACGAGTGCATACGCGCAGGTGAGGCCGAGTGTTACCTTGAGTCCAGCACCGAGCGCGGTGATCATGACAGAGTTCATGAACAGACGGCCCACGGGAAGGCGCTCGGCAACGTGCTGGTAGTTCGCTCCGTCGAAGGATTGGGGGAGCCACTGAAGCGGCACGGAATAGAGTTCGCTGGGCTGCTTGAAACTTGCGAAGAACATCCAGATCAGTGGCAGGGCCATGACGATGACTGCGAGGACGAGGGTCAGGTATCCGCCTGCGTCCAGCAGCGGGGAGCGTTTTCCGAGTCCGAGGTTGCCGTCGTTGCGGGGTGTGGGGCGGCGGGTCTTGACCGGGTTCGTGGGCAGGGCGACCATCAGTAGTGCACCTTCTTCTCGACGTACTTCAACTGGATGACCGTGATGACGAGCAGGATCACGAACAGGATGGTTGCGACTGCGGAGGCGTATCCTGCGCGACCGTTCACGAAGCTCTCCTGATAGATCTGATACATCAGCGTGGTGGTTGATCCGAGCGGTCCGCCCTTGGTCATCGCATGGATGAGGTCGAAGGACTGCAACGATGAAAGCAGGGTGGTGATCAGCAGGAAGAAGGTTGTCGGCCCGAGTAGGGGGACGGTGATGGAACGTAGGATGCGCGGTTTAGTTGCGCCGTCGAGCGAGGCCGCATCGTAGAGGTCCTGCGGGATTGCCTGTAGTCCGGCCAGGTAGATGAGCGCCACGTACCCGGCGTGCTTCCACAGGTAGACGATGATGATCATGGCCATCGCCCAGCCTCCGTCGTTGTACCAGTCCGGGGAACTGATGCCGAACCAGCCGAGGACGGTGCGGAGCAGCCCATACCGTGGGTCGAAGATATACAGCCACAGGATTCCGACCGCGATCCCGGAGAGCACGTAGGGTGCGAAGGTCACTGTACGGGCGAGGCCGCGACCCACTAGTTTGCGGTTGAGCAGCAAGGCGAGCGCGAGGCCGATGACCAGCGCGCCTCCGACGCTTGCGATGGTGAACACGAACGTGTTCCACAGGACGTTCAGGGAGCGTGCAGCGGTGAAGAACTCGACGTAGTTTTGCAGGCCAACGAATCGTGCGCGGGGCGATCCGATGTTCCATTGCAGCACCGAGAACCGGAACGATTCCATCAGTGGCTTGTACGTGAAGATCAGCAGTAGTGCCAGGTTTGGTCCGGCAAGTGCGAGGAAGGCGAGGTACTGCCGCCATTTGGTGCGATCAAACTGCTTGACGCGGGTGGTCTTACGATGGCCTGGGACTTTGCTGTCGACTGGTTCAGTATTGATTGGCGACGATTCGGCGGCTTTGTCCTGTTGCGTGCGATCGTGCGGGGGCTCAGTTGGATGTAGAACATCCTGTGGCGTTGGATCCTGAACTCCGACTACGGGGGTTGTCATGGTGACTCCAGAAGTGCGGGCATGTTTCTGGAGTTAACTTATTAGGGTTCTTCGGCGTAGAAACCGGTTTTTACGGTCTTTAACTAACTGTTTAGACGAAGTTCGCGCGGGCGCTAGTCGGCGTGTCTTCGAGGTTTGCCCGGCAACGCTGCGGCCACGTGGACGTTACCGGTGCCGACTGTTCATCGTGGACTGGCGTGCGCGGGAGACCTCAGGTACGAGTGGTTCAGCGCGGGCTAACGTAGTCTGCGTCCGTCATACCATCCTGCGAGTCGGTCGGGGTGGTCGGTGATGATGGCATCGACACCGAGTTCGACGAGGCGTTCCCACTGCTCGGTGGTGTTTGCGGTCCAGACCTGTATCTTCATGTCTGCATCATGGATGAGCTGGACTAGGCTGGGGTCGTTGAGAACTAGGTTGACGTCGGGATTGACGGTGTAGAGCCCGAGTGCCTGGGCGGAGGCGATGAGTTCGTCCGGAACGATCTCCAGAAGTGCGCCACGCTTCGATCCCGGCGCGATCTCGTGCAGCGCACCGATTGTCAGCGGGTGGAACGACTGGAGCATCGTACGGTCGGTCAGTTCGTGGGCCTTCACGTCTCCAAAGACCACTGATGCCTGTTCAGCGGTCCAGTGCCCTTTGAACTCGAGCAGGATCTCGACGCCGGGGGCCTTGGCCATGAGCCCAGCGAACTCGGCAAAGGTGGGGATGCGTGTGCCTGCAAACCCTGGTGAGAACCACGAGCCCGCATCCAATTGCTTGATCTCCGCCAGTGTCATCTGACCCACGCGGCCTGAACCGTCGGTTGTGCCGTCCACAGTCTTGTCATGGATGACTACGGGTATGTTGTCGGCGGTCATGACCACGTCCATCTCGATGCCGTCGCAGCCACTGCGTATGGCTGACGCGAAGGCTGGCAGCGTGTTCTCTGGGGTGACGGACTTGTTGCCGCGGTGCGCGACGATGAGGGGCAGAGTCATGGGTATTACCTTCTAGAACAGGGCTGCAATGTCGGTGAAGAGGGTGGGAACGAGGAGCCAGAAGCCAACGATCAGGGCACCGAAAGTAAAGAGCACGAAGATGAGGTACCACAGACCTGCCGGGAACCAGGAGAGTTTCCCGAGGATGTCGGCGTCGGTGGTTCCGCTTCGGGTGCGCCGGCGGGTGTGCCCCAGTTCCACGACGGCTTTGGGTGCTCCGAGCAGGAACAACAATGCCAGGGCGTAGGCGAGGTAGACGCGGAACTCGTCTGGGGCGAACCATGCTGTCGCCCCAATAACCGCACCGGTCACCACCAGGGTCCATGCGCCGAACAGGTTCCTGATCTTGAACAGCATCAGGACCAGTACGAGCACGAACGCCCACACCCACGCGAGGGTGAATCCGCGTCCAACGAGGAAAGCACCCACTAGACCGACTACCGCGGGACCGGTGTATCCGGCGAACGCGGTGAGGATCATGCCGAAACCGCGTGGTTTGCCCCGTGAGACGGTTAGTCCGGAGGTGTCTGAGTGCAGGGTTATTGCCTGTAACTTGCGTCCTACCAAGAGCGCGACAAAAGCGTGCGCGCCTTCGTGTGCGATGGTGATGACGTTTCGTAGCACGCGCCAGGTTGGGCGCCAGATAACGAGCGCCGCGACCACACCGACGATGATGAGCGCGGGGCCTGCCGCGAGTGGTTCGGTTGAGGTTTTGATCTGCTCCCAGATCTCTGCGGGCACTGACTGTTGAATAGGCACGGTGCAATTGCATCACATCTACCTATGAGCCCGCAGGGTTGTGCGGTAAGCAGACTGCCAATGCGCGAGCGCAGGAATATGCTGGAGGGCCGAGGCGTTGTGATTCCCGCGTGCCTGTAACAGGTGCTCGTGCGCCGATGAGAAGTGAGGAGCAAACCCGTGAGCGACATGTTCAAGGTTGTGAAGTCTGATGCGCAGTGGCGCCGTGAACTCAATGAACTCGAATATCACGTGTTGCGTGAGGCTGGCACCGAACGGCCGGGAACGGGTGAGTTGCTGCACGAGTCGCGTACCGGAACCTACCGTTGCCGTGCATGTAATGCCGCGCTGTTTAGTTCGGACACGAAGTTTGACGCGCACTGCGGGTGGCCTAGTTTCTATGAGGCGGGTTCGTCTGACGCGCTGATCCACCGCGAGGACATTTCGCACGGCATGGTCCGTGTTGAGGTGCTGTGCGCGGCCTGCGGCTCCCACCTTGGTCACGTGTTCCCGGATGCCCCGCAAACGCCAACGGGTAACAGGTATTGCATGAACTCTGTGTCTTTGATTTTCGACGAGTCGGACAGCACCCAAGACTAGTCCGGTACCAGCACGGCCCGGTTGAAGGCCGCTACGCTGCGGCGCATCTCAACGTGGCACAGTTTCTTAGTCAGAGGGAGAACCGAGATTTCACAACGATGGGTGTCCACGGGCGCCATGCCTCGACGTCCAGCGAGTCTTGACCAGATGATGGCCGAGTCGATTCCCGCTGGGCCAGATCCCGCTGCTCTTGAGGAGATCGCACATCTGACCGCTGATGTGGTCGTACATCGTGGGCGAGCTGAGGCCGCCCCTGAGGTTCTTGAACGTCTTGTGACTCTTGTGGACCGCGAAGGCATCGATGCGGTTGCGGAGATGTGGGCATCCTCGCCCGCGAACACACTGCCCGGAGCGCTGTGGCGGATGTACCTGCTGCGCGAATGGGTGCGCACAGCCCCAGAGGTTTTCGCGCTGCACTATCGTCTCGGTAGCGGGTCGGCTCAGGTCTCCCACGTGGTTGCAGGAGTCTCCTCCCCGCCAAATCCGCAAGACGTCGCTGACCTCGCTGACCGAGTGCTTTCCGGCCTGTTCGTCGGTGACCTCGATGTTGCCCTCGAACGAGCGGCCGCGTTCTGCCGGGTCGTCGCAGTCGGCGCGACACATGACGCCGACTCCCTTGACCAAGCCGGAAGCGCTGCAAGCGGACCCGAGGGGGAAACTGGGGGAATCGTCGGCAATCTGACAGATCAGCCGATCAGCCGTGGCGCACAGGCAGCGCGGCGGATAACGGCTGGCGCGTCTTCACTTGAAGGGACCGCCCGCGATCTTGAGGAAGCCGCCGCCCTGTGGCGAAGGCGACGCCTCGATTAATGCTCGCGCACAGGAAACACCCATAGAGGCGCAGTAAACTAAAAGCCGCGAACGTCGGGCTGCGGTAGCCCCGGGCTCCAACTTTTGCCGCTACGAGCGGCCTCGCGCCGAGAGGCGCTCCCGGTCCGGCGTTCGTTTTTTTCATGCCCACACAGCCCGTCACGGGCAGCCCGTTCATCAACCGTTTGCCTTTCGCCGTTGCCACCGAGTGTGAGTTTGCAGACGCACCGCCTGGGACGTGAGACCCAAACGACTGTAAAAGTGCCGTTCCACGAGGTGTTTAACATCTGGGATTCAGAGGGAATTCACAACGTAAGGTTGTGTGAATTGCAGGGTTTAGCCCTACGCTGGTAAATGAATCAAAAGGATTTCCATGGCTACTGAACGGTAACCATCAGTTCACTCGATAACGGAGCACGCCGTGCGTTTTCGTCTGACCCCGCGGGACACCTCTTTCTATGACATGTTGGCTGAGCAAGCCTCCCATTTGGTCACGGGAGCCAACCTGCTCGGCGAACTTCTAGGGGCATCTCGCTCCGAGCGTAAAGCAATCGGCAAGCTCATCAGCGAGGCCGAACACAACTCCGATGACGTTACGCACGCCATCATGCGCAAGGTCTCCTCCACATTTGTGACGCCACTTGATCGCGATGACATCGCTGGTCTGACGTCTGCGCTCGACGACTGCCTTGACTTTATGGAAGAGGCATCCGATCTGATCATCTTGTACAAGTTGGATGAGTTGCCGCCCAGAGTCTCTGACCAAGTTGCTATCTTGCAGCGTTGCGCAGAACTTACTGCCGAGGCAATGCCGCTTTTGGCCGATATGCGGGACTTGGACGAGTACTGGGTTGAGATCAACCGTCTAGAGAACCAGGCAGACAAACTACACCGCAAACTGTTGGCCAAGATGTTCGACGAAATCAGCGACCCCATCCAACTCATGAAACTCAAGGAGGTCGTGGAGACACTTGAGAGTGGGGCGGACGCGTTTGAGACCGTGGCGAACATGGTCGAGACCATCGCGCTCAAGGAGTCCTGAGCCAGGTGGAAATCGCTCTTGCCATAGCCGTTGTTGTGCTCGCTTTGAGTTTCGACTTTACCAACGGCTTCCATGATGCTGCGAACGCGATTGCCACCTCGGTGTCCACGCGCGCGCTCACCCCGAAGATCGCACTCGGCATGGCAGCGGTGCTGAACTTTGTGGGTGCTCTTCTCGGTACGACCGTCGCCAACACGATCGCCAAAGACATTGTGCGGCTCGATGAACTGACAGCCGCTGAGGGAACGAACCATCATGCCCTCGTGATCGTAGTTGCGGCTCTCATCGGTGCCATCACGTGGAACATGATCACCTGGTGGTTTGGGCTGCCGTCCTCGTCAACCCACGCACTCATTGGTGGTCTGGTCGGTGCGGGTATTGCCGGTGCCGCTTCGGTGCAGTGGGGCAACGTGACCGACAAGGTGGTCATCCCCATGTTCTTGTCCCCACTGATCGGTTTCGGTGGTGCCTACCTGATCATGTGCGCGGTCCTGTGGTTGCTCCGCAAGGCGGCGCCGTCCAAGACCAACCGCCGCTTCCGTCTGGCACAGACCGCATCGGCCGCCGCGCTTGCCCTTGGCCACGGCCTGCAAGACGCCCAGAAGACCATGGGTGTCATCTTCATGGCTGCCTACACCGTTGGTTGGGCCCATCAGGATGAGGGAATTCCCCTGTGGATCAAATTCTCCGCCGCAGCAGCCATCTCGCTGGGAACGGCAGCCGGTGGTGGCCGCATCATGCGTACGCTTGGCCGCAAGATCATTGAGGTGGACCCACCACGTGGGTTTGTCGCCGAATCGGTGTCCGCCGTTGTCCTGTACGTCATGGCGATGGGGCTGCACGCACCGGTATCGACCACGCACACCGTGACCACGGCGATCATGGGTGTGGGCGCAACCAAGCGGCTGTCCGCAGTGCGTTGGGGCGTCGCCAAGTCGATTGTGGTCGCGTGGGTACTCACGCTACCGGCCGCCGCACTGGTCGGCTGGATCATGTACGAGGTCCTGCATGTAGTGCTCGGCCTGTAACGCCTGCTTTCCACGGCAAGCACAATGGCTCCGAACCCGGTAAGGGTTCGGAGCCATTGTGCTTGGCCCGTTTCATGTGTGGACCCACACGAGTTTTGATAGCCCATCAGTGGATCGCTGGCCGCACCAACTCCACACCGACGATCCGCGCGTCGGCGAGGTCTTCACCGGGGGCGACATGCGCGAGCAGAATCTCCCCAGGGGATAGATACGGGTCCGACGAGGGATAGGCGCTACGCACCGTGGAACTCGGAGTGGCCTTGGCCATCGTCTTGAATATCGTGGGTAGAACAGGCCTGTGACTACACAGAACACTCGACGAATCAGCCTGAATCAACCTGGTGAGCGCAGCGGTCACCGCCTTGGGGTTGCGTTCATGAGCGGCCTCCGTGAACAGGTCAGACTCCGTGCTGAGCACCCCCGCGGCCCGCACGTAGGGGGCGATCGTGTCAGCGCAACGCAGCCACTCGCTCGTCACGATCCTCCCGATCCCGAACGCAGCGAGTACGGGCACGAGCGCGCTGGCCTGCGCCACTCCGAGCGGCGTCAGTGGCCGGTTCGCCTCTCCGCCCTGCCATTGAGAGCGGGCCAGGGCCTTGCCATGCCGGACGATAGCGAGCACACGGGTGTCGAGATCGCCCTGACCGTAGGCCTTCGCCAACGCGGCAAGAGGTGCGCGGTCGGCTTCCCTCGTCAGCTTCTTCGCAGCGTCCTCGACGCTCATCCACTTGGTTTCATCGACCTCGGATGCGTCAACCTCCGCAACCGGAGCGCGAGCGGTTACCGAAGCATCGGATTTCTTGATGACGGAAGCCGCCCAGTAGTGCACCCGCTTCAAAGCGCCTTCAGGGGTGATGTACTGGAGCCCGGGAAGTGCGATACCAAGGGCCACGTACTTTCCGGTCTCCTCCTTGGTCTCCCGCACTGCGGCAGCAGCGAGAGTCTCACCGGGATCGACCTTTCCCTTTGGCCACGACCAGTCGTTGTACTTGGGGCGGTGGATCAGGAGAACCTGGAGTTCTCCGTCGCGCACCCGCCACACGAGGGCCCCCGCACATTCGATGACGGGTGTGTTCTCAAGGGCAGGACTCGCGACACCGGTCGTGCCGTGGACCCTGCCGCCCTGAACTTTTTTCTTTGGTGGATCGATACTCAACGTGCTCCTAGAGCGACAGGCGCTTGCGCTGACGGTTGATCAACTCTTGTTGCAGGTCGAGTTTGGGGTTACCTTCGGCATCGAGGTGCTCGCGCGTCCACGTGTCATCCGGATGCAGGTGGAATGTGGCCACCTCGTCGGACATCGAGATATCGAGTAGTTTGATGAGGTTCTGGATCTGGGATTCATCGCTGATCGAGACGAGTGCCTCCACCCGGCGGATCAGGTTGCGATGCATGAGGTCAGCAGAGCCGATGAACACGTCTGGCTGGTCCTCAATCCTTGCGGAGCCCTTGAGAACGTATTCCTCCTCGCCGTTACGCACCAACGAGTTGGCGAACGCGAAGATACGGGAGTGTTCGAGGTATCGGCCCAGAATTGAGCGCACTCGGATGTTCTCGGAGAGTCCTGGGACTCCTGGGCGCACCGCGCAGATACCGCGAACGATCAGATCGATCTGCACGCCTGCCTGCGACGCACGGTAGAGCGCATCGATGGTCTGCTCGTCCACGATCGAGTTGACCTTGATTTTGACCCACGCTGGCAGACCACGGCGTGCGGCCTCCGCCTCCCGGTCGATGCGGGCGATGAGACCCGTGCGCACGGTGCGTGGGGCAACGAGCAACCGGTGGAACTGGGACTGCGGCGCATACCCGGATAACTGGTTGAACAGCCTAGTGAGGTCCTGACCGACATCTGGATCGCAGGTGAGCAGCCCAAGGTCGGTGTATAGGCGCGCGGTCTTGGGGTTGTAGTTTCCGGTTCCCACGTGGCAGTAACGGCGCAGTCCATCTGGTTCCTGGCGTACGACAAGTGAGAGCTTGCAGTGTGTTTTGAGTCCGACGATTCCGTAGACCACGTGCACGCCAGCCTGTTCGAGCTTGCGTGCCCACGAGATGTTGTTCTGCTCGTCGAAGCGTGCCTTGATCTCCACGAGCGCGAGTACCTGCTTGCCCGCCTCAGCCGCGTCGATCAGCGCATCCACGATCGGGGAATCACCGGAGGTTCGGTACAGCGTCTGCTTGATCGCAAGCACGTTCGGGTCAGCGGCAGCCTGCTCGAGGAAGGTCTGAACCGAGGTCGAGAACGAATCATAGGGGTGATGCAGCATGACATCGTTGCGGCGGATCGCCTCGAAGATGTCGCTTGGCGTGGCACTCTCGACCTCGGCGAGGAGGCGGTTCGTCGTGGGGACGAAGGCCTTGTAGTGCAGGTCTGCCCGGTCGAGGTCTGCGATCAGGTTCAGACCCGTCAGGTCGAGTGGTGCGGGTAGCGTATACACCTCATCCTCTGTGACGCCGAGTTCACGCACGAGCAGGCGTCGGATGCGACTGGAGATGCCCTGTGCGAGTTCGAGGCGGACAGGAGGTCCGAACTTACGGCGCAGCAGTTCCTTCTCCATCGCCTTGAGCAGGTTCTCCGCGTCGTCCTCCTCAACCTCGACATCCTCGTTGCGGGTTACGCGGAACGTGTGATACTCGCTGATCTCCATGCCGGGGAACAGGTAATCCAAGTGGTGGGCGATGATGTCCTCGAGTGGCACGAATGAGGTGGCACCCTTTTCGAGGGACTGGGTGTCCGGTGCGCTTGGGCGGCCTTTGGCATCGACTGCGATGAAGCGTGGTAGCAGCGGTGGAACCTTGACGCGCGCGAAGTGCTCCTTGCCCGTTGCCGGGTTCGTGAGCATGATCGCGAGGTTGAGCGACAAACCAGAAATGTAGGGGAACGGGTGTGCAGGGTCAACCGCGAGAGGGGTCAGCACTGGGAAGATTCGCTTGCGGAAGAACTTGTGCAGACGGTCCTTCTCCTGGGAGGACAGTTCATCCCACCGCACGATCGTGACGCCCTCCTCGGCGAGCGCCGGAGTCAGGGTTTGCTCGAACAGTCCTGCGTGACGGTCCATCAGCTCGTGCGCCCGGGCCGAAATCGCGTCGAGGGTCTGGCGTGGACTCATACCCGATGCGGACGTGACAGCAAGACCGGTTGCGATACGGCGCTTGAGGCCAGCGACACGGACCATGAAGTACTCATCGAGGTTTGACGCGAAGATCGCCGCGAACCGGACCCGCTCCAAGAGCGGAAGATGGGGGTCCTCGGCGAGACTCAATACACGTTCATTGAACGACAGCCACGACAACTCGCGGTCGGCAAACCGGTCATCCGGCAGTTCCGTGAGGTCGAGTGGAGCAGATGTGTGGTCTACCTCGGCAATGTGCTCCGCGATGTACTCGGCGAGCTCTTGCGAGGTCGGTAGCTCACCCTGCTCGCTAGGGTGTGAACCGGCTGCCTGGTCGGCGGTGTCATTGCTTGCTGTCATATCTCAATGGTGCCATCTCATGGGCTGGTTGGGGCAGGTGACGCCGTCACCAATGTACTTAAGTTTTCCTGTTGTTCACCCGAGTATTACACGCGCGGTGGCCGAGTCATCTTTGAATGCAACTCAATCTGCTCGAATCCAAACGAATCGTAGAGTGCAAGCGCCCTGTCGTTGGTGGTCTCTACGTACAGATCAACCCGGCCGAGTCCGCGAGCGTGCAGCAGTTCGAGACTGTGGGTGAGCAGTTCGCGGCCGAGTCCCCGTCCGCGAGCCTCCGGGACCGTCGCGAGGGCGTAGATCTCCCCGCTCGTTGCGCCTTCCGGCACCTTGAGCCACGAAAATCCATCGAGTTCGCCGGGACGGGTTTCACTGGGAGCCACGAGGAACAAGGCGGCGTCAAACCACGGTTCGTGCATACGTGCATGCAGGTCGTGCAGGGTCAGTCTGCCCTGTTCAGGGTGCCAGGCAAAGGCCTCGGCATTTGCCCGCACCCATGCCTCGTCATCAATGCCAGGCTGGAAAGCGCGGATGCCGTGCCTGTTCGCCGACGAGTCGGCCGCGTGCCGACCAAACCCCACGTTGTGTGCTGGGTCGGCTGGGGTTGCCGGGTCTGGGGTATCGTCGACAATCTGCAGCGGCGCCGCGCGGCGCGAAATTGACCGGACAACCGAGAACCCGTTTTCCTCGAAGAGTTGGATGTAGTCGTTGTACGGGCCGTGTATCCACACGGAGTAGGCGGAGGCATTCTCATCGGCGACGTATGCGCCCGCCTCAAGGAGACGGCGTTCAAGCACCAGATCGGTCAGGTCAGGGTGAACCGCGAGTTCGATCGTGATCTCCGTGGGATCGGAGAGATCGGCCTGGGCATAGGCAACGAGTGCGTTATCCCTGGTCGCGACGATGTGAGCGACGTGTGCCCGTGGATCATGGAGCCACAGGAGAGGCTGTTCGGAGATCGGGGCGACTCCGGTTTTGTCAGTGCATAATCGCACCAACTCATGGACCGCCTGCGCGGTCTGCTCGCTGATGGGGCCCACGGCAGTGAGGAGTCGGGTTTCCATGCTCTTGATTGCATCACGGCTGGCCAGCGTTCTCAAAGGGTAGAGGACTATTGCCAAGATTTCACCTCCTCGGCACCAGAGCGTCCGTGCAGGCGGAGGGGCGTGTAGAGCGGTGAGGCGCGGTAAAGCAGTATTTACATCGAGATAGGCGTGCCATATGACAGCCTGGATTGTTTTCAGGGACACCACATTACGTCGCACCGTATGCCTGAATTTATTCCCAACGCAGCACTAAAACCCTCCATCTGAGCGGGAACAGGGAGAACGTTTTATGGGACTTGTTTTCCAGAATGTGGGATCAGAAGAAACTATCAGTAAACGGTAATGACGCAAACCGGTTGGACGTACATATTGAGTGATAGTCGTAGTAAAAGAAGGGGGGAGGGCGGGCAATGACGCTTGCGGTAAAGTCCACGGGGGTTGAACGAATGCTGTCCCAAGAGGACATCATCGTGACCAAAACCGATCTGAAAGGTCACCTGACCTACACCAACGAGGTCTTCTTGAACATCTCCGCCGTTGCCGAGGAACAGGCACTGGGCAGTCCACATAACTTCATCCGGCACCCGGACATGCCTGCGGGGATCTACAAACTGCTCTGGGACTCAATCAGCAACAGGCAAGAGCTGTTCGCCTACGTCAAGAACCTGGCGCTCGACGGCGCCCACTACTGGGTACTCGCACACGTGACACCCTCCTACGACAAACACGGAAAACACGTGGGCTATCACTCAATGCGCCGTAGCGCCCCACGAGGCGCAATCGCTCAGATCGAACCGGTCTACGCACAGATGCGAGCAGCGGAAACCGGTCTCACCGGGCGGGCCAGAGCTGAGGCATCCTCCGCGCACCTCCGTGCACTTCTCGCCGAACAGGATCTCACCTACAGCCAATGGATCTGGCGAATCGTGGAGGACCACTGATGGTAGACACCAATAAACGGTTCACCCGATCCCGCGCCGCATCACGTGAGGCGCAGTTGCATGCGGAACTAGCGGCCTACAAGGTCGGCTACGCGGCGCTCGCGGCTGCCGCAAGAGATCTTGCCAACGGTGAGCTTGAGACTCGAGTGCAGGCGAGCCCCGGGATGCACGAGTATCCCATCATCGAACAGACCCGCAATCACATAAACCACTACCTCGACATGTCCGATGGATTCGTCCGCGAGGCCGCGGCAGCGCTGTTGAGCGCAGTCGATGGAAAGTTTGAACGCCGCTTCCTTGAGACCGGTCTCCGCGGAGAACTCTCGCGGCAGGCGAAGAACATCGACCAGGTCCGTGCCCACCTTGAGGAAAACGCGCAGTCGCTTGCAAAAATCGATGCGATACGGACAGGACTCGTTGAAGGGTTTGAACGAGAAGTTCTTGGCATGTCCACCCGCGTTGGCGAAAGCGCCCGGACCCTCGCCGAGAACGTCGAAACCCTGCGCAAGGACACGTCGGTCGTGGTGGAACGTGCGGGAACCGCGCACGAGTCCATGGAGCATCTCTCCCGGCAGTCGGCCACCATGCATGAGGTCATCGGGATGATTTCCGCTGTGGCCAAGCAGACTAGGTTGCTTGCACTCAACGCGATGATCGAGGCAGCCCGCGTGGGTGAGGCTGGCAAGGGCTTCGCTGTTGTGGCCGATGAGGTCAAGCGACTCTCCGATCAAACAGCAGTCGCCTCAGTGCAGATCGCGGAGCAACTCGGCGAATCCCAAGCCACGATCGCCGAGGTGGGGGAGTCGCTCACCAGTATCGATGACGGCATTGAACACATGAACACCGCGGTTGCGGAACTCGCAGCGCGCACAATCGGCGATGGTTACTCAAGCGAGGAAAGCGGACTGGTCCTCTCCGACATCGCTCAACAACTCGATGCCCAGGTGCACCAGTTCCTCAGCGAACTCAACCGCAGGCACTAAAACCCAGCACTCACGTCGTCGGATCGTTCCAGCCAAAAACCCAGGCTCACAACCGATGGGGCGAAAATCGTCTGGATGCGCATAGTTGGGGTACGCAGCCGGACCGTTTTCGCCCCATCGAGATGATCTGCCTGCCACGCAAAAACTAGCGTGAGCTCTTCTGCTGGGCAGCGATGGCCATAGATGCTTCCAGCATTCCCTGAAGTTGCTCAATCGAGGAATAGTACGAACCGTGCTGCGGATCGAACTGGATACTCACCGCAGCGGAACCCTCCATCGTGAAGGCATCCACGGACTCCTGCGGGGTCATCTGAATAACCGCCTCGAGTTTACCCAGAGCGCGCATCTCGGCATACTCGCCAGCTCGCTTCGGGGAGGTGAACGCAAGTACGCGCGCACCGCCCTCATCCTTGACCGCGAATGGACGAGTTTCCTCACCCTCGCCAACGGGCACGAAGTACCAGTGGGGAAGCAGCATCGTGGTGAGCCACAGTTGGGCCTTCGCATTCACATCGTCCACGTTCTTGCGGGAACGATATGCCAGTTCATCGAGTTCGTGCTCCGGTGCAGGCTGGGCGTTCACGCCAACAATCTGCCCCTCGCCCGAGGAAATGAATCCCTCGGCAAGCTGCTTGAGGGTGGACGGGGTGACCGCGAATGGCTCTTGCTTCGGATTGAACACGATGAGGTTGACGCCAGCCTTCTCGAGGGCATGTGCGTTGGAGAGCAAACCACCCGGAGCTGAAGCATAGACCCGATCCCGGCCGCCGAAGTTCTCGGAGTACTCAAGTGCGCGTTCCACGTCAGTGAACACGGGGAGGATGACGTTGTTGTCGTCCTTGAGGTAGATCGGCGTGACCTCCTCGGAGTCATCCTTGATGAAGTACCAGCGCTCAAGAGGCAGAACCTCGCGCCACAGGTCGCGCCAGTGGTCGTTTTTTGTATCCTCGGCTGTTGCACTGCGCGCAGTGTGAGCGAGGGAGTCGATCATCTGAGCGTGGGCTGAGGTCTCGGCTTCGAGGGCCATTGAACAGTCCTTTTCACGGTGGAAATATTGGGGGTGGTTCCCAAGAGAACCACCCCCAAACTTAGCATTTGGTTACCTGCGTAACTCTTCTAAGTTCTCTATCGGCGTGAACCTCGTGCAGATAAACCATCTGCGATCAGAGCCATGACCGAGGAGTCCGCCAAGGTAGTGGCGTCTCCCACCGCGCGGTTCTCGGCAACGTCCCGCAGGAGACGGCGCATGATTTTGCCCGACCGGGTTTTTGGCAGTTCCGGCACCACCAAGATAGTGCGAGGTTTTGCGATAGGCCCGATCTCCTTGGCCACGTGTGCGCGCAGGGTCTCTTGGACCTGGGCGGAACCCTCCTCGCTTTGGGTGAGTGCGGCGTGGTCTTCGCGCAGGATCACGAATGCAACGACGGCCTGACCGGTGGTGTCATCGGATGCACCAACTACCGCTGCTTCGGCAACAGCCTCATGCGAGACCAGTGCGGACTCGATCTCCATCGTAGACAGGCGGTGCCCGGACACGTTCATGACATCGTCCACGCGGCCCAGCAGCCATACGTCTCCGTCATCGTCCTTCTTCGCGCCATCCCCAGCGAAGTACAGGTCCTTGAAACGGGACCAGTAGGTGTCGATGTAGCGCTGTGGATCGCCCCAGATGCCGCGGAGCATGGAAGGCCACGGTTCGTTGAGGACCAGATAGCCACCGGAACCGTTTGGCACGGCTTCGGCGCTGTCGTTGACCACCTCGGCGCTGATGCCGGGCAGTGGCCGCTGTGCGGAACCGGGCTTGGTCGAGGTGAGGCCCGGAAGCGGTGAAATCATGATCGCGCCGGTCTCGGTCTGCCACCACGTGTCCACGATTGGTGCATTGTCGCCACCTATCACGCGGCGGTACCACATCCACGCTTCGGGGTTGATTGATTCACCGACGGAACCGAGCACGCGCAGACTCGTTAGGTCGTACTTGCCTGGGATGTCATCGCCCCACTTCATGCACGTGCGGATCGCGGTGGGTGCGGTGTAGAACAGGGAGACCTTGTACTTCTCGATGATCTCCCACCAGCGGCCCTGGTGGGGAGTGTCGGGGGTGCCCTCGTAGATGACCTGGGTTGCGCCGTTGAGCAGCGGACCGTACACCACATAGGAGTGACCCGTGATCCAGCCGATGTCGGCGGTGCACCAGTACACGTCGGTTTCGGCCTTGAGGTCGAACACGTTGTAGTGCGTGTACGCGGTTTGGGTGAGATAGCCACCGGTTGTGTGCAGGATGCCCTTGGGGTTTCCCGTGGTGCCAGAGGTGTACAGGATGAACAGCGGGTGCTCGGCGTCGACCCACACGGGCGTGTGTTCGATGTCGGCCGCTTCGACGAGGTCGTGCCACCACACGTCCCTGCCATCGTTCCAGTCGGTCTCCTGTCCGGTGCGGCGCACAACGACGACCTTCTCAACGGGCGTCTCGCCCGAGAGCGCTTCGTCGACTGCCGGTTTGAGTGCGGTCGCACGTCCACGACGGTAACCGCCATCAGCGGTGATGACCAGTTTCGCTCCTGCGTCCGCGATACGTGAACGTAGCGCATCTGCGGAGAAACCGCCGAACACGACCGAGTGGGCGGCACCGATGCGTGCGCAGGCCAACATCGCCACGACTGCCTCGACGATCAGGGGCAGGTAGATGACCACACGGTCACCGGTCTGTACTCCGAGGGCGGCGAGGGCATTGGCCGCACGGGACACCTCGCGCTGCAGGTCGGCGTAGGTCACGGAGCGGGTATCGCCTGGCTCGCCTTCAAAGTGCAGTGCCACGCGGTCGCCGTTTCCGGCAGCGACGTGTCGGTCAACCGCGTTGTAGGCGGCGTTGAGTTTTCCGTCCTCGAACCAGGTTGCGAATGGTGGGTTCGACCAGTCCAAGGTCTTGGTGAACGGTACTTTCCACGTAACGTGCTTGCGCGCCTGTTCGGCCCAGAATTCGAGGCGATCGGCCTGGGCCTGGTCGATCAGTTCTTGGTGGGCATTTGCCTGGGCGGCGAAGTCAGTGCTCGGTGGGAAAGTGCGAGTTTCGTTGAGCATATTTTCGAGCGCAGGTGCCTGCCTGGCATCTAGCGTCATGGTTTCCTCCGTTGTGCAACATCCTCGGTGCGGGGGACTTTAGTCCCAACATTCACTCTAATGTGGCTTGGCGCACAATGGGGTGTCGGCGGGTAGGATTTTGGCATGTGAGACGGCAGATGCTGAGGAGTGTCACTCGTTCACAAGCGGATATTTTGTTAAATACTCTCCGCAATTCCTAGGTAGGGCCGTGTTAATGCTCAAGTTGTTGGGGCGCTACTGCGAGGAAACGAAGCCCTATTTGGTTCTCGCAGGGGTATCGTCTTTGAGTGTGCGGTGCCGAGAGTTCGCTAGGATGCAGTATCCGATGCCGACTATTATTCCTCCGCCGACGTAGTTGCCGATTCCTGCGAACAAGATGTTGGATGCGAAATCCACAATAGTTACGTCCGGTACTCCGGACATGAGCGCTAACGAAAACGTAGTCATATTTGCGACGACGTGCTCAAAGCCGGAAGTGATGAAGCCTAGTGCGCACCAGAAGATAAGGATCATTCGTGCGGTTTCGGACTTGAGTCGTGCGCTGCCCCAAATTGCAAGGCAGACGATGATGTTACAGAGTATGCCTTTGAAAAAAACCTCTAGAGGGGTGGAACTGGCTTTAGCCGTCACAACATATTGAAGGTAGGCATAGGGGCCGGATCCTTCTTTGAAGATGCCTCCTAAGTGCACAAATAGTGCGAAAATGACAGAACCTACGAGATTGCCCGCGAAGCAAAAGAGGATAGTGCGAACGGCTTTTCCCCAGTCGAGCACTCGGTTGAAAGCTCCTTGGGTCAGCGTCATCATGTTTGACGTGAGCAACTCGCTACCTGCTACGACCACCAGTGTAAGCGCGATTCCAAAGACAAGGCCCGATACCAATTTGGCGGCTGGTGCATGTGACTGCATGAACGGTCCGGCCGATGCGCACATCAGTACGACGCCCACCCCTATGTAGGCCCCCGCCAGCATCGAGGAAACGGAGTAACTCGCGATGCGGTGGGTCGCAGCTTCCTTTGCGACCGCGGCACTGTTTTGATATTCGATTGTTTCTTCAATACTCAACACGAGTGTAATCGTGTCATGAGAATTTCAGTGGACTCCGGGACTTTGGGGGGAGGGGATGTACAAAAAAACTAAACCGCGCCCGAGGAGCATGCGTCCTCGAGCGCGGCGATGGAACTAAGTTCCATGTGCTGACGAGCCCCACCCCCACGGCGTTCTCGTGCAGCAGTCAGCGGATCAGATCGCGCTGACATGTAAATAATCCTCTTGACCTGCGAGATCTGCAATCGGGACTTCTCACCATGAGGGCGGCCTAATGTTTGGAACCCGCTGGTCGATGCATGACACCGAGGGCAAAAGTAAGGACACCTCGTCGGGTGCCCTTACCTCCAGATCGCCACAAGTTATCAAGCGTGCAGTGGGTTACGTATCGAGGTTCATCCCTTGACCGTAGGTCCTATGCGTGGACCAATCGCGCGTGGGTTCTTGTGGCGTTTTCTGATATCTCAAGTCTGCGGCAGAATGCGGCGTTGCGCCACCGCGGAACGTGTTGCTGATCACATTCTTCCCACTATGTGGACCTGCGTCGCCGGCGGCGTCGGGCGAGCAGCCATGCCACAGTGGCTGTCCCTGCCATCAGCGTGATGCCAAGCGCGGTGTTGCGCTGCATCGAGGCTCTTCGCAGCGCCACAGGCCGTTGAAACACCAGGGAAGTCCACCCACGTTCCTGGGCCACTTGGCGAAAAACGCGATCAGCATTGACCGTATAGGAGTTACCGACCGCCTCGAGCATGGGGACATCCGTGATCGAATCGGAATATGCGAAACTGCGGTCGAGATCGTACCCATGTTCCTGGGCCAGATCGCGGATCGCCTTGGCCTTGTTCTCCCCGTATGCGTAGAACTCGATGGTCCCCGTGTATTTGCCCTCCACGATCTCCATGCGGGTGGCCACAGCGTGAGTCGCCCCCAACATGTTCGCGATGGGGAAGACCACCTCCGCACCCGAGGCGGAGACGATGACAATATCGTGACCCTGATCCCTATGCCGTTCGATGAGTTCGAGCGCTTCGGCGTAAACGTAGGGATCAATGTACTGATGCAGCGTCTCCGAGACAACCGCAGACACCTGCTCGACCGGCCACCCAGTGATGAGGTTCGACAACTGCACCCGCATACGTTCGGTCTGATCCGCGTTTGCCCCACCAACCATGAACAGGAAATGGGCGTAGGCACTGGACACAATCGCGCGCCCCGACAGCAGCCCGCCAGCATAGAACGGGCGCGAGAACGCTGAGGCAGAAGACGTCGCAATGATCGTCTTGTCCAGGTCAAAGAACGCTGCGACCTTCGCCGGGGAAATCGCTTTGTCGGAAGTCACACAGTGAGCCTACCCGATTCTTCGGGCGATGTAATCGGCCTACTATCGCGTCCGATTCGTTTCCACAGGAATTACAAGACCCAGGCTGAACGGTGCGGTGGACGCCAGCGGTGGGTAACCGACTCGTCGTAAAGCAAACACGACTACCGTGGGCGCAACATGCACACCCAAGGGAAGGACAGCCATGTTCCAGCCGCGCAGCGGATGGGGCGCACCCACAAGCATCGCCGTGGTGGGCGCAGCGGGGGCCTCCGGTGCCAGTACCACCGCCGTCGCGCTTGCGGCGGCCTGCAACACAACGGAGGCGACCTGGCTGCTCGATCTCGTGCCAGCCTCGGGAATGGAACTGCTCATCGGGGCAGAGACCCAGCCCGGACTGCGCTGGCGCGAACTGGACCGAACGCGCGGGGAGATCAACGCCCAACAACTTGCCGCAGAATGCCCCGCCTACGGCGATATGCCCACAGTGCTGGGCGGACGAGAAGAAACTGGACCACCGAACGACACCGCAGCGCGCAGCATCATCGCAAGCCTTTGTGCGCAGGGGAACGTGGTTGTGGCCGACGTCGACAAGAGCGCTCTGCTACGGCTGCACGACCTGTGGACCCACGTCGTTGTCGTGTCCCCTCTGACTCTGCAAGGACTCGCAAACACCCATCAACTCGTACGCTACCTCGCTTCAACCAGTATCGAGATCAAGGTAGTCGCCTCGATGCTGGTGTCACCAGACCTCACGACCGCGCAGTTCGAGAAAAGCCTGGGAAGACCTATCAGCGGATACCTACCAATCCTGCGATCGATTCGACCGGCAATCATACACGGGCTAGGGCCGTTGGGAGCCGGAACCCGAACCACCCGCAAACTGCTGGACTTCGCGCACCACCTCGCTGATCGGATCAGCACACATGAACCAGCATGACGCAACTGCGCTCGCGGCTGTACGCAGTGCAGTTGGGCGAGACCCTGCCGCCGCATCGAGTCAAGGACTGGCTGACCTCATCCGTTCCGAACACCTCGCCTACGGAGAAACAGCGATCCAGGAACTGGCCACCGCGGCACGGCACGAGATATATGGTGCTGGTCCTCTGCAACGCTACCTCGATGACCCGCAGGTCACTGACGTGCTCGTCAACGGGTGTGACTCTGTCTGGATTGATCGCGGGCGAGGGCTCGAGTCAGTACCGAGCGGTCTTGCGAGCGACGACCAACTACGGGCGCTCGCAGTCCGTCTCGCAGCCCAGGCGGGAAGCAGGCTCGACGATTCCTCGCCAACCGTCGACGGCAGACTGCCAGACGGCACGCGACTCCATGCGCTGCTGGCACCCGTGAGCGAATCCCCAGCGTTGATCTCGCTGCGCACGCTGAGGCAACGAGCCATAACACTGCCCGAACTCGTGGCATCAGGAACCATACCGAAGCAGTGGGAACCCGTGCTGCGAGCCATTGTTGACAGGCGGCTGAACTTTCTGGTGTCGGGAGCAACAGGAACCGGAAAAACGACCCTATTGTCGACCCTCCTGTCACTCGTCCCCACGACGCAGCGCATCATCACGATCGAAGAGTCACGCGAAATCAGACCGAATCACCCACACGTCATCGCGCTTGAAACCAAGAAGGCAAACGTTGAGGGACGCGGCGCAATAGGTCAATCCGAGTTGCTCCGCAACGCCCTGCGCATGCGTCCAGACCGCATAGTAGTTGGCGAATGCCGCGGCGGAGAACTTGCCGAAATGCTCAGCGCACTCAACACCGGACACGAAGGTGGCTGCGGGACCATCCACGCGAACTCCGCTCGCGATGTTCCAGCCCGGTTGCATGCCCTTGGCGCACTATCCACGATGACACCCGAGGCCGTTACGCTGCAGTCCGCGGCCGCGATCGACATCGTGTTGCACGTGCGCCGGGAACCGCATCCGGCGTGGGCCTCGACCCGCTACGTTGCAGAGCTCGCTTTGCTTGAGCAGGTAGGAGGGACCCTGCAGGTCCGCCCCGCACTCACCTGGCATAATCGCGATGAACTGACTGCCGGTCCAGGATATCCAGAGTTGCTGGAGCGCCTGAAATGACGTTGATCGGGCTCATCGCTCTCATGGGATATGCGCTGCTGACCTGGACCGGGTTGATGCGGCATCAACGGCTGCGCCGTATCGTACGGGCGCAGGGCAGGACCCATAGCCACCTGATTCAGAAGTACCTTCCAACACTCCATGCGAGACTCAGTCCAAGTCACAAGGAATCAGTGCCGCAACTGAAAGGAGTGGGAGAGGCCGGTTTTCGGCTGCTCCACGAGGTCGAAGACCTGCTGAAGGTAGGGCTGGCGCCCCTCAACGCGTGGCAGACCGTGGGCGTGCATTCGGATGAGCGGGGTATCCCGATCACCCGGTCAGTCGAGTATCGGCTCCTCTTGGTGGCAGATGGAACCACCGGGTCTTCTGGCCACTCTGGAATTCCTGGTCGGGCGTGGGACGTAGGTCAAACTGACACCAGACACCAACAGACCCTGCCCGCCCATGAACGTGAGCTCGCCCGGAGCCTGGCGCATCTCGTCGTGGTGGCGGCAGTCGTATCGCAGCAACTCGGATTATCGTTGTCGGCGGTCTTCGCAACCGTTCAGGGCACTCTGCGTAGAAGCATCGAGGCCGAGGAGGAACGCCGCATCTCTCTGGCAGGACCGCAGGCCAGCGCTCGCCTCCTGCAACTCCTCCCACTGATCGGACTCGGCGGTGCCTATCTACTGGGTGCTGATCCGATCTCCTGGTATCTGACCAGTCCACTCGGCGCGGTCGTGGGGGCTGCCGGTATAGGGCTTCTTCTGAGCGGCAGAGCGTGGACCCGCAGACTCATCCGTCAAGCCAAGGCGACAACATGAAAACTGTGGTTGATCCAGCCCGGACGCCCTCTAGTAGAGTCCGTGCCCTACGCTCCACCGAGTCGGGCATCACTGTGCCCACCTCGCTCATGATTGAACTGATTGCCGCCGGACTACACTCTGGTGGCTCAATACCGCGGGTACTTGTGGCGGTCGGAGAGGCAATCGAGACGGATGTGGGGACCTGCCTGGCGCGCGCCGGACGTTCTCTCCTTCTCGGTGCGACGTGGCGCGAGGCATGGGAAGAAGCTCCGGCGGAGCTCCGGGTTCTGGAGGAAGCGCTCGTACATGCCTGGGAGTTCGGTGCACCAGCAGCGGAGGCGCTGAGGTCCGCGCGCGAGATTAGCGAACGCGAGGCTCTGGCTCGCGCCAAGACTGAGGCGCAACGGCTGGGAGTACGGCTCGTGGTTCCACTCGGGCTGTGCTTTCTACCCTCATTCATTTTGTTGGCTGTTGTGCCACTTGTGGTAATTCTTGCGGGCGCTGGCCTGTGAAACCTCGGGTTCATGCGGGTTGCAGTGCTTTCCACCGGGTTGCTTGCGCTTCTTGAACCCTGGCTGTCCACAGGTTTTTGAATCTCCGCGCGGGCCAAGCGAATCTGTGGAGCACAGTGTAAGAGCCGCCTGCCCAATCATGGGGCGGCGACAACCCCCTCCATATCGAAAGGACAACTCATGAAAGCTCAACTCATGCGACGAGTGCGGCACATCAAGACCAATGTCGAAGAAGGACTGGCAACCGCCGAATACGCCATCGCAATGATCGCGGCCGCAGGTTTTGCAGGACTGCTCATCGTGATTCTCAAGAGCGAACCCGTGCGCGCCGCCCTGACCTCAATCATCGAGACCGCTCTGGGCACCCGTTAGTCATGCTTCTTGCGAGGCTCCTTCGTCGTGTTCGACGCGACGACGCCTGCGCCGGGAGCGCCACCGTTGAATTCGCGGTTGCGCTCCCGGCCGTGATCGCGGTCGCGATCCTGTGCGTTTCGCTCATCGCGGCAGCTCTGACCCGTGTCTCCCTGCAGGAAACTGCCCGCCAAGGTGCCCGTCTCGCGATGGTTGGGATGACGGCAACCGAGGTCTCAGCGGCGCTCGGGGAGAGGGCCGGTACTCTCCACATAGCCACCAATTACCCGCACGTCACGGTGACGGCGACCAGCCGGGCGCGGCTGCTTGGACTGCAGTTGCCTGGTATCACCCTCACCGAAACGGCGACGGGATACCTCGAAGAGGCCATTGGGGTGCCGCAATGAGCGTCCGGGGTGAGCGTGGGCGTCCGCGCCATACGCCAGATTCGCGACGAGATGGGAACCACAGGAAGTCCTTCTTGCCGCAGGCAGAATGCGAGCAGGGGAGCATCACCGTCGTTCTCGTTGCCGTGATCGCCGGACTCTTCGTTCTCCTCACCGCTGTCTTCGTGCCATTGAACCACCGACTCGCAGTGGTGCGGGCGCAGAGCGTTGCGGACCTTTCGGCGCTCGCGGGCGCAATGGAACTGCACAACGGCAGCGGCGATGGTTGCGCCCGGGTAACTGCGCTGCTTGCTGTCCAGGGGTTCTCCGCCAGCCGCAGTACCTGTGAGCTTGTGGGCGCGGACCTGCGAGTGACGCTAGCCGTCCCGGGGATGCTCCGTGCATCGTCCGTTGTCTCGGTTGCCGGACCGGCGTAGGACGCACGGTTTTGGTGCGGGAAGGCAGCCTGCGATCAGTGAACTGGTCTGTTTCAGACCCGTCCCCTAGATGAGGGCGCGTTTCTCGATCTGTTCGAATGTCTGGTCTGCGTCCGCGATGCGGTCCCAGAGAACCACCCGGTGAGCGGCCAACGATTCTCTCACGTCCACGATGCGTTGGTTTGAACTTCCGCGGAACTGCAGCGAGAAATCCTTGCGGTCCTGCAGGAACCGTCCATCGACGAGCACGTCAATCTCAGCGAGCAACTCCTGCTTGTCGTCCGAGTCGCGCAGGATTTCCTCGAACGTGTACCCGGTCCAGCACCAGATGTCCTTGGGCTGTTCGACCTCGCGGCGCATCCGGTGAATCAGCCGCATACATGTTCCGGTATTGAGGAATGGTTCACCGCCAAGGAGAGAGAGCCCTTGAACATAGGGTTGCGACAGGTCCGAGATGATTCGATCCTCCAGTTCCTGCGTGAACCTCGTTCCGTAGCGGAAGTTCCAGGTCGCCTCGTTAAAGCAGCCCTCGCATGCGAACAAACACCCTGAGACATACAGCGAGCAGCGTACGCCCTCGCCGTCAACCATGACGAACGGCTTGTAGTCCGCGATGTGTCCCTGGCTTACTTTCTCTGAGCGCCACTGACTTGGGTTGGGCGTACGTGGCATGATGCGTCACCTCACCTAGAGGATGGGTTTGGGCTGCTGCCGACCACTCCCAGTTGGGTGGCGCCTGGCATGTGCTTGACGCGTGAGGAGATCTCGGTGTGCCGGCCGTGCACCATCGGGCGTTGCTGAGGATTGCCGAGGTATCCGCAGGTTCGCTTCACGACATCGCACGTTGCAGGATCGGTGTTACCGCATCCTGGGCAGGCGAACCCACGCTTGGTTGGCGAGAAATCACCGATGAAGCCGCACTCGTAGCAGCGATCGATGGGGGTGTTAGTGCCGAGATAGCCCACGCGGTCGTAGGCGTAGTCCCACACAGCCTCAAGGGCTCTCGGGTTCTGTTGGAGCACGGGGTACTCGCAATAGTGGATGAAGCCGCCGGAGGTGTAGACGGGGTAGTCCTTCTCGAAATCGAGTTTCTCAAACGGGGTTGGGTTCTTGCGAACGTCGTAGTGGAAGCTGTTTGTGTAGTAGTCCTTGTCGGTGATGTCCGTGACCACGCCAAACTTCTCGCGGTCGAGTCGGCAGAAACGATCAGTCAACGATTCGCTTGGAGTTGAGTACACGGAGAAGTGGTAACCGTACTTGTCGCTCCACATCTTGGTGTGCGAGTACAGGGATTTGAGCACATCGAGCGTGAACTTTTTGGCCTCCGGGTTGTGCTCCCACTGGCCTCCGTAAAATGCTGCGGCGACCTCGTAGAGGCCGATGTACCCGAGAGACACGGTTGCCCGGCGGTTGCGGAACAGTTGGTCCACATCGTCGTTCGGAGTCAGGCGGTGGCCGAACGCGCCGTGCATGTACAGGATCGGGGCGTTTGCTGGGGTTGCTTGCTTGCAGCGTTCGATCCGGTACACCAAGGCATCATGCGCGATTCCCAGACGGTCGGTGAGCAACCGCCAGAAGGCTTCCTTGTCGCCTGCCGCCTCCATGGCGATGCGGGGTAGATTCAACGTTGTCACACCCAGATTGAGGCGGCCCTCGACAACATCCTTGCCATTCTCGTCAGTCCAGCCTTGCAGGAATGACCGGCAACCCATCGGTACCTTGAAACTGCCCGTGAGTTCCACGATCTTGTCGTAGGAGAGCACGTCTGGATACATGCGTTTGGTTGCACACTCGACGGCAAGGGTCTTGAGGTCGTAGTTCGGATCCTCAGGTTCGAGATTCAGTCCACGCTTGAGCGTGAAAATCAGTTTGGGGAAGATCGCCGTGCGATGCTCTTTGCCCAGGCCCAGGATACGGATGTTGAGGATCGCCCGCTGGATCTCACGCTCAATCCATCCAGTGCCGAGCCCGAACCCGACCGATGTGAAGGGGGTCTGTCCATTCGACGTGAACAGGGTGTTGATCTCATACTCAAGCGACTGCATCGCATCGTAGATATCCTTGCGGGTCTTTTCCTCCGCGTACGCGCGATGCATTGACTCATCGGGAAGCCACTTCCTGGCCTCGGCGAAGTGCTTGGCAAGGTTGAGTTCTGCATAGGGGGCAAGCAGCTCGTCGATCCTGTTGACCGACACCCCGCCGTACTGGCTCGATGAGACGTTCGCGATGATCTGAGTGATCTGAGCAGTGGCGGTTTGAATCGAGCGTGGTGAGTCCACCTGGGCGTTACCGATCTGGAATCCGCCCGAGAGCATGGTCTTGAAATCGACCAGGCTGCAGTTGGTCATGGGGGTGTAGGGCTGGTAGTCCAAGTCGTGATAGTGGATGTCGCCCTTTTGGTGAGCGTTCGCGACGTGTGAAGGGAGCATACGCAGGCCGATTGCCTTCGCAGCGGCACCTGCGGTCAGATCGCGCTGGGTGTTGAAGACGTCGCTGTCCTTATTGGCGTTCTCGTTGACGACTGTCGAGTCCTTGTTCACCAACCGGTCCACGGAACGGTTGATGTCCGTGGCCATGCTCCGGGCAAGGTCGCGTTGTACGCGGTAGTCGATATACGCCTTGGCTACGTCATATTCGTGGGATTCAAGCAGAACGTGTTCAACGACCGCCTGAACCTCGTAGATCTGTACGCTATTCGTGTACCGGGAAGCGAGTTCGATCTCGATCCGTTCCACGAGTGAGTCGATGGTCCGGTCTTGAAGCGCGTCTGCTGCCGGGTGAACCGCTAGGAACGCCTTGCGCAGTGCGGTCGTGATCCGCTGCTTCTCAAACCTCACCATTCGACCGTCACGTTTATTCACCTTGAGTGAGCCCAGAGTTGGAAGGGTCTCGAGGTCGTGCAACTGCTCGGTTTCGATGATCATCTGGGTATTTCTCTCCCTCATAACGCTATGTGACGTGAGAATGCTGACTGAGAGCGTCGCGTTGAACACAGCAATAAATACAATATGTTGTGTTCTTGTCGTTGTGGAGACACTACACCTTGGGTTTTTTGAAGATTGGGACCATTGTCCCAACGGCGAAGAGTGTCAGAAAGAGGTGCCTGCGATTCGCGGTGAGTTCTCCCCGAGAATCTTGCCGTTTCTTGTTCGTTTTTGCGGTGAGAACTCCGGGCAGGCAGCCTTCCATGCCACTTAAAGCCCGCGAGGCTATCGGTGTGTCTCGTAACGGCATGCAATTCGTTCAACGGCGTTCTCATCAAGGACCAAAGTCTTAGCGGATGACGGCCAAAGGCGATGCGTGGCGCCTTTGGTCGTCTCAGTGGTGGGTCCTGAAAGGTGGTTGTGAGCCTAAGTGAATAAGATGGGGAGCAGACCCGATCCGCCGACCATGTGCGGCCGTCGTGACACCATCTAGGCACCGCCCACGAGAGGTTTACTATGTCTTCCCAGCGTGCAGTTGACTCACTTTCCTTAAGCGAACTGAAGCAGGCCTTTGAAGCGGCAGCATCTGCCTATGAGGAACTGAAGGGGAAGGGGCTGTCCTTCGACCTGACGCGAGGTAAGCCTGCTGCTGAACAACTGGATCTCTCAAACGATCTCTTGAACTTACCCGCTGGAGATTTTCGTTCCGCCAACGGCACAGATGTCCGTAACTACGGCGGTCTGACCGGATTGCTCGAACTGCGAGAGATCTTCGCGGAACTGTTGAACGTGGAGGTCGACAACCTGATCGCATTGGGTAACTCAAGCCTTGAGGTCATGCACGATCTCGTGGTCTACTCGCTGCTGTACGGAACCCCAGACTCTGCGCGCCCGTGGTCCAAGGAAGCCGAGATCAAGGTACTCACCCCAGTCCCTGGCTATGATCGTCACTTCGCGATCTGCGAGTCCTTTGGAATCACCATGATTCCCGTTCCCCTGCTCGAGGATGGACCCGACCTGGACGTGGTCAAGAGACTCGTTGCAGAAGACCCCGCGATCAAGGGCATCTGGTGTGTGCCCACCTACTCAAACCCAACGGGAACCACCTACAGCGAAGAGGTTACCCGCGAACTCGTGTCGATGGCCACGGCGGCCTCGGACTTCCGCATCATTTGGGACAACGCCTATGCGGTGCACACCCTAGTCGAGGAAGCGCCCAAGGCGCACGACATCGTGGCTTTCGCACGGGAAGCCGGGAACCCCAACCGCCCACTAGCGGTCGCCTCGACCTCGAAGATCACGTTCGCTGGTGCGGGCGTCGCGTTCCTTGCCGCATCGGACGTGAATCAGCAGTGGTTCCAAAATCACATGAGCAAGCGCTCGATTGGCCCAGACAAGGTCAACCAGTTGCGACACGTTAAGTTCTTCGGCGATGCCGAGGGCGTGCGCACGCACATGGCAAAGCACCGGGACATCCTGAAGCCCAAGTTCGATGCTCTCCTTGAGATTTTGGAGACCCGCCTCGGGGGGCTTGACGTAGCAAACTGGACCACGCCAGAGGGTGGATACTTCGTTTCGCTTGACGTGGTTCCAGGAACTGCGCAGCGCGTTGTCCAGTTGGCGAAGGAAGCGGGAATCTCGCTGACCGCAGCGGGTTCGGCCTTCCCGCTCGGTAACGACCCCGACAACACCAACATTCGTCTCGCCCCGTCCTTCCCCACCCTCACCGAGGTCAAGGACGCGATGGATGGCGTGGCAACCTGCGTTCTGTATGCGGCTTACGAGCACGCACTCGCCGGTAAGTAAACCGCAGTGAATGCCGAACCCGAGTCTCGCGAGACAACACCTGCCGAGAGCGCCAAGAACAAGGTCCCAAAGGAGATCCCGCGGTCGTTGCGGGATCTTCAGCATCAGCTTGTTGAGCAGGAGCGGGCCACAGATGAAGCCCGTCGTGCCCGAAACATCGAGGTCGCGCGCCTGCGGGACGAATTGAAGGTTAGCCAGTACCGCATCTCGAAGTGGCTGGGTGTCACTGAGCGTGCGGTCATGTTGATGGCAAAACAGGGCCGCGAATACGGCGAGCCGCAGGGCTGACGCGCCTCCTCGTCGCCAATCTGTCGACGAAATGGGTCAGAATTTCCCGACGAAATGGATCAGAATTTCCGACGATACGGCTCGTTTCGAGATCTGGTCCCGTAAGTGTGTGGCTGAGTTCCTTGCAAGCTAAGCAAACCGATGTTGCGGCCCCGTCGGCAATGTAACGCAAACTATCCGCAACACCACCGACACAGCCGCAACACCGACTGGCAGATCCTTTTGGTTCAGGGACATTCAAGCCGAAAGTCGCTGACCGCTACTCGGCATCGAGGCTAGCACCCATGGTCGCATGGGTATCCGGCCTAGGTTGAGCCTGCCCAGCATCCCACGCTGAAGTTACTGAGGCTGACCGAACAAAACCGTCTCAAGCAGTCGGATCGCGCCATCTTTCGACAGTGGATTGTTGCCGTTACCGCACTTAGGCGACTGCACGCATGCGGGGCATCCGGCGGCACAAGAACAACTCTTCACAGCCTCAAGTGTCGCGGTCAGCCACTGACGAGCCATTCCAAAACCGCGTTCCGCGAAGCCCGCGCCGCCAGCCAACGCGTCATACACGAACACCGTGGCCCGCTCGGTATCTACGTGAAGCGAGGTGGACACGCCTCCCAGATCCCAGCGGTCACAGGTTGCAAGCAGCGGAAGTAGACCAATCGATGCGTGCTCCGCAGCATGCAGGGCGCCGGGCGCTTCCTCCATGTCCAGCCCGGCAACCTCAAGCAACTCAGCGGAGACGGTCCACCACACGGCAGCGGTATTGAGGGTGCGTACGGGCAAGTCCAACGGATCGTTCGACAAGATTTCCCCACTAGGGATCCGGCGTCGGTTGTACGAGACAACCTGACCGTGCACATCCACGTTCCCGAAACCCCACTCAACATGCGCCGCAGACCCGGCGGGAGATATAGAACCGGGCAACTCTACGTCCCAGCGAGTAGTTTCCAGGGTTGAGGTGATCTCGATCGAGGTGACGTCCCGTGACCAGGTTGTGTAGGCGACGGCTTCACGGTCAACGAATGCCACGGAATCGCGCAGATCGTATTCGGCAACGATGTACGTTGACCCCTGATGCACGTAGACTGCTCCGTTGTGTACTTGACCGTCGGCGGAAGAGGAATCGACGGTTCCCAGCAGCCTGCCCGATTCGCGTTCAACAACCTGAACCGGTCGACCCCCGTCTCCGCGGATGCTCGTGAAGTCTGCGGCATTCTGCTCGTGGGTCCAATACCATCCCAGTTCGCGGCGGCGTAGCGTGCCGCGTTCGGTCAGTTGGTTGAGCAGACCTAGCGCGACGGAGCCGCCAAACATGTCGAGTTCGCTCGGGCGTAGTGGAAGTTCCGCGGCTGCGGTACACAGTTGACCGGCCAGGACATACGGGTTGTGAGGATCGAAAACGGTTGCCTCAATCGGCGCATCAAACACTGCCTCGGGGTGGTGCACAAGATAGGTGTCGAGTGGGTCTTCACGCGCAATAAACACGACGAGCCCTTCGGCTCCGGCCCGTCCAGCGCGTCCGGCCTGCTGCCACACGGAAACTCGGGTTCCCGGCCATCCAACGATGAGCACCGCATCGAGGCCGGAAATATCCACGCCGAGCTCGAGCGCGTTCGTGGTGGATAGCGCCAACAGATCGCCCGTGCGAATCGCGGTTTCCAGCGCTCGGCGTTCCTCGGGGAGATATCCGCCCCGATACGCGGCGACCTTCCCCGGCAAACTCGCGTTGACCTGGGCTAATTCTTCCTGCGCGTGGGTGGCCACGGATTCCGCTGCGCGCCGTGATCGCGTGAACGCCAGCGAGCGTGCACTGTGCGCTGCAAGATCGGCCAGCAGGTCCGCGGCTTCTGCGGAGGCCGCCCGGCGCACCTCATCGGGGGGCGGTGCGTCAAAGATCCGCCCGTCCGAGGTCGAACCCGAGGTGAGTTCCTCATCAACGAAAGCCGCAGAACTGGCGGGGGAATCGTCGGCAATCGGCGACGAACCGGTCAGCGCGTCAAAACCATCCGCTGACTGCGTGGCGGGGGAAGCCGTGGGCACAGCCCACTGGTCGTCGCTGGTTGGTGAGACAGACAGCGGTGACGTGGACAGCGGGGCGTCGGTGAGCCCAAGATCCCAGAAGGGATCGGGCTGCGACGCCCGCGTCAACCCTTCGGACGAAGTCGGGTCACCAGAATTATCAAACGGAACCAAAACCGGTGGTTGCCACAGCGCAAAGATCTTCCGGCCTGCAGGGGACGTGTCCTGCGTGACCTCCGCGACCCCCGACTCCTCGACGCCAATCAGCCGAGCCGCAGAACGTGCAGGCTCCGCGGTCGTCGCCGAGGCGACAATAAACGTCGGCCCCTGACCCGCTCCCTGGTAATACTGTGCGATACGACGCAACCGGCGCATAATCAACGCAACGTGAGCCCCAAAGACCCCGCGGTAGGCATGCCCCTCATCGATGATGACGTAACGCAGCCGCTTGAAGAACCGCGCCCAGCGAGCGTGCCCGGGGAGCATCGAATAGTGCACGTAATCCGGGTTCGTCAGAATCACATCGCTGTGCCCCTGAATCCACTTCCGCGCTTCAAACGGGGTATCGCCGTCGCACGTGTCTACAGTAACGTCCACCATCCCCGACTCGCGCAGCAATTGCGTCACGGAATGCAGTTGGTCCTGCGCGAGAGCCTTGGTGGGAGAGAAGTACAGCACCGTGCCACGGTCGCGAACCGACTCGATCCGCGACATGTCCGCGCGCGTGCCGCGCACCGCACTCAACGCAGGCACCCAGTAAGCGAGGGACTTACCCGAACCCGTCGACGTAGCGAGCGCGACGTGCGTACCGGTCCACGCCAAACTCGCAGCCTGAACCTGATGCAGCCACGGCTTGCCCGCACCGCGAGCTTCCAGCCCAGTCCGCAACTCGGGGAGAACCCAATCGGGCCACTCGCCCGACACTCCCTCACGTGCCGGAATGTGGTGCACATGGCGCAACCGGTCCGCACGGCGGCCACCGGCCGTCAGAATGTTCAGGAGTTCATCGGACTGTTTCACTCAGACAATTGTGCCAGTTATGGGGTCTGGTCAGTGACGCGCATGGACGTGACCTGCGCTGGAAGGTGACCGACCCGTCGGCAATAGGTACTTGCCTGCACGCGCGCCCACACAAACCGGAACACCAGCGCCGCAGGCTGCAAAATCAGTGGTCCACGTCACCCTTTATTAACTTTGTGAGACACGCCGAACGGCGTTTCCGATGAACGCGCCGGGGCAAGATGAACAAAAGGTTAACAACCACAGAAAGGTTTCTAAACTTGGTTACCTAGAGCGAAATTAACGTTCACCATGGAAACGTGAACGAGATGACCCTACTCGTCCTTGTCGTGATGACTGCACTCGCCTTCGACTTTACGAACGGCTTCCACGACACGGGCAACGCAATGGCCACGTCTATCGCGACGCGCGCCCTCAAACCTAAAACCGCTGTAACCCTATCCGCGGTTTTGAACCTCGTCGGTGCTTTTCTGTCGCTCGCTGTTGCAGCCACTATCGCCACGGGAATCGTCGATGCCACCGCAGTGACCCTTGAGGTCGTCCTTGCCGGACTTGTAGGTGGAATCGTCTGGAACCTCATCACCTGGCTCTTCGGAATACCCTCCAGTTCGTCACACGCCCTCGTCGGTGGTGTCGTTGGTGCCGTGCTCGCGTACGTGGGCACCAACGGTGTGGTGTGGAGCGGTGTTGTCGCCAAGGTTGCGGTTCCAGCGATCGTTGCCCCGATCCTCGCGATTGGTGTCGCCGCAATCGGAACCTGGCTCGTTGCGCGGGTAACTCGCAACCTGTCTAAAGAACAGAACGACCGAGCATTCCGCTGGGGCCAGATCGGCTCCGCTTCCCTTGTGTCCCTCGCGCATGGAACCAACGACGCTCAAAAGTCGATGGGTATCATCCTTCTCGCGCTCATCGCAGGTGGACAGGCCGCCCCTGACTCAAGCGTTCCGTTCTGGGTGATTCTCTCGTGTGCACTGTTCATGGCACTTGGAACTTACCTTGGCGGCTGGCGAGTGATCCGCACGCTTGGCAAGGGCCTCGTGGAGATTGACTCCCGTCAGGGAATGGCCGCTGAAACATCCTCCGCAGCCGTCATCTTCATGTCCTCGTACTTCGGCTTCTCCCTGTCCACTACGCACGTTGCGACCGGTTCGGTCATGGGCTCCGGCGTGGGTATGCCAGGCGCCGAGGTTCGCTGGGGTGTTGCCCGCAAGATGTTCGTCGCGTGGGTTGTCACACTGCCCGCTGCCGGACTTGTTGGCGCACTGTGCATGTGGATCCAAGACGGCATCGGCGGTGGACTCGGCTCCATCGCAGTCTTCGTGCTCCTGATTGCCGTTTCGCTGTGGATGTACCTCACCGCGCGCCGCAAGCCGGTCAACTCCGAGAACGTCAATGAAGACTGGGACGGCGGACTCGTACCGGGCGACCGGGCAAACAAGGGCATTGACTCTCTGGACGCTGCCGACGCTGACATGCTGGCCAGCATTGAGTCTGGTGCGGTCACGACTTCGAAGGACCCCGCAGAGATCGACGTTTTGGTGGGCGTTGGAGCCGCCATAGACGCGCTTGAATCCGCAGAGGATGCCACTTCGTCGCCACAGTCCGTTACCGCACAGGCAGGTGAGTCTCGATGATCAACTGGGAAGCCCTCATTTACGTGGCAGTAGCAGGTGTCGTTCTCGGCGCCGGATTGCCCACCCTCTATGCGATCGGCACGAAGATGCTTACGCCGCAGAGCACCGACTCGGGTCAGTCGGTTCCCCCGTCCGCTGGACGTAAGGCTGTCGCGTACTTCTGCTTTGCCATTTGCATTGTCGCGATCATCGCTGGCGTGTTCTTCCTCGCCGCTGGCGGTCATAGCTGATCTGCCAAACCGTTGCTGCCCGGTCCGTGCCGCCCCTGTGGGCTGGCGTGGTCCGGGCAGTTTTGTTTGGCGGTCTTTGGGTTTGACGCCGCCACTGCTGTCTTGCGGTCACGACGTTGTTACGGCTGTCCTAGTAGTGCTGTGCTGTGATTCTTGATTGGCGACGAGTTGGTTCCGGTCCGCCATCGCTCCAGCGCACAGGTGCTCACGAGAGCGCCTATTCGTGCACCTTCGTTGAAATAGAGTGCATGAATACGCTCGTGCGTTTAAGAAAAACACACCAGAGTGCATCGTTACCGGTATTTTCTGGAGAGCAGAATGGCGTATTCACAGGGATTTGCGCACATGTGACCGGCCGGCTGTGGATAACGTGTGCGGTGTCACGTTGTGTGGGTTTGATTTTCGTGGGCGTGGGCCACTAATGTTTTTATCTGTCAGCACGACACCACGGGGTATGCCGGT
>DALZEF010000011.1:54350-102038 GCA_031979385.1 Timonella sp. | reverse complement strand
GCGCGCTTCCCTGACACGGAAGAGGTCACTGGTTCGATCCCAGTATCGCGCACAGAGCAAAACCCCTGATGATTCAGGGGTTTTCTGTGTTTCTGCGACAGCTCTCAGGCCCTAATATGAGGTGCGGCACGCTGTCACGAGAGCCTCACCACCTATCGGTGGGGTGAAATTGCTCCGGGTACCTAGTTTTTGTGCGCACACCCGGGCCCTTTTGGCACCACCGAGATGAGAGATTCATTTTCAGCGAGAACAACACGTGGTAACTTCTGCTTATGGGAGCATGGGGAAACGGCGCATTCGAGAATGACGGCGCATTGGATCTGATCGCAGACCTGCGACACGGAAACTTCAGTTTCGACGAAATCCAGTGGGCTTTCGAAGATGAGAACTACCTAGAAGTAGACGGTGGACAGATAGCATTGGCGCTGGCTGAAATAGCCGTGGCGATTCGCAAGGGTCAACCATCACCGGTTGAAGAACTTGAACTCTCGACCGTTGCGCAACACTTCACACCAGAGGCAATTAGATTCATACGCGAGCAGGTGCAACGCACACTCTCAGATGCAGAACATTCCGAACTCTACGAGTTGTGGGAGGAAACAGACGAGCTCGATGAATGGCTTAAAGCCTCACGCGCCACGCTGAATGAACTCGCCTAGCCCCGTTCGATGATTGATTCAGCAGGCGTAGGGGACCGATACTTGTCACGAGCCTTAGTACTGGCAGGTGAGGGAGCATCCTTGCCGCCGGGTCGTCGTCAATGAAAATACAAAACGTGGCCCCACCGCTCAAGCGGTGGGGCCACAAGCATAAGAACGCTACGGAGTAGCGCGACCGCCATTGACGTGCAGAGTCTCGCCAAGAATGTAACTGGACTCGTTCGATGCCAAGAACACGTAAGCCGGTGCCAACTCGGCAGGCTGGCCTGCACGACCAAGCCAGGTATCGTGACCGAATGACGTCAACTTCTCCGGTGGCTGACCGTGCGAAGGTTGCAATGGCGTCCAAATCGGTCCCGGTGCCACGGCATTCACGCGAATACCCTTCGGACCCAACTGCGCGGCAAGGCCCTTGGTGAAATTGTTGATCGCAGCCTTCGTGGAGGCATAATCCAACAGGTGCGGCGACGGTGAATACGCCTGAATCGACGTAGTGTTGATGATCGTCGACCCTGGCTCCATGATGCGAGCCGCATCCCTTGACAGCGCAAAGGTCGCAAACACGTTCACCGCGAACGTCTGCTCAATCTGCTCATCAGACAGTTCGTCTATGTCCTCAACACTCAGCTGCTTCCCCGCGTTGTTTACGAGGATGTCGAGACCGCCAAAAGCACCAAGCGTTTTGTGCACGAGGGTGTTGCGGTAGGAGACATCCGCGAGGTCACCGGGAAGATGTAGGACCTTTACGCCTGTCTCGTCAAGGATCTTGTCGATCTCCACCGCATCGGGTTGCTCGGCGGGTAGGTACGCCAACGCAACGTTGGCGCCCTCGCGTGCGAATGCGATAGCCACGGCGGCACCAATCCCAGAGTCGGCACCGGTGATCAGTGCGTTGCGTCCACGTAGCCTGCCGGAACCTCGATAGGTGTGTTCGCCTCGGTAGGCCCGTGGTTCGAGTTTCTGATCGAGACCCGGTTCTGGCTGTTGTTGCTCGGGAGGTTCGATTTTGGGAAATGCTGTCCGCGGGTCGATGAGTCCTCCGTGCACATGATTGCGGTTCGGTGGGTGAGGCCCTCCGCGAGTATGGGCTCCCTGTGTTGCGGGACCATCGGGAAGCGCGCCGCCCTCATCAGACCAATCGTGCCCAGTCTCGTCGCTGTGTGCGGGGTCAGAGACACTGTCGTGCTCGTGTGGTGCCGTCATCTTTCCTCCTGTACCGGATGATCAAAAGCAGCCCCGAAGGGCTGCTTCCAACCTTTTCAATCCTGACGGAAGGACGCAACTGGAACGGTGAATCCCCAGTTCAGAGAGATGTGTAGGGTGTTACTCGTTATCATCCGCGTGGTCGTGGTCGTGGTCGTGGTCGTGGTCGTCGCCCTCATCCTCTGAGTGATCATGACCGTGGTCCGCGTCCTCGCTGTCCGCTGCCTGACCGGAGACACCGCTCAGTTCATTCGGCACGACATCAATCTCGGCTTCCTTCCACACACGCTCGGTTTCGATGTCGACCGCATAGATCTTCTTTTCGTCCGGCGAGGTGACGTAGATGGAGCCATCGAGCGCGAAGATGGTCGGACGTGGCGCCTGCCAATCCTCGGGCACCTCCCATGCTGGTATTACCGGAATGGATGTCGCCACTGTTCCAGACTCGATATCGAGTACGTGGATCGCTCCGTCAGTGCCCAGAACAAGGGGAGTGCCATCGATGTCACGAGCGAAGGAGCGGAAGGTGTAACTTGCAGGCAACTCAACGATCTTGAGCGACTTGGAAACGGTGTCGAGAAGGCTGACGCGCTTCACTTCTCCGGATTCGGCTTCAGCTTCGGTCTTGTAGTCGCCAAGAACAATGTGTGACGCGTGTGAACCGCTCTGGGTGCCGATTCGTCCGTCCACATCGGGGCTTTTCACCTTCGTGATGTCGGTGCCGTTGACAATGACTGTCCCGTCACCACAGCCAACGCTCACGATGTCATCTGCGGCGGTTGCTTCTCCGTGAACATTGGGGCATTCGTTGGTCTCTGCGAGGGTCTCGCCGTCAATGGTTGCGACCTTGACGGTGTTGCGCTCGTCAGATGTGCCTTCAGTGGTGACGATGCGCTCACTGCCCATGGGCACGGTGAGGCCGTGGTGCGGTGCAGCAGCGGTGTAGGTGAACTCAGGGTCGCCGTCACCAAATTCTGACGGTTCGAATGCGGTTGTCGTTCCGCTCGCGTCATCGAAGAAGGCGACGAGTCCAGCATGGTTGATCACGTGTCCAGGTGCACCTGCCTCAAGCACGACATCGCTGAGACTGGGTTCCTGAACGTAATAGTGTGAATGATCGCCGTGCGCTTCGGCCCAGGTCCCAAGGTCGAGCGTTGAGAAGCCCTGTGGGCCTGAGACGGCTAGGTGCCGTCCTGTCCCCGTGTCGTTGAGCCGAAGGAAGCCTGCTGCCCGGATGTCCGCGACCTCGGCGAGGGTTGCGGCGTCGTAGACCTTGATGCCACCGTCATAGGTGACTGCGAGTCTGGCTTTGAGGGTTGCCGATTCTTCTCGAGCGGTGGTGGTTTGTTCCGGTGCAGGCTCGGTAGTGGTAGGCGCCGGGGCGTTGGCTTCGACTTGTTCAGGGCTGGTGCCGGAGCAGGCGGAGGTGCTCAAGGCGATTGCGATGAGGACGGCCAAGGCGGAGCCTGCGCGACGAGTGGTGATTTTCTTTCCCACAACTCTCCTTTGTAGAATAGGAATCATTATCATTAGTGAGGGACGAGAGTGTCCGACACGATCGATACGACCTTACATCATAATGAGAAGAGTTCTCAATAGCGCCTCGGTGATGGAGGTCACCATGTCAATCTGTAGTGTTCAAGACCCGCGGAAAATAGCGGTTTGTGCGGTGAAGTGATGCCTTTTAGGCATCTTGCCAGGTGCTTGTGTTTTGGACTGGCGTGTGAAACCTAGTAGATTGATTGAGGTGTTTGAAGCACCGTCTGCGGATGTGGCTCAGGGGTAGAGCATCACCTTGCCAAGGTGAGGGTCGCGGGTTCGAATCCCGTCATCCGCTCCAGTTAAAAGGCCCGTGCATTAATGCACGGGCCTTTTCCATATCTGGGATGAACATGGCCTAGAGCACGTGGATGATCCAAGCCTGCGGCAGATTCCCAACGATCTGGTGTGGTTTGCGCCCCAGCGATATGGGTCTTGGTCTCTTTGCTGATTGGCGACGAAACCCCACCGCCCAGACTCGTTCCGTTTGTCGGTCGCCGGATAGAACAGAAGGCCTGTTGGCCACGCATGCGTGGCCAACAGGCCTTCAGACGGTTTCATATGTCACTTGAGACCATTGTGGATTGCGCTGATGAGTTCACCATTCGCAGTGTCTCCTGAGAGTTCCCAGAAGAATGCTCCACCAAGGTTTTTGTCGCTTGCGAACTTCGCCTTGTTGGTGATGTCAGTAGGCGTGTCGTAGTTCCACCACTCGCCGTTGCAGAGGCCGTAAGACGTTCCGGCAATGGAACCGGTAACAGGGCACTTGGTCTTGAGAACCTTATAGTCCTCAATGCCAGCCTCATAGGAACCCTGGGCAGCTCCGGTGGCGTTACCACCTGGTGCTGCCTGGGTTACACCCGTCCAGCCGCGTCCATAGAATCCAACACCGAGCAGGATCTTCTCGGAGGGGATACCCATCGAAGTCAGCTTGTTGATGGTGGTCGTGGTGTCAAAGCCCTGTTGAGGGATTCCGTCATACCCGGTCAGCGGCGAGTGCGGTGCTGTCGGGCCATTCTTGTTCCACGCGCCGAAGTAGTCGTACGTCATCGGCATGATGAAGTCGAGGTACTCTGCACCGCCGGCATAGTCTGCGGCTTCGATCTTTCCACCCGGGGTTGCGTCGGCTGCGATAGCCGAGGTGACAATGTCGTCACCGAACTCAGCGCGGAGCGCCTGGAGGAGCTTGCGATATGAGCCGAAGCCAGAGTTATCGCAGGTTTCACCGCAAGCGTTTGGGTATTCCCAGTCGATGTCGATGCCATCAAACACATCGGCCCAGCGTGAGTCCTCAACGAGGTCACGGCAAGACTTCGCAAACTTCTCGGGGTTCTTCGACGCCTCACCGAAGCCGCCGGACCAGGTCCACCCACCGAACGACCACAGAACCTTGATGTTGGGGTACTCAGCCTTCAACTTGCGAAGTTGGTTGAAGTTTCCACGGAGTGGTTGGTCCCAGGTGTCGGCAACACCGTCAATCGATTCAGCAGCCGTGTATGCCTTCTCATAGTCAGCATATGCGTCACCAATGACACACTCACCGTTCTTTACGTTACCGAATGCGTAGAGGATGTGGGTGAGTTTGTCAGCAGACCCGGAGGTCTTGATGTTCTTCACGTGGTAGTTACGCTGGTAAACGCCCCAGTTGGTGAAGTAGCCGACGATGCGGTCTTCGGTCGCTCCGGGGGTTGAGCCGTTGTCTCCGCCTAGGTTGGTGTCGTCATCGCCGGGGGTTGAGCCGTTGTCATCGTCACCATCGCCCGGTGTGGTGTCATCATCTCCACCAGGAGTGGTGCCACCGTCCCCAGGGGTCGTTGATGAGTCTTCGCATGAGCCAAGGTCAGCCCACTGGCCCCACGGACCTGTTGTGTCAGGAGCGGCACCCTGGGTCCACCATTTGGCCTGCCATAGGTGACCCTTGTAGCTCACCTGGTCTCCAGAGGTGTAGACCGCTGCTGCGTCGTACACCGGTGCGCATGTGGCGCTGCCGGTGTCGCCGTCACCTGGGGTTGAGCCGTTGTCTCCGCCTGGGTTGGTGTCGTCATCGCCGGGGGTGGAACCGGTGTCGCCGTCGCCTCCACCGGGGTTGGTTCCCCCGTCGTTTCCGCCGGTTACATTGATGTCGATGCAGTTGTAGAACGCCATCGAAGTGTCAGCTACGTTCCAGCGGGCAAGGATCGTGTGCTTTCCTGCAGGGAGGTCGGTGAGCGTGTGTGAGATGTCGGCTGCGGGACGGCCGTTCTGTTCGTACGTTTGGTGGAGTTTCCCGTCTACGAAGTACTCCCACGTGCTGGTGTTGTGCGCGGCGGTGAGCTTCCACTGCACGTTGATCGACGAGCCTACGTTCTTGGTAGGCCAAGGCTTTGTGTCGTCGTCAAGAATTGCGAATTCAGAGTTGTTACCGGAGCACTGGAGTGAGCCCTTGGGCGCCTCAACGCTCTGTGGTTCGTACTTGACACCGCCACAGTCAAATGACGTGGCGCCGTTGGCACAGTTGTCCTGGCGGCTTGGTGGGTCGGTGACCCAGCCGTGGGCTGCTGCGGGGGCAGCAATGACCATCGGGGCGGCGATGAGGAATCCTGCCAGTGCCGCCAGGATGGACTTCGTGGATGTGATGTTCACAGATACTTACTGCTTTCTAGTGTGTGTAGCACGGGCGCTACTGATGTAGATCGCATTGTCGGCTTGTGGCCGACGATCGTTTATGTCGTGCTGGTTCGAACGACATAGTGATGTATGCAACGGGTTGACCTTGCGGACTGTCGTTGCTGTGCCTGTCCGGCGTTAAGCCGGTGGGGGAGACTGGCATCTGTGAGGGAGGGGAGGAGAAGGCATGAGCGCTTCAGTTAGTAATGCTTGCTAACAAAAGCAGGCAGCGCAACAGGGTGAGGCGGGTAGTTGGTACCGGACTGATGAGCCTGTCGGGGCTCTTCTTAATCTTGCTAGATCATGTTCGCGCAGGTTAAGAAGTGTGCACGGAGGGCCTCGGAGGCGTAACCCGTCTGTGAATGAAGAGCGTCAAGTGGGCTGAGGTATCCGTCAGTAGTCCTACGGGAGCTTGAGCAAAGGCGAGGAATATGGCTTTCGTGTCTGGTTCCACTTGCTGTGAATACCCGCAAGAACGCGAAAGGCTGAGCCCTCCGAAGCGGGCTCAGCCAATTTACCTAGTGTTGCCAGGTGGGTTGAACAGTTAGTTCAGTGGGCCAAGATCACGCCACCGTCCCCACTCGCCGGTGGTTCCTGGTGTGGCACCGTGGGTCCACCACTTCGCCTCCCAGAGATGGCCGTTGTGGGTTACACGGTCTCCGCCGAGGTAGACGATGGCTGGGTCGTAGGCTGGTGCGCCGGTGTTGTCGTCTCCGCCGCCATTGTCCCCACCACCAGGGCCGACTTGGACGTCGATGCAGTTGTAGAACGCCATCGGAGTGTCGGCAACGTTCCAGCGAGCGAGGATAGTGTGCTTGCCCGCAGGGAGATTGGTGAGAGTGTGCGAGATGTCGGACGCTGGACGGCCGTGCTGCTCGTAGACCTGGTGGAGCTGTCCGTCGACGAAGTACTCCCACGTGCTGGTGTTGTGCGCGGCGGTGAGTTTCCACTGGATGTTGACGGATGAACCGACCTGTTTCGTTGGCCATGGACGAGACTCGTCATCGAGAATGTCGAAGCCGGAGCCGCCGGAGCACTGGAGTGAACCCTTGGGTGCCTCAACGCTCTGCGGCTCGTGCCTGATCGAGCCACAGTCGAAGGATGTGGCGCCCTTGGCACAGTTGTCTTGGCGGCTTGGCGGCTTGGTGGGTCGGTGACCCACCCGTGTGCGGCTGCTGGCACAGCCAAGAACAGAGGCGCTGCGATGAGCAGGCCTGCGGTCGCCGCCACAGCGGACTTCATGGATTTGATGTTCACGGGTTACTGCTTTCTGTTGTGAGTAGCGCGGGCGCTACAGACGTAGATCGCGTTGACAACCGGTCTGGAGCCCTCGCAGAGAGAGTGACCGGTATGACCCTCAAAGGAAGAACGTTGAGTGCTTCAACGTTCTTCGTCACGTGCCTCCGCTCATCATTGAGACGGTGGGGGTGGCAAAACCAGCTCGGGGTAAGTGACTCAATCCTGGAGTAAGTAATACTTACACTTACATAAGTAATACTTACTAGCGAAAGCAAGCGGGGTGACCGAAGGCTTTGGGGAGATCTGCCCATTGTTGTTCGTTGCGGCACGGAATGGCCCTCCTGTATTTGCGCTCGTGCCTCAACATCTCGATCGAGTTGGGAAGTTGAACTTGAGTAGATCGCAAAATTCACCTCACTGACCTGCCGAAATCGCGTACGGAGTGAGATAACTTTTGGTGGTGCATACGTGTTGCGTGCACCTTGGACTGAATGGAGAAACACATGGGACTCGACGACCTCGTTAACAAGGCAAAAGACGCTCTTGGCGGCAGCGACAAGGATGGCCTTATTGAGAAGACAAAAGAGCAGTTGACCGACGAGCGTATCGATCAGGTCGCTGATGCCATCAAGAAGGTCACCCCGGACCACATTGATGAGAAGGTCGATCAACTCGCGGAGCAGGCTAAGAAGCTCAACGACTAATCTGTTTTTCGACGATTCGGTTCCGTAAGCCTGCCAGGGTGCGTCCGAAAGCGCGATTGGGTTGCACCTCACTGTTCCGTGGGTTGTTTTAGCCCTCCGATACACGTTGGACGCATCTCACGGCTTGCGTGCTTAGAAAATCTGAATGAGTCGATAGAATGAGGGAGCGTCGCAGGCTGCGATGCTCCCTTTTCTACTTCTCATAGGAGGACACGATCGTGTCGGACGTCTCTGTATCGCCACCGCAAGTCACATTCAGCCTGAACGGCCAGGAGACTACGGTGACGCAGGGAACTACCGGCACCGAGCTGTTCTCGCAGCAGCGCGATGTTGTGGTTCTTCGCGTCAATGGAGAACTCAAGGACCTGTTCCATGCACCTGAGGAAGGCGATGTGGTTGAGGGTGTTCTGATCTCGGAACCGGATGGCCTCGATGTGTTGCGCCACTCGGCTGCCCATGTTCTTGCTCAGGCAGTGCAGAACGTCAACCCAGAAGCCAAATTGGGCATTGGTCCGCCAATCCGTGACGGCTTCTACTATGACTTCGATGTTGAGAACCCATTCACTCCCGAAGACCTGAAGAACCTCGAAAAGCAGATGATGCGCATCATCAAGGAGGGACAGACGTTCCGTCGTCGTGTCATTTCGGACGAGCAGGGGCATGAGGAACTGGCACACGAGCCGTACAAGATCGAACTGATCGGTCTGAAGGGCAACTCGGAGAACGCCGGTGAGGGTGCCTCGGTTGAGGTCGGCGCAGGTGAACTCACCATTTACGAGAACGTGAAGCGCAACGGTGACGTGGCGTGGCAGGATCTCTGCCGCGGACCGCACCTGCCGAGCACCAAGTTGATTGGTAACGGTTTCAAGCTCATGCGCTCAGCCGCCGCATACTGGCGCGGCAGCGAGAAGAATCCAATGCTGCAGCGTGTGTACGGCACCGCATGGCCAACCAAGGATGAGTTGACCGCTCACTTGGACCGTCTTGCCGAGGCGGAGCGCCGCGACCACCGTCGTCTGGGCGCAGAGATGGACCTTTTCTCGTTCCCTGACGAACTCGGCTCAGGCTTGCCGGTCTTCCACCCGAATGGCGCGATGGTTCGCATGGAGATGGAGGAGTACTCGCGTAAACGCCACGTGCAGGCCGGGTATTCGTTTGTGTCGACCCCGCACATCACCAAGAAGAACCTGTTCGAGACCTCGCGCCACCTCGACTGGTATGCGGACGGCATGTACCCTCCAATGCACCTCGATGAGGAACGCGACGAGGACGGCAACATCAAGCGTGCGGGTCAGGACTACTACCTCAAGCCGATGAACTGCCCGATGCACAACCTGGTGTATCGCTCACGTGGCCGCTCATACCGGGAACTGCCGCTGCGTTTGTTCGAATTCGGTACCGTGTACCGCTACGAGAAGTCCGGTGTGGTGCACGGCCTGACCCGTGCGCGCGGGTTCACTCAGGATGACGCCCACATCTACACCACTCGTGAGCAGATGCGCGAGGAACTGAGCTCTCTGCTCACGTTCGTGCTTGATCTGCTGCGCGATTATGGTCTGAACGACTTCTATCTCGAACTCTCGACCCGTGACCCAGAGAAGTCCGTTGGCGACGACGAAACCTGGGAAGAGGCGACTGAGGTGCTACGCCAAGTCGCCACCGAATCTGGTCTTGAACTGATAGCGGACCCGGGTGGTGCCGCGTTCTACGGTCCTAAGATCTCGGTTCAGGCGAAGGACGCGATTGGCCGTACCTGGCAACTCTCGACCATTCAGCTGGACTTCTTCGAGCCAGAACTGTTCGAACTCGAGTACACCGCCGCTGATGGTTCGCGTCAGCGTCCAGTCATGATTCACCGTGCATTGTTCGGTTCGATCGAGCGTTTCTTCGGAATCTTGGTGGAACACTACGCTGGTAACTTCCCGGTGTGGCTCGCTCCAGTTCAGGTGACCGCCATTCCGGTGGCAGAACCATTCAACGACTACCTCGCTGACGTGGTGAAGCAACTCAGGGCTGCGGGCGTACGTGCAGACTTGGATGATGGCTCTGAGCGTTTCCCCAAGAAGATCCGTAACGCCTCGAAATCCAAGGTTCCATTCACGATCATCGCGGGTGGCGAGGACGCTGAGGCTGGTGCCGTGTCGTTCCGTTTCCGTGACGGAAGCCAGGAGAACGGCATTCCGGTTGCGGATGCCATCGCACGGATCGTGAAGGCGATCGAAACACGCGAACAGGTCTGAGTCGAGGAAAACGCACATGGAACGGGTGCAGCAATCGCAGGAGTATGCGGGAGACCGCGATGGGTTGGATCGCCTGTGGACACCTCACCGCATGGCCTATGTGGGCGGTGAGAACAAGCCCAAGGACTCCTCGCAGGGTCAGTGCCCGTTCTGCGTCATTCCATCCAAGAGCGACGAGGACGGACTCGTGGTTGCGCGGGGTGATCTCGCCTATGTGGTGTTGAACCTGTACCCGTACAACTCTGGGCATCTGATGATTGTGCCCTTCGAGCATGTCTCGATGTACAGCGAGATCTCGAACGCGGTCATGGTGGAGATGGGGAAGTTGACGCAGCGGGCCATGCACGCCTTGCAACGCGCTATGAGTCCAAGTGGTTTCAACATCGGTATGAATCAGGGCGAGGCCGGTGGCGCTGGAATCGCCGCGCACCTGCACCAGCATGTGGTTCCGCGGTGGATAGGGGATGCGAACTTCTTCCCGATCATCGGGCAGACCAAGGCCATGCCTGAGCTGCTTGCGAACACGAGGGCGCAACTCGCGGACGTGTGGGAGTAGTCGCATCTGCGCTGGGTGTCGAGGCGTCGTCGTCAATCAGTGTTTGGGAGTCGCGGACTACGTCCGTGACGCTCCGCGGAACCCTATTCTCCGCGGCACTGCACAAATGCTCTCTATTGACGACGATGGGGCCGGGTTCAATGAGAACCCGGCCCCATCGTGGTTGGGTGGGCGTGGGTGTACGACCAGCACCGTGAACACCATGCGCGGTGTCATCCCACAGAATGATTTTGCCTGTTTTCAACCCTGAAATTGAGGTGGTGGGCTGTACTTTGCGTTTCAGCGTCAGTGGGATAAGGCAAGATAGAGTGGTGCCGAGTCCGGCACGCGATCGATGGGAGAGACGGTAGTGCTCAGTCACCTGCGTGGAGCAATGGGGAAGTTGTTTTCTCCACTCGCGAGATTCCTGCTGAAAATCGGAGTCGGCCCGGACGCTGTGACCATCGCAGGGACGATCGCGGTTGTGGTCACTGCTCTGTGGGCCTTCCCAACCGGACGCCTCGTGGCAGGATCGCTGCTTATCGGTCTGTTCGTCTTCACTGATTCACTCGACGGAACAATGGCCCGTATGCAGGGGCGCGAGGGGGTGTGGGGGGCCTATCTTGACTCGACGCTCGATCGCCTCGCTGATGCCGCGATCTTCGGGGGGCTCGCACTTTACTTTGTCTTCCAGGTTGACGGCCCGAGTTCCACTGCGGGGCTATTGGCAGCCCTGGCAACATTGAGTTTCGCTTTCTTTGTTTCGTACGCCCGCGCGCGGGCCGAAGGCCTTGGCCTTGACGGGAACGTCGGCTTTGTCGAACGCTCCGAGCGTCTCCTGATTGGCCTGCTCGCTACCTGTGCGGCAGGTTTGTTCGCACAGGACCTGATCCTGATCATTGCACTGTGGCTGGTCGTTACCGGTTCGTTCGCCACGTTCGTTCAGCGGATGCTGCATGTGCGCAAGCAGTCATACGTTGCACCCAAAGGGACAAACTGATGGCCTTCAACGCGTTCGGCTTTGCATGGAAGCACGCCTATAAGATCCCTGGCCCTATCCTGCGCGGCTTGCTCAACGTTGCGGCCGATGTGACCTGGCTGATGCACAACAGTGGCGTGCGCCAACTGGAAAAGAACCTCCAGCGGGTCCGTCCAGACCTCACACCAAAGCAGGTACGTGCCCTCTCGCGTCCTGCAATGCGTTCCTATCTGCGCTATTTCGGTGAGGCTTTCGTCCTCACCCACGCCAGTGAGGAACAGGTGAGACATCGCGTGAGAGCCGTAAATGACGGGCCTGTCATCGCTGCAATCGCGGCGGGTAAGAGCCCAGTCCTTGCACTGTCGCATCAGGGTAACTGGGACCTCGCCGGGGTGTGGGCCTCCGCTCACCTCAACCCGGTGTTGACCGTGGCTGAACGGCTTAAGCCGGAAGAAGTGTTCCAAGACTTCGTTACCTTCCGGGAAACTCTCGGCATGACCATTCTTGCGGCCGGTGACTCTGGCGTCTTTCGGGAACTGCTGAGGGCCGCCAATGGGCCGGGGCGCTTGATATGTCTTCTCGCGGACCGTGATCTCTCGGCTTCCGGTATTGAGGTTGACCTGTTTGGACGTCGAGCTCGGGTCGCTGCTGGTCCTGCTGCGCTTGCTGTTGGCTCGAAGGCCCCGCTCATCCCGGCGAGCATCCACTACGAGAGACTCACGGGGGAGCGGCGCAGACATGCAGGTAGCCCGTGGGGTATCGTCATCACTTTCCACCCTGAGGTGGAGGTAGACCGCACGCTTCCAAAAACTGATCAGGTCGCGGCCGCAACGCAGGGTTGGGTCGATGCACTCGCGCAGACCATTCACGCTCACCCACAGGACTGGCACATGCTGCAAAAGGTTTTCATAGAAGACCTTGACCCAGAACGTTATGCCCGCACGCTAGCGAAGGAATCTCATGGATAGGCGCAAACTGCGCGTTGGAATCGTCTGCCCGTACTCATTCGACGCACCGGGCGGTGTGCAGTTCCATATCCGCGACCTGGCTGAAGCGCTTATGGAGCAGGGACATCATGTGTCTGTTCTCGCTCCAGCCGACGAGGGCACTGAGATTCCCGATTACATCACCTCCGGTGGCAAGGCGCTGCCCATCAAGTACAACGGTTCGGTTGCGCGGCTGACCTTTGGTCCGCGTGCAGCCGGGCGAGTACGTCGATGGCTCAAGGAGGGGCAATTCGATATCCTGCACCTTCACGAGCCGATGACGCCGTCGCTGTCGATGCTTGCGCTGTGGAACGCCCGCGGTCCGATTGTGGGCACTTTTCATACCGCCTTGATTCGCTCGCGGGCCCTGCAGTTTGTGTATCCGATGGTTCGTCCGTCGCTTGAGAAGTTTTCCGCCCGCATCGCTGTCTCCGAGGACGCGCGCCGTACGCTGATCGATCACCTCGGCGGCGACGCAATTGTCATCCCCAACGGCGTGTATGTGGACGCTTTCGCGTCTGCGCAACCTGATGACCGTTGGACGGGAACCAAAGAAGCACCCACGATCGCATTCCTCGGTCGTCTTGACGAACCGCGCAAGGGGTTGCAGGTTCTCACAGCCGCAATACCGGGTGTGCTCAAACGATTCCCGGGAGCTCGCTTCCTTGTCGCGGGACGGGGGGATGAGGGCAAGGCCCTCGCCCTCGAAACGCTCGGTGAGTTGGCGTCCAGCGTGGAATTCCTAGGTGGGATTTCCGACGAGGAGAAGGCCGCGCTGCTCTCTTCCGTTGACCTGTACATAGCTCCGCAAACAGGCGGTGAGAGCTTTGGCATCGTGCTCGTTGAAGCGATGAGCGCTGGGGCAGTCGTCGTGGCCTCCAATCTTGGCGCGTTTGAACGGGTGCTCGACTACGGGCGTGCAGGCTTCATGTTCACCAACGGTGACGGCGACGACCTGGCACGTCAGATCATTCTCGCCCTTGAGAACCCCGAGGCGCGTGCTGCAAAGGCCGCTGCCGCAACCGAGTTTGTGCAGCAGTTCGACTGGTCGCAGGTGACGGCTAAGGTTTTGACCGTGTACGAGATGGTTCTTTCTGCCTCTGCCGCGCTTGGACAGGTCGAAGTGGATTCGTCCCAACAGGTCAGGGAGGCCAGTTGATGCTGTGGTCTGAAGTCGCCATCATCGTCATTGCCGTCGTTGCCCTTGTTGTATGGTTCGCGCTCGTGACAGCGCGCCGGCTTGACCGGCTCCACCGCAAGGTGGTTTCCTCTCGTCTAGCGCTCGACTCACAGTTGTTGCGCCGCGCCTCGGCCACTCACGAACTCGCGAGTTCGGCCGTGCTTGACCCCGTGAGCTCTGTTCTACTTGCGGAGACCTCAAAGGCGGTCATGGGAACCGACGCAGACGGCGATCAGGAACTGCTCACCGCTGTGCCAGATCTCTCGGAACTCGTTGTCGCGCACAGGCAGCGAACGGCCTCCGAACCAGCGCCCCGACTTGCCGTCTTGCAGGCGCTCGATGCGGGCCTTGGGGCTGAACGCGAGGTGCGCGAGAGCGCTCTGACCGCAGTCGTGGAGGAGATCCTAGAGTCACCAGAGGATACGGCGGGACTCTATCAAGACCCCTACGCAGCCGAACTGCTCGAGGCGATCTCTGGTGCCTGGTATCGAGTGCAGATTGCGCGGCGATTCCACAACGAGTCAGTCCTGCAGGCACAGCGTGTGCGTTCGAAGCGTTGGATTCGTCTGTTCCGGATCGCGGGTTATGCACCCATGCCGCACACCGTCGAATTCGATGACGGATGGCCCGCAGGGCTCAAGCAGCCGAACGCGACGCTTCCGCTGGGCGGCGTATCGTGAGCCCTCGGCCACGTGAACGGCATGCAGCACGGGTTCTTATCCTTGATGAGTTAGACCGTATTCTGCTTGTCAAAGGTCATGATGCTGATCGCCCGGAACGTCAGTGGTGGTTCACCATTGGTGGTGGTTTAGAGCCCGGTGAGACCTCGCGCGCCGCTGCGGCACGAGAAGCATGTGAAGAAACGGGCCTGAACATCCATCCGTCAGCTCTCATCGGCCCGGTCCTACAACGTTCAGCCATCTTCGACTTTGACGCTGAGCATGTGCTGCAGCATGAGGAGTTCTATCTCGCGCGCATCCATTCAAGCGTAGCCCTGTCACGCGCTGGCTGGACGGAACTCGAGAAGAGCTTCGTTGACGACCTGCGTTGGCTCACCATCGACGAACTCGATCACGCAGAGATTGAGGTTTTCCCGCGCGAATTGGCTCGGCTCGTCGCCAACCTAAAAAATGGCTGGGATGGCACTCTTATCACTCTGGGACTTGAGATTGATCAGGCCAGTTTGGCTCAAGATTAAGTGCGAACACACAAGCATCACAGTGAGCCGCGAGCGTAAAGTGTAACCGCACGCCCCAAGAACCGGTAAAATTCTAAGCAATTGTGTTGGCGGGATATGCCGAAGCTCAACAGCCCCTTGAACCAAATGGGGTTGGGGCGAGCCTAAAACTGGGCCGGTGTTAGACCGTCCACACCAGCCACCGATGTCAACACAACAAGGAGTCCACGTCCATGTCAGGTCACTCCAAATGGGCCACTACCAAGCACAAGAAAGCGGCGATCGACGCAAAGCGTGCCAAGTCCTTTGCCAAGCTCATCAAGAACATTGAAGTAGCGGCGCGTTTGGGCGGTGCTGACATCAGCGGAAACCCAGCCCTGGATCTTGCTGTTACCAAGGCTAAGAAGACTTCGGTTCCCAACGACAATATCGACCGGGCGATCAAGCGTGGCGCTGGACTCATTGAGGGTGGCGCTGATTATCAGACCATCATGTACGAAGGCTACGCCCCGGGCGGAATCGCAGTACTCGTAGAGTGCCTCACCGACAACAAGAACCGTTCCGCCGCAGACGTACGTGTTGCCTTTACCCGTTCCGGCGGACAGATGGCAGACCCAGGTTCGGTCGCATACATGTTCTCCCGCAAAGGCCAGTTCATCGTGCCAAAGGGCGATATGACCGAGGACGACCTCATGATGGTCGTGCTTGATGCAGGCGCTGAAGAGATCACCGATGAGGGTGAGAACTTCGAGATCATCTGCGAGCCAAGCGACACTGTGGCAGTACGCGAAGCCCTCAGGGAAGCCGGTATCGAAAACGACGACGAGTCCATCTGGTATCCCGCGACTCGAATCGACGTTGACGTTGACGGCGCGAAGAAGGTGTTCCGCCTGATTGACGCACTTGAAGATTCTGATGATGTCCAGAACGTCTACGCAAACTACAACGTGCCGCAGGACGTTGCCACTCAGCTCGAAGCGGAAGACTAAGCAATACCCATGCGCGTACTGGGGGTAGACCCGGGATTGACCCGGTGCGGAATCGGTATTGTCGATTCCGCACCCGGTCGACGCGCATCGCTCGTGGCTGTCGGCGTCCTGCGTTCCTCGCCAGAACTCACCGTTGATATGCGGCTACTCACGATTTCACAGGAACTCGACCAGTGGCTCGATGCCCATGTCCCTGACGTTGTCGCAATCGAGCGGGTGTTCGCGCAGAACAACGTCTCGACCGTGATGGGCACCGCCCAGGTCGCCGGACTGGCGATGGTCGCGGCAGCGAAGCGGGGTCTGCCCGTCGCGATGCACACGCCATCCGAGGTCAAAGCAGCAGTCACCGGGAGTGGCGGCGCTGAAAAGGCTCAAGTGCAGAAGATGGTGGCGAACATTCTTGGCCTGGGCGAGATCCCAAAGCCAGCGGATGCCGCAGATGCCCTGGCCATCGCCATCACGCAGCTATGGCGGCCTGCCGGGATGCTTGACAAGGCCGAACGCTACCAGATGACGCCCGCTCAACGGCAGTGGGCAGCCGCCGAGCAGGCGGCGCGCAAGGCGCGCGGCGTCCGCTAGTTCTGGTGCGGCATCGCGTGGCTGGGGCGGCTGGGACGTTGGATTGACGACGAACTGGACTGTTCGTCGGAAATGGACGCCGTGGAAGGGTGGCTGGAATAGCGTGTGGCGTGCCGCAAGAACCAGCGGGAAACTTGATAGTGTCATTCGTACAAACGTTCTAAAATGCTGATTCGAGTTCATTAGATGATTGCTTCGCTCACCGGAACCGTTGCGACGGTACGGCTCAACTCCGCGGTACTCGACGTCAATGGCGTGGGATACCTTGTCCATGCGACCCCGAACACGCTTATGAGTCTGAGGACCGGGGAGAAGGCGACTCTTGCAACGCAGATGGTCGTGCGCGAAGACTCTATGACGCTTTACGGCTTCAAAGACGCCGATGAGCGCGAGGTCTTTGAGATCGTCACTACGGTTTCGGGCGTTGGACCACGTCTCGCCCTCGCCATGCTCGCCGCTCACTCAGCCGACACCATTCGTTCTGCCGTGAACTCACAGGACGTGAAGGTTCTGACCCGCGTCCCTGGTATCGGACCCAAGGTCGCGCAGCGTATCCTGCTGGAACTGCAGGGAAAAATGCACGCACCGGTCACCATAGCCGATGTGGGAGGGCCTGCTCCGGAGGCTGTCACTGATGAACGCGCACAGGTCATCGAGGCTCTCGTGTCATTGGGCTGGAGCGTCAAGGCCGCAGAAGATGCCGTCGCCGTCGTGCTCAAGGATCGTGGCGAGACGGTTGTTGTCGCAACCGCTGTACCCGCAACCCTGCGTGGCGCTCTTAAAGTGCTAGGTGGACAACATGGCTGATCAGCTCGGCCCAGAGCAGACCGGGGCCGAGGGATACGCGGTTGGCTCCTCGGAGTTCGATGCATCCGGGTTTGACCGACTGACCTCCTCAGGTGCCTCCGACATCGAGCGGGCCGCCGAAGCCGCATTGCGCCCTCGATCCCTCGATGACTTCGTGGGTCAACGGGTCGTGCGAGACCAACTCTCGCTCGTGCTCGACGCGGCGAAAGGGCGCGGCGCAGCGCCGGATCACGTGCTGCTCTCTGGTCCACCCGGACTGGGGAAGACAACACTCGCGATGATTATCGCCGCCGAACTCGGCGTATCACTGCGAGTGACCTCTGGACCCGCGATTCAACACGCCGGTGACCTCGCTGCTGTGCTCTCGTCGCTTGACGAGGGCGAGGTGCTGTTCATTGACGAGATTCACCGTCTTGCCCGTCCCGCTGAGGAACTCCTCTACGTTGCCATGGAGGATTTTCGTGTCGATGTGGTTGTGGGTAAGGGCGCGGGTGCCAGCGCGATTCCGTTGTCCTTGCCACGCTTTACCGCAGTGGGGGCGACCACCCGTGCAGGGCTGTTGCCCGCACCGCTCCGCGACCGCTTCGGGTTCACCGGACACCTCGATTTCTACGAGGCGACCGATCTCGTGCGGGTCGTGACACGATCGGCTGGTCTGCTTGGGGTGGACATCGAGCCGGAAGCCGCCTCAGAGATTGCCTCGCGTTCCCGCGGCACGCCTCGTATCGCCAACCGTCTACTGCGCCGTGTCCGTGACTGGGCGCAAGTTCGTGGAGACGGCAAACTCAATCTTGCCGCCGCACGTGCCGCACTTGAGGTGTACGAGGTGGACCCACGCGGCCTTGACCGCCTTGACCGCGCCGTCCTCACCGCACTGTGCACCCGGTTCGGGGGAGGACCAGTCGGGCTGTCCACCCTGGCCATCACGGTGGGTGAGGAACCCGAGACCGTTGAGACAGTCGCCGAACCCTTCCTTGTCCGCGAGGGACTGATGGGGCGAACTCCACGGGGCCGTGTTGCGACTCTTGAAACATGGCGGCACCTTGGGCTCGTGCCACCGGCGGATACGACCACCTAAGTTTTCTGACACAGGGGTCTCAGCGGCTTTGATCTCGCTGCGCGGTTCTCAGGGTTTGCGCGATAATGGGAACTTGCGCGTCCTCCTGCACGTTCACGCTAAAGGTCCTCATACAGAAAGTTAGGTGTGTTTCAATGCCAGATCCGATTTTGATTATCATGCTGGTCCTGGTCGTCGCTATGTTCTGGTTCACCGGGCGCAATGCGCGCAAACGCCAGAAAGAGATGGCTGAACTGCGTGAATCTCTTCAGCCAGGGCTGCAGGTCATGACTGCATCGGGGTACGTGGGAACCGTCGTATCGGTTGACGGCGACCTGGTCACCCTCGAATCAGAGGATGGCGCACGCACCAAGTGGGTAGCCGCCGCGATTGCCAAGCCATACGAGGCAAGCCCTGCAGTTGGAACAGTGGAGACTGCGGCAAGCACCGAGGACGCCCCTCAGGGATCTGCCACAACCGGCTTTGTGGTTCCTGACAACATTTCCTCGCTCATCACCAAACCAGGTGACGACCCGGCAGCAGGCTTCAACGGCTCGAAGCCCACCAGGGAAGACAAAACCGACGAAGACAAGTAAACCGGCTCTCGGAATATGAATGCAGCGCGCGACAGGGGTAGCATTTCTGTGGCGCGTTGCGCATGTACGGAACTTTACGGACCGTGGCCCTCCACTTGAGGGCCACATTTATGAGAAGAGACAAAGTTGGCTACCACCAACACGAAGACACGAGGCCGTTGGCGCTCGCTCATCGGTCTATTCGTTGTCATGCTGGTCATGCTCGGATCGGTCTTTGCGGGAACCAAGTGGTCAGACGCCACTTGGACCCCGAAACTCGCCCTTGACCTCGAGGGTGGAACACAGGTCATCCTCCAGGCGGTCACCACCAACAACGAGCCTGTCAGCGCAGAGGACATCAATCAGGCGATCGAGATCATTCGCCAGCGCGTCGACTCCTCTGGTGTTGCGGAGGCGGAGATCACCAGCCAGGGCGGTCAAAACATCGTTGTCGCCCTACCCGGTCGACCAAGCCAAGCCACGCTCGACCTTGTCCGTGAGGCCGCGCAAATGCAGTTCCGTCCCGTTCTCTACTTCGACTCACCAGAAGCAGTGGATCTTGAAGACCCCGAGAGTGATGTTGACGTTGATGTAGAAGAGCCAACCGATGAGGCAACATCGCCAGAAGGCGAAGACTCGGCACCATCAGACGACAACTCAGTTGAAGAAAGCGGAAACGCTGAAGACGAATCCACCTCTGACGCGGCAGAGACCGAAGGCACCTCGGCAGAAGAACAGGACGGAACGGAGACTCAAGGCGCCGTTGAGCAGCCAGAACCCCAGGATGCTTCCGATTTAGCCTGGATCACCGATGAGTTGCTCGAAGAGTTCTATGCACTCGACTGCACCGACCCCGCCAACCTCACCGGCGGTGGTGGTCTCAAAGACCCAGAGAATCCCGTCATCGCCTGCGATATGGATGGCGAGGCCAAGTACATCCTCGGTCCAATGGAAATTCCCGGCTCCGACATCGCATCCGCCTCATCGGGTATGCAACTTAACCAGCAGGGACAGCCAATCGGTGGCTGGAAGGTCGACCTCAAGTTCAACAAGGAGGGCGGCGACAAGTTCGCGGAAGTGACCAGCCGTCTCTCCAACCTCCCCGACTACAGCACGTGGTTGTCCAACCAAACGTCCAGCGCGCCGAACATGTTCGCGATGGTGCTCGACAACCTTGTCATCTCCGCACCAAGCGTGAGCAACCCAATCCTTGATGGACAGGCAGAGATCTCCGGAAACTTCACAAACGAGTCCGCTAATCAGTTAGCCTCGCAGTTGAACTTCGGCGCTCTGCCGCTGACCTTCGAGGTTCAGAGCGAGGAGACAATCTCCGCAACCCTCGGTTCCGAACAGTTGGCGAAGGGTCTATTGGCCGGTCTAATCGGTCTGCTGCTCGTCGTGGTCGCTATGTTCGTGCTCTACCGTTTCCTCGGCACAGTGACCGTCGCATCCCTTGCCATCGCAGCCGCTCTGACGCTGCTGTCGCTCATGCTGCTGTCCTGGCTGCAAGGCTATAGGCTCTCGCTACCCGGTGTCGCCGGTATCATCGTCGCGATCGGTATTACGGCGGACTCGTTCATCGTCTACTTCGAACGTATTCGCGATGAACTCCGTGATGGCCGAAACCTTGAAAGCGCGGTCGAGGTTGGTTGGGATCGCGCACGGCGGACAATCCTTGCATCTGATGCAGTGAACGTCATTGCCGCCGTCGTACTGTACTTCTTGGCTGTCGGTGGCGTGCGTGGATTCGCGTTCACACTGGGTCTGACCACATTGATTGACCTGGTTGTCGTGTTCTTCTTCACCTACCCGGTCATGCGTCTGCTTGCACGCACGAAGTTCTTCGGCCAGGCCCACAAGTGGTCCGGGTTCCACCACTCCAGCCTTGGACTCGATGGTCCACGGTATGTGGGCCGCGGACGTGTGGCTGTTCCCGCAAAGAAGCCAGCCCCGGTCCAGTACAACGAGGACGGCACACGCATGACGCTCGCACAGCGTAAGGCGGCCGAACGCGCCGCCGCCAACACCGAAACCGCATCGCAGTCCGCGCGTAAGGATGGAGAAGCCTGATGGCAAGGAACTGGGCAAAGTGGGGGCACGACCTCTACACGGGCGACAAGTCCTACAACATCGTTGGTGGACGCCGTCGGTACTACATCATTGCGATTGTTGCGGTTGTGCTGAGTGTCGCGGTCATCGGTGTGCGAGGCATCAACCTCGGTATTGAGTTCCGTGGCGGATCGCAGTTCACCGTGACCAACGCCTCGACAACTGACCAGCATCCCGCAGTCGATGCGATTCAGTCTGTGAAGGCGGACGAGGTGCCCCGCGTGTCAGCGCTTGGATCATCTAGCATCCGTGTGCAGACTGCACAGTTGAACGATGAGGAGGTGACAGCCGCCCGCGCTGCCCTCGCCGATGCCTACGACGTCAGTGAAGATGACGTTGCAAGCTCCTTCGTCGGCCCGACCTGGGGCCAGGACGTATCGAAGAAGGCAGCCACCGGTCTAGTCGTCTTCCTGCTGATCGTCATGGTTGTGATGTCGCTGTACTTCCGTGCGTGGCGTATGGCAGCCGCTGCAATCATCGCGCTGTTCCACGATCTGATTGTGACGGTCGGGCTGTACGCGCTGGTTGGCTGGGAAGTCTCACCGGCAACCGTGATCGGCCTGCTGACCATTCTCGGGTACTCGATCTATGACACCGTCGTGGTGTTCGACAAGGTCCGTGAGAACACCGAAAACATCACGGAGCAGCACCTGCACACCTACGGTGAACAGGCGAACCTGGCGGTGAACCAGACCCTAGTTCGCTCGATCACCACGTCGCTGACGAGCCTCTTGCCGGTTGGTGGAATTCTGTTCATCGGTGCGTTCCTGCTCGGAGCCGGCACGCTGCGTGACATCGCGCTAGCCCTGTTCATCGGTATGGCGGTGGGTGCTCTGTCCTCCATCTTCCTGGCCACACCGCTTGAAGTGTCGCTACGCATGCGTGATCCAAAAATCGCGCAGCACACCGAGGAAGTCCTTGCCATCCGTGCCAGCGGCCACACCACCCCGGTCGGTTCGGATCCGCAGACCCCAGCTCAGGTTGCGGTAGCGACCGGCAAGGTAACGGCGGGCCAGCATCTTGGCAATCGGGCGCAGCCGAAGCGGAAGCGCAAGTAGGAGCGGAGACTAACATGACCTTGCAAGAGTCGAGCACCTTGGCCGCCGAGATCCGTCCGTTTATTCGGGATCTACCCGACTATCCGAGCGCGGGTATCACGTTCCGGGACATCACGCCGTTACTTGCTGAGCCGACCGCCTTCAGTCGCACGATCGAAGGGCTGGCCGATTTGGTGCCGGACGATACTGACTTCATCGCCGGAATGGAGGCGCGCGGTTTCATGTTCGGTGCGGCACTCGCACACCATCTCGGAATTGGATTTGTCCCAATCCGGAAGGCGGGAAAACTTCCCCCACCCGTGAAGTCCTACACCTACGATCTGGAATATGGCCAGGCGACCGTTGAACTTCGGGACGGCACGGTGCCGGAAGGATCGCGGGTGGTTCTGCTCGATGACGTGCTCGCAACCGGAGGTACCGCCCAGGCCGGCGCAGCTCTTCTTGAACATAACGGAGCGCAGGTCACCGACCTAATCTTTGTGATGGAACTTGATGGCCTGGGTGGCCGAAAGGTTCTGGAAGGGCGAGCCGTGTCAGCGTTGCTGGCCGTATAGTCCTAGAATTGGGATCCTAGGAATATTCGCGGGCTGCAAGGTGTTGGCCTGTGAACTTGAAAGATCTTGATTGAGGGAGGCACTTATGTCTGGGGAAAACGAGAAGACAGCGGTGCCTCCCTCAAGCACATCCGGGGGTGCTACGGCCACTCAAACTCCCGAATCGACGCCTGTTCCATCGGTGACTGAAACCGTTGACTCTTCAACCGTCCCGGTCAGCGGTGCTGGACGTGTGCGTTCTCGCTTCGGAAGATTTGGGGCACGTCACGCGGTGGGTACTCCCGCGCTTGAACCGCTTCTGTCCGCGCTGAAGAAGAACCATCCCAAGGCCGACGTATCGATTATCGAGCGCGCTTACTCCACAGCGGAGCGCGCGCACCGTGGACAGATGCGCAAAAGCGGCGATCCATACATCACCCACCCGGTGGCTGTCGCCACGATCCTTGCCGAACTGGGCATGACGCCTCCAACCCTAGCGGCTGCACTGCTGCACGATACAGTTGAGGACACCCCGTATTCGCTTGCGCAACTCACCAAAGACTACGGTGAAGAGATCGCCCTGTTGGTCGATGGGGTCACCAAATTGGACAAGGTCCAGTACGGGGACGCTGCCCAGTCAGAGACCGTCCGCAAGATGGTCATCGCGATGGCCAAAGACATCCGCGTGCTCATGATCAAACTTGCTGACCGCCTGCACAACGCACGCACCTGGAAATTCGTACCGCAGGCCTCTGCCTCTAAGAAGGCTCGCGAGACCCTTGAGATTTACGCTCCACTCGCTCACCGTCTCGGCATGAACACCATCAAGTGGGAACTCGAGGATCTCTCGTTTCAAACCCTCTACCCGAAGGTGTATGAGGAGATCGTTCATCTCGTCGCGGAGCGCGCTCCCGCCCGTGAAGAGTTCTTGAGCGTTGTTCGTGAGCAGATCATTGCTGACCTGAAGGCGGCGAGGATCAAAGCGACGGTGACGGGTCGACCAAAGCACTACTACTCGATCTACCAGAAGATGATCGTGCGTGGTCATGAGTTCGCGGACATCTACGACCTGGTGGGTACCCGCATTCTGGTAGATACGGTTGGAGACTGTTACTCGGTTCTTGGTGCGATCCACTCGCGCTGGAATCCGGTGCCTGGGCGCATCAAGGACTACATTGCGATGCCCAAGTTCAACATGTACCAGTCCCTGCACACGACCGTCATCGGTCCTCACGGCAAACCCGTCGAGATCCAGATCCGTACCCACGCGATGCACCGCCGAGCAGAGTACGGTGTCGCGGCGCACTGGAAGTACAAGGAAGGGCCAAGCGCTCCTTCCGGTGGTGCTAATGACATGCAGTGGCTGCGCCAGCTGGTTGAATGGCAGCGTGAGACCTCGGACCCATCAGAGTTCTTGGACTCTCTGCGGTACGAGATCGGCGGCAATGAGGTCTTCGTGTTCACCCCCAAGGGTGATGTGCAGGCACTGCCTCAAGGCTCAACCCCCGTTGACTTCGCGTACTCAGTGCACACTGAGGTTGGCCACCGTACGATGGGCGCTCGCGTCAACGGACGTTTGGTGCCGCTCGACTCAAAACTCGAAAACGGCGACGTCGTTGACATTCTGACCTCAAAGGCGCAATCTGCTGGCCCTTCGCGTGACTGGCTCGCCTTTGTCAAAAGCGGCCGTGCACGGAACAAGATCCGTCAGTGGTTCCAGAAGGAACGCCGTGAAGAGGCAATTGAAACGGGTCGCGAGCAGATCGCCAAGGCTATGCGTAAGCAAAACCTGCCGTTTCAACGTCTGCTTTCGCAGGAGGCTATTCTCGCCACAGCCAATGACATGCGCTATGCCGATGTCTCGGCACTGTATGCCGCTGTGGGCGAGGGACAGGTCTCCGCTGCCAACGTTGTCTCAAAACTTGTGCAGACGATGGGTGGCTCCGATGCCAATCAGGAAGACCTCGCTGAGGTCGCCCTACCCGGCAAGACTCCGCGACGTACCCGCTCCGGGGACCCAGGCGTAGTAGTCAAGGGCGTCGATGACATCTGGGTCAAGCTCGCCAAGTGCTGTACACCGGTTCCAGGCGACAAGATTGTTGGTTTCGTTACCCGCGGTCAGGGTGTCTCTGTGCACCAAGAGGACTGCATCAATGTTGAACAGTTGCGTCAGCAGCCGGAACGCATGGTTGAGGTGGAATGGACCAGCGGCGCCAACACGATGTTCCTCGTGCAGATTCAGGTTGAGGCGATTGACCGTGCTCGACTGCTATCGGATGTAACGCGCGTCCTTTCGGATTCGCACGTGAACATCCTGTCCGCGAGCGTGTCCACATCTTCGGATCGTTTGGCTATCTCACGTTTCGCGTTCGAGATGGCAGAGCCATCGCATCTTCAGTCGGTACTCAATGCGGTACGTCGTATTGAGGGTGTCTTCGATGTCTACCGTATTACCGGCACCAAGATCGGATAGTTCAGTCCAAGATCCTCTGATGTGTACTCTGGGCTGGTGATCCGCAGCCTTCCGTAGTGTAGGACCTGCTTTGGGTGTACTCGGCGTACGAGTCCACGAAGGTGTTTTCCCTGTGGACGAGGTTCGTAGCGCTGGTAGTACACCGTGAAGCGAGTGGGTTGTGGGCCACCTTCGTAAACCCAGCGTGCGCCCTCACGTGCGACTACTCCCATGCCTCGGGTGCGCTGTAGCGCGATTGCGATCCGCAGTTCGAATGAGTCCGGTTCTTCGTGGGCGCAGGCGAGCCCTGATGCGACCTCTCGTAGTTCGGCACGTGCGATCATGGCACGGTAGTTGATGCGCCCACCGACATCCTCTGGCGTGTAGAGCGGAACCTCCCAACTTTCTGGCTTGCTTGCACCCGAGGTATTCACGCTCATACATTTTTTGATCTGAGCCCATGATTTCTCGGCACCGGGATGTCTGATGCTCCAGGGGAGTGGCTGAAGGTTGGTATCGAGGTGGAAGATGCTGCTCATTGTTCTCTCGCGGATGTGTGTCTGGTGCTGTGTAGGTCTGGACCAGTGGATTAACTGGCGTTCTCTAAGTCTTCCGTAATTGAGCAGCAAAAAGGAGGCGATGGCACCAACTGTGGATAACTGGTGCCATCGCCTCCTGGAAAGGAATCAGCCTCGGGCTTCTTCAGCGGCCTTGGCGACCTGTTCGAGCCAGGCACGGCGTGCCGCGATAGATTCGGTGAGTTCCTTGGCCTTGCGGTCGTTGCCTGCTGACTGAGCGGCAGCGAGTTCCGCCTCAAGTCCCTCGATTGCGGCCTCGAGCTGGGCGAGTGCACCTTCAGCGCGTGCACGGGTTTCGGGGTTTGTGCGCTCCCACTTCTCCTGCTCGGCGTCGCGGATAGCGTTCTCGACTGCCCGCAGGCGACCCTCAATGCGGTTCATGTCGTTACGTGGAACGTGTCCAACCTGTTCCCATTCGTCTTGGATCTCGCGCAGAGCGTTCTTTGCCGCCACGATGTCGGTCACCGGGAGGATCGCCTCAGCCTTTGCGGCCAGCTGTTCCTTGATGGTGAGGTTTGCCGCGTACTCGGCATCCACAGCGGCGTTTGCCTGCTCGCGGGCAGCGAAGAACACATCCTGTGCGCCACGGAAACGTGTCCATAGAGCATCGTCATCCTTGCGGTTTGCGCGGCCTGCCTGCTTCCAACGCGCCATGAGGTCTCGATAGGCGGCTGCGGTCGCACCCCAGTCAGTCGAGGTCGAAAGGGCCTCGGCCTCTGCAACGAGGGCTTCTTTGGCAGCTTTGGCCGACGCATTCTGCTTCTCAAGTTCAGCGAAGAAGTGGCGACGCTCGCGGTCAAAAGTCGTGCGAGCGTGGCTGAATCGCTTCCACAGTGCGTCTTCGACTGGTTTGTCGAGCCGTGGTCCTGAGCGTTGCGCTTCCTTCCACTTCTCGAGCAGGCCCCGTAGTTCTTCACCGGCTGGACGCCACTGGATCTTCTGCGGGTCGGTTGCCGCGATCTTCTCTGCCGCCTCAACGATTGCGGTCCGTGACTCAAGTGCCACAGCCTTGGCAGCGACACGGGCCTGCTCGATTTCAGCGCGCCGGGTCTTGGCTAGCTCTTCGAGTGCTGCGACTCGGTCACGCAGGAGAGCAAGGTCGCCGACTGCCGCTGGTTCTGAGGTCTCCTCCTGTAGCTTCTTGAGCGTTGAGTCGATTTCCTTGATGGGCAGTTCGGTCGTGGTCAGACGGGTCTCGAACAGGCCGATCTTTGCATCGAGGTCAAGGTAGCGGCGAATGTAGAGGTTAAGTGCCTCTTCTGCCGTTGCGTCTGGGAACTGCCCGACCACGCGTTCTGTCCCGCCATCGGTGACGTAAACGGTGCCGTCTGCGTCAACGCGACCAAACGCCGATGCAGCGGCGATTGCTGCGGCTTCGGCTGCGGTGGGTACGGGAGCCGGTGCCACCGGAGCCGCTGGCTTGATCGCCGTTGGCTTTGGCTTTACCGGAGCTGGTGCCGCGGACTGCTCCGGTGCGGCGGACTCCACTACGTTTGTCTGCTCTGCTGCAACCTCTGCGTCGCCATCGTTGGCGGCGGCCTGTGGTTGTGGGTTCTCAGTCATTGGCACTTAACTCCTTATAGGTAGTGGCGGATACCCAAGTGCGTGAAGGTATTCGTCAGCGACTGCTTGCGGCGAAGTGTTCGTTGCAAGCGCTCATGCGCGTGTTGGCGCGACTCTACTAACTGTAGAGCCAAACGGGGGCGGATACCGCTGTTTCATTACAATATTGCCGAATCGAAATCATATTTTTGCCTTATGGGTGAAATTTCGCCCGCTCATGGTCATTTTGGAAGCGATTATGAGCAGGAAGCTCACAAGCGTCTGGGTTTGCGTGCGTTTAACGTGTCACGTGGTGAACAAAACTCTTTTTGATGCGGGTCCCGCGCGCACTTCGTGGAAAAATACTGAGTTATGGCTAAACCAACTCCTCTTTCAGGCTTCCCAGAATGGCTCCCGGCGCAACGCATTGTGGAGCAGCAGATCCTCAAGATCGTCCAGGAGACTTTTGAACTTCATGGGTTTGCAAGCATTGAGACGCGCGCGGTCGAGCCGTTGGAGCAGTTGCTGAGTAAGGGGGAGACCTCCAAGGAGGTTTACCTGCTGAACCGCTTGCAGGCGGCGGAGGGCGAGGAGCAGTCGCGGGACAAGCAGTTGGGCCTGCACTTTGACCTGACGGTTCCGTTTGCCCGGTATGTTCTGGAGAACGCGGGTCACCTTGCTTTCCCTTTCAAGCGGTATCAGATTCAGAAGGTGTGGCGCGGTGAGCGCCCTCAGGATGGCCGGTTCCGCGAGTTCTATCAGGCGGACATCGATGTGGTTGGTGCGGGGGAACTCCCGTATCACTTTGAGGTCGAGTTGCCGTTGGTGATGGCTGAGGCGTTCGGCAGACTTCGTTCGCTGGGCGTGCCGGAGTTCAAGATTCTGGTGAACAATCGTCGGGTGTCCGAGGGCTTCTACCGTGGGCTTGGCCTTAATGACATTGAGGGTGTTCTGCGCAATATCGACAAGTTGGACAAGATTGGCGCGGACAAGGTCCGCGAATTGCTTGTCGACGAAACGGGCGCGTCCCGGCAGCAGGCTCAGTTGTGTCTAGATCTCGCTGGGATTTCGGGTACCGATGCTTCCGTGATCGGACAGGTCCGTGCGCTTGCTGAAGGTAACGGTGTGGCGCACGAGTTGCTGGAACAGGGGTTGAACGAACTCGAGGCCTTGTTGAATGCGGCTGCGGTACGGGCTCCCGGAACGATTGAGGCGAACCTGAAGATTGCGCGTGGTCTGGACTACTACACGGGCTGCGTGTACGAGTCGGTCTTGATCGGGCACGAGGACTTGGGGTCGATCTGTTCTGGTGGACGCTATGACACGCTTGCCTCGGACGGTAAGAACACCTACCCGGGCGTTGGCCTGTCCATCGGTGTATCGCGTTTGGTCTCGCGGTTGCTTTCGAAGGGAATCGTGACTGCGTCGCGTTCGGTTCCCACCGCAGTGTTGGTGGCCGTTTTGGACGAGGAGCACCGTGCCGCATCGGATCGCGTTGCTGCGGCCTTGCGGGCTCGCGGTATCGCTACGGATGTGGCTCCGAGTGCAGCGAAGTTTGGCAAGCAGATCAAGTTCGCTGATCGTCGAGGCATCCCGTTCGTGTGGTTCCCAGAGGGTACTAACCAGGCCGGCGAGTTTGTTGCTCACCAAGTCAAGGACATTCGTTCGGGGGAGCAGGTCGATGCCGATCCGAACGCGTGGGTTCCTCAGGATGCCGCAGACCTCACACCCACGGTTTTCGCGCAGGCGTAATTTAGGTGATCTGCGCGCTGTTTAACGACTAGACTTAAACGAAGTGCGTCTAGCGGACATGAGCGTTCGGTAGACAAAAACTTGCGACACGTAGAAGGGAAGACCGTGCTGCGCACTCACAACGCCGGCTCTTTGCGAGCTGAGCACATCGGCCAGACTGTAACTCTGACCGGATGGGTAGACCGCCGCCGTGATCACGGTGGAGTTGCCTTTATTGACCTGCGCGATGCCTCCGGTATTGCTCAGGTCGTTATCCGCGATGAGGAAGTTGCGCACCCGTTGCGCTCCGAGTTCGTTCTTCAGGTGACTGGAGAAGTTGCAGCACGCCCTGACGGTAACGACAATGCGAATCTTGCCACCGGTGCGATCGAAGTTCTCACCTCCGAGGTTGTAGTCCTGAACGAGTCGGCTCCGCTGCCGTTCCAGGTGTCTACGGCGTTGGACGGCACCGAGGTTATCGGTGAGGAAGCGCGACTGAAGTACCGTTACCTGGACTTGCGTCGACCGAAGCCTGCGTCGACCATCCGGTTGCGTTCCAAGGTTTCCCAGGTGGCTCGTGCCGTGCTGGAAGACAACGACTTCGTGGAGATTGAAACTCCAACGTTGACCCGTTCTACCCCTGAAGGGGCGCGTGACTTCCTCGTCCCAGCGCGTCTGGCACCGGGTTCGTGGTATGCGCTCCCGCAGTCTCCGCAGTTGTTCAAGCAGTTGCTGATGGTTTCGGGTATGGAGCGTTACTACCAGATCGCTCGCTGCTACCGCGATGAGGACTTCCGCGCGGACCGTCAGCCTGAGTTCACCCAGCTCGACATCGAGATGAGCTTTGTGGAGCAGGACGATGTGATCGCTCTTTCCGAGCAGTTGCTCAAGGCGATCTGGAAGCTGATCGACGTGGACCTCGAAGGGCCAATCCAGCGGATCACCTACGCAGATTCGATGCGCAAGTACGGTTCGGACAAGCCAGACCTGCGCTTTGACCTCGAAATCACCGAGCTCGCGGAGTACTTCAAGGACACTCCATTCCGCGTGTTCCAGAACGAGTACGTTGGCGCGATCGTCATGCCTGGCGGTGCTTCGCAGCCACGTCGCGCATTCGATGCATGGCAGGACTGGGCTAAGCAGCGCGGCGCTAAGGGTCTGGCATATGTCACGATCTCGGAGACCGGCGAACTTGGCGGCCCTGTTGCCAAGAACATCACCGATGCTGAGCGCGACGGACTTGCCGCGGCAACCGGGGCTCAACCTGGTGACTGCATCTTCTTCGCTGCTGGCAAGACCGATGAGTGCCGTGGACTGCTTGGCGCCGTGCGTAACGAGATCGGTGCTCGCGCGGGTCTGATCGACGAGGACGCCTGGTCGTTCGTGTGGGTCGTTGACGCACCGCTGTTCAAGCCAACCGGCCAGGACGACGACGTTGACCTCGGAAACTCGGCGTGGACGGCAGTGCACCACGCATTCACGAGTCCAACTCCGGAGTGGCTCGACAACTTCGAAGAGAACCCCGGCGAAGCCCTCGCTTACGCATACGACATCGTGTGCAACGGTAACGAGATCGGTGGCGGATCGATCCGTATCCACCGCCGTGACGTGCAGGAGCGTGTCTTCAAGGTGATGGGTATCGGCGAGGAAGAAGCGCAGGAGAAGTTCGGCTTCCTGCTTGACGCCTTCAAGTTCGGTGCGCCACCTCACGGTGGAATCGCGTTTGGTTGGGACCGTATCGTCTCGCTGCTGTCGAAGTCCGAGTCGATTCGCGACGTCATTGCGTTCCCGAAGTCCGGCGGCGGTTTCGATCCACTCACGCAGGCTCCGGCTCCAATTACCCCGGAACAACGCAAGGAAGCGGGCGTTGACTTCAAGCCCAAGAAGGAGTCCTGATCTGAGCGTCCGATGAGGCGTCAATCAGTATGAATGAAGACGGTGGGCCCGAAACACATGTTTCGGGCCCACCGTCTTTTGTTGCGTTCAGTTGGTAGTCGGTGGGGCTTTTTTGATCCACCTGCACCCACAATAGTTGCGTACCCGGAACAAAAAGCCCCCCCGAGTTAATAAAGGGGTTAAAGGGGCATGGCGTGAGGCAGGGGGTGGCTCGGACTCTCAGGTTGGCAGTAGGGAAGATGCCCCCGCTTCGTTACGGTAGGTACCTGATTCGCTAGGTTCCCAACCCTCCACGACACTCCCTAGTTCCCAGCGGTGAAGGTGTTACAGGCGTTGAAGTCCCCGCCGTTGTATCCGGTGAGGAACCACTCTTGGCGTTGCTCTGAGGAGCCGTGCGTAAACGAGTGCTCATTCACCTCGCCGTAGGCGGCCTCCTGAATCCGGTCATCGCCTACGGCAGCTGCGGCATCGAGAGCATCCTTGAGCTGTGCCTTAGTGATCGGTTTCAGATCCGGCTGACCCGTAGCAGGGTTTGGCGTGGTAGCAGCGTTGCCTGCCCACATGCCGGCCAGACAATCGGCCATGAGCTCCACCTTGACGGAATCGGAGTCCGCACCCGAATCCCGACGGTTGGCTGAGCCGAGAACACCTGTGATGTTTTCAATGTGGTGGCCGTACTCGTGCGCGGTGATATACATCTGCGCAAGCGGACCACCCGTTGTGTTGAAATCGGTACGCAGGGTCTTGTAGAAGCCAGTGTCGATGTAGATGGTCTGGTCGGCTGGGCAGTAGAACGGTCCCGAAGCCGAGGAGGCGCTGCCGCAACCGGTGGACACGGTGCCTGAGAATGTGGCCGCACCCGGTTCGGTGAAGGTGGTACCGGTCTGGCGTTCGAGTTCCTGGCTCCAGAAAGCATCGAGCGACTGCACGGTCCAGTCATAACGGCACAGATCGTTTTCGTTGGCGTCTGAGGCTGTGTCACATCCGGTAACTGCCACCTCCTCCTGCGTTGACGTGGAGGAACCACCGTCTAGCAGGGGAGCGAGTTGGGTGAGATCCACGCCAGCCCACCGGCCGATCAGGAACAGCACGATGAGTCCCAAACCACCACCGGCCACCGCCTTGCCGCCACCCGAACGGCGCTTGACGCGTCCAGACTCGAAATTGCCACCGTCTTGAAAAGTCATACGAGCAGGATACTGCTTGGATGTCGCACTTGTACGTATGCAGACCCCAGCAGGCCCGGATGAACTCGGCGTTGTAGGCCCGAATATGGGCTTTGCGTCTCCAATGCCGAGCCTGCGTCAGGGAGTGTCGAGCAAGCCACGGGCGGTGATCGCCTCACCGGTTTCGAGGGCGCAGCGTACTACTCCGATGCTGGCGGGAAGGAACACTCGCCACGGGTATGGTCGGATGGACCGACTGCGCAACACATCGATTGTTTCCTGCACTACCTCGTGGACGATGGGTATCGACCGCAGTGTGATGCCCACGCACAGGGCACACTGTGCCGCATATCTGCTAAGACCGCACCTACTCAGCATTCTCTCGAGGAGCCCCATCACCTGGGTCACGGTAGTTGTCGCCGATACGAGCGTTGCCCACACGATCAGCGTGGGAAACGTCAGAGCAGATACCACTGCTGCCGCAATGTTCCCGGTGAACAGGTGGTAGCCAAACATGGGAACAACAACGCAACAGGCGGTGAGAAGCCCCCGCACGACGGGCCTTGTGGGGCGTAACGTGCACAACGCAAGAGCGCCAAGCACGAGTGCCACACCTGAGACAGGCCAGACCCGTAGCAGCGACACTGTCAACGACACGGAGAGCAGCACGAACAGTTTGATCACTAGTGGTGTCCGATGCAACCAGGTTGGGCGTTGAAGATATGCGCCAATCACTGCTGTGGAAGAGCTTGGTGAAATACCTCGATATGTCCCCGCACCCAAGTACGGCTGCGCAGGCTCAGCCATGCTGCACTGTTCTGCGCCGGGACATCAGGTCCGAATAGAAGTCGATGGCCTCAGCGGGGTTGCCGTCCCAGGCGACAACACCATCATGGATGACGAGCGCACGTTGGCACTGGTTGGCCAACTCCAGGTCATGCGTGGCGATAACCGTGGGGACGGGCAATTCGAGGAGCAACTGCGAGATCGCCGCGCGCCACCCGAGATCAAGGCGGGTTGTCGGCTCGTCACACAGCAGTAACTGAGGTTTGGTCGCCAGTACTGAGGCGAACGCGACCAGTTGTTTCTGCCCTCCGGAAAGCGTGGAAACAGCCCGGTCGGGCTCAAGGTCAATGCCGAAGTCGCTGAGAACCTGCCGTGCATCACCGGGAATAGGTTGACTGTCTGGTCTCTTGTGACGCAACCTGCGCGCGGTAGCCAATGACAGATCGATGTCCTCACCGATCGTGGGCATCAAGATCTGCGAATCGGGGTTCGCCAGGACCAACGAGACGTGGGCACGGATCGTGGCCGGCTCGTCGACAGTATCGAAACCGCCTACCCGCACAAACCCGTAAGACGGGGTTGCCAACCCGTTGAGACAGCGTAAGAACGTTGACTTTCCAGAGCCGTTCTCGCCGAGGACCGCAACCCTCCGCTCTGAGATTGTTAGTGAAAGCGGCCCTAGAATTCGGGTTCCATCGGCTTCAACGACAACCCCATCAAACTCAATGCGCACGCGAACTAGCGCAGTTCTCGCAGAACCGGGAAAGCTCGCAGAACCGCGCTGGCTACCAGCACTGCGGCAGTTGTTTTGATGATGTCTCCCGGTAGGAAGATCAGGTCCGCGATGAAGGCGTCCTGAAGCGCCATCGGTACCCGCAGTGCCATACCCGTGATACCCAGAGCGTGCACGGTGACCAAGGAAATCAGCAGCGACAGGGAAACGGTCACCACAATTCGGAAGCCTTTGAGCGCAGCACCCTGCTCACCAAGCGAGAGAATAGCCCGTACACCCCAGCCAACCCCGAATGCGAGCAGAGGGAAACCGATCAGGTACCCGGAGGTCGGGCCGACGAAGGTCGCGAGTCCGCTGGCACCAGACGCGAAGACGGGAGCGCCCGCAGCGCCGATAGCTAGGTACAGCAACACGGCCAGCGCGCCGCGTCGTGATCCTAAGACCAGTCCCGCAAGCATGACCCCGAAGGTCTGCAGCGTGATCGGAGTGGGAACGCCGGCAACCATGATTGCGGGCATGAGGGCACACACGGCGATCAGAGCGGCAAACGAGGCAACCAGAGCAATATCCTGGCCAAGCCTGCCTGTTGATGCGGTGGCGCGGCGCGGGCCAACAATCGAAACAGGGGCGGCATCTTCAGTGGGCACAGTAGACTTCACGGGTCTCCCTAAGGGTAGGTAGGCTGCAACGGGTGAGGTGGATGCGTGCGTTCTCACACGTGATGCTGACCTAAGTGGACAAAATGCGGAGACTTTGAGCCTAGGCCACCGGTAAACTTGAACCCGTTTGTGTCTGCCGAGAACTTTTCCCCGCAGATTTGTACGGCTTGCACTAAGGAATCACATTGATTAGCGCTCAGGGTGTCGAAATTCGAATCGGCGCACGCACTCTGCTCAACCCCGTCTCGTTCAAGGTTGGTAAGGGCGACAGGATTGGGCTCGTGGGCCGCAACGGCGCGGGGAAAACCACTTTGACCAAGGTGTTGGCAGGAGAAACGCTACCGACCGCAGGCACAGCTTCGGTCTCGGGCATCCTGGGGTATCTGCCGCAGGATCCGCGCCCATCAGACCCGCAGATGAGCGCGAAGGACCACATCCTGTCGATCCGGGAGCTCGACAAACTCGCCAAGCTCATGGCGAAGACCGAAGCGGAGATGGCTTCGGAAGACATGAAGGTTATGGAGCGGGCACTTGAACGCTACCCAAAGGTCGAGGCGCGTTTCATTGCTGCTGGAGGATATGGTGCCGAAGCGGAAGCGCTGAGGATCGCTGCAAACCTTGGGTTGGACAAGGACGTGCTCGATCACAAACTCGGTGAACTCTCCGGTGGCCAGCGCCGTCGGGTAGAGCTAGCGCGCATCCTGTTCTCGGGTGGGGAGACCCTGATGCTCGACGAGCCGACAAACCACCTTGACGTTGACTCGATCGCTTGGCTGCGCGACTACCTACGCGCCTACGAAGGTGGGCTGATTGTGATCTCGCACGACAACGAGTTCATGCGCGCCATCGTGAACAAGGTGTACTTCCTCGATGCCACCCGGGGCGAGATGGACCAGTACAACCTTGGCTGGGATGACTATCTGCTGCAACGTGAAACTGATGAGAAGCGTCGGCGCAGGGAGCGTGCCAATGCCGAGAAGAAGGCATCGGCCCTCATGGCTCAGGCCGACAAGATGCGTGCCAAGGCGAGCAAAGCAGTGGCCGCGCAAAACATGATCAAGCGTGCCGAGAAGATGCTCGAAGGACTTGAAGGGCCGCGTGTAGCCGAGAAGGTTGCGAAGTTGCGTTTCCCAACTCCAGCTCCGTGTGGCAAGGTTCCGCTCACCGCCAACGGGCTGTCCAAGTCGTATGGGTCGCAAGAGGTGTTCATTGGTGTGGACCTCGCGATCGACCGTGGCGCACGCGTTGTGATCCTCGGATTCAACGGCGCGGGCAAGACCACGCTTCTGCGGCTACTCGCCGGAGTAGAATCGGCGGACTCGGGCGAGGTCGTTCCAGGGCACGGACTCAAACTTGGCTACTATGCGCAGGAACACGACACACTCGATCTATCGGTCACGGTGGTTGAGAATCTACGTCACGCGGCACCGGACCTCACGGATACAGAGGTGCGTTCCACCCTCGGCTCGTTCCTGTTCTCGGGGGAGGACGCGGACAAACCCACGCATGTGCTGTCTGGTGGTGAGAAGACCCGTCTCGCGCTCGCAACGCTCGTGGTGTCCTCCGCCAACGTGCTGCTGCTCGACGAACCAACCAACAACCTCGATCCCGCGTCACGCGCGGAGATCCTTGGTGCACTATCCACCTATGAGGGTGCGGTCATCATGGTCACCCACGACGAGGGGGCGGTGGAAGCCCTGCACCCAGATCGTGTGCTTCTGCTGCCGGACGGTGACGAGGACCTGTGGTCGGATGACTACCGTGATCTGATCACGCTCGCCTGACACCAAGCGGCTAGCGGCGCTGCAAGCGGTCGGTTTCCCTCGTCAACGCTCAAGGGAAACCCAGGAAACCGTACCTTTAGCGTGCGCAGGGTTACGCAAAGTGCCGACGACAACGACGCGAGGCGACGGACCACACGGGGAGTCGTCGCCAATCGGGGAACTATTCGAACAGCGAGTCCTCGTAGTCCTCCTCGGTTGGTTCTTGCCTCCTACGCCGGGAGGTCGCAGAAGTTCTCTCACCGGACGAGCGCTCAAGACGATTGAGCTCCGCAAATGGGTTACTGTGTGCGTTCGGGGCACGCCGCGACCGGGTCTCCCGAATGATCAGCACACCAAACCCTGCGACTGCGCCGATCGCAAACACCCACCATTGCAGTGCGTAACTCAGATGGTTCTTGGGGTCGGTCGAGGGGCGTGGCGGAGGATTGATGAAGTCGGTTGCCGCAGGGGATTCCGAATCGAGCGACCCGTATACGTTCACGTAGAGCCCAGGTAGATCAGCAGCTGTGCCGGAACCCCACTCAAGCCCTGCCGCAATCGCGTCTGGGACGTGGATCATCTGCACCTGACCAATCGGAGCGTCGCGCGTGGGCTTCGGCTCTGATGGGCGGATGTGGACGACGATCGTGATGTCACCGGTGGGTGGGTCAGGCAGCACGGAAGGGCGCTCAAAGTCCGTGTCCTGTGCGGTCCAGCCGCGGTTTACCAGCAGCGTGTGTCCGGAGTCGGTCACGAATGGTACGAGAACGTGGACGCCGGGTGTTGAATTGATTGGTCGATTACGGAGCAGTGCAGTGTACTGCGGGGCGTAGTGTCCCGTTGCTTCCACACGGGTCCAGGGCTGGCTTGGGTCGAGTTCTGCGTCTGGGCCCAGGAGGAATTCCTCCAGTGGGACGGGAACCGATTCGTAGTTCGCTTTGACCGTGTTGATGGCTTCCTCACGGTGTTCATACCGTGAAAACTGCCAGCGGCCGGCTGTGATGCATCCGACTACGGCCAGCGCTACGAGTAGTGCGACACCGATCCACTGCAGTGTGCTGAGTGGCTTACGGTCTGCTGGGGCCGATGTGGGTTGGCGCGGATCCGGCATCTGCTCGTTTGGCACGATGCCCACTTACACGTCCTTGGTTTCGAGTTCTGAGACTGGCACGACGTCCTTGAGGAAGCCGCGTGCGCTGAGGAAGGTGTTCAGGTGATCGAGGTGGTCATCGCAGGCGAGCCACACCTTGCGACGCTGTGGGGTGTGAATTTTCGGGTTGTTCCACAACAGCCCCCACACGGCGTCAGCGCGGCATCCCTTGCCCGAGCAGATCAGCGAGTCCACGGGGTCTGGCGTGGCGAGCAGGTCAATCACAAATATCTCCAGTGATCGCGGCGAAATTTCCTCATCCAGTCTACGCCGACGCCGTGTTCCGGTGCGATAACGGTGGGTGGGCGCGCATACGCCTGTTGGTTACGAACTGCATTCGTTCTCGTTCTGGTAGGGATCTGCTCCGCGAGACCCCTACACTCCACTTCACTGCTTTGTCCGCAACTAGCGCCCTACTCATTGACGACGATCCGGCCAGCTGTCGGGTTCCCGTGAAGTGTGTGGGTGGCCGGACTGCGTTCTGCGCACGTGGTGGATGGGAACCGGGCCGCAGCGGTCCAATACGAGGTGGAGACTTCAGGTGAAGTTTGTAGGCATCTTACAAATCTGGCGGGGTAGTGGAGGGCGATTCGTGTGATGTCGTAGTGGGATTCATCCTATAGCCTGTTGAAACTGGCGTGCTTATGCCCGGAACGCGATGATGGAGATACATGCGCGCCGGGCTGGCTTGAGCGAGACGTAGTTGTATGCGAGACGCTGGTTAACGGTGAAAGACGAAAGAGGCGTAACTGTGGCAGAGACAACCGGACGAGTTGTTCTAGTAACCGGAGCGAACCGAGGGATTGGACGCGCTATCGCCGAGCGATTCGTGGCCCAGGGTGACAGAGTCGCCACAATCTACCGCAGTGGAGACCTGCCCGATGGCGTATTCGGTGTCCACGGTGACATGACCTCAACCGAGCAAGTCGATGAGGCATTCAGCAGGATCGAAGCGGAACTCGGTCCGGTGGAGGTGCTCGTGGCAAACGCAGGAATCACCAAGGACCAGTTGCTCATGCGCATGAGCGATGATGAATTCGAATCTGTTCTCGACGTCAACTTGGGCGGAACGTTTCGCTGCGTGCGCCGCGCATCCAAAGGCATGATCAAGGCTCGCTTTGGTCGCATCGTCATGATCTCCTCCGTCATTGGCCTGTACGGCGGTCCGGGCCAGGCCAACTACGCTGCCTCCAAGGCAGGACTCGTTGGCCTCGCCCGCTCCATCACTCGTGAGATCGGTGCACGAGGCATCACCGCGAACGTCGTTGCGCCAGGCTTCATCGAGACCGCAATGACTGCTGCGCTCCCGCAGGACACGCAAAAGAAGTACAAGGCATCCATCCCGGCTGCTCGCTTCGCGCAGCCTGAAGAAGTGGCAGCCGCGGTCGCATTCCTTGCATCCAATGAGTCCGGATACATCTCAGGTGCTGTCGTGCCCGTTGATGGCGGACTCGGCATGGGCCACTGAGCCTCACAATCTCTATCCATCTCCCTGTAAAAGACTTAAGGAAAACAGCATGGGTCTGCTCGAAGGCAAGAAAATCCTCGTCACCGGTGTGCTCACCGATGGCTCAATCGCATTTCACGTTGCGAAACTCGCGCAGCAGGAAGGCGCTCAGGTCATCCTGACCTCGTTTGGCCGCCAAGCTCGATTGACCGCAGCCATCGCCAAGCGTCTGCCCGTTACCCCCGAGGTTCTGCAACTGGACGTCACCAACGAGGACGACCTCGCACAGTTGGAAGCACGTGTCTTGGAACACGTTGATTCTCTCGATGGGGTAGTTCACTCCATCGGATTCGCACCTCAGTCCGTTATGGGCGGCAACTTCCTGGCCGGCGAATGGGCAGATGTTGCCACTGCTCTCGAAGTCTCCGCGTTCTCGCTAAAGTCGCTGGCAGTAGCCACAAAACCACTCATGAAGAACGGTGGTTCGGTGGTTGGTTTGACCTTCGATGCACAGTTCGCATGGCCTGTTTATGACTGGATGGGTGTGGCAAAGGCCGCATTCGAATCCACTGCGCGTTATCTCGCCCGTGATCTCGGTCCAGACAAGATTCGGGTTAACCTCGTATCTGCGGGACCAATCCGAACCACCGCTGCGAAGTCCATTCCAGGCTTTGAACAGATGGAGGGGTCCTGGCCTGAGCGCGCCCCGCTCGGGTGGGATCAGACTGATCCAGAGCCTGCCGCTCGCGCGGTAGCCGCCCTGCTGTCAGACTGGTTCCCAGCAACGACCGCCGAAATCGTCCACGTGGACGGAGGCGTCCACGCGATGGGACAGTGATGTGAATTCAGCGAATGAAACGCGCCGACTCGTGCTTATGCGGCATGCAAAGGCCGAGCCAGCAGGCTCCGTGTCAGACGAGATGCGGCCTTTAGCCCTTAACGGGCGTAGGCAGGCGAACGCCGCCGGGCCACTCCTGGTCGAACTGGGCGTGACCCCAGATCGAGTCATGGTATCGGGAGCGTTACGCACCCGACAGACCTGGGAACTGCTCTCTAACGGACTTGACGTAGAGGCTTCATTCGCTGAGATCACCGATGCGTTGTATCTGGCGCATCCACAGGACGTCCTGTCCATGATCGGTGAACTTGACGGCTCGTGTTCCACCGCCTTGATCGTGGGACACGAGCCCACCATGTCCGCTCTCGCCGCACACCTTGGCGGGCCTGATTCGGACCTAGAGGCATACAGCAAAGTTCGCTTCGGGCTACAGACCAGCGCCTTCGCCGTCCTCGAATCCACACTGCCTTGGAACGCCTGGGCTGAGGCAACCGCGCGTCTGACGCTGAGCGCTCGCCCGCAGCTCTAGGGTTACACTCCAGGTCATGAACATCAATCACCCGTATCTGCTGTTCGGCGGCGCTGGCCTGTTGTCTGCCGCGTGGGTTGTCTTTGGCCGTGGACTGTTTGGTCTGCTCGGGTCGTTCACAGGGCTGTACATTTTGCTACTGGGTCTGCCCATCATCACACTGCATCTTCTGATCGCACGCAATATCTCACGGACCACGCGCAGTGGCCATCCAACACAGCCCAGGACCCTCATCGTGATGAGCGGTGCCTGGCTGTGCTTCACTCTGCTTGGATTCCTGATTCCTGACCGGATCGACGGTACCCTGCACGCCGTGGCGACAGGGGACACGCCAGGGCAGCTCGGTCTGGCCATCGGTTTCTCCAACCCCATGGGGATTATCGGTATCGGCCTGTGCGTGGCAACAATTATCTGCGCACACTTTGATGCGCGCGGCCCGCAACCCTCAGAAGACGAACTGTACGAGGCATCTCAATAGTTTTGTGCCTGTCGTCTTGGTGCAGGGTTCAGGGTGTGGACGCGCGCTCGAGCCACCACCTGGCGCGATAACCTATTGCGGTGACTGCATACACAACTGATCCCGCCGCACGCAGACTGATCGTCATGGATGTCGACTCGACCCTGATCCAGCAGGAAGTCATCGAACTGATAGCCCACCATGCCGGGACGTTGGAACAGGTTGCAGCGGTCACCGAGGCCGCGATGAGAGGGGAACTCGACTTCGCGCAGTCACTTGAGCAACGCGTGGCAACTCTCAAAGGCGTTACCATCGAGCAACTTCAGTCCGTGCGCTCGCGAATAACGTTCTCTGACGGCGCCCAGGAATTCATTGGTGCCTGTCAAGAACGCGGCTGGGAGGTAGCCCTTGTCTCTGGAGGATTTGAAGAGATCGTCGCTGGACTCGCCGCTGAGGTCAACGTCACTCGCTTCCACGCCAACACCCTCGAGGTGGACAACGGTGCCCTGACGGGTCGTACCAGTGGACAGGTCGTGGATCGGGCCTTCAAAGAACAGTTCCTGCGCTCCAATGCGGCGGAACTCGCAATCCCAATGAACCGGACCGTTGCTCTCGGCGATGGGGCAAATGACCTCGATATGATTCGTGCTGCTGGAATAGGCATCGCCTTCAACGCCAAGCCCATCGTGGCTGAACAAGCCGACTACGCAGTGACCGGATCAATGCTGCGTGCGCTTGAAGTGATCGACGCACATCGCTAGGGCGACAACACGCTAGGGTAGAGGCATGATTCAGCGTTTTGCAGCGATGTGGCTAGTCTTGGCCATGCTCGCCATGAGCGCTCATGCACTCGTGGCGCAGAGCCTGCCCACGCTCACAGGACTTCTTGTCACCGTAGTTTTCCTGATGCCTTGTGCGGCCGTTGCAGCGCGGTTGAATCGCCGCATCGTGACCATCTGCGTTGCGGTGATGGCCCAGGCCATCGCACACTTTTCATTCGGGGTTCCCAGTTTCACGCTGAGCGGTGACCTACATGGTGCTCACCAGGTCCATCTTGAGTCCGCAGACCTGATGCAGATTGGCCAAGCCAGCGTGCATGGCCATCTGACTCCTGCAATGCTCGCAACTCACATCGTATCTGCGATCGCACTCAGCATGATTCTGCATCGGATCGATGATTTCCTGAGCGCCCTCAGCGGTCTCCTTGCGGTATTCATACCGCAGCAACTCATCGCCGTCGTGCCAAGGTATCGGCCTATGCGCAGCGACACGACCGTCGTTTCCTCCTTGTGCTCGCGTCTGTTCTCCCGTTTCCATCCACGCCGTGGGCCACCTCTTCCTCTATTCGTTTGAAATTCCGGTTCCCAGCCCTCCTATCAATAGGTAGGGCTACGCGTGCGCGCCCGTAAGCCGCGCCGCGCTCACGAGCCTTCGACAACTCACACACAGAGGAAAAATGAACATCACAACCAACTTTGGCGCACCCATGCGCAACTCCGTACGAATCGCTGGCATGATCCTGTGTGCCGCGACACTGGCCTTCACCGCGACTGCCTGCGGTGGCAACACAGAAGCTGCCAAAGACAACGCTTCGAGCCAAGAAACCCACAGAGAAGCCAGTCACGGTCAGGCAATCACTGCGGTTGATCCTTGGATCAAGGCCGCAGGTGCAGGCGACACGCATGCGATGACGGCAGCGTTCATGACGCTCAAAAACAGCACGGACGACCCCGTGGAATTGGTTTCAGCGACTGTAGAAGGCGCTGAACTGATCGAGTTGCATGAGACCGTTGCCGATGACCACGGAGCAACGATCATGCGCAAGGTAGATGGCGGATTCGAGATCCCCGCGCAGGGCGAACGCATCCTGGAACCGGGCGGAGAACACATCATGCTCATGGAGTTGTCCGCGGACTTCGTCGCGGGTGATGTCGTTGACATCATGCTCGGTTTCGCTTCGGGTGAGGAACTCGTGGTTCCAGCGACCGTGCGGGAGTTCTCTGGTGCGCAGGAGGAATACGCGCACGAGGAAACCGCGAAGCAGGGAGAACACGGTCATGAGGATCATGACTCCGACCACTGATCCACAGCCCAATGACCCGCAAGATGCCTCATGCGATGTTGTCGTTGGGCGGCGGACGCTTCTGAAATCAGGGCTGATCGTAGGAGCCACCACCGCAGTGGGTGCGTCGCTCGGTTTTCTGACCGAGCGGCGCACTGCCGCGCCAAGCGTGCAGGAGGCGAAACCCACGTTCAACGTGTTTGGCTCTGAGACTGCGGAGTTCCATGGTGTAGTCCAGCCGGGGATTGTCTCCCGGCACCAAGCTAATCTACTCATGATGGCTTTCACTGTTCGTGAGGGCCAAACTCCACAAGACGCACAACGTATGCTTCGGGTGCTGACGCAGGACGCGGAACGCCTCATGGCCGGGAAAGGTGGCTTGGCGGATAACGATCGAGAACTCGCGCAGTATCCAGCGGGACTGACCGTGACGGTCGGTGTTGGACCACATTTCTTTGATCGGTTCGGCATGCCTGAGCGAAAACCCCACTGGTTACAGGATCTGCCTGCATATCGGATTGACCAACTGCAGGAACGCTGGTGCGGGGGAGACCTGATCATCCAGATCTGCGGAGACGACCAGATTGCGCTGTCCAACTCCCGCAGGTTGTTCGTGAGTCAACTACGCTCGTGGGCTAGCCTGCGCTGGCTGCAGGACGGATTCAGTGGGGCAAGGCATTCACGGCCTGAGGGTGAGACTCCCCGCAATCTGATGGGGCAGGTGGATGGTACGGTCAATCCGGTGGTCACCCAGGACAACCCCCAGGTGTTCATGGAGAACGCAGGCGTGTGGAATGGCGGAAGTACGCTCGTCATCAGACGAATCATGATGATCCTGGACACTTGGGAAGAGGTTGACCGTGTGGCCCGCGAAGACGTGATAGGGCGCAGGATCGACTCAGGTGCGCCACTTTCTGGAGTCCATGAGCATGATGAGCCGGACTTCGATGCGCGCGGTTCGCTGGGCTTCGAGAAGATTGCACCGTACTCGCATGTGCGCCGGGCACGTTCGGAAAACTCGAATGAGCGAATATTTCGAAGGTCATACAACTATGACAATGCTCCCGAATCTGGTCAGGCGCACAATACCGGTCTGGTGTTCTTGTCGTACCAGGCAAGTATCGTGGATCAGTACATGCCGATCCAGCAGCGGTTGGCTGACCTTGACGCGCTCAACGAATGGACGGTTCCCATTGGGTCGGCAGTGTGCGCGATCCTACCGGGTTGCCGCGAGGGTGAGTATTTGGGTCAGCGCATCATCGAGCAGGCTCTGTAGCCAGGGCGAGAGCGACTAGAACCTTGCTCACTATGCGCTCTCGTTGAAGTTGAACCTGAGTTCCCGAAAACGCACTCTTTCTTGTTCGACGCCGCTGGAAGATGCTGGGCGTAAATACGCCTCACTGAACCGTGCTGGAAGACGCGGAGCAGGCAGGAGTAAACCGTATCGTCGGCAATGTGCAGGATTATCTGGATGGTGCGACAAAACGGGTGGTCACTCCATATTGGAGTGACCACCCGTTTTTGGAGTGATTACTGCAACCTACTCGACGATGGTGCCCTTCGGGACCACGGTGATTCCCTCTTCAGTGACGGTGAAACCGCGGCGACGATCCTCATCGGAATCAATTCCAATGCGGGCGCGCTCTTTGACCACAACGTTCTTGTCCAGGATTGCGCGGTGCACCTGCGCGTGCCGGTGTACAACCACATCATCCATGAGCACAGAGTCAGACACAGACGACCACGAGTGCAGCCGCACACCCGGAGACAGAATCGAACCAACCACGGTCGCCCCAGAAATCACTACGCCGGGTGAAACAATCGAGTCAGCAGCGTGACCGAGACGACCCGGACCAGCGTGCACGAACTTGGCAGGCGGCAAACCGGTGTAACCCGTGTACAGCGGCCACTCGTCGTTGTACATGTTGAACACGGGGTTGACCGCGATAAGGTCCTTGTTTGCCTCATAGTAGGACTCGATGGTACCCACGTCGCGCCAGTAGTTACGGTCACGGTCGGTCGATCCTGGGACATCGTTGTCCTTGAAATCGTAGAAGCCAGCGGTTCCACGGTTCACGAAGTAAGGGACGATGTCCCCACCCATGTCGTGCTTGGAATCATCGTTGTCGGCATCCTTGGACACGGCCTCCACCAGTGCGTCCGTATTCATGACGTAGTTACCCATTGAAGCGAGAACCTCGTGTGGGGCATCCGGGAGACCGACAGGATTCTGTGGCTTCTCTAGGAACGCGCGGATTCGGTTCGGATTCTCAGAGTCGATGTCTATGACACCGAACTCCGGCGCGAGTTCAATGGGCTGGCGGATACCGGCGACTGTGATCTCGGCGCCGGACGCTATGTGTGCATCCACCATCTGGGAGAAGTCCATGCGGTAGACGTGGTCAGCGCCGACCACAACCACGATGTCAGGACGTTCATCCTCAATGATGTTCAGGCACTGGTAGATTGCGTCCGCGGAACCGAGATACCACCGCTTACCCACCCGCTGTTGCGCCGGCACAGAGGACACGAAATTACCGAGCAGAGGTGACATGCGCCAGGTCTTTGAGATGTGACGGTCCAGCGAGTGGGATTTGTATTGCGTGAGCACGACGATGTGCAGGTAGTTCGAGTTGACGAGATTCGATAGGGCGAAGTCAACGAGGCGGTAGATGCCACCGAAAGGTACAGCGGGCTTAGCGCGATGCTTCGTGAGAGGCATCAGGCGCTTACCTTCACCGCCGGCGAGGACAATCGCGAGAACTTTTGGATTAGCCATGACTGAACTCTATGTCGTTGTGACGCAATTCGCATAAAAAGTTGTACCGTGTCTGTGTGCGAATCGATCTTTTGACTAGAGAATACCCGCCGTTTATCTACGGGGGTGCCGGTGTTCATGTTGCTGAGCTTTCTGCAGTGCTGCGTGAGCACGCTGATGTGCGGGTACATTGCTTTGACGGGCCGCGAGATGACCTGGGGATAGAGGGCGTAACGGGATACTCCATTCCGAGTGAACTCGCAGGCGCAAACCCGACGCTCGCGACGATGGGCGTGGACCTGCAGATCGCGGACAAGGTTGCTGGTGCCGATGTGGTGCACTCGCACACGTGGTACGCGAACTTCGCCGGTCATGTTGCCTCGCTGCTGCACGGTGTCCCGCACGTGCTGTCCGCGCATTCACTTGAACCGCTCCGTCCGTGGAAGGCGGAGCAACTTGGCGGCGGCTATGCGGTCTCGAGTTGGATTGAGAAGACCGCATACGAGGCCGCTGCGGGCATTGTCGCGGTTTCGGGTGGTATGCGGGATGACATTTTGCGCTCGTACCCAAACGTGGACCCGGCAAAGGTTCATGTGATCCACAATGGAATCGATCTGTCGGGTTGGCAGCGTCCTACGGGCAAGGCGGCTGAGACCGCGGACGGCGTGGTGCGCAGGCTTGGCATTGACCCTGAGCGCCCCGCTGTCGTTTTCGTTGGCCGAATCACCCGCCAAAAGGGTTTGCCGTACCTGTTGCGTGCAGCAGAGAACCTGCCCGCGGACGTGCAACTGATCATGTGCGCGGGCGCCCCAGACACCCCAGAGATCGCCAAGGAAGTTTCTGACGCCTTTGCCGAGTTGGGCAAACGTCGCAGTGGTGTCATCTGGATTGAGGAGATGCTTCCACGGGAGGAACTCGTGGCCGTTCTCGCTGCCTCGACGGTGTTTGTCTGCCCATCGATTTACGAACCTCTCGGCATCGTCAACCTTGAGGCTATGGCTTGTGGCCTGCCAGTCGTTGGCAGCGCAACCGGTGGCATCCCTGAGGTGATCGACGATGGCGTCACTGGTTATCTTGTGCCCATCGAGCAGGTTCAGGACGGCACCGGAACCCCGATTGACCCCGACAAGTTTGTTGCCGATCTGTCTGACACCCTGAACAGGGTTCTAGCCGATCCGGCACGCGCAGCCGAGATGGGCCTCGCCGCACGCAAGCGAGTTGAGGACCACTTCTCGTGGGAGGCGATCGGGGAGCGGACGATGGCTTTGTATCGCCAGATTCTCGACGAGTTTGCGGCTTCCTGACCGTTAGCCGCCTTCCAGCGCAGTTAGTCCACGCGCCGCGAGCAGGATGACATCCTGCTCGCGGCGCGTGCTGTATCGATCTGCCATACGTGGTGGTCAAGGTCACCGGCAGGGATTCAAGTTCGTTGCTAGCCTTGAACCTAGGCACTCAACACGAGGCCCCGGACGACGGATCAGTACCCGGTGAGCGAAAAGACTGGCCAAAGGAACCCAGCATGCACTGGCTAGTGCTCATTGCGTCGGGAATGCTGGAGGCTGTGTGGGCCACCGCATTGGGCGCATCAGAGAAATTCAAGAAAACTGTTCCCACCATCGTGTTCTTTATCGCGATGATCGCCTCGATGGCCGGGCTCGCCTATGCGATGCGAGAGATTCCCACGGGAACCGCATATGCGGTGTGGGTGGGAATCGGGGCGGTGCTCACGGTCGCGATTGCGATGATTCGCGGCGAGGAAAAGGCTACAACTGCGCGGATACTTCTCTTGCTGGGCATTGTCGCCTGCGTCATTGGCTTGAAGGTGGTCGCATGATCGGCCTCAAGAACCTGCAGGATGCGCGTATGAGCCCTAATGCTGCATGGGCTGTCCTGATTGTCAGCGCCGTGTTCGAGGCGGTCTGGGCTACTGCGCTTGGACTGTCAGACGGATTTACCAAACCAGCACCGACCATTGTGTTTATTCTCGCCGTTGCTGTCTCGATGATCGGGTTGGCCATCGCGATGCATGAGATTTCGATTGCTACCGCCTACGCGGTGTGGACTGGGCTAGGTGCCGTGCTCACGGTAACCTACGCGATCATCACTGGAACCGAAACAGCAAGCCCACTCAAGATCCTGTTCCTGGTGGGGATCGTTGGATGCACCGTGGGGCTCAAAGCGCTCGGCAAAGAACAAGGTAAAGAAGCGTAGGTAGGGACGTAGCGGAGCGAGTTCCTGCCGGAGTGGATTGGACGTAGTTCTTTGCCAGTGGGTGCGGTGAGAACAAGGTAGAGAAGCGTAGGTAGGGACGTAGCGGAGCGAGTTCCTGCCGGAGTGGATTGGACGT
>DALZEF010000011.1:0-54250 GCA_031979385.1 Timonella sp. | reverse complement strand
AGTTCTTTGCCAGTGGGTGCGGTGAGAACAAGGTAAAGAAGCGTAGGTAGAGCCGATCTGCGAACTCAACCGTTTGTGCCCGAACTCAACCGGAACACGGTTGAGTTCGGGCACAAACGGTTGAGTTCGCGGGAGATATAAGGGGTGCGGCTTTTCGCCGAAGTCTCCGGTGACTATTGAAACCAATTAACGTCAGGGGGACACTAGTCGGTGACGAGTGGCGAGGTGAGCGCGGCCGCTTCCATTGCACGGCGAGCGGTCGCGTCCACCTGTCGCAGCAGCGCCAGCCGCCGGTCAGTGACTGCGCTGGAGAGTGCGCCGCCGTCATCGAAGCGCGCAATATCAACTATCGCGCGTAGCCTAGCCGACAACTCAAGGAGGCTGACCACACGGGCTGGGGTATCGTCGGGAACAAATGTGGTGATGTCCACGGAGTCTCGGAGCAGATCGACCAGATCACCGTACCGATCGGACGGTTTTGCGACGTCTAGGTTCATCAGTTCCTCGGCGATGGTGATGAGTCCGCTGCGGACCTCACGGGATGCCTCGGCGATTGAACCGGCGCTTGCAAGGAGTTGGTACTCCCACGAGCTGACCTCCACGCGTCGCCAGCGCACGAGGTAACCTTCCTCGATGTGGTTCCCAAACCGGTCAATCTGTGGAATCAGCGCAATATTCCGCTGGGTTCCATCGCGTTCCCGTAGCCGCAGCAGCACAAGCTCTTCGGCCTCAACGCCTTCATGGGCGGCGAAATATGGAGCTGACGCGATGTCACCAGGCACAGGGAAAGCGCACCCCGCGGAAATGAGTGAACCGGACAGCGAACGCACAAACTCGATGAGCGAGATGACCTTCTCCTCGGAGTCGATCTGAACGCTCACGGTGTGCGGCTCATCCTCGTGTTGGACACGTCCGACCGCAACCTCAGGGGAGCAATACCCGCCTGCAGTGCGAGGCAGCCAGAGCGCCAATGACACGGAACGGGGCAGGATCGCGCGTGGATCGCTGCTACGAAACGGGCGGGGCAAACCGCCTGTGGAAGAACTCACAAACTCAAACCTTCATTAGGTCCGTGCGGCAGGTGCCACGGGACAACAAATCGGATTAGAGTTTATGACATGACTTCGGTGCTTGACCTCGAAAATGTAAATGTTCGCCGCGGAACGAAAAACATTGTGAACGACCTGTCGTGGCGGGTTGAGGAAGGGGAGCGCTGGATCGTCCTCGGGCGTAACGGTGCGGGAAAGACGACGCTGATGCAACTGGCGTCCACGCGTATGCACCCCACCAGCGGAACCGTTAAGGTACTCGGTGAGCAAATGGGCAAAGTGGACGTGTTCGAACTACGTCCGCGCGTCGGACTGGCAAGCGCGGCACTGGCCGAACGTATCCCCGGTGATGAGCGTGTTCAGGATGTTGTGTTGACCGCAGCGTACGGGCGCACCGGACGTTGGACCGAAGAGTACGATGACTTCGACGTTGAGCGTGCTCAAGACCTCATGGCTGCGTTCGGCGTGTTGGAATTGAAGAACCGCCACTACGGCACCCTTTCCGAGGGGGAACGTAAGCGGACGCAGATCGCCCGCGCGCTCATGACCGACCCAGAGTTGCTTCTGCTTGATGAGCCAGGTGCCGGACTCGACCTCGGTGGACGTGAGGAACTGATCGCAGCGCTCAGCGAACTTGCCGAGTATGAGGCCGCGCCTGTTCTCGTGCTTGTCACCCACCACGTGGAGGAGATCCCCCCAGGGTTTACGCACCTGCTGCTTCTGAAGGACGGTGGCGCATACGCCGCTGGGCCAATTGATGAAACTCTCACGGACGAGAACCTGTCTGGTGCCTTTGGACTGCCGTTGAAGGTAACCAAGGACAGTGACCGCTGGAGTGCACGCGCCGCAGCGCGCCTCACCGTAGCGCGATGATGACCTGATATTTGTGAAGTGCCCCGGATCGGTAGGTTCGGGGCACTTTTATGACAGCCGCACCAGCGTGGACGAAGCAAGCGGGTGGTGTCTCAAGCTGTTCGAGGCTGGCCGGAAAAATCACTAGGCTATCGCCCGCGTTTCAGGTAAATTGACACAAACAAACCCAAATCTTTAAGGAGCTTTTAATGGCTTGGTGGATCTGGCTAATCATTGCGATTGTGCTCGTCATCGTTCAAATCGTGACGCTCGACCTCGTGCTCCTCATGCTTGCCGGTGGTGCTCTGGCCGCAGGCATCGCTGCAGCGCTGGGTGTTGAATCGATTCTGGCACAAGTTCTTATATGGGCTGTTGTCTCCATAGTGTTGCTGGTTTTCGTTCGAAAATGGGCGTTGGAGAAGTTACGTTTCTGGCAAAGTGGATCGGAGACGAACGCTGCCAGCTATGTCGGACAATCCGGTATCGCTGTCACCCACGTTGACGGAGTTTCAGGCCGCGTGAAGTTCAACGGTGAAGTGTGGACTGCGCGTTCCCTGTCCGGCGCGCCTATCGTGGAAGGCGCGAATGTAGTTGTCGTCCAGATTGACGGCGCGACTGCGGTCGTTGATCCGGCTCCCGGCGTCTAATTGCTTAACACTCGTGCCGGCAAGGCGCGGGATCTCGCAACCAAGAGAAAGAGAGGCTTATAGTGCCTAATGAAACAACTGTGGATGGTTCAACCATCCTGATCGTGATCGTGATTGCCGTCCTGGCGATCTTCGTGATCACGTTGCTGTTCAAGTCCGTTCGTATTGTTCCTCAAACGGTTGCACTCATCGTTGAGCGTCTGGGTCGCTACTCGCGCACCATGGACGCAGGTATGCACTTCCTCGTTCCATTCGTGGACCGTGTACGCGCTGGAGTGGACCTTCGTGAGCAGGTCGTCTCCTTCCCGCCACAACCGGTGATCACCTCCGACAACCTCGTGGTGTCGATCGACTCGGTCATCTACTTCCAGGTCACCGACCCGAAGTCCGCAGTCTACGAGATCGCGAACTACATCACCGCTATCGAGCAGTTGACCGTTACCACCCTGCGTAACGTCATCGGTTCGATGGACCTTGAGCAGACTCTGACCTCGCGTGACCAGATCAACGGTCAGCTTCGTGGCGTTCTCGATGAGGCCACCGGTCGTTGGGGTATCCGCGTCAACCGTGTCGAACTCAAGGCGATTGACCCACCGGCATCGGTTCAGGGTTCGATGGAACAGCAGATGCGTGCAGAGCGTGACCGTCGTGCAGCGATCCTGACCGCTGAGGGTGTCAAGCAGTCCCAGATTCTTACCGCTGAAGGTGAGAAGCAGGCACAGATCCTTCGCGCTGAAGGTGAGGCACAGTCCGCGATCCTCAAGGCAGAAGGTGAAGCACGCGCTATCCTCCAGGTCTTCGACGCAATCCACGAGGGTGACGCTGACCCGAAGCTCCTCGCATACCAGTACCTGCAGATGCTTCCAGAGATCGCAAACGGATCGTCGTCGAAGATGTGGGTTGTTCCAGCGGAATTCACCGCTGCACTCAGCGGTATTGCCAGCGGTTTCACCGGTGTTCAGCCACCGAGCGCTGACCTCGATGCTCTTGCCGCAAGCAAGGAAGCAGCAGAAAGCCGTCGTGAGCGTCGTGAGCGCATGGAGCGTTCCGCAGGTTTGACTGACCCGACTGAGGCTCTTGCCGAGGCTCGTCGTCAGGCTGAAGCTGCATCCGCAGACGCCAGTTCCGCGGGCACTCGCTCCGGCGTTCCAGCAGATCCAGGTGCTGTTGCCGGGCAGGCTCCACTGCCTCCGCACCCACCTGTCTATCAGGAACCACCAGCAGATCTGCCGCCAACGCAGCAGTGACGTTTAGCTAGTCTCTAGCTCCAAGGGACCGAACACCAATGGTGTTCGGTCCCTTTTTGGTGTGCGGATGGTCGTACACGGATTAGCGAGGAAACCCAGTGGAGTGGATCGGTCTGTGGTGCTCTTCGGTAATCCGTGGCAACCGTGAGCACAGATTGGCGAGAAAACCCACAGAGAGCCCGAAATGAGGCGCCGTTTGCGGCACGGATCAGGTGTGGCAGATGTCCCCATGAGTCTCGCACTTCAAAACGACGCTCGCTTTTAGGAAGCGGGCAGCGTTAGGGTGGAGGCGTTGACACGGGGTGCCCGCACTGGGCTGAGATCACACCCGTTGAACCTGCTCTAGTTAGTACTAGCGAAGGGATGTCGCGAAGATGCCGCGCATACTTTTACCTGACTTTGTCCTACCCGAAATCAGCACCCTAAGCGGCATGGTTGATGCCGTCCGCGCAAAAACACCGCTGGTCCAATGCTTGACCAACGCCGTGGTCATGCAGTTCACCGCAAACGTTGTCCTGGCTGCGGGCGGTTCCCCGGCGATGGTTGACATTCCCGACGAGGCGGGACCGTTCGCTCGTGTCGCCAGCGGCATGTTGATTAATGTGGGGACGCCGTACCCTAACCGACGCGAAGCGATGGTTGAGGCAGCGCACTCTGCTCAACAGGGTGGAACACCGTGGGTGCTCGACCCGGTAGCGGTTGGTGCCCTTTCGGTTCGTACGGCTCTTGCCAGTGACCTGCTTGAGTTCCGGCCAACTGCAATCCGAGGCAACGCCTCCGAAATCGTGGCGCTGGCTGGTCAAGGCGTTGGCGGACGTGGAACTGATTCAACCGCGCGTATCGAGGAAGCCTTTGACGCTGCCCTCGCGTTGAGCCGACGTACCGGTGCAGTTGTGTGCGTGTCAGGGGAGCGGGACTTGATTGTGCAGGCTGGGCTTTCTGAGAACATCGCACAGGTGGGGACTCCGGGGACTGACCGGGTCGTATGGGTGGACAACGGTTCCGAACTGCTGACCAAGGTGACGGGAGGAGGCTGCGCCCTTGGAGCTGTCGTGGCCGCATACCTTGGCATTCTTCGAACCGACCCATTCCTCGCCGCCGTGCTTGCCCACAGTGTGTATGGAGTGGCTGCCGAATACGCCGAACGTCAGGCATCAGGGCCAGGGACTTTCGCGGTGCACTTTGTTGATGCGCTTGCTGCAGTCGATGGTGGGTCCTTCGCCGCGCACGGACGGGTGACTGTCGCAGATGGTATGGCAGCCAGCAACCCAGAGAACTCATGACAGCGACCCTCACTCCGCGGATCGACGCCCGACGGTTGGCAACGTATTTGGTGACCGATCGTGAGCAGTGCCAACGAGCGGGACGGTCGGTTGCCCAGACGGTATCGGATGCAGTGTGCGGCGGAGTTACGTGCGTTCAACTGCGTATGAAGGATGCAACCGATTCTGAGTTCCTGCGTGAGATCGAATCCGTGTCTACGGCGATTGGTCGCAGAGTTCCCCTCATCATCAACGACCGGGTCGATGTGTTTGAACAGGCGCTGGCGACAGGCTTGCACGTTGCCGGAGTCCACGTTGGCCTGCATGACGCAGACCCCATCGCGCTGAGGGACAGACTTGGCCCCACAGCAATCATCGGTGTTTCAGCAAGGAAGAAACAGACCATCGAGCGTCTGCAACACGCCGCTGACTACTTTGGCATTGGCCCCGTTCACGACACCTCATCCAAGCATGATGCGCCACCCGGAATCGGCTTTGACCGCCTAGCCGAACTCACCGCGCACAGCCGCATACCCGTTGTCGCGATTGGTGGCCTCACCGCTGGCGACACCTCACCCATCAAACACGCCGGAGCCGCAGGAATGGCGATTGTCTCAGCAATTTGCGCCGCGCCCAACCCATTCCTCGCCGCCCGTGACCTTCAGACCGCATGGAGTACCCTATGACACTTCCAGTAGTTCTCACCATTGCAGGAACCGACCCAACCTCGGGCGCTGGACTGCAAGCCGACTGCAAAACCATCACGACACTCGGCGGCTATGCCGTCTCAGCAATCACCGCCGTGGTCGCGCAAAACACCCAGGGCGTCAGTACCTTCGAGCAGGTGGACGCCCAACTTCTGTGCGCTCAACTAGATTCCGTTCGCAACGACACGCATATTAACGCGATCAAAATTGGCATGCTTGGTTCCACCACGGCTATCGAAGCCGTTCACTCCTGGATCGAAGAATTTGATCCATCCTGCCAACCGCCCATCGTGATCGATCCAGTCATGGTTGCTACGAGCGGCGATTCACTGTTTGACCCACGTGCTCTCGATGCGCTTAAAAACCTCATCAAACTCGCCACAGTGGTCACCCCCAACACGAGTGAGCTCGCCACACTCACAGCGCAGCCGGAAGCCAACACCTTTGCTGAAGCTATTGAACAGGGCCTCCAGCTCGCAAAGGAACTGGACGTACACGTCGTGGTCAAAGGCGGGCACCTGGGTGAAAACCCTGTACAAGACGCCATCATTTCGCCATCCGGAACTATCATCGAGCGCACCAGCCACACTCGAATACCCACCCACCGAACTCATGGGACGGGCTGCGCCCTATCGTCGGCAATCGCGACAAAACTGGCCTTCCAGTCGGCAGGGCTCGGTGCGGCCTTCACCGAAGCGCGCGCGTGGCTGCAACACACAATTGCACAGGCGGATGCCCTTGCCTTTGGCAAAGGCAACGGGCCAATCCATCACACAGCCCAGATTTCCGACGAGTCGGTCACCGCACCTGCGCGGGTACTGCTGGCAGGACGCGACCCTCGCCAGACTCTGACCGGTTGGTGGGAGGCAAGCGCTCGCGTGCGTGCCCAAACCGATGAACTACGTTTTGTGACAGAGTTGGGTGCTGGCGCACTGCCCGATGAACGCTTCGCCTACTATCTGCAACAAGATGCCCTCTACTTGCGTGAGTACTCTCGCGCTCTTGCACTGGCGGCAAATCTTGCGCCAACCCTCGTGGAACAGCGTTTTTGGATGCAGGGAGCACACACCTGCCTCATTGTGGAGCGGCAACTGCACGACTCGTGGTTGGTGTCGCGCGGCGTTGAGATCGAGGACGTTGAACCGTCCACAGTGACCAGCGCCTACACCCAGCATTTCCTCGACTTGGGTCGGGCCGGACGATACGAGGAACTGGTTGCTGCGTTGCTCCCATGCTATTGGGTGTACCAAGATGTAGGGGACCGGTTGAATCGCGAACACAACCGGGTAGATCACCCGTATCGAAACTGGCTAACCGCATACAGCGATCCCGGTTTTGAGCGCTCTACGCTGTCTGCGCGAGCAATCGTAGCGCATCACGTGGAGCAGGCTGCCGCACGAGGCGACGAAGGGCTGATAGCGCGCATGTACGATGCGTTCTTGGCATCATGCGAATACGAGCGAGACTTCTTCGCCCAAGCCTACGCGTCCGGCGCTGTGCTGCCGTCACTTGCGGGTGGCATGCGGGAACTGGTGGGAGCGGTCTAGTTAGTTTCTTGCTTGCCGACGAATAAACAAGGTGGGCTGGCCCGGTTACGAACCAGCCCACCTGCTTTTTGTTTGGTCACCACGGTGTTGCGGTGCTGTCGGCACTGTTGCCATAAGAACTGGGGACAGTGCCGACAACACCGCAACATTGGATCCTGATCCGACCGGGCGTACGCGAGGTGGGCTGGAACTGACCGACTCGTCGGAAATGGGCGCGGTGTTTGAGAGAATATAGGGTGCTCATCGAGATAACTGACCTCAGCGACGACCGACTCACGGACTACACCAACCTCACAGACGTGAAACTGCGGTCCAAAAGCGAACCCGAAAAAGGGCTGTATATCGCGGAATCCGCGATCGTGCTGCGGCGTGCCATCGCGGCAGGGCACACGCCACGGTCGCTGCTGGTCTCGCACAAGTGGGTCGAATCGCTGAGCGACGTGATCGAGCAATTCCCTGACGTGCCCGTATTTGCGGGCACTGACGCATTGCTGGAAGAACTCACCGGATTCAACGTGCACCGCGGCTCATTGGCATCGATGCACCGTCCGCCTCTGCCCGATGCGCGTGAACTCCTCGCCTCGCTGCGAGACGGCCAAGGCGCCCGACGTGTTGCAATCTTCGATGGTGTGGTTGACCACACGAACATTGGCGCGGCCTTCCGTGGCGCTGCGGGACTCGGCGTTGACGCGGTGCTGATCACGCCGACATCAGCGGACCCGCTATACCGGCGCGCGGTGCGAGTGTCGATGGGCACGGTGTTCCAGGTTCCGTGGACGCGGATCGGTAATCTGCCCGAAGCCCTCGGACCGTTGCACGATGCAGGGTATGTGTCGGGTGCTCTGGCTCTCTCAGACAACGCGATTACTCTTGATGATTTTGTGGCTGAGGGTCACGAGAAAATGGCTGTGATCTTCGGGAATGAGGGGCACGGTCTGTCCGAGCGAGCTATCAAGGCCGCTCAGCGGGTTGTGAAGATTCCGATGGCCGGGGGAGTTGACTCTCTGAACGTGGCCGCAGCGAGTGCCGTGGTTTTCTACGCAACTCGCATGTGATGCGCGTGTGCCTCTACTTGCGTAGCCTCGCATCCAACTCGTTGAGTCCGTCTCCCATGAGGTGATCGAGGTATCGGTCGCGCCCAGCCATGACCATGACAAGCTCTAGTAGCGTTCCTTCGACTAAGGGTCCGGTTCCGGCCATAAAATCTGCATCCGTCGCGTGAAGGCGCAATCCTGAGACGAGGGTTTTACTATTCACCGCAAAGTCTTTAGCGGCGAAGAACTGTGCGACCTCAAGTAGAGCTGTTGGATCAGGCGTTAGATTGAGTCCTAAGGGCTGTGCGATGTCTTGGCCGTGCACGATGGTTTCGCCAAGGAACGCCGCATAATCCTTGGTAGGGGACACGGTGAGTTCAACGCTTGCCCGGTATTCGTTCAGGGTGTGATCCGGTGTCTCCCCGAGATAGCGCGAGAGTAAACGATCATTGTGTTTCGCCGGGTTGAACCTTGCTCGAACGATGCTGAAAATCCACGCAAGTGTCCCTGTGTGGGCTGCTGCGGTCAGGTGTGCGGTGACCTGCTCAACGGTCCAGCGGCCACACAGTGAGGGATATGCCCACTGGGCATCGTTGAGGGTTTCGAGTAGTACGAGTAGTCTCCGTCGTTCGGCATGGATCAGATTCCAAAAGTTTGCTTCATCGCGGGACATGGGGACCTTCCGTTGTGATCGACCAGCGCGGGCGAGTAGCGCGGCAATAGAGCCGGGCATCAGTGCATTCAAGCGTACCGGTTAAGCCCATGCGTGGGACTTGCCCCGCCACACCATCTTAGATACGTGTAACAGCGCGGATACCCTCCCATTTCGTCATAGGCTGGAGGCACGGTGTCGATCAGCCTGGTCAGGAGTTTTGAGGATGAAGTCCGTGTCGTGGTGGGAACGTCCAGCGTTGTGGGTGCGGCAGATACGGCAGGAACCTGGGATGGAGAACTTACGGCGTTTTGTTCCGTTAGTTCACGAAGCAATGAAGACTCGTGGGAAGTTCCGTGCACTGAGTGACAGGCACCTTCAGCAAGCCGCAACCAGTCTCATCTCAACGAGTCTGGAAAAAGACAGGGATCTGGTGAGATATCTCGCGCTTGCTAGCGAGGCAGCATATCGAACTCTTGGTTTAGACCCCTTCGAGGAGCAACTACTTGCAGCGGCGAGCATGCTACGTGGCAGGGTTGTGGATATGGCGACCGGTGAGGGGAAAACCCTTGTCGGGTTCATCGTTGCAGCGGGACTGGGCGTAACGGGCCGTCAGGTACACGTGTTGTCGGCGAACGAGTATCTTGCGGCGAGGGACGCAGCCCATGGGTCGGTTTTCTTCGAGGTGTTTGGTTTGTCCTCGGGTGCGGTCGCTGAGTTTATGCCGCGGAGCGAGCGGGCACAGGTGTATGGCCTTGATGTTGTGTACGCGACGGTTCATCAGGTGGGTTTTGATTTGTTGCGGGACCGCCAGCGCACGCCGGGAGTTGGACGTATGCTTCCGGGGTTGGATGCGGCGGTGGTCGATGAGATTGACGCCGTGCTTCTCGACGATGCGATGGTTCCTCTCATTTTGGCTGGTGAGGCTGATCCTGTTCCGCAGGAAGCAGCATTGACCGCCGTGGTTGGTGAACTCGTTGAGGGCGTTGACTTTGAGGTGGATGGTGAACGTCGCGGGGTATCGTTCACGGACGGCGGGCTTGCGAAGGTTGAGCAGGCTTTGGGGGTGTCTGATCTGTATGCCCCGGAGCGGTTTGAGTTGTTGACCGCAGCGCATGTTGCCCTGCACGCTCGCGCTTTGGTTGAACGCGACGTGCACTACATCATTGTGGACGGCCAGATTCAGTTGATTAACGACGCTCGTGGCCGGGTTGCTGACCGGCAGCGTTGGCCGGATGGCTTGCATGCAGCGGTTGAACGCAAAGAGGGTTTGGTGGTCACGCGGCAGTCGGAGGTGTTGGACCAGATCCTAGTGGAGAGTGTTGCTCGCGGTTATCTGTCGCTGACGGGGATGAGCGGCACCGCCCGCGAGGCGGCGGAGCGCCTGAGCGACGACCTGCAATTGCGTACCGGCACGGTTCCAACGCATCGCCAGTGTGTTCGTGTAGATGAGCATGACCGTTTGTTCTCAACGATTATGCTTCGCGACGAGTCGGCAGCCGAGTTTGTGTGTGCGGCTCATCGGGTGGGTCGCCCCGTGCTGGTTGGCACCGCGAATGTGGGGGAGTCGGAACGTTTTGCCAGGCTGCTGGCTGAGCGGGGCGTTCAGGCGCAGGTCTTGAACGCTAGGAATGATGCGCAAGAGGCAGAAGTTATTGCTAGGGCCGGACGTTTTGGTGCGGTCACAGTTTCCACGCAGATGGCTGGCCGTGGCGTGGATATTCAACTTGATGAGCGGGCCCGTGACGCGGGTGGTCTGTTGATTGTCGGATTGGGTAGATACGAATCGGCCCGGTTGGATCGGCAGTTGCGTGGCCGTTCTGGGCGTCAGGGTGATCCTGGTAGTTCCGTGTTCTTCACGAGTCTTGAGGATGCTGTTGTTTCTCGGCATATCGAGATCAATGAGCCGCCGGTCAATGTTGGTGATGGTGGGCGGATCACTGATCCAAAGTTCCTTTATGTGTATGAGCATGCGCAGCGTGTTGCTGAGGGTAAGTTGTTGCAGTTGCATCGCACGACCCGCAAATACAACAAGATTGTTGATGCGCACAGTGAGATTTTCTTGAATACTCGTGAACGCATCCTGGTTGAGGAAGGGGCGTTTGACGAGTATTTGGACCAGGTGTGGCCGGACGGGCCTGAACACGGTGCTCGTTGGCGTGGAGAACCGGACCGGACACTTGCTATCGAGGTTGTGTTGCACCAGTTAGACCGGGCTTGGTCGGGGCACGTGAATCTGTTGACTGCGACGCTTGAGGGCATCCATTTGCGAGTGTTGGGCCGGTTGAACCCGTTGGACGAGTTTAATCGCATAGCGATTCAAGACTTTTTGACGCTCGGGGCGCGTGCACGCGATGCTGTTCGGGAGATACTGGATGCTGCGCCAGCAAACGCAGATTCGCTTGCTGACCTTGGGCTGCGCAGGCCATCGTCCACCTGGACGTACATGGTCACAGATAACCCGTTCATGTCACAGGCAGACCACATCCTCGCCTTCATCGCCAAGAAAACGAGGGGCGAGAAACTTCCGCTTATCACCTACAAATGATCAGGTGATACCTGTGGATCCAAGTTTTATTCACTGTTGTGCGGCTTGCGTAGGGCAATGATTGCAGCCGCGAAGAAACTGGGTGCTGCAATGAGAAAGCCAACGATCATGAGAACTGCTGATTCGGTGGGTGCTGGGCATCCCACAGATAGTGGTTCGTCGGTGCAGGTCACCCAGGGTTGGAATACGCCGAGTAAGAACAGTGCAGTTCCTATGATGGTGCCCGCGATGCTGAATCGGAGCATGCGTTTGGGGGACCAGTTCTTCATGAGACTCTCTCTGTTTTCAGCGGTGTATGCCACGTGAGGCAGGACTTACAGCGTTAACTCGTATACGTAGTCGGCGAACAGGCGTGAACCAACCTGCATGGTTTTGGCGCCAACCTTCTGCAACCCGGACTTCTCGTAGAATCGGCCTGCTCGCGTATTGAGTTGGTTCACGGCAAGCCACACACTTGCAGCGGAAAACTGTTCCCGTGCAGCCGAACGTACGGCCTCCATGAGAGGAGCGGAGACACTTCCGCCGTGCATCTGAGCATCCACATAAAACTTGGACAGATACACGCTCGGACTGTTCTGTACACCAAATGATTGATCTGGCACGCCCTGATCGCCACCCACGAGTAGCGCATAACCTACGATTTCTTCCAGTGCGCCGTCTCGTTCAACAACAGCGAGGTCAGCGTCCGACTCAGCCACCGTATTGGGTGGGGTGGGGCTGGAAGTGGGGGACTCGTCGCCAATCGGCCTGCGCACTGCAATCACAACGTGAGTCGAAGGGCTAGCGATATGTGCCGCGAAATGCGCGGCGCTCAGATTACCGACGATAAACGCATCAATGTCCTCCTGGCTCGTGTCAGCGGGGCTGGCGAGCGGGAACGTGCGAGCGGCGAGATGGGCGATTGCCGACTCGTCGCCAGGCATGGCAGGGCGTACGGTAATCATCGGCCAAGCCCTTCAATGACTTCAGCGCCAGTCAATGCCACCAAAATGGAACCCGGAACCGCAATCTTTGAGGCGCGGATACCCGAACCGATCACGATCCACGCATCGGAATCAATCGAACCATCCACCACAAAACGCCAGTTCTCGGGCAAGCCGATGGGGGTGATGCCACCATATTCCATCGAGGACTCCTCAACCGCGCGATCCATCGGGACGAACGAGGCCTTGCGCACATCCAACATGCGTTTGATCGTGCCGTTGATGTCCGCACGGGTGCTTGCCCGAACCGCAACGGCTGCGGTGCGCTCCACGCCCTCGCGTTTACCCGCAACGAGTACACAGTTCACCGAGGCGTCCATGGGGATGTCGTAACGCTCCGACATGACGGCGGTATCCGAAAGCTCAGGATCAATCTCGCAGGCCATGACCTGTTGGACCAATTCAGGGTGCTCCGCCTGCCACGCGCGTAATTGCTCATGCACAACCGGGCCGAGCAACTCAGGATGCTCAAGCGCACCCACCCAACGAACCTGACCAAGCGACAAAGACTGCGTTGTGAAAGACATAAAACCACCCTAGTGCCGGTTGTGTAGGAGCGACGAACCTATTCACATCGTGACCCGGTGGATTAGGAGAAGCGCTAGTTACTGCGGGTGGAGGATCCTGGTCTGCAGTGGCGTCGAGAAGCGTGCGGCCCGATTTCGTGCTGACATGGCACCGTTATCCCTAGGTTTGTCAGACACCCCACGCATCATTAGAATCGAACATGTGTTCGAAAGGTGGTGCCTGAAATGAGTCTCCCAATATCGGTAGAAATAGACGCCTCGCGTGCCGAAGAAAACCTTGCTGATGTACGACGATCAGGCACGCACCAGAAGAACCACCCCCTAGGGCCAAAGGCACATGGAGATCGACTGCGCGCCGCCAAAGCGGCGCTCGCGGCAGCAGAAACCAAACAAGGGCTACGCGCTGTTACCCGTACACCCGAGAGCGAAACCGTAACCCCTGGAAACAAGCTCGGATCATACGTTTCGGTTCCACCGACCTACTCCACCGATCAAACCGCCAGCATAGATGTGCCCGCAAGCACGGAGAAAGCAGCCACAAGGCAGGCAATGACCCGTGAAGACCGCACACCCATTCCCGTACACCCAACACTCACAGCGCTCTTCCCGAACGGCCTACACCGAGGTGCAATCACCGTAACCCACGGCTCAACCCACACGGCACTAGCCCTACTCGTGCAACACACTCAAGCAGGAGGCTGGGCCGGAATCGTCGGTGCACCACAACTCAACTACAGTGCAGCACACGACCTTGGCGTAGACCTCAGCAAACTACTCGTCGTGCCACACCCCGCGGACCACACCCCACAGATCATCGCCACACTCATCGACGGAACCGACCTCATACTGCTCGGACCGCACGCAACCCTCACCCCAGCAGAACAGCGCACGCTTGCTGCCCGAGCCAAAGAACGTGGAACCCACATCATCACGGGGCGTCCTTGGCCCGGCGCACGCACCCACATCGACACCACACACGCCCAATGGGCCGGAACCAAAAATGGGTTAGGCCGACTCACCTCCTGCACCTACAACGTTGACGCCGCCAACAAGTACGGCAACACCACCGCAACGCTCACCACCCATAACGGCAGATTCGTCGTCGCCAATGCCTCCGGTGGCAACACCTCCACCGGCAGCGCTGCAACAGCCCCAACGCCAGGCAACAGTCACGCACCGAAACTCACCCTCCACAACACACCCCTGGAACACACAATATGAGCAGCCGAACCGGAACCATCTGGATCCCAGACTGGCCACTCGTCGTTGCCCTCGCAGTCAACAAACTCCCCGCAACCACACCCGCCATCCTCATCGCCAACAAACGCGTCCACGTCGCATCCGGCTATGCCCGCACAGCAGGCATTCGCACCGGAATGCCCCTACGCCACGCCCAAGAACTCCTCCCAGACATAGAAGTCCTCCACGCCAACGAACCACTCGAAGCCAAAGAATTCGAATACATCGCCCACGAGGTCGAAACCCTCATCCCATACCTCGACATCCTGCGCCCAGGACTCATCACCTTCGGCGCAACCGGGCCCACACGCTACTTCACAAGCGAAGAGGCGCTCGCAGACAAAATCGTTGACCTCATCGCAGAACAAGCCCAATGCGAAGCTCACGTCGGTTTTGCCGAAGGACTACTCGCAGCAATCTTGTCAGCACGAGCCATGCGTCCGATCCCTGCGGGGGAGAGCCAATCATTCCTGTCAGCCCGACCCCTCATCGATGCACTCCACGCACTCGCATCCACGAGCGAACGCACTCGTATCCGCGAACTCGTAGCACTGTGGGACAGACTGGGCATCCGAACCTTCGGGGATCTCGCGAAGCTCCCACGCGACCTCGTACACACCCGATTCGGAGCGGACGGGCTACGAATCCACGAACTCGCACACGGCAAAGACCTCTACACCCCACTAGAAACACGCAATATCCCCGAGATCACAGTGCACACCTCACTCGACCATCCGGCAACGCGAGTCGACGAAGCCGCCTTCTACGCTCGTCGCCTAGCAGAACAGATCCACAAAGAACTCATCAACGCGTCCGCAACCTGCGGGCGCATCACCATCGAAGCACGCATGAGCGACGGAACTGAACTCAGCCGAAACTGGCGCATGGACGATACGGCACTCGGCGCCATGAGCCCAGAACGACTCACCCAACGCGTGCGCTGGCAACTCGAAGGATGGCTCACCAACAGTGCACTGCGCGAACAAGCAGCAGTACGCAAAAGACGCGCCCAACAAGCTGAGCGCGAGTTACTTCACGGGCCAGACCCCTCCTCCCGAAACGGACAGGTAGGAGAAGGTGCTCAAGCACGGGACGAACCACACACAGAACCCGAACAATACGACGACACCGCAACCAAACGCACCAGTGCCCTCACCCGGCTGCAACTCACCGCACACGACATCATCGGAGCAGCCACCCACCAAGAATCCCTCTGGGGCGCATCCTCCGGAGGAGACCTCCGTGCCCAGCGCGCAGCAGAACGCATCGCCAGTCTCATCGGACCCCAACACGTCTACACCATCGAACACACCGGCGGACGCACCTACACTGGGCGCACCACACACCGACCTTGGGAAGAACAAGAAACACGCGTACCCCCACCAGAACCCGCACCCTGGCCCGGCGCACTCCCATCACCAGCACCCACCCTGCTGCTCAACCCGCCATGCCACATCGAATTGCACGGCCCAAGCGGACACGACATCACCTTCACCAACCGCACCACAATGTCCGAACCACCCCACACACTCATCTGGAGTGACACGCACACCCAACCACTGCACATCCACGACTGGGCAGGCCCCTGGCCCATCACCACAGGATGGTGGCGCCGCACCCCACAACGATCCATCTACCTCCAACTCATCCCCGAACACCACAAACCACTCCTCGTCACCTACACACAAGGCACCTGGTACTGCGAGGGAATCTATGACTAACCCACCCCCATATAGCGAACTCCACGCCCACTCAGCCTTCAGCTTCCTCGACGGAGCCAGCACCCCCACCGAACTCGCAACAGAAGCAGCACGCCTAGAACTCACCTCACTCGCACTCACAGACCACAATGGACTCTACGGAGTCGTCGACTACGCCCGAGCCGCCCGCACAGTCGGACTGGCCACCAACTTCGGAAGCGAACTCCACCTACCGACAATCCACGGCACCCTAGAACAATCCATCGGAACCAAAGACCCACAAAGCGACCACCTCGTCATCCTCACCAAAAACCCCACAGGCTATCGAGCGCTCTCCGCAACCATCGCCCGTGCACACCTAGAGACCGGAGAAAAAGGCAAAGCCAACCACACCCTCGAAAACCTCGCAGCAGCAGCCAAAAACAACTGGCACATCCTCACCGGATGCCGCAAGGGACGCCTTCGCACCCTCCTAGAAACCAAAGGCCACAAAGCCGCACACGCCTACGCGTGCCAACTAAAAGAAATCTTCGGAAAAGACAACATCGCCATAGAGATCACCTGGGAAGGAACATCCCACTGCGATGAAAGGAACGAACGCCTAGCCCTCATCGCCAGCACACTTGACGTCCCACTCGTAGCCACCACAAACGCCCACTACGCCACGCCCGCCTCAGCACCACTCGGCCAGGCGCTCGCAGCACTACGAGCTAACTCCACGCTGGAAGAAATGGATGGATGGCTCGAAGCAACCTCGGCACGTCACCTGCGTTCCGGTCAAGAGATGATGTATTTGCATCGCGCCCACCCGCACGCCGTAGCAACGGCTGCGGAGCTCGGACGTGAATACGCGTTCGACCTCGCGCTCGTGGCACCAAACCTGCCGCCGTATCCAGTCCCAGACGGTCATACGGAAGCGACCTGGCTGCGTGAACTGACCATGCGTGGAGCACGTGAACGATATGGCAGCCCGGACGACCCGAACAGCCGGGAAGCTTACGAGAAGATCGAACACGAACTACGGATCATCGAGGATCTAGACTTTCCCGGATACTTCCTGATTGTCTACGATATCGTGGACTTTTGCCGACGCAACGGGATCCTCGCACAGGGGAGAGGATCAGCGGCCAACTCTGCAGTCTGCTACGCACTCGGCATCACCGCTGTGGACGCGGTTCGACATGGACTATTGTTCGAGCGATTCCTGGCACCCGAACGAGACGGGCCACCGGACATTGACGTGGACATCGAATCACGTAGGCGCGAAGAAGCCATCCAATACGTTTACGAACGCTATGACCGCGAGCATGCAGCCCTGGTCGCAAACGTCATCTCGTACAGGTCCCGTTCTGCCGTGCGTGACGCTGCGCGAGTCCTCGGATACGACCTAGGACAGCAAAATGCGTGGTCGAAGGGCGTAGACCGGTGGGGTTCCCTGACCGAACACCGCGTACCAGGCCTGCGAAACTCATCAGCCCCGGATTCGCAAGGTTCTAGAGTGTCTGACGATGATCGGGCGCAAGGAGAAACGTCAGCACAAGATTCCTCGAACGAGATGGAAACGGACGTGGACACAGAGGTGCGCAGGGATGGATTCTCACCAACTGCCAAGGAACTTGAAAACTTTCCACGTGATGGTCGCGACGATATCCCGCACGATGTACTGAACCTTGCGGAACAGTTACGGAAACTGCCGCGCCATCTAGGCATTCACCCCGGCGGCATGGTGTTATGTGACCGCCCGGTCATCGAAGTGTGTCCAGTGGAATGGGCTCGCATGGAAGGTCGTACGGTCCTGCAATGGGACAAAGACGACTGCGCAGATGCCGGACTCGTCAAGTTCGACCTGCTAGGTCTTGGGATGCTCACTGCACTCCGACTCGCCTTCGAGCACATCGAACAGGTTGAAGGCCAAACCTATACGCTGCACACCATCCCTCAAGAAGACCCAAAAGTGTATGAGCTACTACAAGCAGCGGACACGGTCGGGGTGTTCCAAGTGGAATCACGAGCCCAGATCGCCACTTTGCCCCGGCTCAAACCTGAAGAGTTCTACGACATCGTCGTGGAAGTAGCGCTCATCCGCCCCGGACCAATCCAAGGCGACTCGGTGCACCCCTACATCCAGCGCAGGCGCGGAAAACAGAAAGTCACCTATCTCCACCCACTGCTCGAAAAATCTCTCAGTAAAACCCTGGGCGTTCCGCTCTTTCAAGAACAACTCATGCAAATGGCCATCGACACCGCAAACTTCACAGCGGCAGAGGCAGATCAACTTCGCCGAGCCATGGGAGCCAAACGTTCAAAGGAACGCATGCGAGCCCTACGAGAAAGACTCTTCGACGGTATGGCAGCCAACGGAATCAGCAGGGAGGTAGCTCAAGAAATCTACCAAAAACTTGAGTCGTTCTCTGATTTCGGGTTCCCCGAATCCCATGCTTTCTCCTTTGCTATCCTCGTATACGCAAGTTCCTGGCTGAAGGTCTATCACCCGGCAGCCTTCTACGCAGGCCTACTCGGCGCGCAACCTATGGGTTTCTATTCACCGCAAAGCCTCATGAACGATGCTCGTCGACACGGACTCAACATCCTCCCCGTCTGTATTCACGTATCTGCAGTCCACGCATGCGTCGAACCCAACCCAGCCCACGCACAAGGCGAGGCGGGGGAGAGCACCCAAATCGTCGGTAATAAAAAGGGATCGGCTAAACCGCAACACGGGGTTCCTGTCCCTGTGCCCACACATCTGGCCGTCAGACTTGGCCTGACAAGCGTGCGGACAATCGGGGAGAAAGAAGCCGAAAAAATCTTGGCTGCACGGCCGTTCACGGATCTGCGTGACTTTGCCCGTCGCACCGAACTGCGAGCCGAACAGTTTGAAGCGCTCGCAACGGCTGGCGCTTTCGACGTCCTCGGGGTGAGCCGCAGAGAAGCCCTGTGGGCGGCAGGAGTGCTAGGCCAAGAAAAACCAGACACGCTCGCAGGACTGTCCTTGGGCGTAGAAGCACCACCACTACCTGAGATGACAGTTGTTGAACGCGCCAAAGCCGACCAGTGGTCCACCGGAATCAACCCTGGTATCTATCCCACCGAGCTCATACGCGAGCAGTTGACCTCGCAAAACATTCTCAGCGCTTACCAAGTCAACACTGGTGAAAAGGAACGACGAATAACCACTGCTGGTGTCATCACCCACCGTCAACGCCCCGGAACCGCTCAGGGCGTTACCTTTCTGTCCCTTGAAGATGAGACAGGAATAGTCAACGTCGTGTGCTCGGTCGGATTATGGAATAAGTACCGAAGACTGCTACGAACAGTGCCAGCGGCCATAGTACGCGGTAGAGTGGAGCAGGCAGAAGGAGCGACAAACCTCGTGGCAGAGCATTTCTCCGCCCTATCCCTCCAAGTAAAAACGACTTCACGGGATTTTCACTGATGCCCCACGGGTCGCCTTCTGTAGCCAATCAAAACGCGAGTAGTCTGGACGAATGCCAGTGCTAGGACCACTTGTTGCCTACGTGCAAACCCCACGTAGCGCTTCCGGACGCCTTCTTGAAGGCACGCTAGAAACGCTCGTTGACAACGCCGTGAACGCCGGAGTCGACGCGGTAGCCGTCCTCGGATCAGTGGGCGGCGCAGCCTACATGCCGCGATCCATGCGAAAACGCGTCATTGCCACGGCTGCACAGATAACAGGGAATCGAATCCCCATCATCGCTGGGGTGGGTGCACTCACCACCGCAGAGATCGCCATGAACCTTGAGGAGGCCGCTGCCGCTGGAGCCGCTGGAACACTGCTGCAACCCATGTCCTATCAGCCGCTGCTTTCACACGAGGTGCTTTACCTCTATGAGCAGGCAAGCATCGCGACCCCGATTCCGTTGTGGGTCTACAACAATCCGGCAACCACACGCCACGTGTTCAGCATCAACGAACTCGCAACGATTGCCACATTCGATAACGTTGTGGGATTAAAAGACAGAGCTGCAAATGCAGCGGAGATCAAACACCGCATCGGGCACATCAAAAACGCACTACCAGCCGAAAAGGCAGCAACGTTCAACTGGGGATTCTCCGGCGAGACCAAGGGTTCCCTTGTGCTTGGTCACGGTGGGAACACCTGGCACTCCGCCCTTGCTGGAGTCCTGCCCTCCATCTGCGTTGAACTTGCTCAAGCGGCAGTAGCTGGACACAGTGATAGGGACATCGCCGTTTTCGCAGACCACATGCAAAGCGCACTCAACCCGCTCACCGTCATCATGACCCAGTACGGGGGCATCCGTGTCACCCACACAATCTCGCAACTGCGTGGACTGGACATCGGTGACCTGCCGCAGCCACTTCGTCCATTGCCGCCAGCCGTCCAAGGCCTGGTGCAACTTGCGTTGCAATCCGTTGAACGGTCCCTGCGCTCACTGCAGGAGCAGATCGAAATCGGTGGAATCGCTGCAGTGCAGAACGCTGTCGTGGAGTCCGATCCGCCCACCCTACGCGACCTGGAACGTTATCAGGCGCCTGTAGCCTCAAGGACTTCTATATCTGCACCTCAGGCGGATCCTGCAACGATAGTGAGAGAACCATCGGGGATCACTGTCGAGTACACTGGCGCCCATCCCTCAGCCGATCAACCACAGACCAGGGCTGAGATCCGTGCCTTGACCGCAGCATCTGCTGTTTCTGCAGTGTCAACCCGTTCCGCGTTGTCCGCTCCTTCTGCAGCCTCAACCGGAAACGGTGCGGTCGCGGCAGCAGGCAGCGGACAGTCGACTCGACGCTCGAGAACACCACACTCGCACATCTATGATGAGGCTGGGGGAACAGCCGCTACCGGTTTCAATGCAGGCCTCCCCGTTCCCGGACAACCCACGAACACCGAGTCGCACCACCAGCCAGTGCAGGAGACGCGCGCCACGCGCGCGGCAAACGCCGCCGCTCACCCGGTCCCACCAACGGGGTCGCTTGAAGGCTCGTCGCCAAGCAGAGACGCAACCGGTCCCACACCCGCCTCGCCTACGCGAGTGTCCGCCAAGGCTCGTCTCTACAACGAGGCAAACCGTTCCGACCTGGCGCGGGCAGCCCAGAAAATTCTGCTCACCGGTGACCCCGAAATCGATCAGACGCGAGTGAACCTAGAGCGCATCACCGAGCCGATTCCGACACGGGCGCATGACGCACCCTCGGACCAGGTATTGCCTAATCCTTCTGGTGACGGAAGTAACTATGTTCCACGGCGGGCACGCCCCACCAACTAGAGCACTACTGTCGTAGTGTCTAGGTATGCGTGCACAAGAACTCTTCGCTCAGTGGCCTGTAGACAACGCAAGCGCAGCAGTCATTGCTTCGTCCGGTGTCCTTGCGCAGTACGGTGATCTGCACCGGCAGTATGCGCTCGCCTCGGTGACCAAACCACTCGCCGCATATGCGGTGCTGATCGCAATCGAAGAAGGCGCGATAGACCTCGATGAACCCGCCGGACCACGGGGCAGCACGGTGAGACATCTCCTTGCGCACACTGCGGGCTATGAGTTCGACTCGCACATCACTCGTGGGAATCCAGGCCAGCGCCGCATGTATTCCAACACCGGATTCGAGGTGCTAGCGGATCATGTGGCGCAGGCAGCTGGGATCGAATTTGGCCAATACGCCCGCGAGGCGGTTTTTGAACCGTTGGGCATGACCAATACGGATATCAGCGCAAGCGCTGCGGCTGGCGGACGTTCGACAGCACACGACCTTGGCCTATTTGCCACAGAGATGCTGAAGCCAACGCTTGTTCATTCAAGCACCTGGAACGAGGCAACGTCGGTGCAGTTCCCTGGGGTAGATGGGCTGCTCCCTGGTTACGGGCGGCAGAAGCCAAACGACTGGGGCCTTGGATTCGAGATCAAAGACTCCAAGACCCCGCACTGGACCGCTTTAGGCAATAGTCCCAAAACATTTGGGCACTTTGGTCAGTCCGGCACATTCTTGTGGGTTGACCCGGACGCCGCATTAGCGTGTGTCGCACTGACTGACCGGAACTTTGGCGAATGGGCCGTTGAGGCCTGGCCGCTATTCAGCCAAGCGGTACTGAGCGACTATGGACAACTGAGGGCATGAGTAACACCCCTGCTCAGGCCCCAGAGGGACGGCCTTTGCGCGAAGTCCTACCCGCTCTTGTAGCGTTGGGAGTCTCAATTTTCATTGCTATCACCACTGAGCTTATGCCTGTTGGCCTGTTGCTTCTTCTGGCCGAAGACTTTGGCAAGTCGGTCGCAGAGGTGGGAATCATCGTGACGGTCTACGCCACGATGGTTGCAGTCCTGTCGGTTCCGTTAACGATCTTGACCAAGCGTTTTGAACGAAAGACGGTGCTGTTGGCAACCCTCGCGGCCTTCACGTTATCGAGCATCGTGGTGAGCGTCTCGCCTTACTTTTGGCTTGTGGCAGTGGGCCGGGCTCTTGGTGGGGCGGCCCATGCCTTGTTCTTTGCTGTTGCCATTGGCTATCCAGCGCGGTTGTTGCGTCCCGCAGACCTTGGCAAAGGTATGGCGATTGTGACGTCGGGTGTATCGCTGGGGTTTGTTCTTGGCGTCCCTGCGGCCACGGCTTTGGCGGTCGCGTTTAACTGGCGGGTGTCATTTGGCATCGTTGCCGCGGTTGCGGTGGTGTTGACCTTGGCGGTGTGGCGCTGGCTGCCGAGTGTCCCGAATGTGATGTCGTTTGGAAATGCTCAAACGAAGGTTGGCACCCAGGGAACTACTAGTTCTGGCCGTGCGGAAAAGTGGAATAGATCTGTTCCATTCATTTCTGTGCTCGTGGTTAACCTGGCCGTTTTCTTGGCGCATTATTCGGCCTACACGTACATCAATCCGCTGCTCGAGCATGCAGGTGTCGCCAAAGAGTACGTCTCGCTTGTACTGCTCATCTTCGGAGGTGCGGGGCTTATCGGACTGGCTGTTGTTGGACGATTCCTTGATGTGCGCCCGCGTGCTGCACTGCTTGTCACCCTTGTCGTGTTCATTGTTGGCCTGGTTGGTTTTGCACTTGCTATCAATAACCTATGGCTCGCCCTGTTCTTCGCGCTCGTATGGACTGCGGCATTTGGTGGGGCGCCGCCGTTCTTCTCCACCGGTGGAGTGCGCACTGCGGTGGTCTCCCCGGACATGACTGGCGCCTGGGTGAATGCAACTTCCAACATTGGCATCAGTGTTGGTGCGATCATCGGTGGCTGGGTGTTGGCTGGTGCAGGGCTCGAACTTGTTCCGCTGCTTGCGGCCGCCCTGTTTGCCGTCACCGCCGTGATCGTGTGGTTCTCGCGCCGTGGATTCCCGAGTTCCCCGATTGCCACCAGGGCCGCGGATATCCTTTGACCGACATGCGAAAGGCTCCCGACCGTGTGGTGGGGAGCCTTTGTTGTGTGGTGTCCGGAGGGGGACTTGAACCCCCACGCCCTAATACGGGCACTAGCACCTCAAGCTAGCGCGTCTGCCATTCCGCCACCCGGACAGGTGTTGTATCGGCGTTGTGCCGTGGCAACTCATCTATAGTACTTGATCAGCGAGGTGGTTCGCTCACGCCAGGCTGTGATCTGTGCCGCTTGCCTTGTGCGCCGTGGGAACTGCCATGAAATCTATTGTTTATGCCGCGCAATCATGCCACTTAATGGATGGGTCAGCAGGCTGACTCATTGCTTTTTGACTCATTTTCTACCGTACTTCTTGTGCACGGCCTGCTTGGAGACCTCAAGCGCAGCCGCGATTGCTACCCATGAGTAGTTTTGGGCGCGTGCAGTGCGAACCAACCGTGCCTCTTCGCGGGCGAGTTCTCGCTGTCGTTCTCGGATTTGACGCAGTTCGGCGAGTGGAGCGCCTGTTCCATCCGCGTCAATTGCGGTCTGAGTAACATTTTCCATGACGTCAACTTTAGTTGACTTCTGATCTGTGGTCAACGTTGGTTGACTTTCATTATTGGCGACGAGTCCTCAGGTCCCTGCATTTCTTGCGTTCCAGCGGTTCATGTGGCGACGGAGTGGACGCAAACTGTGCAGTTGACCATATGTTTAGGGTTGCCCTCGTGCTCGATGGGCCGAAAAACGTCCGGGTGCACATCTAAATACCATGCGTCCGGAACAAAAACAGCCCACCGATTAGGGGAGGGGGAAGCGGCTAACTCCTCGCCAAACACAACGTGGTGTTTTTCCGGAATCAATACCCAAGAAAAAACGCCCTAACTCCGGAAAATCACCGTGTTGCCTCTTCGTGAGGTGTTGGAGTGAAGTAATTACGGCCGCTGGCTTGTAACTCGCGTGGTGGGCGCACGAAAGCAAACAAAAGGCTCCCGGCCTTTACTGGGGAACCAGTATGGCTGGGAGCCTTTGTTGTGTGGTGTCCGGAGGGGGACTTGAACCCCCACGCCCTAATACGGGCACTAGCACCTCAAGCTAGCGCGTCTGCCATTCCGCCACCCGGACAGGTGTTGTATCGGCGTTGTGCCGTGGCAACTCATCTATAGTACTTGATCAGCGAGGTGGTTCGCTCACGCCAGGCTGTGATCTACACCCCAAGGTGCGGGCGATGAGCGGACAGCGTTGTGTCTGCTGGAGGGCTTTCGCTCCGTGGGTTTTTCGTGGCCAAGTGCCATCTATTGCTACAGGCCTACGACAACCCACGGGCCGGTGCAAAGATCGAAGATGGAGATAGGGGCGGTAGAGGGAATGCGCCGAATGATTAGAGATGCACGATTTGGGTAGACAAAAGGCTCCCGACCGTGTGGTGGGGGGCCTTTGTTCTATGGTGTCCGGAGGGGGACTTGAACCCCCACGCCCTAATACGGGCACTAGCACCTCAAGCTAGCGCGTCTGCCATTCCGCCACCCGGACAGGTGTTGTATCGGCGTTGTGCCGTGGCAACTCATCCATAGTACTTGATCAGCAAGGTGGTTCGCTCACGCCAGGCTGTGATCTGTACCGCTGCCATACTGATGGGAAGAGAACATAGCGGAGCATCGTTGTAGGTGCTGGTGTGAGAAGCCAAGACTGTTAGGAACTGGACAGGTATGGAAGCGAAGCAGGATCTTGAGCGGGTACTCAAGGCCGGTCTCAATTTAAACCTCGACGACCCAACCCGCGTAGCCCGCATAACAGGGCACCGTAAATCAGCGGTCATGATCCTGTTCAACGGAATCGAAGGACATGAGTCAACTCGGGGTCAAGGGCTTGAGGTACTACTGACCAAGCGTTCCGACACCTTGCGCCACCATCCTGGACAAATCGCTTTCCCGGGCGGAGGGATCGACCCGACGGATCGTGGACCAGAAGCAGCAGCATTGCGTGAAACCGCAGAAGAAACGGGAATTGACATCGGGGGAGTCGAGGTGCTCGGCTCGCTCCAGCAACTCGCGCTTCCGGTATCCAACAACCTGGTAACTCCGGTGCTCGGCTGGTGGCACACCCCGCAAGACCCCGTTGCCGATCTTCAGGAAACGACCGAGGCGTACCGAGTTCCCGTCGCGCAACTGCTCGATCCACTCGCACGCGGTGTCACGGTCATGCATCGTGCGGGCATAACGTTCAAAGGTCCAGCCTTTCGGTTCAACACTTTTGGCCGGGAGCGTATTGTGTGGGGTTTCACTGGGCTCTTGCTCAATTCGCTGTTCGATCAGGCGGGCTGGACCCAGCCGTGGGACACGGAACGTGAGATTGAGATCGCAGCGTGAGGGATCGTCGCCAATCAGTGCAATAGAAGTGCGATAACCCAGACCACACCTAACCCGCCACCAAGAGCCCCAGAGCGGTAGGGAGCGCAACCACAAAAGTGTTTTATCGTGGACAAACCGCAAATCTGCGATATGAATGAAGTCATGTCAAACGTGCAACCAGAGCTTGGCGTAAACAACCCATTTGCGCAAGCCTCCACCCTTCCGTACTTCCTTCCCGACTTTTCGCTCATCACAAACGAGCACTACCTACCTGCTATCCGCTTTGGAATGGCGCAGGAACTCGCGGAAATCGACGCGATCATTGCCAATGATGCCCCTGCGTCGGTGGCGAACACCCTCGTGCCGTTCGATCTTGGCGGTGAGGTCCTTGGACGAGCACTCACGGTTTTTTACAACAAGATCAGCGCTGATGCTTCGAGTGAACTCGAGGACATCGATGAGGAGTTGTCCCCAGAACTTGCGGCGCACCACGACGCGATCTTCATGAACAAGGCACTCTACGAGCGATTTGTGTCGCTGCAACAGCGGATCGATGCGGGCAAGGAACCGGCAGATGCGGCGTCACGCTGGCTGCTCACAAATCTGCTCAAGGACTTCAAGCGCGCAGGTATCGACTTGGATGATGCGGCGCAGGAAGAACTGCGCACCATCAACGCCCGTCTGACCGAACTGGAATCGCAGTTCGGTCGTAAGTTGCTGGCCGGCGCGAATGAGGCGAGTGTTTTCTTCGCCAGTGCGGATGACCTTGAAGGTTTGCCGCAGGACGCGATTGATGCTGCCGCTGCGGCGGCTAAGAACCGTGGCCGCGAGGGTGAGTACCTTGTGGAACTGCAACTGCCAACCCAACAGGCAGCCTTATCGGGACTTGCGCGCCGCGACGTGCGCGAACGGGTGTACAACGCCTCGATCAACCGTGGTGCGACGGGCGGCGAGAACGATACCCGCGCAACCATCCTTGAGACGGTGAAGTTGCGTGCCCGTGCCGCGAAGCTGCTCGGTTACGAGCACCACGCCGCGTATATCGCGGAGGACGCGACCGCTAAGACCACCGAGGCAGTGAACAAGATTCTCGCTGATCTGACCCCTGCCGCAGTAGCGAACGCGCGCGCTGAAGCCGTCGAGTTGGAGCGCGCGCTGCGCCAAGACCTCGGCGATGACACCGCGAAACTTGAGCCGTGGGACTGGCAGTACTACGCGGAGAAGGTGCGCCTCGAAAAGTATTCGCTCGATGATTCGCTGCTGCGCCCGTACCTTGAACTCGAGCGCGTGGTGAGCCAGGGTGTTTTCGCCGCCGCGAACAAGCTGTACGGCATCTCGTTTGTGGAGCGCCCAGAGCTCAAGGGCTACCACGATGACGTGCGCGTGTTCGAGGTGTTCAACGAGGACGGGTCTGGTCTTGGCCTGTTCCTAGCTGACTTCTTCACGCGTGAGTCGAAGCGCGGTGGCGCGTGGATGAACAACCTGGTGGACCAGTCAGGTCTGACGGGTTACCGCGCGGTTGTGGTGAACAACCTCAACATCCCGAAGGCACCAGAGGGCCAGCCAACGCTGCTGACCTGGGATGAGGTTATTACCCTGTTCCACGAGTTCGGGCACGCCTTACACGGCCTGTTCTCGGACGTGCACTACCCATCGCATTCGGGCACCGAGGTCGCACGCGACTTCGTGGAGTTCCCAAGCCAGGTCAATGAGATGTGGGCCTGGGAGCCGCAGATCCTTGCGCAGTACGCGGTTCATTACCAGACCGGCGAGCCGATGCCAGCGCAGTGGATTGACACACTGAACGCTTCGCGCCTGTTCAATGAGGGTTTCTCGACCACCGAGTATCTGTCTGCTGCCCTGCTCGACCAGGCGTGGCACCAGATCACCGAGGATGAGGTCCCGTCGAGCGTGGACGAGGTCGTTGCTTTTGAGCAGGCCGCGCTTGCTCGCGCAGGGGTTGACTTGGATGTCGTGCCGCCGCGCTACCGCACCACCTACTACAACCACATTTTCGGTGGCGGCTACTCGGCCGGGTACTACTCGTATATCTGGTCCGAGGTGCTTGACGCCGACACGGTCACGTGGTTCGAGGAGAACGGCGGTTTGAAGCGGGAGAACGGCGACTATTTCCGGCGCACTTTGCTTAGCCGTGGTGGCAGCGCGGATTCGCTCAAGGTGTTTGAGCAGTTCCGCGGTCGCCCGCAGATCATCGAGCCGCTTATCGCGCGGCGCGGTTTGAACGTGGCGGTCTGATAGCAGGCTCCGCTGGCTGACGGTTTTTATTGCCGACGAGCAGGCGAGTATCCCCAGCGCCTCACCTTTCAGGTGCGGACGCTGGGTGGCGTGCGGGTGGACGCACATGCGTCCACTCGCACGCACCGGGGTAGGTTAGAACTGACGTCACCGTTGGGTGGCAGGTAATTCGGGTAAGGGAACCAACATGAGCACGGAACACAACACCATCACTGCAGCCGATGAGGTAGCCAAGATCTGCCAGGATTTGCTGCGTTTTGACACCTCGAACTTCGGCAACAACGAGGGGCCGGGGGAGCGTAAGGCTGCCGAGTATGTGATGGAACTGCTCACTGAGGTTGGGTTGGACCCGCAATACTTCGAGTCGGCTCCGGGGCGCGCAAACGTTGTGGTGCGCCTTGAGGGCAGCGACCCGTCCCGCGATGCGCTCGTGCTGCACGGACACCTCGACGTCGTTCCGGCGCAGGCCGATGAATGGTCGGTCGACCCGTTCGCAGGTGAACTCATCGACGGCATGTTGTGGGGTCGTGGTGCGGTTGACATGAAGGACATGGTCGCGATGATGCTCGCGGTCGTGCGCCAGATGGTCCGAGAAGGCCGTAAACCGGCACGTGACGTGATCGTTGCCTTCTTCGCCGATGAGGAGGCAGGCGGTGAGTATGGCGCTCACTATGCGGTCAACAACATGCGCGAAATCTTTGATGGCGCAACCGAGGCCATCTCCGAGGTGGGCGGCTACTCCACGATGATCAACGGTCAGCGTGCATACCTGCTGCAAACCGCAGAGAAGTCGCTATCGTGGCTCAGGTTGATCGCAGAGGGTAGGGCTGGCCACGGTTCCCAGGTGGCCGAGGACAATGCAGTGACCAAGGTCGCTGCCGCTATCGCACGCATTGGTCAGCACAAGTGGCCCTACCAGACCACACCGACAGTGGATGCCCTGCTCCGAGGTGTCTCGGAGATGACCGGGTTGCCGTACGAACCGGAGAACCCTGAACTCATTGACGCCCTGATCGACGCGATGGGGCCCGCAGCCCGCTTCGTGGGTGCAACGGTACGTAACTCAACGAACCCCACTCAACTTGCCGCAGGTTACAAAGCAAACGTGATTCCCCGCGTTGCCGAGGGAGTCATTGACGCGAGGTTCCTCCCCGGATACGAGGCCGAAGGCCGCGCCACTCTGAACGAACTGGCCGGTCCTGATGTGCGCATCGAGCCGATCCATATGGCACCCGCCCTTGAGGTTCCGTTCAGTGGCACTCTCGTGGACAAAATGTCAGCGGCGGTACTTGCTGAAGACCCAGGAGCAAAGGTTTTGCCGTACATGTTGTCGGGCGGAACGGACAACAAATCGCTGTCAGTGCTGGGGATCGCAGGCTACGGCTTCGCACCGCTGCAACTACCTGCTGACATGGACTTCCCAGCAATGTTCCACGGCGTTGACGAGCGCGTGCCCGTCTCGGCTTTGCTCTTTGGCGTTAAAGTGCTTGACCGCCTGCTGGCAAACGCCTGAGCGCTCTCACAGTCGAGGGACTAGGACGTGAAATAACAACTAGACACCCACAGCTATGATGCGGCGGCGCAGCCAATACTTGGTTGTCCCGCCCTCATAGATCACGGTACGTGCCAATTCCCACTTGCCAACCTCCGCCTCCTGCACGAGCAGCGCACGGGTCTGCGTTTTCGAGGTACCTCGAGGTACAACAACCGTGCGATATTCGTAGTGTGGTTCCCGCTTGCGTCGGGCCTTGAGATAGTGAAGGTCTGCCGCGCGGCGGGCTTCTAGGCTGTCTGCTGGCATTGAGTGAATCTTCCCTTCGCGTGGGTTGTGCTGCACGTGATCGGGTGGGGCCGCTCACGTGTGAACCAACACATTACTCCTATCTGGGGCGAGGTTTCAGCGCAATTGTCCGGATTGTAGGGTTCGTTTCCCTAGGGCTGAAAATCTGGGGACCCAATGATGGTGCAAAATCGTTGGAAGAGCGATAACGTTTGAGACATGACTGTAGATCCTCGTGCAGCGCTAGACCGCTTCATTGCTGCTCTTGAAGCCCACTACTCGGCTGTGGTCACCCGCCGTGGCGACGATGACCCAAAGGTCGATGATGCTTTTGACATCCTGGATGACGCCTTCGAGGTGTACGACGAGGCGCTCGCCATGACCCACGGAGAGCTCTTGCCATTCTCCAACATCGAAGATGACGATGATTTTGATGATGAGGATGATGATGAAGACGACGACGAGGAATTCGAGGACTGATCCTCTCGTCACATAAAGTGTAGGAAATATCGATGGGGGTCCGAAGCAGATGCTTCGGACCCCCATCGTCTTCTCAGCGTGCTTGTTTGGTGAAAAGGTCGAACACCCCATACGGGAACCCACCATCAGCACTGTAATGGGGGTAGGCTACTGATCTGTGAACGCATTCGAAGCAATAATCCTTGGTCTCGTACAGGGTTTGACAGAGTTCCTACCGATTTCCTCCTCCGCACACCTGCGAATAGTCGGCGAGTTGATCGGCAAAGCAGACCCGGGTGCCGCGTTCACCGCCATTACCCAGATCGGTACGGAAGCGGCTGTGCTTCTATATTTCCGCAGAGACATCAAAAACATCTGTATCAAGTGGTGGCAATCGCTGCGCGGAGCCCACGGAACTGACTGGAAAGCCCGCATGGGGGCACACGACCGTGATGCGGCGATGGCTTGGTTCATCGCTCTGGGGTCTATCCCCATCGTGCTGTTGGGGTTGCTCCTCGAAGACTGGATTGACTCGACGTTCCGTAATCTTTATCTCACTGCGTTGATGCTCGCCGTGTTTGCGCTGCTGCTCGGTTGGGCTGATAAGCGTGGTGCCCACAAGAAGCCGCTCAACGAACTGTCCGTCAAGGATGCGGTCATCTTCGGTTTCGCTCAGGCCATGGCCCTGATTCCAGGTGTGTCCCGTTCCGGTGGCACGATCACCGCGGGACTGCTCTTGGGCTACACCCGTGAGGCTGCAGCCAGGTACTCCTTCCTGTTGGCGATCCCCGCCGTTATGGGATCTGGCTTTTACAAACTGTACGGGGCCATACGTGAACCGGCTGAGGCCGGTGCACCAGGATTTGGCGCAATTCTGATCGCAACACTTGTGGCATTCGTGGTTGGTTACTTTGTGATCATCGCATTCCTCAAGATTGTTTCGACCTTCAGTTACAAGCCGTTTGTGATGTATCGACTGTTCTTGGCTGGGGCAGTGGTCATGCTGCTCCTTGCTGGCGTACTTCAACCGATGGGTCCATCTGTCTGATCTGGGTCGAACACAGGGAATGCCCCGGTTCGGATATGCGGCTGATCTTGGCTATCGTTGAGTTGTGATTACTTGGCCAGCCCCCCAAATCCCGCAGATTCCTGGTTCGCTCGACACGGTTCGGGTATTTGACTCGACGACGCGGCAGAACGTGGAGGTCACGTTCGGACAGAACGCCTCGCTGTACGTGTGCGGTATTACTCCATACGACGCGACCCATATCGGCCACGCCGCAACCTATGTTGCTTTTGACCTGCTGAATCGTGCTTTGCGGGATGCGGGGAAGACCGTTTCCTATGCCTCCAACGTGACCGATGTGGATGACCCGCTACTTGAGCGAGCCAACGCTACGGGTGCGGACTGGCAGGAACTTGCGGCCTCACAGATTAACCTGTTCGCGCGGGATATGACTGCTTTGGGGGTGATCCCTCCAGAAACCTATCTCGGTGCTGTGGAGACGATCCCGCAGGTTGCCGCCGCGGTCCAAAGAATGCTGACAGAGGATAGCGCCTACCTGGTTCCGGTCACCGATGGTTCTGCTGTCAGCGACTCGGCAGCAGACGTGTATGCAGACCTGTCTGTCGACTCAAGGTTTGGTTCTCTCGCGCCAATCAGCCCGGAGGAGCGACTCACGTTCTTTTCTGAGCGTGGGGGCGATCCCGAACGTGAGGGCAAGCGAAGCCCTCTGGACCCGTTGCTGTGGCGTGCGGCCCGGCACGGTGAACCTGCTTGGGATGGGGGTTCGATTGGTCAGGGACGTCCAGGCTGGCACATTGAATGTGCGGTCATCGCAGTGGAGGCGCTCGGAGCGCGATGTTCCGTTGTCGGTGGCGGTGCGGACCTGCTGTTCCCACACCACGAGATGAGCGCCTCCCATACGCGTGTTCTGACGGGGGACAGCCAAGCGGGACCTCGTCTTGCCGTACACGCTGGCCTTGTGTCGTATCAGGGCGAGAAGATGAGCAAATCGCTCGGTAACCTCGTGTTGGTCTCAGAACTGATCAAGCGGGGCGTCGAGCCCATGGTGATCAGGTTGGCGTTGCTATCACAGCATTACCGCAGCGAATGGGAGTGGACCGATGAACTACTCCGGCAGGCGCAGGAACGGTTCGAACTGTGGCTTGAGGCGTTCTCAGGAAATGGTGGCCCTGCCTATGACGACACGTTGACGGCAATGCGTGCTGCGCTACGCGAGGACTTGAACACCCCTGAGGCGCTTGCTGTGGTGGATGAGTGGTCTCGCTTGGCTCTCCAAGGCGAAGAGAGCATCGAATTCGTTGAGGGAGCACCGGGCGTGATGTCGCGTGCCGTGAACGCTCTCCTCGGTATCCGTATGTAACCATCATCTAGATGAGAGAGGGGCCAAGCGCAACAGCGCTTGGCCCCTCTCCTGTACCCAGAGGCGAGCTACTCACCGAAACAGGCCATCAAAGCGGCCTACCAACCCGCCAGACAACCATACGTAACGGGCTATACGAACGAGGGCGTCGTCGGCAATCAGCCCACATCACCGGGAGAACCGGCAGAACCGGCAGAACCGGTGGAACCTGGACCGCGACGCCGCAGAAACCTCTCAAACTCCTGCGCGATCTTCTCCCCGGAAATCTCAGTGATCGTATCGTCCGTCACGAGTTGTTGAACGTATTCGGCCAGATCTGGCTCAGACTCAACAAAAGAATCAACGCCACGTAGCCAGGCGGACATCTCGTCTTCCAACTCACCGCGCGGGATTGCCTCGCCAACGATGTCCTCAACGGCATCCAGCAGAGCAATCTCCGCAGGAATCGCAGGAGGATGCGGCACATAGTGAGGAACGAATGCCCAGGCGCTCACCGCAGGGACGCCATCAAGCTCAGCGTAGTGTCCAAGCACGCTCGTGATACCTGCAGGGCCTTCGTAATCGCTTTCCTCGACCCCCAGATGCTCTTGCATGAATGTGTTGGAACTGGTCACGGTGGCTGGAGCCTTCGAGGTGTGTGGCACATCCGCGAGAAGAGCACCAAGCAACACGATTCCACTGCAATCCAGTTCGTCGGCGATACGCAGGATCTCCTGATAGTAGGTGCGCCAGCGCATGTTGGGTTCAATCCCGTGCACAAGTACCAGTTTTCGGCGCAGCGTTGAGTGAGTGATCACCTCAACGCGAGTTGCAGGCCACAGGATGTGCCTACCCGCTTCGGTAGCCACGACCGAGGGACGATTCACCTGAAAGTCCACGTAGGGTTCAGGGTCGATCTCGTCGTACAGGCGCGCGTCAAAAGTGTCTGAGATGTGCTGGAGAGCATTCGTTGCCGCACTACCCGCATCGTTCCATCCCGCGAACGCTGCGATCATGACGGTGCCTTCGTCGAAGCGTCGAGCAACTTCAGTCGGTTCAGTGTTCGGTGAGTCGGGGTGACGGGGCATATCCATCCTTCAAGCCTAGTCCCCGGGGGAGAGCTTGTGCCGGACGTTCACCGAGCGCTGATAAACGGCACCGAATTTAGCCCAAGATGACGTGGCTCCGTAATATGGGTGGTTGGTTCTCCTAGAAAGCTTCGGTTATGTCATCTATGCCTTACAGGGAAGAAAAACTCCATCTACCTCAAGCGATCCTGTTTGATATGGATGGCACGTTGATTGATTCCGAGCCGTTTTGGCAGGCTGCGGAATACGAGATTGTCGAGTCCGGCGGAGGCATCTGGACCCACGAGCAGGCGCTGACTCTCGTGGGATTCGATCTGATGGACGCGGCGCACGTGTTGATAGCTGCCGGTGCCCCGGGTAGCCCTGAAGACGTCGTGGCGTTTTTGGTGGAACGAGTGAGTACGCAGTTGCGCAGGGAGGTGCCATGGCGGGAACATGCTGCGGAGACGCTTGCGTGGGTGCGGGCATTGGGTATTCCATGTGCGCTTGTGACCAGCTCGTATGGTCCTGTGGCTCACGCATTCGCGGATACGGCAGTTCCCGGTACGTTCGAGGTCGTGGTCTCCGGCGATGTGGTCGAACGCGGCAAACCGCACCCTGACCCTTATCTTCAGGCAGCCCGTGCACTTGGCGTGGATGTCACCCAGTGCATTGCGCTGGAAGACTCCAGAACAGGGATCACCGCGGCTCTTGCCTCGGGTGCGCGCACGATTGGCATTGATGCGATCACGCCGGTCGAGTCTGCGCCCGGCTTGAGTCGGATCAAGTCGCTGGACCAACTCACGCCGTCTGTGTTGGATGTCGTTATGCGCGGCGGCTTGGTCGACTTCAACTCCTGAATCTCTGATTGCCGATGAACCGGGACGTAGGTGGCGGGGCTAACTGGCCGGATCGTCGGCAATCTCACTCATCGAGCGATCAAAAAGCGTGGGCGGTTCCAACCAAACCTTCGCGCTGGCACCCTGCTCGAGGTCGGGCGGTGTGCCGCCGAACGACGGGCAGACGCTCTGAAACGAGCACCATCCGCACAACTTCGATGTTCTAGGACGCCACTCATCGCGTTCGGCGTTGCGGCGGATGTCATCCCAGATGGAAATGATTTTGCCTTTCGCCTGATCGAGGTCCGCCTCGCTTGGTTCGTTGCGGAGCACTTGACCGTCGCCGAGGTAGTTCAATTGCAGCATCGCGGGGGTAACACCTCGGGCCTCACGCATTGCAACCGCGTAAAAGCGCATCTGGAACGCCGCGGACGCGGAATACTGCGGGCGGGGAGCCTTGCCAGTCTTGTAGTCGACCAGTCGGACCGCGCCGTTGGGGGCGATGTCTACACGGTCAATGATCCCTTTGATGCGCATCGTGCCGTCGAGCATCGCGGAGATATTGACCTCACGTTCTGCCGGCTCAAGGCGGTTGGGGTCCTCAAGCGTAAAGTAGCGGTCAATCAGTTTCCCGGCCTCAGCGAGCCACTGCTTCTTGTCTGCCTCAGACTCGAACATCGTGTCCAGATCGGGTGTACGGGCCTGAACCGCGGTGAGCGCGTCTGGTACAAGCGCGTGCGCAGCCTCGGGAGAACGGCGGCCAATCGGTGCGTTGTACAGGTGTTCCAGCACCCAGTGCACGAGCGTTCCCTTGGTAGCCGCCTTGCTGGGTGGCTCCGGCAACCTATCGATCGTGCGGAACCGAAACATGAGCGGGCACTGCGAATAGTCGTTCGCACGGGACGGCGACAATGCGGGGGCGCGGCGAGTCGAGGACATACCTTAAGCCTAGGTGACCACTGCGCCCGGACGGGAGGAAAATGCTGTGGCGTGGACCGCAGCGAGGGCTGTCCCAGGACTTCGGGACGTGTCAAGACAATACGAAACGGTAAGGTAGCACCCATGAAACCCACGTCATGGACAATCGGCCGCATCGCAGGAGCGCCCATCAATGTGCGCCCCGGTGTGCTCGTGCTCATAGCGGTGTTTAGTGCGCTGTACTTCAGCTCGTTCCAGACCTATGTGGGTTCTTTCCCGGTTGCTGTGCTGTGCTCGGTCACCCTTGCGGTATTGCTCGTGATCTCGGTATTCCTGCACGAGGTCGCACACGTTGTGGTGGCTCGCACGTTCAAGGTTGAGGCGCGTGAAATCGGCTTGACCTTTCTGGGCGGTCACGCCGGGTTCAAGAACGAGTTCCGCCAGCCGTGGCATTCCTTGCTGGTGTCGGTTGCCGGGCCGCTCACCAACATCGTGCTCTACTTCGCGATGTGGTTCGGCGCCGAACTGATCCCCGTGTCCTCCTCTAGCGCTGCCCTTGCGTACGTGGTGGTCAAGAACGCAGGAATGATGAACCTGTTCCTTGGACTGTTCAACCTGGTACCGGGCCTCCCGCTCGATGGTGGCAACGCGCTGTCTGCAATCGTGTGGCAGTTCAGCAAGAAACGTGTCACGGGTATGAAGATTGCGGCACGCAGTGGCCAGATCGTGGCAATCGGCTTTGCCCTGTACACGATCGGCTGGCCAATGCTCCAGGGCCGCACTCCGCAGACGATATACCTGATGTGGTCGGTTCTGCTCGTGTGGGTGGTCTGGTCTGGTGCCCGCGGTGCACTTCAGTACGCACGGCACCTCGAACAGGTCGAACGCGTGAACCTTGCCGAACTTATCCGGCCAGCTCTGGTCACCTCAGCGGAGACCACACTCGCGCAGATCGGCCCCGAACTGGTGCGCACCAACGCCGCGGTACTCGTTACGGATGGCTCTGGACACCCCTACGCGTACGCCGATCCGGAGGCGCTCTACGCGGTGCCGGCAGCGGTCATTGAACAGACTCAACTCGCTAGCGTGATCGTGCCGTTCCCCGAGGGGACGATCCAACCGACAAACGTGAGTGCGCAGCATCTCGTCGAGGAACTATGCACCCCGCATGGCGTCCGCAGACTGTACGTGCTCGCAGATCAGTCCGGCCTCAAGGGTGTTGTCTGGACTGCGGAACTCGTGCGCGCCTCAGGTCTTGGATAGTCAAGAAACAAGTTGAGGAACAGCCAGATCGCCTGGACCACATACACTAGAGCGTTAACAAAACGCCGTGACACAAGTTAAGAAATCGAGATCCGTGAATCAACATCTGCCAGAATCGGCCGAGTCTGCTGAACCGACCGGTGCGTATAGGCGCCGTGGACCTTTCCGCGAGGGTGACCGTGTCCAACTGACCGACAACCGGGGACGCCTCCACACCATCACCTTGACGCCAGGCGAGGAGTTCCACACGCACCGCGGCTTCTATCGCCACAACGACATCATCGGTAAGCCCGAAGGCACGAACATTGTCACGAGCTCGGGCATCGAGTATCAGTTGATGCGCCCGCTCATGCACGATTACGTGCTGTCGATGCCACGCGGTGCCGCTGTGGTGTATCCGAAGGACGCCGCTCAGATTGTCGCGATGGCGGACATCTTCCCGGGTGCGCGTGTGATCGAGGCTGGTGTGGGTTCGGGTGCTCTGACTCTTTCACTCCTCCAAGCCGTGGGTGACCAGGGCCAGGTGCACTCGATCGAGCGTCGCGAGGACTTTGCGGATATCGCGCGTGCGAACATCGAGATCTTCTTCGGTGGACCGCACCCCTCATGGGACCTGTCGATTGGCGATCTCGCGGATGTGCTGCCAACGGTTGCCGAGCCTGGTTCGGTGGATCGCGTCGTATTGGACATGCTCGCACCGTGGGAGAACATTGATGTGGTCGCCCAGGCACTCACTCCAGGTGGCGTTCTGATCTGTTATGTTGCGACGGCAACGCAGCTTTCGCGGGTTGCCGAGGACCTGCGCGAGGACGGTCGTTTCACAGAGCCGATCGCGTGGGAGCAGTTGGTCCGTAACTGGCACCTCGAAGGGCTTGCGGTTCGTCCCCAGCATCGCATGGTTGGCCACACCGGCTTCCTCATCATGACCCGCCGCCTTGCGGACGGCGTTGAGGCGATTGTGCGAAAGCGTCGTCCCGCGAAGGGCGCCTACCCTGTGGACGAGCAGTGGTCCGAAGAGGACCTGGGGGAGCGCATCCCATCGGATAAGAAGGTTCGCAAGGTCCGCCGTGATGTCACAGCTCATCGTGATGAGTTGGTGGAACATGCTGGCGAGGATTCCGGCCAGGATGATGACGCTTAGTCTCTAGTCGTGTTATGTCAGGCTGGGCCGGTTGGATCTCCAACTGGCCCAGCCTGTTTCGTCGTGTCCAGGCAGTTCCGGTTGGAATGTCGGTGGGGTGTTTTCGTTCCGGGTACATGACTTTTTTACACGCTGCCGGACGTTTTTCAGCCCACCGAGTTGGACGGATTTGATTGAGGTTGACGACGAGTCGGTTGCGTTCCAGCACGCGTCATCTTCCAGCATCGAACGAGGGCGCGCATCCGCGCACTCGCAAACGACGGGGTGGATACGTGTCCACGTGGCGTGCTATGCGGGCATGAATGCGCGAAGTATGAAAACCTAAACTCAAGTAAACGCGTAGGAAAGGGGAGTTCGATGTCTTCCGACCCAATCCACAATCCAGCAGGTGGCCCACCGCACGGCACGCCAAGCCCCGAGCAGAAGCAGATCGCCACCCTTTCCGCCCAAAACGAGCGGCTTGCCCAGATCCTCATGGACGCCCGCGGCAAGATCGTTGAACTGCAGAAACAACTCGAGGACCTGGCTAAGCCGCCAAGCACCTACGCGATCTTCCTCAAGAAGTTTGGCGATGGCACCGCAGAGGTCATGGCCGCGGGTCGGAAGATGCGCCTGACCTCAATCGAAACCGCCAAACTACACCTTGCTCAGCCGGGCCAAGAGGTGCGGCTCAACGAGGCCATGGCTATCGTCGAGGTCGTCGGATTCGAACGCACAGGTGAACTTGCGGCTATCAAGGAGTTCGTTGACGATGAGCGCGTCCTTATCACCGGTAAGGGCGATGATGAGCGTGTACTGCGCCTGGCGAGTTCGCTTCTTAATGAGGATGGCACGCCGAACGTGCGCGTGGGCGATACGGTTCTCATCGATCTCAAGGCAGGCTTTGCATTCGAACGGATCGAGAAGTCTGAGGTTTCGGAACTGGTTCTTGAGGAGGTTCCCGATGTCAGATACGAGGACATCGGTGGGCTGAGTTCTCAGATCGAGCACATAAAGGACGCAATCGAGCTTCCGTTTTCGCACCCCGAGTTGTACCGCGAGCATGGCCTCAAAGCGCCGAAGGGCATCCTGCTCTATGGTCCTCCGGGCTGCGGAAAGACACTCATCGCGAAGGCTGTCGCCAACTCGCTCGCCGAGGCTGCAGCAGTGCGTGGCGGGCTAGACGCCAAGGACGCCAAGAGCTACTTCCTGAACATCAAGGGTCCAGAACTGCTGAACAAGTTTGTCGGTGAGACGGAGCGTCACATCCGCCTGATCTTCGGCCGTGCACGCGAGAAGGCAGCGCAGGGTAACCCGGTCGTTGTGTTCTTCGACGAGATGGAGTCCCTTTTCCGCACCCGTGGTACGGGACTGTCATCAGACGTGGAGACCACGATCGTGCCTCAACTCCTTGCCGAGATCGATGGCGTTGAGAAACTCGACAACGTGATCATCATCGGTGCCTCAAACCGTGAGGACATGATTGACCCGGCTATCCTGCGGCCAGGGCGACTCGACGTGAAGATCAAGGTTGAGCGCCCCGACGCCGAGGGGGCCAGGGAAATCTTTGGCAAGTACCTGACCGCCAACCTGCCGATCCATGCGGACGACCTCAAACAGCATGATGGAAATGTGCAGGCGACCATTGACGCGATGATCCAGGCGACCGTCGAGCACATGTATGCAACGGGCGAGGAGAACCAGTTCCTCGAGGTCACTTACGCCTCCGGTGACAAGGAGATCCTGTACTTCAAGGACTTCAACTCCGGCGCGATGATCCAGAACATTGTGGACCGGGCCAAGAAGCAGGCGATCAAGGATCTGTTGACCACAGGCAACAGGGGTCTGCGAGTCGAACACCTGATCGCGGCATGTAACGACGAGTTCAAAGAAAACGAAGATCTGCCCAACACGACCAACCCCGACGACTGGGCGCGTATCTCCGGTAAGAAGGGCGAACGCATCGTGTTTATCCGCACAATCGTTCAGACCAAATCATCGAACTCCTCAGCAGACCCGGTCAAGGCGATCAGCACCGCACCAAACACCGGCCCCTACCTGTAGTCCACACCGTAAACGTTCCTGCGACCGTATCGGTGCAGCACATAGGGTAGAGATGTGACTGTACAGCGCATTGTTGGAATTGAAACCGAGTACGGAGTCCTGCAGAATGGCAACCCGCGGGCAAACCCGATGCTCATGTCGAGCCAGGTTGTGACGGCCTACCGTGCGATCAGCGCGAACGCGCGTGGAAACGCCCGCTGGGACTACCGTGATGAGGATCCCCTCAACGATGCGCGTGGTTTCAAGTTGGAGCGTGCCTCGGCACACCCGTCATTGCTGACTGATAACCCGAACGTGCCAGCACCCTCGGGTAACGACCCCGCGCTTGATGCCCAGGACGTCACCCGCCCTGATAGCCCGGTTTACGATGATCCGAGCGCCGCGAACGCGATTCTGACCAACGGTGCCCGCCTCTACGTAGACCACGCGCACCCAGAATACTCATCACCCGAGGTCACGAATCCGCGCGATGCAGTGATCTGGGATGTTGCGGGAGAACGGGTCATGCTCATCGCGCACCGCGAACTACAACGCACGATGGGTCTCGACATCCAGTTGTACAAGAACAACACGGATTCAAAGGGCTCAAGCTATGGAACGCACGAGAACTACCTGGTCAAGCGGGAAGTGCCGTTTTCAACGCTCGTAACTGTGCTGACGCCCTTCTTCGTGACCCGCCAGATATTCACCGGTTCGGGGCGGGTGGGCCTTGGACAGCACAGCCAGCAGTCAGGCTTCCAAATCTCGCAGCGTGCAGACTTCATGGAGGCTGAGGTCGGCCTTGAAACCACGTTGCGTCGGCCGATCATCAACACGCGCGATGAACCGCACGCGACGCGTGAGAGGTGGCGTCGCCTGCACGTCATCATCGGTGATGCGAACCTCATGGAGACCACGACTTACCTCAAGATCGGCACCACAAACCTGGTGCTGTGGGTTGTGGAACATCTTGAGGACCATCCAGACCTGGCAGAGCGTCTGGAACTGCTGATGCTCGGCGACCCGGTTGCCGAGGTGAGCGCTGTCAGCCGTGACCTGACGTGTTCCGAACCGATCTGGACCATCCTGAACGGTGAGATGACCGCGATCAGCATTCAGCGCGAGTACCTTGCTGTCGTGCGTGAGATGCAGGCCCGCGTAACTGAGGTCGATCCCATTCCAGAGCAGACGCAGGATGTCCTGGCGCGCTGGGAGGATGTATTGAACCGGCTTGAACGCGATCCGATGTCGTGTGCACGGGACGTTGAATGGGTGGCCAAGTACCGACTATTGGAATCGATGCGCAACAGGCACCAGCTCGCGTGGGATCATCCAAAGCTCGTGGCGATGGATATTCAATGGTCGGATGTTCGTCCAGAACGCTCATTGAGCCGGAAACTGCTTGATGCCGGTGTGATTGACCGTCTTGTGGGAGAACATGAGATCACAAATGCTGTGGCGCATCCACCCACTGATACGAGGGCGTATTTCCGCGGCGAGGCAATGGCGTTGTTCGGACCACATGTGACCGGTGCGAGTTGGGACTCGGTAATTTTTGATATTCCCGGACGGCCAACGTTGCAGCGCATCTCCATGCTTAATCCGTGGAAGGGCACACAGGGTCATGTAGGAGAGTTGTTCGAACGCCACCAAGATGATCCCGCAGGATTCTTGACTTCTCTTCTCGGCGAGTGAGCAACCACCCCTCTTCTCGTCATGGGTGTTTCGAGAGTCAGACGATTGCGGGAAGGTAACGAACTGCTTCGCCGATGGCGGATTTTGTGGATTTTAACTTCTATGTGCGCAGATTGTGACGCATAGCAGCGCACGGTGAGGTTAGATTGAACTAGCAGAGTAGTGCTGGGGTGATGGGAAGACCGGATAGCCTCGGCAAAACTTAAGGAGGAATTATGGCAGGCCAAGAGCAGCAGCATGCGACGTCCAACGAGGTCGAGGAAGAGACGCCGACACCAGACACCCCAACTTCCGCGCAGGCTCAGGACTTTGCGGTGGACGACCTCCTCGACGAGATTGACGACGTACTTGAGGTGAACGCTGAGAGCTTTGTGAAGGGTTTCGTTCAAAAGGGCGGACAGTAGGTTATGCCACCGCTGAGCGGTCCACATAGCATCTCTGGAACGGATACCTCGTTCCTTGAACACGTACGCGCCAGCGCTCCACACATACTCGATCTGAGACTGGGTGAGGCTGGAACCATTCCGCAGATTCCGCACGGAACCACGATTGTCGCCGTGCAGTTCCCAGGCGGCGTGGTTATGGCTGGCGACCGGCGGGCGACCGTCGGATCCATGATCGCATCGCGGCAGATGGAAAAGGTGTTTCCTGCCGACGAGTCATCCGCGATTGGCATTGCGGGTACGGCTGGCCTTGCTATTGAGTTGGTGCGCTTGTTTCAACTTGAGTTGGAGCACTACGAGAAGATCGAGGGCGAGCCGCTTTCCCTTGACGGGAAAGCGAATCGGCTCGGGTCCATGTTGCGTGGGAATCTGCCAATGGCGATGCAGGGTCTGACGGTGTTGCCACTGTTCGTCGGTTTCGACCACGCAAAGCGCCAGGGGCGGATCTTCTCGTATGACGTGACAGGCGGACGCTATGAGGAGACTGCGTATCACTGTGTCGGTTCCGGTTCCGTGTTCGCGCGCGGGGCACTCAAAAAGTTGTGGCGTCCTGACCTAACAGCCTCTGAGGCTGTCCGGGTGAGCGTTGAGGCACTGTGGGATGCCGCAGACGATGACTCAGCGACCTCTGGACCTGACTCCGTGCGTAAGATCTGGCCTATCGTGGCGCGAGTGAGCGAACAAGGATTCGAGTACGTGAGCGCCCAGGAACTGACCGCTCATGCGGATGCGGTGATTTCTCAGCGGTCGAACGAATTGAAGTCGATTGTGGTGCTCGAGCCAGGGGAGCGATCCGCCGGCAACACGGCAGGGCCGCGTAATGATTCCCACTCACGTGGCGGTGATGAATGATGGCTGTGCAACCGTTCTATGTTTCGCCAGAGCAGCTCATGGCGGACCGCGCAGACTTTGCACGTAAGGGTATCGCGCGCGGCCGTTCAGTACTCGTAGCACAGTATGACGGTGGAATCGCCTTCGTGACGGAGAACCCGTCGCGCGCACTGCACAAGTTCTCCGAAATCTACGACCGTATCGGGTTTGCCGCGGTGGGGAAGTACAACGAGTTTGAGAGCCTAAGGGTTGCCGGGATTCGCTATGCGGATATGCGCGGGTACACCTATGACCGCTCGGACGTGACAGCCCGCGGGCTTGCAAACGCCTACGCGCAGACGCTCGGTACCGCGTTCACGAACGAATCAAAACCCTTTGAGGTCGAACTTGTCGTCGCAGAGGTCGGAGACAGTGAGGAGGAGGACCTGCTGTATCGCCTCACATTCGACGGCTCTGTCGTGGAACTTCCCGGATACATCGTGATCGGCGGTAACGCTGCAGTGCTGCGGGAAGCCATGGAGGAGAACTGGCGTCCACACATGAGCCTTGCCGAGGTCTTCCAGCTCATGACGGAGGTTCTCGCTCAGGAAAGCCACTTGAGCGCACCCACCCAGCAGCCGGACGCAGCAGGAACTCCTACCGACTCGTCGGCAATAAAACCTGAAACCAAGCGGCTGACAGGCGTGGACCTAGAAGCAGCGGTCCTTGACCGCGCGCGCCCACGCCGAAAATTCCGCCGTCTGACGCCATCCTCAATCAACCAGTTGCTAGGGGTTAATACGTGAGCACCCGCCGTATCTTTGGGCTCGAAACTGAATTTGGAATCACCTGCGCAACCCCGGACGGCGAAGGCATCTCTGCGGACGAGGTCGCGCGTGCCCTGTTCAAGAAGGTCGTCGCATGGGGGCGTTCCTCCAACGTGTTCCTGCGTAACGGGTCGCGGCTGTACCTGGACGTGGGATCGCACCCCGAGTACGCGACCGCCGAATGCGACGACGTGCTGCAACTTATCGCATATGACAAGGGCGGCGAACGCATCGTTGAGGACCTCGTCATCGACGCCCAACGGCGACTTGACGAGGAGGGTACCGAAGGAAAGATCCACCTGTTCAAGAACAACGTGGACTCGGAGGGCAACTCATTCGGCTGCCACGAAAACTACCTGGTGCGGCGCAAGGGCGATTTCAATCGCCTCGCTGACATCCTCGTTCCGTTCCTGATCACCCGCCAAGTCATGGTGGGGGCGGGACACATCATGGAGACCAGCGGCGGCCCCAAATACTGCTTCTCGCAGCGAGCCGATCACATGTGGGAAGCCGTCTCAAGCGCGACAACCCGTTCGCGGCCCATCATCAATACCCGCGATGAACCACATGCGGACGCCGAGTACTACCGCCGACTGCACGTCATCGTCGGCGACTCCTCGATGGCACAACCCACCAACCTGTTGAAGGTTGGTGCCACCGACATCGTGTTGCGCATGATCGAAGCTGGAATCCCGATCCGTGACTTTATGCTGGACAACCCGATGCGGGCAATCCGGGAAGTCAGCCACGACATCACCGGCAAAGCGACAGTGACGCTGTCCAACGGTCGCACACTGACCGCTGCACAACTCCAAAGCGAATACCTTGCCAAGGCACGCGCCTTCGTGGAGAACAGCGATCGCAAGGGGCCGCACGACGATCAGGTATTCGACCTGTGGGAACGAGCTATCACCGCGGTTGACACGCAAGACCTCTCTGGCATCGACACCGAACTCGACTGGGCTATCAAACTCAGACTCATCCAGCGCTACCAAAATAAGTTGGACTGCGGGCTCGACGATCCTCGGATCGCACGACTCAACCTTGCCTACCATGATGTTTCGCGAACGGATGGGCTCATGACCAAGCTGGAACAGCGCGGCTTGGTCAAAACCGTTGTCACCGAAGATGCGATAACCTTCTCCGAGCAGAACCCACCGCAAACGACCCGCGCCAAACTCCGTGGCGATTTTGTGCGAGCTGCCCAAGAAAAGAAACGCGACTACACGGTGGACTGGGTGCACCTCAAACTCAACGACCAGTCGCAGCGCACGCTCCTGTGCAAGGACCCGTTCGCGAACGTTGATGAACGAGTAGAAGCACTCATCGCCTCCATGTGAACGGACCCGAATGTCTCACAACTTCATGCATCACTCCCTGACCAAGGCACGCGTACTCGTTGTGGCGCTCGTGAGCGCGCTCGTGCTCGCGGGCTGCGCAGGCGATCCGGTCGATGAGGTGACAAGTCTTGAAGCGACGCCCGTTACCGTCACGGGAACCGCCGACAAAGCCCCAACGGTTGAATACGATACGCCGTTCGTGTACATCGAACCTCATTCCGAGGCTGTGTGGGAAGGCAGCGGGGACATGGTCGAGGACGGTGACTGGGTTCTTCTGCGTTTCTATGCCGAAGATCCTGTCAAGGGGGAGGTTCTGCGCAACGACTTTGAAGCGGTACCCGTGCCATATCGGGTGGAAGCGGCGAGCCTTGGCCCCGAACTGTATTCGCTGATTGTCAACAAACCGACCGGTTCCAGGCTTTTGCAGGTCACTCAGGAAGACAACCAGACCAGCGTTATCGTGATTGACGTTCTGCCTGCTCAGTCGACCGGGGAACCCCGCGAGCAGTCCGCAGACTACCCTTCGGTATCCTATGCACGGTCTGGTGAACCCGAGGTCGCTATCGGCGAAGACGTGATAAAGCCAACCCAACTCGTTGTGCAGCAGCTTCGCTCGGGGTCCTCTGAACAGGTCGACGCCGACGCAAAAGTGGTTCTGCAATACACGGCCGCAAAGTGGAAAGATGCCGAGGTGTTCGACTCCACCTGGGCCGAGGACGTGGGACCTGTGACCGTCAAACTAGGCGCTGAACAGATCATCACAGGGCTGGAACAAGCGCTCATCGGAGCGCCCATTGGATCACAACTGCTGGTGATCGTGCCTCCGGAGTTTGGATTCGCGGACTCGGAACACAAACTCGCCAATACCACCCTCGTCTACGTGGTGGATATTGTGGCGGCCTCAACGCCGAAGGCATAGACAGCTCCCAAGAAAGCAAGGCGATCAATCCGAAGGCGTGACCTGGCCGTGGAATTCCGCCCTGCGCTAAGCCGGCATGGACAAGCCAGCACGTATGCGTCATCACCGGTACGGTACGTGTATACCGAAACTCCTAGACCTCCAACGCCTTCGTACGCGGGTGTTGACGTCGCTATCACAACGTGAAGGATTCCCCAGATGTCTGTCGCAGTCCGCGTTATTCCATGCCTTGATGTTGATGCAGGCCGAGTGGTTAAAGGTGTCAACTTTGAGAATCTCAGGGATGCGGGCGATCCGGTTGAACTGGCTCGACGCTACGGTCAGCAGGGTGCGGATGAACTCACCTTCCTTGACGTGACTGCTTCATCGGGAAACCGCGAGACCACGTATGACGTGGTGCGCCGGACGGCCGAGGAAGTGTTCATTCCGTTGACGGTTGGCGGAGGGGTGCGCACCACTGACGATGTGGACCGGCTACTACGTGCAGGGGCAGACAAGGTCGGAGTCAACACGGCGGCAATCGCCCGCCCCGAACTGATCAATGAGATCGCCGAGCGTTTTGGATCCCAGGTTCTTGTTTTGTCAGTGGATGCCCGTAGAGTCACAGGAGACACCCACACTCCGTCCGGTTACGAGATCACGACTCACGGTGGCAAGCGAGGCACCGGAATCGACGCGGTCGAGTGGGCGGTCAAGGCTCAGCAACTTGGGGCGGGAGAGATCCTGCTCAACTCGATGGACGCAGATGGCACCTATAACGGCTACGACCTTGAAATGTTCGGTGCCGTGCGCCGTGAGGTGACGATCCCGCTGATCGCATCAGGGGGCGCGAGCGTTGCAGGGGACTTCACCGCTGCGGCCACGGCCGGAGCCGATGCCGTACTGGCAGCGAGCGTGTTTCACTTTGGAAAGTTAACAATTGCGCAGGTCAAGGAAGACATGGCGGCGCAGGGAATAGAGGTTAGACAATAGTGACTGGATCCTCCAAGGCATTTCTTGGGGAGAACGAAACCTACGCACTACCTGGTGGCCAACTGCGCAAGTCGCTTGCGATGGTTGGTCGCAGTTTGAAGGCAGAGCCAAAGATCTATACTTTGGCAATTTGTTCTTCCGCCCTCTTCGGTGCGTTCACCGTGGGCATCTCCCGTGTGATTGGCTGGCTCACAGGGGACTACATCATCCCGATCCTTGAGGGATCACGCAATGTGCGTGACATCTGGATCGGTGCACTCGTGCTTTTTCTCATCGTGCTCGGCCTAGCGGTATCAGTTGCCGGGCGTCGGATTTTCGCTGCCTACGGCACGTACGGGTTGCAGGGACATCACCGCAGGGCCTTGAGCCACAAGTTCACCACGCTCGCGCCGTCCTGGCACAAGCAACACTCAACTGGTGAGTTGCTGTCCAACGTGAGCTCGGATGCGGAAGCGGCCACGACCGTGTTCAATCCGATGCCGTACATGCTTGGCTCGGTCGTGATGTTCATAGTGTCCGGGATAATGCTGGTCCTGGTCGACCCGTGGCTTGCACTCGCGGCGTTCGTGATTCTGCCGATCATGATCATCGCGAACCTGTTCTTCCAGAACTATATGACCCCCGCGGTGACGCTTTCGCAGGAACTGCGTGGCGAGGTGTCAAACGTCGCGCACGAGAGCTTCGAGGGTGCGACTTTGGTCAAGGCGCTTGGCTCTCGTGACGAGGAGGTGCGTCGTTTCACTCGCAGTACGACGGCTCTGCAGGACGCCAATGCTCGCGTTGGCCTGATCCGAGCGGTTTTCGACCCCGTGATCGACGCGCTTCCAAGTATTGGGACGCTCCTGGTTATCGCCGTGGGCATCATGCGGCTGCAATCCGGTGACGTGACTGCGGGAGATGTCGTGACGGCATCGTATCTGCTGACCTTGCTGTCCGTTCCGGCTCGTTCGTTTGGTTGGGTGTTGGCTGATATGCCGCGCAGTGTGGTCGGGTACAGCCGCGTGGCGGACGTGGTTGACTTGCGTAGCTCCCTCACCCCCGGCACCGGTGTACGAACCTCAGGCGAGTCATCGGTCCGATTCGACAACGTCACCTACTCGGTTGCGGATGAGGACCAGAGTGTCGAGATTGCCCGCGGCGTAAGTTTCACTGCGCCAGCGGGTCAGACCACAGTGCTGATGGGGCGTACTGGTTCGGGAAAGACCTCACTCGTGTCTATGATTGCGCGCCTGTGGGACCCGACGAGTGGTCGTGTGCTGATCGGGCAGGATGACGTACGCACGCTGACGCGTCAGGAACTGAGCGAGTCGGTTGCGTTTGTGTCGCAGGGGTCATTCGTGTTTGAGGACACGGTTCGCGCCAATGTCACGCTCACTGACCCGGATGACCCGCGCTTTGGCGATGAGGACGTGTGGGAGGCGTTGCGGGTTGCGCAACTCGAGGTTTTCGTGCGCGACCTTCCCGATGGCCTTGACACGCGTTTGGGGGAGCAGGGTTCGAATCTTTCCGGCGGACAGCGTCAGCGCCTTGCGATTGCACGTGCGGTTATCCGAAAGCCAAGTGTTCTGGTCCTCGATGACGCGACCTCGGCGCTCGACCCACAGGTAGAGCAGGCAATCTTGGCGGGTATCTCGCGCTCGGGTGCCACGACCGTGGTGATGGTTGCATATCGAGCTGCCACGGCGATCCTTGCGGATCGCATCGTATTCCTCGAGGACGGTCGCATTACCGGGGAAGGCACGCACGAACAACTGCTTGCGGCCCTGCCCACCTACGCCGATGTGGTCAATGCCTACGATCAGGAGGAGATTGATGGCTGAAAGGGAAACTCAGATTCAGTCAGCTTCCGATCTGGGCGTATTCGCGACGATTCGGCGGGGTGTTCAGGTCACACCCGAGATCGTGCAGGGGATCGGGTGGACGCTGCTGTTCGCCGTGCTCGCAGCGGCGGGCAAGATCACGGTTCCCCTCGCGGTACAGCAGGCTGTTGACACGGCAGTTGACCCTGCTGGAATCAACCTCGAGCGCATCCTGCTTGTGTGTTTGGTTGCGTTGGGCGCTGTTCTTGCGTCAGGGCTATGCACTGCATTCATGAACGTCCGTCTGATCAAAGCCGCCGAGACTGGTCTTGCGCGGTTGCGTGAACGGGCTTTCTCGCACATCCACCAGTTGACCGTGCTCACCCAGAACTCCGAACGCAAGGGCTCGCTGGTCTCCCGTGTGACCTCGGACGTCGACACGATCTCGATGTTCGTGCAGTGGGGCGGCATCATGCTGCTCACCTCGATTCTCCAACTCGTTGCGGCAACAGTGGTGATGTTCTGGTTCTCGTGGCAGCTGACCCTCTTGGTGTGGGTTACGTTCATCCCGTTTGTGATCCTGTTACAGCCCGCGCAGCGTGCCGTGAACCGTGGCTTTACCGCGGTGCGCGCCAAGATGGGTGCCCTGCTCGGAGCCGTGTCGGAGTCCGTTGTCGGCGCTTCCACCGTGACGGCCTACGGCATCGGTCCGCGCACCGAGGCGAAGATCAACACTGCCGTGGAAGAACACCGCGTCAGCGGCATTGATGCGATGAAGAAGGTCGCGATCTCCTTTTCAGCCGGAGTTTTCGCGGCGAACCTCGTGCTTGTGGTCGTTGTCATTGGTGGCGCATACCTTGGTGTGGCGGGAGAGATCACCCCGGGACAACTCGTCGCGTTCCTGTTCCTGGTCCAGTTGTTCACGGGCCCGGTCCAGTTGGCAACCGAGGTCCTCAACGAAATGCAGAACGCGGTGGCCGGATGGCGTCGCGTGCTTGCGATTCTGGAGACCGAGATTGACGTTCCCTTCAAAGGCACGTCCACCACGACGATTCCTTCGGGACCGTCCCATCTGGTCGTCGAGAAGCTGGACTACAACTATCCTGGCGGTCCAAAGGTGCTCGATAGCGTGGACCTGGATATTGCTCCCGGCCAGCGCGTGGCGGTCGTGGGCGAGACTGGCTCCGGTAAGACCACGCTGGCCAAACTGATTACTCGGTTTGTCGACCCAGTCCAGGGACGCGTGCTGCTTGATGGCATCGACCTGCGTGACCACAGCGAACATGACTTGCGTCGGCGAGTCTTGCTCGTGCCACAGGAGGGGTTCCTGTTCGCGACCTCACTACGGGCAAACATCTCCTATCCGCTCATTGCGTCGGGGGAGTACAGCGAGGCAGAGATCGCTGCGCGGGTTGACGGCGCCGTGAGCGCACTGGGCCTTGATCCGTGGCTGGCCAACTTCCCGGCAGGCCTTGATTCCGAGGTGGGTCAACGAGGCGAGAGGCTTTCGGCTGGCGAGCGTCAACTTGTTGCGCTGGCTCGAGCGTATGTATGCGAAGCGGATCTGCTTGTGATGGATGAGGTCACGTCCGCCGTTGACCCGGCAACCGAGGTTGCTATCTCGCGGGCACTCGATGCTCTCATGGAGAACAAATCCACCGTGACGATCGCGCACAGGCTCTCTACTGCACAAAACAGTGATGTGGTGGTGGTCATGGATCGAGGTCGCGTCGTTGAACTTGGGTCTCATGATGACCTGATCGCTCGGGAGGGACGCTACGCCGCGATGTTCTCCGCATGGCTTGCTCAAACCAATTCGCAGGTGTGACCGCGCGAATGTGGTGGTGGGTCCAACCCGCACAGACTGGACCCACCTCCACATAGAGTACGAGGCGTGTTGGGCCGCACGATGGACAGATTGTCTTGTTGGCTAGTTGCCGTGGGAAAATATCTGCGTGACTGGTACGAACGAATCCTCTGCTCCAATCCTTGACCCGCACATCGCGCAGCGACTCAAGCGGGACGTCAACGGACTGTTTGCCGCGATCATCCAGCAGCATGACACCAAAGACGTGCTCATGCTTGGCTTCATGGATGATGAGGCGCTACGCCGCACTTTGGCGGAGGGCCGTGTCACCTTCTACTCAAGGTCCAGGCAGGAATACTGGCGTAAAGGAGATACCTCGGGCCACTACCAGTTTGTTAAGGAAGTGGCCATCGACTGCGACGGCGACGCACTGCTGATTAAGGTTGATCAGGTGGGGGCAGCCTGCCACACAGGAGAACGGACCTGCTTTGACACGGGCGGCGTGCTTCCGGCACTCGTCATCGAAGAACACTTCACCGGCGCAGTTGACGCCGCAGTACACGAAAGTGAGGCGTAGGTATGACCATCGAGATGCAGACCAAGCTGCCAAGTAGCGGATCGCAGTTCTCGTGGGGTAAGACCTGGCCTCAACTCGAAGATTTCCGTGAATTTGCCGCCCAGCGCCGTGTCATCCCGGTTGTGCGTAAGATTCTCGCTGATGATGTCACCCCCCTGGGAATCTATCGTGCACTGGCAGGAGGCCGACGCGGCACCTTTCTCCTTGAATCCGCCGAGATCGATGGAACGTGGTCGCGGTACTCGTTCATCGGCGTCAACTCTCGTGCGACGCTCACCGCCGTTGACGATGACGTTGTCTGGCACGGTGACGTACCTGCCGGTATTCCAACCTCAGGCAAACCACTGGCGGTTCTTGACGCCGCGCTGCGTGCACTGCACACCGAGGCCATTGAGGGCCTGCCTCCCTTCACAGGTGGACTTGTGGGTTCGATGGGTTGGGACATCATCAGGCAATGGGAGCCAACCCTGCCAGCGAATGCACCCGTTGAGATCGAAGCCCCGGATATGAGCCTGTGCCTGGCATCCGACCTTGCCGTTGTGGACCACGTTGATGGGTCCATCTGGTTGATCGCGAACGCCATCAATTTCAACGACACTGATGAGCACGTTGATGAAGCCTATGCGGATGCCGTAGCCCGTCTCGACGCAATGGAAGAGACGTTGGAAGCGGGTATTGCGGCCGGATTTGGGTCGGTGCCTCGTATCCTTGATGATTCCATCGTGGAACCGGACATTGAGTTCCGTACTACCCGTGAACAGTACTCTGAGATGATTGCGCAGGGTAAGGAAGCGATCCGCAACGGTGAGGTCTTCCAGATCGTGTTGTCCCAGCGATTCGACATGGAAACGCACGCCACCCCGCTCGATGTGTACCGCGTGCTACGCACAGTCAATCCAAGCCCGTACATGTACTACTTCGAACTGACCGACCACAAGGGCGAAGGCTACTCAGTAGTCGGCTCAAGTCCAGAAACCTTGGTCAAGATCGTGGAGGGAAAAGTCACGACCTACCCGATCGCAGGCTCGCGTCCACGCGGAGAGACCCTCGAAGAGGACATTCTCAACGGTAAGGACGTGCGTGAGGACCCAAAGGAGGTTGCAGAGCACATCATGCTCGTGGACCTTTCGCGCAATGACCTGGTCAAGGTGTGCGAACCGGGCAGCGTTGAGGTGGTTGAGTTCATGGCGATCAAACGCTTCAGCCACATCATGCACATGTGTTCGACCGTTATCGGGAGACTGCGTCAGGGCAAGACCGCGCTTGACGTGTTCACCGCAACCTTCCCTGCAGGAACCCTGTCGGGCGCTCCCAAGAACCGTGCGGTTGCCCTCATCGACGAGTATGAGCAGGCGTCGCGTGGTGTGTACGGTGGAACTCTTGGGTACTTTGGCTTCGATGGAAACATGGACATGGCCATCGCGATTCGTACCGCATACATGAAGAACGGCCGCGCGAGCGTTCAGGCGGGCGGCGGTATCGTGGCCGATTCTCAGGAGGAGCCGGAATACTGGGAGACCCGCAACAAAGCGGCTGCCGTGCTCCGGGCCATCGCGACGGCTCACAAGCTGTCTGCGCGACGTAAGTAGACTGAACTTTATGAACGCATCCGTAACTGCCACGCGTCGGAGCATTGGTCGCAGGCACGTGGTTCTGTTGATCCTTGTGCTGGCGATCATCGTCATTTCGACTGCGAACCTCACCTGGTTTCAGGTGTCCACGCAGTCAGTATTGGCGCAGGAGATAAGTGTTCAAGCCTCTGGTCAGGGCATGTCGCCGGGCCTCACCGCTGCGGGACTGGTTGCGATAGCCTCGGCTCTGTTCCTCAGCATCAGCCAACGAATCGGCAGTTACATCGCGCTGAGCGCAACCATGCTAGCAGGGGCGCTAATTGCCTTCGCGGCGATCTTGGTGCTGGCTGACCCCATTGCCCGCTTTGCGGGCGTGTATGCGGAGGCGACGGGCGCTGATGCGGTTCCCGAGAACCTCGTCACCCTGCCGTGGCCCTACGCGACCATCGCCGGTGGCGTACTGCTCGTCGTCAGTGGGGTGTTCGCTCTGACCCAGGCGGGCAACTGGGCACAGGGGAGCACCAAATATGACGCACCGGCACGTGGGAGCGCAACGGATACGGATGCACACGCACCGCAGACCACACCCCAAGCAGGGCGGCCAGCGGGGGAGGAACTCACCGATGAACGCGTACTGTGGGACTCCCTGACCGAGGGAGTTGACCCAACCGACCGATAGCGTCAGCAAAGCATCTTGTAAAGCAGACATCACGCGCAAGACATGGGTCGAAAGTCCGTATGTCGTGCAAAAACCTTGTACGCTAGGTGTGGAACGACCTTCGAAAGGGAGAATCATGTCAGCTAAGGACGCGGCAAACGCTCCAAGCATCCTTGCGCCACAGGGCGTAGAGCTTCCAGACAATGCGCCACCGCACAACCACGGTCACACAACCGCTGCCTGGTTCCTGACCATTTTCGGAATGGTCGGAAGCATCCTGATCGGTGTGGGCATGCCGTTGGAGTCAACCGCGCTCATCATCGTCGGAGTAGCCGTCGTCGTGATCGGCGCTGTTGGCGGTCTGGTCCTGTCGCTCGCAGGCAAGGGGCAACCGCACGCGGCGTTGCGCCGTTGATGTAGCCGAACGAATGCCTTCGACAACCGTTGTCGGAGGCATTTTGTTTTATTGTGTGTGGAGTTCTTCGGGTAGTGCGCGGTGGAGCGGCACAGAAATCGTCTCAACCTATGTCGCCGCAGGTGTCTCAAGGGGCGGCAGCCGAACTTCTTGCCATGTGGAACCTGTCTACTATGGCCTAGGACACGTAAGAAAAAGCTTATGAGCGGTGAGAACCAAAGGCGCTCATTTCCTGGAGGTTAAACACGTATGACCGTGCTAGACGACATCATTGCCGGGGTGCGCGAAGACCTGGCAGTGCGTGAGGCCCGCACGTCGTTGGCTGAACTCAAGGAGATGGCGGCACGTCAGCCAAGCGCCAAGGAGTGCATGGGCCGGCTGAGTGACCCGGAGGCGATCGGCGTTATCGCAGAGGTCAAGCGTAAGAGCCCGAGCAAGGGTGAGTTGGCCGACATACCAGACCCGGCGGTGCTGGCTCGCGAATACGAACTGGGCGGCGCGGCCGTTGTGTCGGTTTTGACGGAGGAGCGCCGCTTTGGCGGTAGTCTCGCCGACCTCAAGGCCGTTCGCGCCGCCGTGGACATTCCGATTCTCCGCAAGGATTTCGTGGTCACCCCGTACCAGGTGTGGGAGG
>DALZEF010000010.1:116335-120149 GCA_031979385.1 Timonella sp. | reverse complement strand
GGGGTCGGCGTCCTGGTCGAGGTGTTGCGTTCGGGTCTCGGCGCCCAGGGCACCTCAAAGATCGCCGACGATTCGGCAGCTGCCAGCGCAACCTCGCCTTCTGTTGTGGACAGCCAAGAAGAGCACACGCCAAAGGAGCAGAAGAACACCGAGCAGGTTGTGTTTCCGACCGCTTGGCGCAAAGACAGGAAGCTCTATGCCGCGTACACCACGGTCACGTGGATGTGGATTGGGATGTTCGCGGCTCGTATCGTAGTGCAACTGCCGCTGTATCTTGCGGGCGAAGACTATATCGCGGCACTGGGCACCGCCCGTCTGGTCATGGGGGTACCGCTGTTCGCGCTCGTGCTGTGGCTTTCGTGGCGGATTATCCGCCAGTCAACGCACTCTGCAAATCCTCAAGCTTGACGGTGTTTCCAGCAACGAACAGCAGTTCATCGCCAGCCTCGAGCGTATCGTCTGGCTGAGGTGCCAATGGCTGGTCACCGCGTACGATCGCGGCTAAGACCGTGTCTGCGGGCCACTGCATTTCGTGCACGGTCTTACCCACAAACCGGGCATCCACCGGCACAGTGAACTCGAAGATTCCTGCGCCGGACTGGTGGAACGTAAAGATGTTCACTAGGTCGCCCACGGCAACTGCTTCTTCAACCATCGCCGTCATGATGCGTGGCGTTGAGACGGCAACGTCCACGCCCCATGACTCATCGAACATCCACTCATTCTTCGGGTTGTTCACTCGGGCAACCACGCGCGGGACACCATACTCGGTTTTGGCGAGCAGGGAGATCACAAGGTTTGCCTTGTCATCACCGGTGGCGGCGACGATCACATCGCAGGTGCCTACCTGTGCCTCGTCGAGGGTGGAGAGTTCACACGCATCCGCAAGAAGCCATTCGGCGTCAGGCACCTGAGCCATGCGCATCGCTGCCGGATTGCGATCGATGATGGTGATGTCGTGTGTGTTAGCTACCAACTCGCGGGAGATCGACAGGCCAACAGAACCTGCTCCTGCAATAACAACCTTCATGACTGCTCGGCTTCCGGTGCGTGGGTGAGGATACGTTCGACCGTGGTGACGTCGGCTGCGTGCACTAGAACGTGCAGGATATCGCCTTCTTGGAGCACGCTTGTCGAGTCCACGATCTGCCCGGTTCCGTAGCGTGAGACAAATGCGGTGCGGGCACCCGTCACGGAATCGAGTTTGGTGATGGAGACGCCATACCAGTCGGGGTGCACGTCGAACTGACATAGGCGCACGTTTCCGGACGGGTCACGGTACTCGTCAGTCGCACCGAGCGGCAACATTCGACGTAACACCTGGTCGGAGGTCCACCGGACCGTCGCGACCGTGGCGATCCCCAGCCGCTGGAAGATCTCGGCGCGCTGAGTGTCGTAGATACGCGCCACCACGTGGTCGACCCCGAACTTCTCACGTGCTACTCGAGCCGCGAGGATATTGGAGTTGTCGCCGTCTGACACGGCAGCAAACGCGTAGCAGTCCTCGATGCCCGCCTGAATCAGTGTGTCTCGGTCAAAGCCGACTCCGGTGACCTTCTTACCTCCGAACTCGGGATGCAACCTGCGGAAGGAATCAGGATTGTGGTCGACCACCGCAACTGAGTGACCGTAACCTTCGAGCGACTGCGCGAGCGCGGCACCAACACGCCCGCATCCCATGATGATGAAGTGCACAGCCCAAACGCTACCGCAAACTGCTCGCAGAGGTAACGGAAACGCGAAAACAGGCATAGCATTGCTAAACGTGTCGGACATTACTGATGCGGCCAAGCGGCTTCTGCTTGGCCGTCCCGTGAGTAGCGAGTTTGTTAATCAGGCTGTGCTGCCAAAACGTATAGCGCTGCCTGTGTTCTCCTCGGATGCGCTGTCCTCGGTTGCTTACGCGCCAGACGAAATTCTGTTGACCCTGGCCCTCGCAGGTACGAGTGCACTGATCTGGTCTCCGTGGATCGGCGCCGTTGTGCTGCTCGTTCTGTTGACTGTTGTCGCTTCCTACCGCCAAAACGTCTACGCCTACCCCAACGGTGGCGGCGACTACGAGGTCGCGACCGAGAACCTGGGCAAGAAGGCGGGGTTGAGCGTAGCGAGTGCACTACTCGTGGATTATGTGCTGACCGTGGCCGTCTCCATCTCTTCAGCTTCTCAGTACGCGGCGTCAGCCATCAGCGCTTTGCGCGGACACGAGACCGTACTGGCAATCGGCGTCATCATCGTGCTCACCGTCATGAATCTGCGGGGCGTGCGGGAAGCTGGGCGAGCGTTCGCCATCCCCGTCTACCTGTTCATGGCTGCGATAGGCACACTCGCCGCGGCCGGTTTCTTCCAGTACCTCAGCGGAACACTCGGAACCGCACACAGCGCCGAATTCACGCTGGTCCCACAGGAGGCGTTCGACCAAGGCCTGACTGGCCTTGGGGGAGCGCTCCTCATCGCACGTGCCTTCGCCTCGGGAAGTGCCGCACTCACCGGTGTCGAAGCGATCTCGAACGGCGTGCCGTCGTTCGAGAAACCCAAATCCAAGAACGCCGCAACAACGCTACTCCTGCTCGGCCTCATCTCGACGTTCATGTTCGCAACGATCCTGCTGCTTGCGCAGGCCACCGGCGTGAAGTTCGTGGAGGACCCGGCAACCCAACTGACCCTCAACGGAGCCCCCGTTGACCAGGGCTACATTCAGCACCCGGTCATCGCGCAGCTTGCAGAGGTCGTATTCTCCGGCACCCCATGGCTGGTTTTCATCGTTTCCGCAGTTACCGGCATCATCCTGATGTTCGCCGCGAATACCGCGTTCAACGGGTTCCCGATCCTCGGCTCAATCCTGGCCAGAGATGGCTACCTGCCACGTCAGATGCACAACCGTGGCGACCGCCTGGCGTTCTCCAACGGCATCATGACGCTTGCCGCAGGAGCGGTCGTGCTGGTCTGGATTTTCGACGCCCAAGTCACCCGACTCATCCAGCTCTACATCGTCGGTGTATTCGTCTCGTTTACGTTGTCCCAGCTCGGCATGGTCAAACACTGGACCGGCAAACTCCGCAAAGCCACGGACCCAATACAACGTCGGCGGATGCGGCGCTCGCGGATCGTCAACGCCGCAGGCTTTGTCCTGACCGGGGTTGTGTTGGTGGTCGTGTTGATTACCAAGTTCACGCACGGTGCCTGGATCACTCTTCTGGTGATGGCCGTGCTCTACATCGTTATGGGTGGGATCAGGAAACACTACGACTCGGTTGCAGAAGAACTGGATCTGGGCGAGGACATTGCGGGTGCCCGAGCCTTGCCCTCGCGGGTTCACGCGATCGTTCTGCTCTCGCAGATCCACAAACCCGCGATGCGCGCCGTGTCCTATGCGCGAGCCACAAGACCCTCGACCCTTGAGGCCCTCACTGTCGCCGTTGATGCCGAGGACACGGTCAGGCTGCGCAAGCGATGGGAAGAGCTTGAGATTCCGGTGCCATTGCGGGTGCTGAACTCGCCGTACCGGGAGATTACCCGTCCCGTATTGTCATACGTGCGTTCCATTCGCCGTCAAAGCCCGCGTGAGTTGGTGGTCGTTTACATTCCCGAGTACGTGGTCGGACACTGGTGGGAGCAGTTGCTGCACAACCAATCGGCGGCGCGCCTCAAGTCGCGTCTCCTGTTCACCCCCGGCGTGGTCGTTTCCTCGGTTCCGTGGCAACTTTCGTCGGCGGAAAACCAGGGCGTCGAAACAACCTACTTCGAACAGTCTGGGCAGCCACGCGCCATCGAGGACCGGCGCCGGAGATAACGGCAGTGAGTGTAGCGGAGTGTA
>DALZEF010000010.1:0-116235 GCA_031979385.1 Timonella sp. | reverse complement strand
GGAATCTCGCGGAGCGGGTTCCTGCCGTAGCGTAGCGGGCGGCGTTATCGACCAAATAAACCGGAGATAACGGCAGTGAGTGTAGCGGAGTGTAGGAATCTCGCGGAGCGGGTTCCTGCCGTAGCGTAGCGGGCGGCGTTATCGACCAATGGCCCTGGCACGGCCACCCGGCCAGCGTTTGAAGGGGACTCGTCGGCAATAGGGGTGTGCGTTAACGCACGCCTGCGGGCCCGCCGCAGGCCAACGTAACCTGAGATAATGGTGGGGTGAACACGACGCCAGAACCTGCCGCACGCCCATCCGATCTCATCGAGCTTGAAGTGGGTCCCGTAGCGCACGGCGGCCACTGCGTTGCACGTCATGATGGCCGTGTCGTGTTCGTGCGGCATGCACTGCCGGGGGAGAAGGTGCTGGCCCGGCTTACGGACTCTGGTGAGTCCGCAAAGTTTTGGCGGGCCGATGCCGTTCGTGTCCTTGTAGCTTCGCCGGATCGCGTTGCGCCAGCTTGGCGCGAGGCGGGAGCCGGGGGAGTCGGCGGCGGTGAACTGTCGCATGTTTCCCTCGCGGGACAGCGCGCTTGGAAGGCCGCGGTCGTTGAGGAGCAGTTGCAGCGCCTCGCCAAGATCGAACGGTCGGTCACAGTAGAGGCTGCACCTGGCGACGAGGAACGAGGTGGCCTCGGATATCGCACCCGGTTCGATCTGATTGTCGACGAGTCTGGTCGCGCTGGCATGCGCGCCTTCCGTTCGCATGACATCAAGCCGCTGACAACGATGCCCCTCGCAACGCCCGAGGCGCTCGAACTCGCGGCAGAACACCGGGTGTTTGACCGCCAGTGGCAGCCAGGAACCCGCCTCGAAGTGGTCCAACCGGCGAACGGAAGCACCGGTGTGGTTTTGATCGATGGCGAGCCAGAACGTAAGGGTTACGCCGATCCGCGCCCAAACGCGAAGCGGAACGTCACCGAAACGGTGAGCGTTGATGGTGTTGAGCATGAATACCGGGTCACCGCTGCAGGCTTCTGGCAGGTGCACCGTGAAGCGCCAGCCTTGCTCGCGCAGACCGTTTTGGACCTTGCCCGCCACGACGGTTTCGACCTCGAAGACGCAACTGTAGTTGACCTGTACTCCGGTGCTGGGCTGTTCTCGCTTCCGCTTGCTCACGCCGTTGGACAGGTTGGCCGTGTCGTTGCTATCGAAGGCGATGAGCGGGCCTGCCGTGATGCACGGCGTAATCTGCACGCACACGAACAGGCTGAGGTACACGTCGGTGATGTCGTACAGGTTCTAGCTGACCGTGACCACGGTGCGATGGCAGGGGCTGACGTTGTCGTCATGGATCCACCTCGGGCCGGAGCGGGTAAGAAGGTTGTAGATCAGGTTGCCGATCTCGGTGCTGACCGCGTTATCTACGTTGCCTGCGACCCCGCAGCATTGGCTCGTGACATCTCCTACTTCGCAGGACACGGATACTCGCTCACCGAGCTGCGTGCCTACGATGTTTTCCCAATGACTCACCATGTGGAGTGCGTGGCGCTGCTGACGCGGTAACAACTGCTGCTACCGACCTAGGTTCTCGGTGCGCTCCGCGAGACTAGCTTCCACTGTTGCTACTGAGTCAAAAACTGTCGTAACTAGCCATTATTTGTGCATAGTTACGACAGTTTTTGTATGGGGAGCTGGGTCTACGCCTAGACCCTGGGACCTTTGGCGCGGGAGCGCCGTCGGCACCTACGTAAGGTGGACGGAAGGTGAGCCAATGCTGGGGCTTGCCTGATCGTCGCTAAGCAGAAATAGGGGCATAATCGTGACGCACGCAGAGCAGCCCGAAGTTCGCACCTACGGAATCGACCCCGAAGTGGGTATGCCCACCCTGTTCAAAGGCGCGCTGCCGGACGGGCCACAGATTCAGATGTTCAAAGTCGTGCGGCCTGACGATCTGATCGAATGCTTCTACGAGCCATTCGACCCGGACATCGCGGTGAATGGATCGCGCTGGGGCTACGACCTCAACCACGGCGTGTTGAGCGTGCACCTGACCACCAACGGGCGCATCACAGTGTTTAAGTCGTATGCGCCACACGCCTGGGAAACCATTCAAGCCTTCACCAACTATCGCCACGAATAGGTGCTGCGACCTCGGGCGCTATGTCGTCCACTATCGTGACTGGGCTTTACGCAACGCATCCGTGATTTATCTTGACGTCAAGATACTTGGTGTATGATGGGTGTGAATGTGAAAACTGATCTCGGCCTCTTGACGGGGTGACGAGAGGGTCAGTGACACGAGGCTTGCGCGGTGCGCGAGTCTCACCCCCAGCAGTGGTTCTCGGTGACACAAGCCGACAAGCCAGCAACTCGCCAACACGATAAGGAGTGTCCGTGAGCAACGTCGACACGTTTGGTGCGAAGGGAAACCTCGAGGTCAACGGTACCTCGTACGAGATCTTCCGCCTTTCGGCAGTGCCAGGTCTAGAGAAGCTTCCATACAGCCTCAAGGTTCTCGCAGAGAACCTGCTGCGTACCGAAGATGGTGCGAACATCACCGAAGAGCACATTCAGGCTCTCGCCAACTGGGACCCAAACGCCCAACCCAACACTGAAATCCAGTTCACCCCGGCCCGCGTCATCATGCAGGACTTCACCGGTGTGCCCTGTGTTGTAGACCTTGCCACCATGCGTGAAGCAGTTGCCGAACTCGGCGGAGATCCAGAGCGTATCAACCCGCTCGCACCAGCCGAACTCGTTATCGACCACTCCGTGCAAATCGACGTCGCCGGACGCCGCGACGCATTCGAGCGCAACGTGGAACTCGAATACGAGCGCAACCGCGAGCGTTACCAGTTCCTCCGCTGGGGCCAGACCGCATTCGACGACTTCAAGGTGGTCCCACCGGGAACCGGTATCGTCCACCAGGTCAACATTGAATACCTCGCTCGCACCGTCATGACCCGCGAGGTCGACGGCGTTGTGCGCGCATACCCAGACACCTGTGTCGGAACCGACTCCCACACCACCATGGTCAACGGCCTCGGTGTACTCGGTTGGGGTGTTGGTGGTATCGAGGCAGAGGCAGCAATGCTCGGACAGCCAGTCTCGATGCTCATCCCACGCGTTGTCGGTTTCAAGCTCAAGGGCTCGATCCCATCCGGCGTGACCGCAACCGACGTGGTGTTGACCATCACCCAGATGCTCCGTCAGCACGGTGTCGTTGGAAAGTTCGTAGAGTTCTACGGCGAAGGCGTTGCCTCGGTGCCACTGGCAAACCGCGCCACCATCGGTAATATGAGCCCAGAGTTTGGTTCGACCGCCGCGATCTTCCCCATCGACTCCGTCACGATCGACTACCTGCGCCTGACCGGTCGCTCCGAAGACCAGCTCGCACTCGTTGAGGCATACGCCAAGGAACAGGGGCTGTGGCTTGACCCAACCTTGGACCCCTCGTTCTCCGAATACCTCGAACTCGACCTCGCGACCGTCGTACCGTCCATCGCCGGACCAAAGCGTCCACAGGACCGCATTGAGCTCGGCAACGCAAAGAGCCAGTTCGAGCACGACCTCAAGAACTACGTATCGGGTGACACAGACTCGCGCGAGCGCGTCGCAGTGACTGATACCGAAGGCAAGGAGTTCGAGCTGTTCAACGGTGCCGTCGCAATCGCCTCGATCACCTCGTGCACCAACACCTCGAACCCATCGGTCATGATGGCCGCAGGTATCCTGGCCAAGAAGGCATCCGAAAAGGGCCTCAGGGCAAAGCCATGGGTCAAGACCTCAATGGCGCCCGGCTCCCAGGTCGTCACCAACTACTACGAGAAGGCTGGCCTGTGGCCATACCTTGAGGACCTCGGATTCCACCTCGTCGGATATGGTTGCGCAACCTGCATCGGTAACTCCGGCCCACTCGATGAGAAGGTCTCGGCTGCCGTCAACGAGCACGACCTCTCCGTAGTCTCGGTGCTCTCCGGTAACCGTAACTTCGAAGGCCGTATCAACCCTGACGTCAAGATGAACTACCTGGCATCGCCGCCACTCGTTGTGGCGTACGCGCTCGCCGGAACCATGGAGTTCGACTTCGACACCGAGCCACTCGGAACCGACTCCGAGGGGAACAACGTGTTCCTCAAGGACATCTGGCCAACCCCAGACGAGGTCCAGGAAACCATCGATGCCACCATCGACCGCGAAATGTTCGAGGCCGACTACGCTGACGTCTTCGCTGGCGACAAGCGCTGGCAGGAACTGCCAACCCCCGTCGGAAACACTTTCTCCTGGGACGGTGAATCCACCTACGTGCGCAAGCCTCCATACTTCGAAGGCATGGGCCTGACCCCAGCACCAGTGGGCGACATCAACGGTGCACGCGTACTCGCCAAACTCGGCGACTCGGTCACAACCGACCACATCAGCCCCGCTGGTGCGATCAAGCCGGGCACCCCAGCCGCTCAGTACCTCACCGAAAACGGTGTAGAGCGCCGCGACTTCAACTCCTACGGTTCGCGCCGTGGAAACCACGAGGTCATGATCCGCGGAACCTTCGCGAACATTCGCCTACGTAACCAGCTCCTCGAAGACGTTGAGGGTGGCTACACGTTCAACTTCCTGACTGGAGAGCAGTCGTTTATCTACGACGCATCGCAGGACTATCAGAACGCTGGAATCCCACTGGTTGTTCTTGGTGGTAAGGAATACGGTTCTGGTTCCTCGCGTGACTGGGCTGCAAAGGGTACCGCGCTGCTCGGCGTGAAGGCCGTCATCACCGAGTCCTTCGAGCGTATCCACCGCTCCAACCTGATTGGTATGGGCGTTCTTCCACTCCAGTTCCCACAGGGTGAGTCCGCTGACTCGCTCGGCCTGGATGGCACCGAGGTGTTCGACATTGAGGGCATCACCGAACTGAACGAGGGAACCACCCCATCGACCGTCAAGGTCACCGCGACCAAGGCTGATGGATCGATCGTTGCGTTCGACGCAGTTGTACGTATCGACACCCCGGGTGAAGCAGACTACTACCGCAACGGTGGAATCCTGCAGTATGTGCTCCGTTCGCTCGTTGACTGAGATCGGTTAACCACTGTTCGTCAGTCGCTGTTGAGGCATTGAAACAAGGACGATTGGGAGAGCCCCGCACCACAAGGTGCGGGGCTCTCCTTTTGTTATATGTCAGCTGGGATGGACGGTTCGGCTGTGGTCCCAAGCGTTGGGCTATGGTCGAGTCATGCTAGACAGATTCACTCCGGCGGTAGTGACGAGTTTTTCGTTATCGTTTGCTACTGGTCTTTACGGGATTTCGTTTGGCGCACTCGCCGTTGCTTCAGGACTGAACACGTGGCAGGCGATGATCCTCAGCCTAGTGATGTTCTCGGGTGGCTCGCAGTTCGCTTTCATCGGCGTGATCGCAACTGGAGGTACGGGAGCGGCTGCTACGGCGGCAGCCTCGCTGTTGTTTGTGCGCAACGGTATCTACGGTGCACAGATGAACTCGTTGATCAGGCCGCAGGGCATACGCAAGTATGTTGCCGCGCAGGTGACTATCGACGAGTCTGCGGGGATGGCCACGCTCCAATCCGATCCAGCGGAGCAGCGTCGCGCATTCTGGGTGACTGGTCTGGCGATTTTACTGTTGTGGAATCTCTTCACGTTCCTTGGCACTCAGTTGGGTGCGACGCTCGATCCGGCTGCGTGGGGTCTTGATGGGGCGGCTGTCGCAGCTTTTGCGGCACTGTTGTGGCCGCGGCTCAAAACTCGTGACCATGCTGCAATCGCTGTGCTTGGGGCGCTTGTGACTGTGCTTCTGATTCCGGTGGTTCCGGCTGGTGTGCCGATCATTATTGCTGCCGGAGTGTCGGCAGTCGCGGGTTGGCGGCTAGCCTCTCGCCATCTTGCCGTTCATGCGGAGCGTGCGGTGGCATCTGAGGGACGTGAGGAATCGTGAGTTTGTGGGCGTGGGTCATTCTTGCCAGCGTCATCTCATTTGGGGTGAAGTTGCTGGGCTATCTGCTGCCCGAATCCATCTTTGACAACCCGAAGGTTGTGACTACGGCTAACTTTGTGACGATTGGCATGCTTGCGGCGCTTGTGGCAACAAATACGTTTGCAGACTCAGGTTCTCTCGCAATCGATGCACGCCTTGCTGCGCTCGTTGCGGCGCTGATTGCACTGATGTTGCGGGCGCCGTTCTTGGTGGTTCTGCTGGTGGGAGCTGCAGCGGCGGCTCTCGTCCGAATGATCTGAGCCGCCGACTGCCCACACTTGCTACCGCAGCGCGTTGAATGCCTGGGCGACAACCACCGCTGTTGCTGCCGAACAGGCTTGGGTGACAACAGGCCGGTGCCCCAAACGTGCCCCATGTTCGAGGTGATCGAGGTGATCGAGTTGACCGGTTGCAATTCTGTTCTTCATCTTCCAGAAGAAGATCATGAACAACTCCGAAGGTGGCGTGAAGGGCTAGTCTGCTTTGCGGTGTGGTTGGGCTGGGTGCGGATTGTCCGCACCCAGCCCAGTACCGTTTGTGCTGCTTGGCGACGATACGGTTACCCGCCAGCCGCATCCCGCGTGCCCGGGTAGTGCAGTGTGCGTGTGCGGTGCCAGGTTACGGTCAGGACTGTTGTCCTTGGCTTGCCAGTCGTGTGGGAATGGCCGGTGTTACTGTGTGACGCATGAGCGAGAACAAGATGCAACCTACCGATGTGTCCGCCGAAGCGTTCATCGAACATGTGGCCAACACCCGCCGACGCGAAGACGCCTGGGTGCTACTCGACCTATTCAAGGAGATCACCGGGCACGAACCCGTGATGTGGGGGCCAAGCATCATTGGCTTCGACTCCTACCATTACGTGTACGCCTCAGGGCGCGAGGGCGATGCACCTGCTGCCGCGTTGTCGCCGCGTTCCGCCAATCTGGTCGTTTACAACACGGATGAGTTCGAGGGGTTTGATGACCTGATCGCAAACCTGGGCAAACACAAGCTGTCCAAGGCGTGCCTGTACATAAATAAGCTCGCGGACGTTGATGTGGATGTGCTGCGTCAGATCATTGCTAAGTCATATCGGTTCACCAAGGAACACCTCGACGCCCGTTGAGCGGTTAGGACTCCTGAAGCAACTGGTCCATGGTCCACTGCGCCATTTCAACGAAGTCTGGTGTGGAGAGGTCCGAACTGAGTACGGCAATAACGTAGGCGGATGCGGCCCAACCCTTCGCTCGGGGTACGAGGTCTTGGTCCAAGCGTGTTTCTTCGCGGCAGGACTCAAAGTAGGCTCCGAAGAAATCATCGCGGCCAGCGGCATCGAACGACACCCAAGCGGTCGCTAGATCAAAGGCTGGATCACCCTGACATACGTCGCCGAAGTCAATGATTCCCGCAAGTGTGTGGTCGTCCTGCAAGAGGTAGTTTCCCGGGTGAATGTCCCCGTGCAGCCACAGGGGAGTACCGCCATAGGGGCCAGCCGCAAGCCCTTCCTCCCAGACTGGAACAACCGCAGAATATTGCCCGGGTAGGCGTTCAATCTGCGGCTGCGTCAGATAGATGCGCTGCGCCAAGGTTCCACCTCGATGAGGTTTCTCCGGTGCATCGCGTGGGGCAGGGCGATGTAGGAGAGCCAACTGTCGGCCCAGTTCCGCAGCGGAAGGACGACGCTGTTCAGGTGGCACACTCAAACCGCGAATCCCCGCAGTCCACGTGTTAATGGTCCAGGGCACTGAATAATCAGAAAATGGCGAGCCTTTTCCTACGATATGAGGCACCGGAACGGTCAGTGACTGTGCAGCTTGTTCAAGCCACGCCAACTCGAACTCAATCGAGACGATAGCCTCTGGACGGCGTGGCAAGCGGGCCACATGGTCGGTGCCAACGCGAACCATGAGGTTGTCCCAACCGAACCCCTCAACCGAATACTCGCGGGGTAGGTCAGGGAACTGCTGGGCAATGGCAGTTGAGATCGCGGGCAGATCAGAATCGGAGATCAGAAAGGTGCGGGGCATCCGATAAGTCTAGTTGCTGCCGCCTGACTGAAACCGATCTGTGGTTTTCTTCGCCGAACTGTGGCTAACTCCACGCACAGATTGGCGAGAAAACCCACGGACCGGCAAAACAGGGCGCGGACAAACCTCAGTTGAAGATTGCCGCGTACACGTTCAGTGTCGAGGCATAGGCCAGCCAGAGCAGGTAGGGCACAAGCAGCCACGCAGCAACGGAAGATATGGGCTTAAAGGACCGGATCGTCGCCAATAGGGCAACAATCAAAGCCGCCATAATCGCGCATGCAACCCACAGCGCTGCTGAACCAAGCGATGGGTACAGGCCAAAGAACACCGGAGTCCACAGCCCATTGAGAATCAACTGAGTTGCATACAGGCCCAGCGGCCTACGGGCCTCGTCGCTACGAAGCGAACGCCATACCAGCCACGACGCAACACCCATGAGGACGTACAGGACGCTCCAGGTGGGGCCAAACACCTCGTTCGGAGGGGTCCACGGTGCTTTGTCCGCACTCGTATACCAGCCGTCCACGTTATCGACAGTGACCATCGACCCCGCAAACCCAATGCCGAGCGGGATCGCGACCAGCAACACCAACATTCCCACCTGCGCCAGAACGGAAGGGCGAACGGTACTACCTCGGTGCGAACCTGTCATAACTGAGTCCTCTCATTAATCCGTGCGTCTTGATCCGACCCTAACGTGGGTTGTCAGAATGTGCTCGGGCAGAGGTCTAGCGGGTGCGGAGCATGTCTAAATGGGGGAGAGTTGTGTGAAGTTAAGCCATTTTGCGCAACGAGTTGGGTGCGGCGGTACCTTCGGTTCGTCACTTAAGGGTGCAACATCCTAAAGTTGAGTGTTAAGGATTTCGGTGCACAAGGGTGTACCAGCAACGGTGCGCTTTGAGAGGGGCAGGGTTTTGAGCTTGCTTGAGCACGTGAACTCCCCAGAGGACGTGAAAAAGCTATCTCGTGAGCAGGCAGTGCAGCTTGCCCAGGAGATTCGCGAGTACCTCGTGCACTCCGTGTCCAAGACAGGCGGGCACCTCGGACCGAATCTGGGAGTCGTCGAACTCAGCATCGCAATGCATCGCGTGTTCAACTCGCCTAAAGACACCTTCATCTTCGACACCGGACACCAGTCCTACGTGCACAAGCTACTGACCGGGCGCACTGACTTCACCGACCTGCGCAAGAAGGGTGGTCTGTCCGGCTACCCGTCACGCACTGAGTCTGAACATGATGTCGTCGAGAACTCGCACGCATCAACCGCAATCTCGTGGGCGGATGGAGTCGCCAAGGCGAATGCGCTCCAAGGCGCTGATGACCGCCACGCTGTTGCCGTGATCGGTGACGGCGCACTGACCGGCGGTATGGCCTGGGAAGCGCTGAACAATGTGTCGGAGAACGACGATCGCCGTCTCGTGGTGATTGTGAACGACAACGGACGTTCGTATTCGCCAACCATTGGTGGGTTGGCGCGGCACCTCGACGCTCTGCGTACGTCCCGTCAATATGAGGGCATGCTTTCGTGGGGCAAGAAGACACTGCCAAGATTTGGCGTTCCCGGCCAGATGCTCTATGACGGCCTGCACGGCTTCAAGAAGGGTGTCAAGAACATCATCCGCCCGCAAGGCTGGTTTGAGGACCTTGGCATCAAATACATCGGCCCTGTTGATGGGCACGATCTGGAGCAGGTGGAGCACGCTCTCAACCTGGCGAAGCAGTTCAACGGACCGGTTCTCGTACACGCCATCACGGAGAAGGGCCGCGGATACAAACCCGCCGAGCAGGACATCGCAGACCGCTTCCACGCAGTGGGACAGATCCATCCCGAGACTGGCTTGCCAGTGGCTCCCTCTCGTTTTGGGTGGACCTCTGTTTTCGCTGACGAGATTGTGAAGATCGGTCGCAAGCGTCACGATGTCGTGGCCATCACGGCGGCGATGCTCGAGCCTGTGGGGTTGGCACCGTTCCAGCGGGCATTCCCGCACCGGACCTTTGATGTGGGCATCGCGGAGCAGCACGCTGCAACCTCTGCGGCGGGCATGGCATTCTCCGGGTTGCACCCCGTGGTTGCGCTCTATGCTACCTTCCTGAACCGAGCCTTTGACCAGGTCCTCATGGATGTTGCCCTGCACAAGGCGGGCGTCACGTTTATGCTCGACCGCGCAGGTATCACCGGTGACGACGGCGCGAGCCACAACGGTATGTGGGACATGGCGCTCATGCGAATCGTGCCAGGGCTGCGGCTTGCGGCACCGCGCGACGAGGACACCCTGCGCCGCGCCCTCAACGAGGCTGTTGAAGTTTCTGACGCCCCAACCGTTGTCCGCTATCCGAAGGGCGCGATGGGGGAGCCGATCCCCGCTCTGGAGACCATCGGTGATCTTGATGTTGTGGGCCGGTTCGGCACTGAGAACGAAAACGCTCAGAACATCCTGTTCGTTGCTGTTGGCGCTATGGTTCCGACCGCGCTGACCGCAGCCGAGAAAGTCGCCGGGCAGGGCTTCCGCGTCACCGTGGTCTCCCCGGTGTGGGTGCTCCCCACCTCGCAGTCGCTTCTCGACGAGGCGGCCGGTTACGACCGCATTGTCACCCTAGAGGATGGCTTGGCTAAGGGCGGTGTTGGCGCGCTTCTTGCTGAGGACCTTGCATCCGTGGGGCACCACGTTCCGGTGCAAACCTTTGGTCTGCCCACCGAATTCCTCGACCACGCATCACGTGCCCAGGTCGTAGAAGAGTACGGGTTGACCGCCGAGCAGATTGCGCACTCCGTTCTCGCACGCTAAATCCTGCGTCGAGTACGCGAGTTGTTTACTTGCGGTAGGTGAGTGCTGGTGGCAGCGGCCCCACCCATGCGGGATCACCACGTAACAGGTTGGTTGCCTGGTCGACCAGAAACTCAGCTAGCGATGGGGAAATGCCAAATGAGTTCACCGCGCCCGTTGTGAGGCCGCGAATCTCAATCCCTGAGAGGCGTACTTCGAGCGCTTCAGTGGTCATCGATTATCCCCATCACCCGTACGCCGAGTAGGTGTAGAACCTCGAAGTATCGTTCGTTCGCTTGCTTGCCCTTGCCTGCCTCAAGTTCGGATAGCCATCGTTGCGTGACGCCTAGGCGTTCTGCCAAGTCACGTCGCGCACCTAAAGTCGATGGGCTTAAATTGGTCCGGATGTATACATAAATGTTGTGCATCCGGACCGATTTTGGCCCATCGAGCGGGAGGTAGTGGAGTCAGGGTGTGGCATGCATAGTTGAGGATGGGAATCTAGGGACTTTTGTCGCATGAATCTTGATGTCAAGATTCTGGACTTCAAGGCATCCTGCGACACAATGGATGTGTTTTCACCCGGAATTCCAGAACCAATTTTTCATGCTGAACAAATTCCCAAAAATGTCATGAAGGCTTAATGGGTTCAAAGGTAAGATTTAGTTCAACGTGGACTGCTATCTGCGCTAACAGAAGTTCATGGTGCGCGAGCGGCGGCTGGTGCTGTCCGACTCGTCGACAATAAAACCTGCTTTAAAGCAGGTAAAAACTAAAGATGTGATCCACTAGACTCTCAAAAACAGGCCTTCGGGACCGAGGTCCCAACTCATCCCATCATTTCTTTTCTAGGCTTGAACCAAGATCGAAACAGATCAGAAAAAGAGGAAATGGCGATGACTACCACCGAGAACGCCACCACCCAACAATGGCGTGGTTTTGAAACCGGCCCATGGACCGAGGCCGTCGACGTGCGCGACTTCATCCAGCGCAACTACACCCCTTACGAAGGGGACGCGAGCTTCTTGGCGGGCCCGACCGAAAAGACGTTGCGGGTCTGGGACACCCTCGAGAAGGAGTACCTGTCGGTAGAGCGCAAGCAGCGCGTCTACGACGTGGACACCAAGATCCCAGCCGACATCGACGCATTCCCAGCCGGATACATTAGCGGGGACGACGATGTCTGCGTTGGCCTCCAAACCGACGTTCCGCTCAAGCGCGCAATGATGCCAAATGGCGGATGGCGCATGGTGGAGACCGCAATCAAGGAAGCCGGCAAGGAGCCAGACCCCGAGGTCAAGCGGATCTTCACCCAGTACCGCAAGACCCACAACGACGCGGTCTTCGACATCTACACCCCACGTATCCGTGCGGCACGTTCGAGCCACATCATCACCGGCCTGCCGGACGCTTACGGTCGCGGACGCATCATCGGTGACTACCGTCGCGTGGCGCTCTACGGTCTGGACTTCCTCATCGCCGAGAAGATGAAGGACAAGGACTCGGTTGCTGACCAGCCATTCACCGAGCACTGGGCACGTTTCCGCGAGGAGCACTCGGAACAGATCAAGTCGCTCAAGAAGCTCAAGCGCCTTGGTGAGTTCTACGGATTCGACCTGTCCCGCCCCGCCGGTAACTTCAAGGAGGCCGTACAGTGGACCTACTTCGGTTACCTTGCGTCCGTGAAGTCGCAGGACGGCGCGGCAATGTCGATTGGCCGGTTGTCCTCGTTCTTCGACATCTACTCGGAGCGTGACTTCGCGGAAGGCACCCTCACCGAGACCGAAGCGCAGGAGATCATCGACCACCTCGTGATCAAACTCCGTATCGTTCGCTTCCTGCGCACCATCGACTACGACCAGATCTTCTCCGGTGACCCATACTGGGCAACCTGGTCCGACGCTGGAATCGGTGAAGACGGCCGCACCCTGGTCACCAAGACCTCGCACCGACTCCTGCAGACGTTGCGCAACCTTGGTCCAGCGCCCGAGCCAAACATCACGATCTTCTGGGACGAGAACCTGCCACAGGGGTACAAGGACTTGTGCGCGGCAATCTCGATCGAAACCTCCTCGATCCAGTACGAGTCCGATGAACAGATCCGTGACCACTGGGGTGACGACGCGGCAATCGCATGCTGCGTGTCCCCAATGAAGGTGGGAAAGCAGATGCAGTTCTTCGGAGCTCGCGTCAACTCCGCCAAGGCTCTGCTGTACGCGCTCAACGGTGGCCGCGACGAAATGTCCGGCAAACAGATCGTGAACGGCTACGCACCCGTTGAGGGCGACGGCCCACTGGACTTCGACGAGGTCTGGGAAAAGTACGAGAACATGCTCGACTGGGTGGTGGGAACCTATGTTGAAGCGCTCAACATCATCCACTACGCACACGACAAGTACGCCTACGAGTCGGTCGAGATGGCGCTGCACGACCCAGAGATCGTTCGCACGATGGGTTGTGGAATCGCTGGTCTGTCGATCGTGGCTGACTCGCTCTCCGCGATCAAGTACGCGAAGGTCACCCCGGTACGCGACGAGACCGGACTGATCGTCGACTACATCACCGAAGGCGAGTTCCCGCTCTACGGAAACGACGACGACAGCGTTGACGAGATCGCAGCAACCGTTGTCCACACCGTGATGGAGAAGATCAAGGCCATCCCGATGTACCGCGACGCAGTGCCAACCCAGTCGGTGCTGACCATCACCTCCAACGTGGTCTACGGCAAGGCAACCGGATCGTTCCCATGCGGACACCAAGCCGGAACCCCATTCGCTCCGGGTGCAAACCCTGAGAATGGCCGCGACACGCACGGCATGGTCGCATCGATGCTGTCGGTAGCAAAACTGCCATACGACTCCGCACTGGACGGTATCTCGCTGACCAACACCATCACCCCTTCGGGTATGGGACGCACAAAGGATGAGCAGGTCACCAACCTCGTTGGTGTTCTGGACTCCGGATTCGGCTTCCGCGGCTGAGTCACGGTAACGCAGCGTGAACCTGCGGGGCTTTTAAGTCTTAAGGCCCCGCAGGACACACAACACAGGTTTTTAGCCAACGATCGAAGGAAGAACAATGAGCGCACAGACCTTTGAAGAGCGTCGCCAGGCAATGCTGGCCTCGAAGGAGAAGCAGGGTGGAGAGAAGGGCCTCTTCCACGCGAACGTCAACGTTCTCAACAAGGACACCCTTGTAGACGCCATGGAGAACCCAGAGAACTACCCAAACCTGACGGTTCGTGTTTCCGGTTACGCCGTAAACTTTGTCCGTCTGACCCGCGAGCAGCAGCTTGACGTGCTGTCCCGCACCTTCCACGAGTCGGCCTGACTCGGCTACGATGTTGGGTCGTCGGCGTTGCGCCTGGTAGTCGCGCCGCCGACGGCCCTGCATCAGAAATTTCGGCTGCCTCGCCCATAGAGCAGAGAGCGATGCGGCAGCGGTGGAGACACCAGAGGGGATAAGGGATCATGAGCAACACGATTGAACTGGGAATGCCGGTGCTGACGTCCCGCGCGGCCAACGAAGAGGATGTAGTCGGAGACACCGGATTCGAGGCTCCTGAGAATCGCACGAAGGGTGCTGGTCTTTCGGGTGTCGTTGAGGCTGATGTGACCCACGCTGAGCGCATCGCGCAGATGCGCGAGGGCACCCTTGGTTCAGTCCACTCGTGGGAACTCGTGACGGCGGTGGATGGTCCTGGAACCCGAATGACGGTGTTCTTGGCCGGATGTCCGCTGCGGTGCCTGTACTGCCACAACCCCGACACCATGAAGATGAAGGACGGCGAACCCGTCACCTCGGACGAGATCTTAAAGAAGATTAGGCGCTACCGCACGGTCTTCAAGGCCTCGGGAGGCGGTCTCACTCTGTCGGGTGGTGAGGTGCTGATGCAACCGAAGTTCGCTGCGCGTATCCTGCACGGTGCCAAGGAGATGGGGATTCACACCTGCATCGACACCTCCGGTTTCTTGGGTGCTTCGTGCACCGATGAGATGCTGGATGACATCGACATGGTTCTGCTTGATGTGAAGTCGGGTGATGAGGACACCTACAAGAAGGTCACGGGCCGCGCACTGCAGCCCACGATCGACTTCGGCGACAGGCTCGCCGCCAAGGGAAAAGAGATCTGGATCCGGTTCGTGGTCGTGCCTGGCCTGACGGATTCGGTTGAAAACGTAGCCAATGTTGCGAACATCGTTGCCCGGTGGAAGGGCGCTGTGGCCCGGGTCGAAGTGCTTCCGTTCCACCAGATGGGCCGCGATAAGTGGGCCAACCTGGGTATGAAGTACGAGCTCGGTGATGTCCAACCTCCGTCGAAAGAGGTTGTTGAGAGAGTGCGGGACCAGTTCCGTGAGAAGGGTCTCGACGTTTACTAGCGGTTTTTAGATTTCCGACGATCCGGCAGGTGATCTGTCATCGCATTCCTCTGCGTGTCCGGGTCATCGAACGGCGTGGGGCCCACAGCCATTTGGCTGTGGGCCCCACGCCGTTGTGCGTGTGATCGTGGTTAGGCGTTCTTACGTCCCCAAAGCAGCCACAGCAGTGGGCCGATGAAAGTTGCGACGAGGACCACGATGATCCAGAGGATCTTGTGGGTGTCGTTGCGGAAGTTGGTTTGGATCACGTCCACTAGCGCCCAGATGAATAGGGCGAGGGAGAGAAAGGCGAAAACGCCCCATAGTCCAACACCCGCACCACCGATACTGAATAGATCAATAGCCATGCTTATCTCCTTATACGTGGGTTTTGTCCTCCCTGATCATAGGTGAGAAGCATGGTGTGTGACTAGGCGTTTTGTCACCGACCCAAAAACGGTCGTAACGACCCACAAAAAGTGGATCATCACGACCGTTCTTAGCTCGGTAGCGGGTTTAGGCGGGAACGCTGGCGACTCCAGGTGTGTGGAAGCGCCTGCCCAGTACCTTCTCGGAGTAGCCGGTCCGGTCAAGATAGGGCGTGATGCCGCCAGCTGCGAAGGCCCACCCTGCGCCGAGGATCATGCAGACATCGATCTGGGTTGCGGTTTCCACAACCTTTTCATCGAGCATCAGGCCGATTTCAGTGGTCAAGGCAATCAGCACCTCATCAAGAACCTCGGCCTCGGTGCGTACGACCTTTTGATCCTGCGGCGTCTGCGAACCAAAATACTGCGCGATCCCAGGGTCCACCTCAGCCGGGATACCCTTAGCCGCAGGTGGCAGCGAAACCTTGACCGACTCGTCGACAATCCGCTGCAAACCAGGGGACTGCGGGAACCTGTCACCCAGATCCTCGCGCAGTGAGGTCAGCACGTGCAGACCCACCGCTGGGCCTACCAAGTCGAACAGCGCGAACGGACCCATCGGGAGACCGAGTGGGCGCAGCGCGCGGTCGGCGACAACCGGGTCGGTGCCCTTTTCGATGGCCTCAACGACCTTACCCATGAGCAGGATGAGGAGACGGTTGACCACGAATCCTGGACGGTCCGCAGACAGAACCGCGGTCTTGCGCAGGTTCTTGGCAACCTTGAATGCCGTGGCAAGGGCCTCCGTGGACGTCTTCTCCGCATGGATGACCTCGACCAGAGGCATCTGCGCGACCGGGTTGAAGAAGTGCAACCCGACCACGCGTTCTGGATGCTTGAGGTCGGCAGCCATATCCGTGATGGACAGCGCGGAGGTGTTCGTGGCGAGGACAGCCGATGGATCGATGACGGCCTCAACCTCCGCGAACACCTTCTTCTTGAGGCCAAGGATCTCAGTGACCGCCTCGATCACGAAGTCGCAGCCAGCGAAGTCATCCAGGTCCGTGGTGCCATGAATGCCGCCAAGGATCTTCGCCGCAGCAGGCTGAGAGATCTTGCCCGCGCCCACCAGTTTCTCAACTGTCGTGCGCACATACTCCAAGCCCTTGTCCACGCGCTCTTGGTCAAGGTCTCGCATGATGACGGGAACACCGAGGCGCTGGCTGAACAGTAGAGCCATCTGGGCGGCCATCAGTCCAGCACCGATGATTCCCACGCGAGTCACTGGCTGAGCCAACTTAGGGTCTGGAGCGCCGGTCGGACGCTTGGCCGCGTTGACTGAGTGGAATGCGTAGATCGATGCCCGGAACTCCTCGGACATGATGAGTTCTTCGAGTGCTTGGTCTTCCGCCGCAAACGCTTCGTCGCGGGTGACATCCGGTCCTAGTTCAAGCAACTCGAGGAGCTTGTACGGTGCTGGGCGCGAGCCGTGTACGACGGCGTCAACCTGCCTGCGTGCCGCAGCAACAGTGGCCTGCCATTCACTGGACGATGGAAGTTCTGGCCGGGACACGGATACTTCACCTGCCAAAACCTGAGCGGCCCACACGATGGACTGCTCAAGGAAGTCAGCCGAATCAAGCAGTACGTCGGCTAGGCCAAGTTTTGCTATCTCAGCGGGCTTGAACGGCCTGTTCGCCGCTGGGCGAGTGAGCATGACATCGATCGCTGCGTGCAAGCCTGCAAGCCGTGGCACCCAGTAAGCGCCGCCCCAGCCAGGAACCAAGCCGAGGGAAACCTCCGGCAGCGCAGCAGCGTTCGCATCCGAGGCGATGGTGCGGTAGGTGCAGTTCAGAGCGATCTCGAAGCCACCACCAATCGCAGCACCGTTGATGAAACCGAAGGTTGGCACCGACATGTCCGCGAGGAGAGCATAGGTGCGGTGTCCCGAAACTCCGAGCTCACGAGCCTGTTCGTTGTTCGAGACCGTGGTGACGGCCTTGAGGTCGGCCCCCGCCGCAAGGTAGTACGGCTTACCGGTCACAGCGGCCGCAGCGATTTCACCGCGATCTGCACGCTCAGAAACCTCCCGCAGCGCCGCCTCGATGTTCGCCATGGACTTCGGCCCAAGCGTCGTTGGCTTGGTGTGGTCGAAGCCGTTATCGATCGTGACCAGTGCGAGAATTTTGCCGTCGGGCAGGGTGACGTCGTTGACGTACGCGTGGGTCACTACTTCTTCAAAGGTGCTCATGCGTCTGCTCCAACTGGGTGCGATGGGGATGGTACGAAATCGGGGTGGTGTGGGTTCTCCCAGATCACGGTGCCACCCATGCCGAGGCCGATGCACATCGTGGTCATACCGTAACGGACCTGCGGGTTGGCAGCGAACTGGCGGGCGAGTTGGATCATGAGGCGAACACCTGAGGACGCGAGTGGGTGTCCCATCGCGATGGCACCACCGTACTGGTTGACCCGCGGATCGTCATCGGCAATTCCGAAGAAGTCGAGGAAGGACAGCACCTGCACGGCAAACGCTTCGTTGATTTCAAACAGGCCGATATCGTCGATGCTGAGGCCTGCTCGTTCGAGAGCCTTTTGCGTGGAGGGGACGGGACCGTATCCCATGATCTCGGGCTCGACACCCGCATAAGCGAACGAGACCAAGCGCATCCCAATGGGCAGTCCAAGTTCCCGAGCGGTGTCTTCGCCCGCAATGAGGGACATGGTCGCGCCATCGGTGAGCGGGGAGGCGTTACCAGCGGTGACGCGGCCACCTGGGCGGAACGGAGTCTTGAGGTTGGCAATGCCCTCCACCGTGGTACCCGGACGCGCGAGTTCATCGGTGGTTGCCAGGCCCCATCCAGATTCAGGGTTCCGGGTGGCAACGGGAACAAGGTCTGGTGAGATATTGCCATCCGCGAGGGCCTGCGCGTACTTGCTCTGTGAAGCCACTGCGTAGGCGTCTGCTCGCTCTTTGGTGAGGTGAGGAAGACGGTCGTGGAGGTTTTCTGCGGTGACTCCCATGTTGAGCGCGTCAGGAGCCACGATCTTCTCTGACAGGAAGCGGGGGTTGGGGTCCGCATCGAAGCCCATCGGGTGACCACCCATGTGTTCGACACCTCCAGCGGCGACGATGTCCTGCTGGCCGATGCCGATGGACCCCGCAGCCGTGGTGACTGCTGTCATCGCTCCGGCGCACATGCGGTCGATCGCAAAACCGGGAACGGACTGGGGAAGCCCAGCCAGAAGTGCCACAGTACGGCCAAGCGTCAGACCCTGATCGCCCTGCTGGGTGGTGGCGGCGATTGCAACGTCGTCGATTCGTTCTGGTGGAAGTTCGGGGTAGCGGCGCAGAAGTTCGCGCAGCGTTTTGACTGCGAGGTCATCTGCTCTGGTGTGGGCGTAGTAGCCATCTGGTTTGGCTTTACCAAAGGGGGTGCGTACCCCATCGACAAACACTACGTTCCGGGTTGAGTAGTGCGACGAGCGTGTGGTCATGAACTGCTCCTTGAATTGAGGACAGCATCGTCCTCATGATCTGCGGGTGATCAACGTCATACAAGTTACATGATACTGGCGGTTCTAGTAAATCGCGCACTGTGGGAAGTTCTGTTTTGGTTTCAGTTCGTGAGCGTGGCACTGGTGCAAAGTGTCAACAAACCTTTACATTAGTAGGGTTCGTTTCGCTGAATCGGGAGGTCGTATGGCTGACGCGCTCGCAGGGGTCGTGCAAGTGCGCGAGACCCGTAAGTCGCGTGGTCTTACCCAGGCGGAACTCGCCAAGGCGGTGGGCGTGTCGCGTCAGACGATCATCTCGATTGAGCGAGGCGACTACGCGCCGAGTGTCTATCTCGCATTGCGCATCGCCCGCGAGCTGGGGTACACCGTGGAGCATCTTTTCCCGCTGAAGCAGTTGAGGCAAGGGGACGGTTAAAACGTGTCGGACAAGAACATAAAAACCCGGATGATCGCTTTCGCGGATCGTGTATCTGGGTTTGATGACCCGTCCATGGGTGATGAGCGCGAGGCCAACGTGATCATGAGGGGGCACACGTTTGCGCTCGTGGTCGGTTCCGGGACTCTCACCCTCGCTGGGGCGGGGTTCGCACTGTTTGGTTTCTGGTACGTGGCGCTTGGCGCGGTTCTGCTCGGCGCTCTGCAGAGTTATCTGGCCATCGGATATGCGGCCGCGCATGGAGTGTCGATCTATGACCTTACGGACCGTAGTGCGCGCAAGCGGAAGATCGCCTCTGTGATTATCTACTTTGCGGCGCTCGTGGTTCTGTTGGGTGCTAGGTTCTACCAACTGCGCATGGGGCACCCGGTGTTCGGTGACTACGGCTCACTGGAGGTCACCTCGGAGACGGCCGATGAAGGCATAGGGATGATCGTGGGCGCGGCGTTGGGCATCGTCATCGCCTTTGCCGTGCTGAAGCTCCGTACCCGCCAGCGCGAACGTTCAGAAGAAGACGACTAGCGGCGGAGCTTACGCAGCACAGCCTTCGCAGATGGAAGCAATGTGTTCCATACTCCGTGCAGGAATGAGAACGCTACGTCAACCGATGGCTGCAACTGGTTCTCGTGCTTCGAAAACGACCGCTTAAACTCGGAGATGCCGTCGTTGAGCAGACCGTTCATGTCGTAGCGCGGCGCTCCGGCCTCCTTGGCGGCCTGAATTGCGAACCACTTCACGGGTGCGTTTGCACGCAGTTTGCGTCCGGTGTCGTTCGCCGAGGCGTACAGTTCAAACCAGGTCTGCCCAGAACGAGCGAGCCACACAAACGATGCGACTTCCCCGTCCGCAAAGCACGCGGCAATGAACGAGTCGTCACCGAGTAGGTGGTGGATGTCGCGGTAGTAACCATCGGAGTGGATCGCAAAACCGGCCCGCGCTGCATTCTCACGATAGGTGCGCAGCACCTGTTCAAGTTCCTCATCGGTCACTACCCGGCGAATGTCCAGGTTGTTCTTCGCGCCCTTACGGATGTCGTAGCGGGTGCTCTTCGAGCAGGCACCCAGCAGTTCGTCCTCAGGTAGGCGGGTATCCAAAATGAGCGTTGTTGGGTACAGAATCGGATTTGGGCTAGGCTTCGCTCCAGTCACAACAACCGAATCAACCGCATCGAGGTCGGTTTCAATGGTGATTCCCACACCACCGACGTTCTGCTTCACCCACGCCACAATCGCGTCGGTGGCCGCCGTGCGGCCAGCCGCATCAAGGGAAGCGGCAAAGACCGGGCCACGCGGAACATGCGACAGAGACTTGAAGGGTGCGGGCAACGAACGGTGCAGGACCTGTGCCAACGCAACCAGTTCGTCGTCAACCCAGACCGCGAGCCTCGTGGCGGACCAGTTGTGTGCGGACTTGAGTTCACCCCAACCCCACTTTTGTAGCGGGTGTCCGCCGAGGCTTTCAACCTGTTCGTTCCAGGTGAGCGACTGCGTAACTGGGGTGATCGTGTACACGAAGTGGTTCCTGTCCTTAAGAAGTTATGAGTTCTTGCAGGTGCTTGTCTACGAGCGTGATCTGCCACTCGCGGGCACCGTTATCGCTCAGGTACTGCCGCACGTTGATTGCACGATCCGTGGAGTCCCACACCAGTTGGCGCAGCAGTTTGGGCTGCAGCACGTTCTCGACCGGCATGTTGAACCGCTCGGCAAGCGAGTCCACAAACTCCTTGGCGGGTTCGTAGCGCTTGAGAGCGAGGGGGGACTTCTCCTCCCACCGGTTGATGGGTGGAGCCTTCGGCGCGGTGGGGAGCCGCAGTGGGGGCAGTTCCTCAGCGGGTAGCGCGAGCGCGCGTTGGATTGCGCGCTCCCACTGGTGGGCACGCCTACGGTTGGTGGTTCCACCGAAGTCGTGCAACGACAGTAATGCCCCAACGGAACGAGGCACAACGGTCGCCGCCTGAACAATACCGCGATCAGGAAGAATACGCGAAGGGGAGATGTCCCGAGCTCGGGCGATCTTCTCCCGCTCGCTCCACAACTCCCGCACTATAGCGAGTTTGCGGCGGTCCCGGATCGTCTGGATTCCGGAGGTACGGCGCCATGGATCAACGCGGACGGTCACGGGGGCCACACGCAGGTGCTCAAACTCCTCAAGCGCCCATTCGTACTTGCCCTCCTCCTTGAGCTGTTCGATTTCGCGCTCAGCGAGTTCAGTAAGTAGTTCCACGTCAAGCGCGGCATACGTCAACCAACTATCGGGAAGCGGCCGGGTGGACCAGTCCTGGTGGGAATGCTCCTTGGCGAGGGTCAACCCGAGGAAGTGCGAGGTGACGTTGGCAAGGTTCACGCGCTCAATACCGAGCAGGCGCGCCGCGACTTCGGTGTCGAATATTGCCGGGGGAGTTAAACCCTGGTCGGCCAGCGGGATGAGATCCTGCGTCGCGGCGTGAAAAATCCAGGTATCGGCTTGCATGACGGCGTTGAGTTCTGTGAAGTCTTCGATCCCCGTGGGGTCGAACAGGAACGTCCCGGCGCCTTCGCGTCGCACCTGTACCAGGTAGTTGCGGTTGCCGTACCGAAAGCCCGACGCACGTTCCGCGTCGACAGCGAAAGCCCCGGTGCCCTGGGCGAGCCGCACAAGTGCGTTATGGTAGCCCATCTGATTGGCGACGAGTTGTGCGGCTCCGTCGCGTGGCTCAGTGAGCATGGTGATGTCGGTGGGGGGACTGATACTCATGTACGTTCTGGTTCAGGTGTCCCGAGTTCGTGTGCCTGCCGTTGTGACCATTGCGGTTATCGCTGGACAAACAGCATCGGCGAACCTGCGGTGGTAAACAGCAGATTCATCCATGACTCGAGGTGGCGTTTGAATTCTAAGTATATCGCGTCGGGATCGAGCGCTTCTGGGGTCCACGACGCGCGCAACTCAAGTGTGCTCGTGGCTTCAGAGTTGGTGGCCTCGTCGAACGACTCCTGGTTGAGCACGGTGACGGTTCCTCGCAGGTGACTGTACTGGGCATTGGTGCTTGACAGCGAGTCACGGACCCAAGCTCGGGTCACCTCATAGATGAGAGGGTCTTGTCCCATGACCTCATCGATGGTTGTGCGCACAATCACTGCGAATCGGAAGTGTCCGCCCCACTCCTTCTGAAATTCCTCGGTGTACAGCAGCGTCAACGAACCGTCCGCGAGGATACCGGGTTCATTGCGTGATTGCGTGATTTCTCCCGCCAGTGCTGCGGAATACGGGGTAAGCGAGCGCGGTGCCCGGATCTCCTCAAGGGTGAGGTGGCGGGGGATGACGTCTGGGCGTAGCGCACGCAATGCCGCATGGAAGGCGGCAGGGAGCTCTACGTGCGGGCTGGTCATATGGCTAGACTAACCAGCATTGGTAGTCTGGGGAGGGCGACTCGCGCGACATTACCGTTTTGAGACCTGCGAGACGTTCGACGCGCTGTGACGTCCTGTTCTGCGCGAGGGTTGTTTCTCAACTGAGAGGTGTGTTCGTGAGCGCGTCCGCTGCCCTGAAGAATCTTCTGGCGAGCCGTTCTGGTACGTCGGCTGAGGACTGGTTCCTTGTGTTTAAGGCCCGGTATGGAATGGAAGCGGTGTTCTCTGCGGTGCGCGCTACCGTGGGTCCTGGAAATGTGGCGACCCAGATCTTCACGTGCGCGACTGCGGTCAACCCGATTTTGGCCGCGGGGTTGACGCCCCGCTATAGCGAGATCGACCCCGATACGTTTGCGCTCGCGCCCACGGCGTTTGGTGTGCGGGCCGATGACCGCGCCGCGGTCATTCAGAACACATTTGGTGTGATTGACGACGAGTCTGCCAGGGTTCTCGGCGAGGTTGCGCGTACCAATGGGCTGGTTGTCGTCGAGGATTCCGCACACGCCGTTGGGCGGTTTGCTCGCGGTGTGGACGGTCGGCCTGTGGCCGATGTGTCGGTGCACTCGTTTGGGGTGGAGAAGCTTTTACCCACAAAGTTTGGTGGTGCGATCTGGCTGAACCCACATACCCGCGATGAGGGATACACCACTGAAGTGCGCGCCGCGATGGTTTCGGCGCTGACTGCTCTACCCGCGCCTAGCGGCAAGCAGGCGTTCGCCGCGAAGAGTTACCGGAACCAGTTGCGTATCCTCACCAGAGTCCCGGGGGGCCTTGGACGTAGGTTGCGCACGATGCTCGTGAACGCTGGGTTGTTTGATCCACCGATCTCCGAACAGGAGAGCCGCGGGCGGCAGCGGCAACCTGTCGGTATATCGCCGTGGGTGGCGCAGCAGGCAGTCGCGGCGTTGGAGTCGGTGGCGGACATCGAATCTCAGCGTGAGAGTGCGGTTCAGGTGTATGTCCGGGAACTTGAGGGTGTCGTTACCATTCCCGCAGCGGTGTCTCGGGGTGGGGCATTCGTGCGATTCCCGTTCTATGTGTCGAGCGCCCAGCAAGCAGAGGATATGATCACCGATCTGAGCCGTGCGGGAGTTCCAGCGGGACGGTGGTATCGTCCGGCGTTGTTCCCTGGTGCCCACGATCCGCAGGTATACAACTATGCGCCTGGCTCTTCGGAGCTACGGGTGTCAGAGGACGCTATTGCGAGGGTTGTGAATCTGCCGACCAATGTTTCTGAGCAGCGTGCGCTGGAGATCGTGCAACTCGTGCGCCGGTTCCTGGCTTCCTGAATCCATCATCTGGTGGCTGCCATACCGGACAGCGCCGCTAGCTCGTTACCGCGCTCGGGCGACTAGATTTACGTGACGTTGTCGGGCCAGCGCAACCAACTCGTCGTCAATCGGACCATGACGTGAACATGTCCGATAGTGCTTCAGGGTGCGAGTTTTCACTCGCACCCTGAAGCAGAACCTACACAGTCACGTAGCGTTCCGGGTGGATTATTTGTTGATGCGGAACTTCTCGTTTGCGATTACGTTGCGGCCAGTGCGCAGTTCATGCTTGAGGTTCGCGATGATCCGCTTCGGATTTAGGTCCTTGCGGTACCACAGGGTGTGCGCCGTGCGGTTACGGCGACCAGCCTTGACTAGGTTCTTGAGGGGAGCAGGCACGAATCGGCGCACTACTGGTAGCGGGGCGTTACGCCACAAGACTGGTGTGGTCGTGACCGTGTAGGGAAGCTCCTCACCGTAGATCAGGTCACGCACGTACTGCGCGGGAAGATTCTGGCCGGTCGCGGTTGCGTAATAGCTGGCCGCTCCCTGGCGCACGTTGAGTTCAAGGAGTTTGTTGGACCCAGTGGCGCGGTCGAACATGATGTCGAAGTTTGCGGCTCCCACATACCCAAGCGAGTCAAGTAGGCGGGTGAGCGTCGCGGCTAACTCCGGCTCATCAATCGTGACCACGGCGTTCATATTGCCTACGAGTTTGGGGTTGTGTTCACCCAACACGATCTGTGCGATCGAGACGAATCGGGTATTTCCCCGGTGGTCGCTGTATGTGTTGGCGACTCGCATGACGGTCTCGTCACCGGCCAGGTATTCCTGAAGGATCAGATCACCGGTGTAACCGCCTGCGTAAATCAACTGCGCGGTCTGCCGAACCTCGGCGGGACTGCTGACCAGGTAGATCTTTTTCTGCCCTTCGAACTTTAGGCTCGGATACAGTTCGGTGTCTGAGGGCTTGAGAATGACCGGGTAGGTGAACGGCAGGTTCTCGCCAAGCTGAGCGTCCTGAGCGCCTGATTCATCAACGATCACGGAACGGGGATGGTCGATACCTAGGCGCGCGCAGGTCTGATAGAACTCAGCCTTGTTCACCAATTCCTGTGCGAGTTGCGAATCGACAACGGGGATGATGAAGGAACGTTCCAGCTCGACGCGGTGGCGGATGACTGCGTTGGTGTACGCCTCGATGGTGGGTAGGAGCAGGAGCTTCTTGCCGGGGTATTGTGCGGCGACTTCCGTGAGTGCGGCAACGAGGTGTTCATCATCGAGGTTGGGGGAGGTGCGTACCTCGATGATCGCGGAGTGCGAGGTTTCGGGGAGGGGAAACCTACCCAACGCAAGGGTGCGTACGCCGAAGGCCTCGTGCAGGGAACGTGCGATCCCGTATGCGTTGAGTCCTGTACCCAAGACAACCGGGATGAAGTCCTGATCCGCGAATGGCATGATGCCGCAATTCCCTTCGTTGTGGTGGTGGACGGCGCTGATGCTCAAGTCCGCTCGCCATGTTACCGCTCCGGTCCGGCGTGTTTTGACGTTTTGTGTAAATACCTCGTGGTGCTTGGGCATCTGGTGGGGGCGGTAAGAATAGGATGGTGGATGTGAAGCACGGAGAAACTGGTTTACCTGTAGGCGTTATCGGCGGCGTTGGACCGCTGGCGACCGCATATTTTCTACAACGTGTCGTGCAGCGAACCGCTGCTGAACGGGATCAAGACCACCTAGACCTCGTCGTGCTGAATCACTCGACCATCCCGGACCGAACCGACTACATTGTGGGGAGATCTACCGAAGATCCCGGGCCTGTTCTCGCGGCGGACGCCAAGAAACTCGAGAAGTTCGGTGTGTCCTTTCTGGTCATGCCATGCAACACAGCGCACTTCTTCACCCAACAAGTGATTGACGCTATCGACGGTGATTTCTTGTCGATCATTGAGGTCACCGTGTCTGCTGCACTGCGCCGCGCCCCACACGCTAGCAAAGTTGGTTTGCTCGCAACTGAAGGAACCGCCCAGTCTCACGTTTACCACGATGCGTTCGGAGTGCATGGGATCGAAGTCATCACGCCGGACGATGAGGACCAGGCTGTTGTGAACTCCGTGATCTATGAGCAGGTAAAGGCTGGCCTGCCGGCTGATCCCGATGCATTGCGTAGGGTGGCGGCTCGTCTCGTGGACCGTGGGGCATCGGTTGTTGTATTGGGATGCACAGAACTATCTGTTGCCGCTGTTGACCATGATCTCCTTGATGAGGAGCCATTCCTCGACTCGATGGACGAACTTGTTCGAGCCACGATCGAGCATGCTGGTTACCCTGTTCGCGCCTAACCGCCACCACTGAAAATATCTACCCATCCAGCGCCGGATAGCTTGGTTTGAAATATACCCCCAGGGGTATTATTCTTGAGGTTGTGAGCGGCAGGCTCACCTACCCTCAAGGAAAGGACCACGCCATGTGCGCTCGAGTAACCTGCGGTAACTGTGGAAAGGCGACCTGGACCGGCTGCGGCCAGCACATCGAGGACGCCCTGTACGGCGTGGCTGAAACGGATCGCTGCACCTGCTCATGAATCAACTGAGCGTTAACCGGGCGCAAGAACGCCCAACGATAGGCGAGTGGCGGGAAGGAAACGGAGTCCCAGTCATCAACGAACGAACGGTACGTGCAGCCGCGGGCCTAATCGCGCTCGCGTTCGCCAGTTGCCTCGCCATGGGATTTCTCAATCTGCCGCTCGCAGCCGTCATTGCGCTGTGCGGAGTGTGCCTCACCCTGCTGTTTATCGAAGCCTCGTTCGGTATCTGCGCGGGATGCCAACTACAACGACTTTTCAGTAGGGCAGCACCGCAACACTGCCCGGGCGAGGTCTGCCCAATTAACCACACCCACAAGGAGACGCCACATGCGTAAAGCGACCATTGCCGCACTCGCCGCACTCACACTTCTCGCATTCGCGGGATGCTCAAACGATCCCGCCCAGAAGGTGACCCTCACCGAAGACACGATCATCATAGACGTCCGCACGCCAGCAGAATATGCCGAAGGACACCTCGAAGGCGCAACGCTACTCGACTACAACGCCGGACAACTCGCCGCTGAACTCGACGGCCTCGACCAGGATGCGCAGTATGCCGTGTACTGCCGCTCCGGCAACCGATCCGCCCAATCCAAACGACTTATGGAAGATGCAGGAATCACCAACGTCACCGACCTCGGATCAGTTCAAGACGCAGCAGCCAGCACCGGAATCAACATCGTCACCGACTAAACCTCGGCCTCTGCAACAACCCACGTGCGCACCCAGCGCAAGATGACAAAGAAGCCTGAGGCCTCGTCGCCAAACGAAAACCAAACTACAACCCGCTGTAAGATGGTGGTTTGTGAGTCCCAAGTCCCGCATCGGCCACGCACAACAACTCGCCGACATCACACCGCACGTCTCCGCCGACCGCCTGCTCGCAGACTTCGTGCCCCCACGACACTTCCACAGAGCGCGATTCGACACCTACCGTGCCAACCCGCAATACCCCAGCCAAGAGACCACCCGCGAGCGCCTGCGCGAAGCCGCCAAGCAGATCAGCGGCTCAAAGGGCTGGCTCACCAAGTTCCTCCAGAACGCCAAAAAAGCTCCGGCGATTTACATGGATGGCGGCTTCGGAGTCGGAAAAACCCACCTCCTCGCATCCCTCGCACACGAGGTTGGAATCGAACGCACCGCGTACGGAACATTCGTTGAATACACCAACCTGGTCGGCGCGTTAGGATTCGCCAAAACCGTTGATGCGCTCGCCGAGAAGGTGCTCGTATGCATCGACGAATTCGAGCTCGACGACCCAGGCGACACCGTCCTGATGTCCCGGCTCCTGCGCGAACTCGCAGACAGGGGAGTCGCGCTTGCCGCAACCTCGAACACCTTACCCGACTCCCTCGGCGAAGGCCGGTTCGCCGCCGAAGACTTTCTGCGGGAAATCCAGGCGCTCGCGGCCCGGTTCGAGGTGCTGCGCGTTGATGGCGAGGATTACCGGCGTCGTTCGGTGCCAAGTTCCATGCCAGGTCTGCCCGATAACGATGTGCTCGATCTGGCTGAGAGTGTTTCGGTTGACGGCCTGACCACGGTTGATGGGTTCGATGAGGCACTGCGTCATCTGGCGTTCGTGCACCCGAGCCAGTACGGTGCGATGCTCGACGGCGTTGCCCTCGTTGGGTTGACCGGCGTGCATCCGATTGAGGATCAGTCCACGGGCTTGCGTTTTGTGGTGCTTGTGGACCGTTTGTATGACCGTGAGGTTCCGGTGCTTTTGGGCGGTTCGGGCCTAGACGGGTTGTTCTCCGAGACGATGCTCAACGGCGGGTATCGCAAGAAGTATTTCCGGGCGCTGTCGCGTTTGGGCGCGCTCGCCCAAGAGGGCCGTCTGTTGGTCGGCCGCGAGGTCGCGTAGGTTTTTCTGGTTCTGATTGCCGACGATTCCCCGGCTCGCAGCGCAAAGCTGGCTGTGCGTTAGGCCTCGGCAAGCCGGCGTTTTTCTTGCTCAACATCGAAACTAGGCGGCGGCCATTCGAGGTTCAGGTCCTCAAGGGCGTGCAACAGCAGTTGAGAAACCGCGAGACGAGCAAACCACTTGTTATTTGCAGGGATGATGTGCCACGGCGCAGTCTCAGTTGAGGTGCGTTCCAGCATGATCGTGAACGCTTCTTGATAATCCGGCCACTTGAGGCGCTCATCAATGTCGCTTGGATCGTACTTCCAATACTTATCCGGACGACTCAAACGATCGCTAAGGCGGGCCTTTTGCTCATCTAGGTCAATGTGTAGCAGCACCTTGATGATCGTGGTGCCAGATTCGGTGAGTTCGCGCTCGAATTGAAGGATGTCGTCGTAGCGTCCCTCAATCTCGCTCAGTGGAGCTAATTCGTTGACTCGAGCAACGAGTACGTCCTCGTAATGTGAGCGATCAAACACGCCGATATGTCCCGGACGTGGGGTTTTGTTCTTGACGCGCCAGAGGAAATGATGTTCAAGTTCCTCGGCAGTGGGTTTGCCAAATGAGGCATGCTGTACGCCCTGCGGGTCCACGAGCCCGATCACGTGGCGTACGATGCCGCCCTTCCCGGCTGTGTCCATGCCCTGCAAGAGCAGCAGGATGGAACGAGACCCACCGCTGCGACCATCGGCGAACAAACGTTCCTGAAGTTCGGAGAGCTGGCGGCCCGTGTCAGCGAGAAGAGCTTCGGCTTCCTTGCGTCCGTGCTTCCATCCGGGTGTGCTGGAAGAATCAATATCCGCGAGCGCCACATCTTTTGTGAACACTGTGGTCGCTTGGATTGTTTCTTTGAACTTCGCGGAGTATCCCGCGGTTTTCTGGGCGTGCTTGAGTTTCTTGGCGTTCTTGCCAGACTTCTTCGACTTCTTAGGTTTCTTGGACATCGTGACCTCGTTGTCTCGTCAGCGGGCGGGTCTGTGGAGCAGTTCTGAGCATAAGTGTAGGGCGTGGCCTGCACCAATGGTGGATGAAACACCAGGTTCGGGTCACGCCCTATAAGCGTGCGTCAGGTCTACTGAGCATAGCGACGAAACAGCACGCTCAGCCCTTGACGCACAGGATCGTGCGCAGTCGCACCACGACCTCAATGAGGTCCGTTTGCGCGGCAATCACATCCTCCAGGTTCTTGTACGCACCTGGGATTTCGTCGAGCACGCCCTCGTCCTTACGGCATTCAACACCGGCAGTCTGCGCTGCAAGGTCAGCTGTGGTGTACGTGCGCTTCGCAGCGTTACGGGACATCTTTCGGCCAGCGCCGTGGGACGCAGAGTAGTAGGACAACGGGTTTCCCAGTCCCTTCACAATGTATGAGCCCGTTCCCATAGAACCTGGGATCAAGCCGTACATTCCTTCGGTTGCGCGGATCGCTCCCTTACGGGTGACAATGAGATCTTGGTCGTCCACGTTCTCGTGCTGAACATAGTTGTGGTGCACGTTAGCGACCTGCTCAAACGTTGGGTCCAAGTCCGCGAAGTGGCGTCGCACCACATCCTGAAGCAAACGCATCATCTGGGCACGCGACTGTGCCGCATAACGCTGGGCCCACTGAAGGTCATGCATGTACGCATCCATCTCGGACGTTCCGGACAAGAACACCGCCAAGTCACGGTCTGGCAGGGTGAGATTGTGCTCGAGGTCCTTAGCTTTGGACACGTGCCATTCGGCGATCATCTTGCCCACTGCACGCGAACCTGAGTGCAGTTGCAGCCACACCCGGTCACTGTCGTCGAGGCACACCTCAATGAAGTGGTTGCCGCCGCCAAGCGAACCTAGTTGCTTACGGATCTTCGACTCATTACGCTGCACGCCTGCGTGCAGCGAATCAAATTCCTGCCACAGGTCAGCACCCGCGTCGAGCGGGTCGCGGTGTCCATGCCATCCGGTGGGGATTGCTCGCTCGATGTCGTGACGCAACCCGGCCAAATCGTCGGGAAGATCTGAAGCGGTCAATGAGGTGAGCACACCGATCATGCCGCAGCCGATGTCCACGCCGACGGCGTTGGGGGAGACCGCATCCTTCATCGCGATCACCGATCCGATGGTTGCGCCCTTTCCGAGGTGCACATCCGGCATCACGCGAACGCCGTGAACCCACGGCAGCGCCGAAATGTTACGCAACTGAGCCAGTGCCTCTGGCTCGATTTCACTCTCGCGGGCCCACATCAGCGTGGATGTGCCCGAAAGAGTCACTGGGAAAACCATTTTCCTTCCTTTCTGTGCTCGTCAACAGTAAGGAAGGGGCGTGGGGCAGCGCATGTTTATTTTTCTGGGAGGCCTCGACCGCGTAAGGCTTAGTCCTTCTCAGGGTGTCAAACCGGTGCCAGCAGTTCGTCTAGCCCAACGTCCAATGCCTTTTCATCAGGAGAAGGAACACGGGCGCATCCACAAGCGGAAACATTGCATCTACAGTTCCTGCTGACACAGCCGGAGACAGTCTGCTGGCCATCCGTCTCGAAATGTTTGGCGACAAGGTTTACGTTGCAGTGAAGTGACTCCCACCGCGATTGAAACTGTGGTCCGTTAGATCGCACCATAGAAACGGAGGTCTCCGATAGATTCGGTGACCTCCGTTTTAGGCTTATGTCCACGTGAAAAGTGCGGCCCGGATGGGTTAAAAGTCGCCACGAATGGCCCCCAACGTCATGTGCATCCTCTATGGCCTGAACTGCCAACTGGTATGCACGACGGTGCCGGTGCAGTAAGACTTCTGTCTGACGGTGGGCGATGCGGGTATCGAACCCACGACCTCTTCCGTGTGAAGGATCGGAGTCGCTTTCCTACAGCCGCCTGACCTGTACGTATAGGCAGTTCAAGAAGCATTATTCGAACAGGTGTTCGAACTTATGGCATCATGGGATCACGCTACAGCACGCCCATGTGTGCACTCATGTGTGCACCTCGAAGGAATCGAAGATGCCCAAGAAACGAAGCCCTGGCGAAGGAGCCTTCTACTACCTACCTCAGCGCAAACTCTGGCGCGGAGTTGTCGATGTCGGCTACACGCTCGACGGAGGACGTAAGCAACTCTATGTTCACGCTCGCTCGCAAAAAGCATGCCGAGAGAAACTCAAAGCACTCAAAACCGAAATCGAGCAGTACGGCGCACCGCTCGACAAAACAACCACGGTTGCACAATGGGCAGACACGTGGCTTGAGCAATGCCGGGCTGACCTCGACCCAAAATCCTACACAACGTCTATGGCGGCGGTCCGTAAATGGATCGTGCCAATTATTGGACGACACAAACTGCGTGAACTGCGCCCCTCACACATCCGTGAAGTCCGCACAGCCCTCATCAGCTCTGGGAGAACTCCGAGCACCGCTACGCGATATCTAGGAACCTTGTCGAAGATGCTGAGCGACGCGATCGAAGAGAAACTACTCGATGACAATCCTGTCACCGGAGTGATGAAAGGCGTCACCCGATCCAAGCAATCTAGCCGTGGATCCCTGACAGTTCCAGAAGCCCTAGCAGTCCTTCAAGCCGCTGCTCAATATCCGCCCGCTAAGGCATCACGGTTCTGGTTCAAACTGCTCGGCGGGCAGCGACAGAGCGAGATACTTGGTGCGACACGAGCAGCCCTCACCATGTCAGCCGATGAAGAGGGCATTTCGAGCTACACCGTGTCATGGAAACTTGAAGAACTACGATGGCAGCACGACTGCACTAGTCCGTGCGGGCAGCGCTGGCCACGCTACTGCCCAGACCGCAAACTCATGATTCCAGATGACTTCGAATGCATTCACCTCGAGGGACGGTTCTTCCTGACCCGCCCCAAATCCCAGGAAGGCCGGGTTGTCCCGCTTATCCCGGCCCATGTCGCACTGTTGCGCCGCCACCTCGCGCTTGATGAAGGTGTACACAATCCGCATGGTCTTATCTGGCACAACGACGATGGATCACCGATCGATGCCAAGCAAGACTCTGCCGAATGGAAGCAACTGCTCTTTGATGCCGGTGTGATTACAAAAGAGGAGAATCGGCCAAGCGGCACAACCAAGACCGGGCATGTCGCCCGCCACACCACCGTGACGCTCCTGTCCATGATGGGAGTAGATGCTCACCTGATCGGTGAAATCGTGGGCCACTCATCCGTGCACATGACACAACATTATCGGCACACGAACCTCGAAGAGAAAGCTAAAGCGATGGCCCTATTGGGCGATGTGCTGCAGATCAAAGTATGACCGTGGTGTCTGCTTCCACGCTTCAATAATGTAGGCCGCGACACCGAGTTCTTTTGCAAGGGCTCCGGTGTGGTGGCCTACAAGCCTCTCGGCGATAGCGTACTCGAGCGGGCTAATCAGGAGGCGTGCAGCGTACGCGTTAGCGCGGTCCTCACGCAGCTGCTTGATGTGCGGGTCATCGGTCCAAGCGTCCCCGTGGTGTGCGTGTCCGAGTTCGTGCGCAAGGGTGCTCTTTTGCAGGACATCGGACATGCGGGGATTGATTCTGATGAGTCGTGCACTATGCACATATTCACCTCGTCGCTTGCCGAGGTTACGCCATACGACTCGCACATCCTGTTCGCATGCGAGTTCTAGAAGTCTGTCCAAGAGCGTCCATCCGAGTCTGCTGTGCCGCGGCAGTCCTTGACGGGGACTATTACACATCACCCCACTGACATTAAAGTTTCCACAGATCAGTTACGATAATCACTTTAGATAACCTCTATGCCATTGATGGAAACTTGGGGTTCAGTCATAACTGCACGAGTGCTACGATGGAGACACAGTGACAAACCATGACACACACAGCGACTGGAAGGCTTGTGAATGTTGTGACCGCAAGAAGGTAGTTGTCGCTCAAGGAGCAAGGAAGGTGGTGGAGTTTGCGTTTGACAAAGATAGCGTTCATCAAGGCGTCGCTTTCCTCCAAGCCCTCCCCAAAAAATCACTCGGCTTGATAGCCTCCACGAGAGCGAAGAAAAAGTCAGATCAAACCAAGGCGGACATGCTCGTCCGCCTTCAGTCTTACGCACGCAAAGGTAAACTCACCGTCCCGGGACAGATGAACTATCTAACCATGGAAGATGGATGCCAGTTGATGGAATTCAAGGCCGGGAATTTGCGCTTACCTTTTTACGAAACAACGTGTAAAGACGCGCAGATTGCACGTATAACTCACGGATTCTTCAAGGCCTCCGAGAGAGCGCCACTTAAGGAACTTCGCAAGGGTCATGCAATCGCAAAGGAAGACAGGAAGAGATAATGGAGCTTTTCATTTCGCGTGATAGTGAAGGAAAAAGCGCATATGCACGTGCACGTGCACGCCAAGATGTACTTGAAGCACTTCACGAAGCCCTAGAATCCACGGGAATCTCGCAAACGGAACTTGCTAGGCGCCTTGGTATCCGCAAAGGTGCGGTCAATCAAGTACTCAAGGGCAATGGGAACCTGCGCATCAGCACTCTTGCCGAGTACCTCGCAGCACTTAACTTACAGGTAAGGATTACCGTTGAAGAGTTCAACTTCGGGCTTTCGGACAGAGACGTAATCGAAGATGATAGCAATGAACCCAAACGCAAAATGGACGGCAGATGGTTGTTCTCTTCTGGCAACGGTGTTAGTGAGCATAGCGTTTACACCGATGCAGATCCGGATGCAGAGTTCATCGGCACATCAATTGAGTTCACTGTGAGCTCTACTTCGAAGCCAACCACCGAAAGTCAAATTCCAGTTGAAGGGCGCGCCCATGCTGACATCTAGTGACATTGTCCGAGTGGACCTGCTCAAAGCGGAGATCACAAACCGACCCACTGTCGGGGTCAAGTTGGACACGGCACTCGTTAAGTTTGAGCTTTCAATTCCTGATGAGTTACCCAATGATCCAAAAACACCTCTTAGCTGTCGGCTCAACTGCGAAATGATCGTGCAGGATCAAACCGATGACAAAGAAGATAGCGCAGATCAGCCCAAGCAGAAGAAACGCGATCCTCGCTGGAGAGGTCATTTCAGGTACGGTTTCCAGATTCCTCAGAAATTACGTGAAACTGCGGCTACTTCCGGTTTTGAGACAGTCTCAGCTATCTGGCCTTTTATACGTTGTGAATTGAACGCTTTCGCCAAGCAATCCGTCGATGTGATTCCACTGCCATTCCAGTTATCTACGATGCAGCAGTACGAGGAAGACGAAGAGTAATAAATTCGCGCACGTATTTTGCCGAAACATAAATCAACCCGTGAAGGTTAATTCTTGAGAGTTAACCTTCACGGGTTGATTGTGTTTCCACGATCTATTGTTTGTCCCAGACGCCGCATCCCTGCGTACGGAAATCCTGGCCAGTCTTCAACGACACCGATGGACGCCCACCGGTCACACGTCATCGTTTAGATGCAAAGGCCATTCCCAGGCGCCTTCGGTAAGCCACGATGAGAAGACAACAACAGCAGCGTTCTCCGGCAGGTCCAGCACAACCTTCCCGGTGACTTTCTCCGCGGGCCCGATCTCGCTTGGTAACCGCTCGCCATCGGTAAGACAGGTGTAGCCCTGGCCCTGAGGATCGTTAATCCTCTTACCGTCTTTATCGAATGCTTTGAAATCATGCTCACTTATTGAGAACGTTCCGACCTCTTCCAATTCTGGATAGGATTCCACTTCAATTACAAGCCCAACGAACTGGCCGTTTTCGCTCTTACCTGCGAAACTCGTCGTGCACTCGATACCGAACTCGATCTCTGCAATCCTGAAATCGACCGACATGACCTCGTCGCTCTCAGCAGTTCCTATACCCGCCCAGTCTCCAACGTGTTTGATCAGGTTTCCGCGTGGACTGGTGCCATGCGAGACGTACCGTTCTCCAGAGTCTTCAGTTTGTTCGTCTGTTGGTTCGCTTGCAGGTTCAGTTTCTTCGACTGGCTCCTGCGTTGGGGAGGGTTCTGTCGTCGCTGTTTCCGTGACCGTGACGGTGGGTGCGGGCTCGCTTCCGCCAGCGCAGCCGGTTAGAGCGAGTAGAAGGATCGTGGAAGTAATCGCGATACTTTTTCTCATGCCTGAATCTCCTAAAGGCAGTTTGCTTGAGGTGCTTTATCTACAACCATCGGCCCCTGCGACCCAGAACTTGAGTATCTGCTGGGTGAAACCCATGATCACGGCGATATTTGCTTTCGCCTAGCTGTCTACCCAACTGCTTTGTGTCTGAGGAGTGTTCACCGAACTTACCGCTTCTGGGCTTTCTTCGCTTTCGCGTTCGCGGCTTTGAGTGCGCTCTTCGTGGCCTTCTTCTTGGCGGCAGCCTTGGCCTTCTTCTTAGCTTGAGCGTTCGCTTTCTTCTTCACCGACTTGGTGAGTTTCTTCTCCGCGAGTTGCTTAGCTTTAGCTTTTGCTTCCTTGGGTGCGTTTTTCTTCGCTAACGCATATGCTGCTGCTTCTGCGGCGTAGCGTGCATTCGACGCTGCATCATTCTTAGCTAGTTCTGGCGTCCACCCTGTACCTGATGCGGTGCGTGTTGCAGATGCCGTAGCTTCATAGTCGCGCACCGTCGCGGTCTTCTTCACGGTATGAGTTGCAGTCGCCTTCGCGGAGCGCTTCGCACTGAACTTACGCTTGTTCTTCTTCACTGTCTTCTTGACAGTGGCTTTCTGCGTGGACTTCGCCTTGAACGTTGCTGTGTGCGATGCGGAGACTTTTCCGCTGCTTTCAGTCACTGAGACCGTCGCGGTGTGCGAGTACCGCAGGGCTTGGGCGCTAGTATCTGCGGCGTGATTTATGACTAGATCGAAGCGTCGCTCTACCTGCGTCCTATCCCACCACGTACAGCCTTTGGGGTCATATTGCGGACATGACCAATGCCCAGGAACATCAAGTTTCAGTGTGATCAGGTATTTTCCATTCGGCAGTTCATCGCGCTCATGCCAAACATTACCGAGGTTATCGGTGTGCTGACTCAGCCCAAAATAGGTATTCGCTTGAATTATTGGACCTTGGAAGGCGTTCGCGTCTGTTCCATCCACACCTAACTTGAGTGTCGACGGGAGACTATATGTTTTCCCACCACCAGTAGCGGTGACTGTCACAGTTGCTTTATCAACGCCTACGAAATCTACATCGCTGCCTGACCGTATGGTCAACCCCCGAATTACGTAACCGTAGTTGTCTTTGAAAGTGCGGTCTCCTAAGCCGTGGACGATACCCCAGTCACCCTGCCTCGCGGCAGCGGCAGCAGGGCCGCTAAGCGCAATCATGGTTGACGAGGCTAGCGCCGCGGAAACTAGAATCCCGATCCACCGCTTCACTGCGGACGTTCCTTTACTCACGGTTCCATCTCTCGTAGTTCGTCTTCGTCTTCATGCGAGTAGCCGTCAGCGTCGTCGGCTACGAGGTCGTACTCGTCCTGATACTCGTAGGTAGGGTCCCTTGGCTGCTCAAAATCTATATCGGCTGACGAGTCCACTTCCTCGATCTCATCATCACCATTTTCGCCGTGGGAATCCGTAATTGAATGCTGGCTTCCGAACGCGAGGAGTCGGATGAGTTCGTCCACGGCTTCACGCTGCCGCTGGTCCAGCCTCGCAGACTCTGAGGGTGGCACATAGGGAGGAAGATCTGAGGGCTCTTGAGTTCCCAGTCTGCGCTCAATTTCAGATACAGGAACGTTAAGGCCCTGTGCCAGCGCACGGATGGTTTCCACTTTGGGCGTGGACTTACCTTGGAGTACTCGTCGTGTAGCTTCGACCGAGAGTCCAGACACACGACTAAGTCCGCGAATAGATGAGATGCCTCGCTGGGTAAGTAGTCCACGCCAAGGCTCAGGGATCGTAGTGCTCATCTACATAATCTCCATCGTAAAGTGATCGCAACGCCACTCCTACTGTAGACGTTTCGTCTACACGTTCGGGGATAACAAGCCTCATTTTCCAGCAAACACCAAGAAAAAGGCGTAAAAGCGCTTCTTGACTTTGTAGACACATCCGTCTACTGTCTTGCATGACAGAAGACAATCATCTACATTGGAGGTATGTGAAGTGAGAACACTTGAAAGGAGGCTAGATGTGCGACTGGTAAGCGCAAGCGCGCTCCGCACGTACATGGCTTTCCGCGGACTCAGCATTCAACGAGTCGCAGATCTTGCCGGGGTTTCAAAATCGACGGTCGGGCACCTGCACTCCGGCGCACGAAACTCTTGTCGGGTAGCAACAGCCAAGGAAATCGCTCGAGTTCTCGACGTGCCAGTCCAGGCCCTTTTCGTGCCCAGGCTGTCCACTGTCTCGCGGGACACGAGAAGAGTGGTGGCTGCCTGATGAGCCAGTCCACCATGTATCCGCCGTTCGTCATGAACGCACGCGAAGCAGCCGCGTATTTGGGTATCTCGCCGCGTACTTTGCAGGCTTTGCAGGCACGCGGGGACATCACACCCAAGCAACTCGGCTCGAAGCGAGGTTTCCTGCGTGAAGACCTCGAAGAGTGGGCCAGAGACCAGCCCGAATGGGAAACCCGGGTCTGGAACCCAGAAGCAAAAAAGTGAAGGCCCTCGCCTGCAAGCAACAGAGCCTTCACTTCGAAAAGAACACAACGTCCTTGAAAGGAAACCTTACCAAATGACTGCCCCAACAAACCCGAAAAGCCCAGTAGACGAACTCATCGACGAACTGGACATGCTCGCTCTCGCAATCAGCGTCGGCGTCCTCAACAGTGCCAGACCAGAACCCGCCGGCAAACATCACGGAGACCAGGTACCCACCGTGCACAACACGATCATCCTGATCACCCGCATGCACGGGCACGACTGCGCTCTACCGGCGGTCTACAACGAAACCGTGGGCGGCTACCAAATCCTTGTAGACCGTGCCAACAGCGTGGACGGCTGCCACTGGGTAGGCCCAGACGAAATCCAGGGCTTCACGCTCGCACAGGTGGTGCCCGCATGAGCACCTACGTCCTACAGCCCACGAACGTTCACATCGACGCCACCACCGGGCAGCAGGTCGCCGCAAACGGAACCCGCTCACACATCAAGCTCATCGGCTTCCACGACGGCACCGACCCGTTGCACAGCCCTGTAGTACTGACGTTCCCGCAATTCCAGGCAGCACCTTCTCTCGCCATCGGTTTGTTCCCCGTCTTCCAAGACGGCTACGGCGACAAGTCCACCCAGTCGGCACCCGTCAGCGACGTGCGACAGCCAACACCACCGCACATCATGCACGTCCCCAACCCGCGAGCACCAATCACCGAGCTCGCCAAAGGGTACGAAGCCAGGTGCCACCACTGCGAGTGGACCATGGCGGGCACGATCCGCGCTTACCTCGACGAGCAAGCCAAGTACCACCGTCACCAGCATCGAACAGCCCCCGTCCATGCGAACAGCCACTCGTGACCTGTTTGAGGACATCGACTGGATGCTCGAGAGCGGTGAAGCACCACACCGCATCGCTGACCGTGTAGGCCGCACACCCGAAGCAATCGCACGGCTTGCGGCCCGTCACGGGCGAACAGACATCGCCCGCACATTTCAGAAGCTCTACGAATCCATCAGGTACCACGCCACACCAGTAAGGAAGAAGGAACCAGCATGACCACCCCAACCACAACCGAGCAGGCTCCACAAGCACCGGAAGCGACTATTCGCCGCGAACAACTCGTGCGTGAAGCCGTCAAACTCCAAGCCGAACAAGAAGCCATCAAGGAACGCCTGGACACGATCAAGACGATCCTGGTCACCGATCTTGGCTCCGGCACCCACGCCATCGGGGAACACAAGGTCCAAGTGCGTGAAGGCACCCGCCGACTGTCCTCCACACGGCTCACGAAAGCCTACCCAGCAGATCAATACCCGCAGTTGTACAAGACAGCGATCGACACCAACGCGGTGAAAGCGAACTTCGCTCCCGTCGCGCTCGAAGGCTTCTACGACGTGGGCGCAGCGACGGTGACGTTTAAGTGAGCCGCACCTTTACGCCTGAGTACATCCGCCAAACCCATGCCCCGTTCTTGGGCTTGGATCCGGTGGCGTCACTCAAGCAGGCACGCCACGTCATCGAACATGCGATCACCCACCAGCCCCGTTCCTTGCAAAAGCGCATCGGTCCATCCGAACTCGGAACGCCGTGCGATCACTGTCTGGCAGCGAAGTTGGCGGGATGGGTGCAGAGTGAGCGTGGCGTGCCATGGCTCCCGTACATCGGAACCTCTGTCCACGAAAAACTCGAAGCCGTCTTCGTTGAACGGAATTTCCAGCTCGAAGCCGACGGCAAACCCTTGCGCTACCTCATGGAACAAAAAACCATGGTCGGCACAGTTGGCGGGCAAGAGATTTGGGGGAGTACCGATCTCGTGGATCTCGAAGCGGGGATGACCGTGGACTGGAAGATCGTCGGTGCATCCACCCTCAAGCAAGCCAAATCCGGGCCATCCCCGGTCTACCACGCTCAAGCAGACCTGTACGCCAAAGGCTGGAACGATGCCGGGATCCGCATTGACCACGTTGCCATCGCCTACCTGCCCAGGAACGCCGTCAGCCTCGACTCTGCGGTCTGGTGGACAGCCCCGCACGACCGCACTCGCGCTGAACACGTCCTCGAACGGGCAAACAACCTCGCACTCAACCTCACGGTCCTCGAATCCATCTCAATTGAGGCCCGCGACACCTGGATCACAGGCCTAGCCCGTGACTCCCACTGCTATGACTGCGCCCGCTTTGCGGACGCACCACCCTCACGACCACGAGACCAATTCTTTGATCTCTCCAGCTTGTAAAGGAACCCAGAATCATGACCATTTCCAACGACATCGACGCCCTGTTTTCCTCCGGTGCACCCTCGTTCTTCACACGAGACACCCCAGTCGGCTCGCAGATCAGCGGACCCATCATCTCCGCATCACCGATACAGGCCACAGACTTTGTGACCAAGCAGCTAGAAACCTGGGATGACGGGCGCCCAAAAATGCTCCTAGCTGTCACCATCGCCTCAAATCTGCAGACCACACCGGATGACAACGGCCACCGCACCATCTACATCAAGACGTGGGGTGAGCAATCCAAGGCGTTCAAGCAGGCTGTGCAAAATGCGTGCGGGCCAACAGCGACAGCGTCGCAGGCTCTCGCGCAGGGAAACATCTTCACCGCCGCGTACACCGGCGAAATCCCTTCACAGCAGGGCTCACCGACCAAGGTGTACGCCTACCAGATTCAGCCGGTCAACGCCGGTCTCGACCAGAGTTTCGGTGGGCAGCAGCAGTACACCCAGTCGCCCGTCCAACAGCAGCCGCAGCAGTTTGGGCAGAACCAGGGTCCAGCACCGACGTGGGCGACCGGACAGCCACAGCAGCCAACACCACCAGCCCCACCGGCTCCACAACAGCACGGTTACCCGCAGCAGCAGGGACAGTTCCAACAGCCACAAGGCCAGCCTGCACCCATCCAGCAGGCGCGATTGCCGCAAGCGCCACAGCCTGACCAGCCAGTCCACGCAACACCGGTCGCTCAGCCCGTCCAGCAGCAGCAGGCGGCACCAGCCGCACCACAGCAGGCGGCTCAGAACCCGGCAGACGTGGCCCGCAGCCTCATCGCCGTCGGACAGCCAGACGAGCTGATCGCACAAGCGACCGGTCTTGACCCAGCGGTCATCGCCCAACTACGGGCAGCAGCCTAACCCCAAAACCGTGGTGGGGACACGCTTCCCTCGTGTCCCCACCCCACAAAGTCCACGCCACCACGCGGTGCAGCCCGATCACGTCAGGGCCGTGGGCACCATCCAAAACCACCAGACACATCACCTGAAGGGATGCACGTTGTCACACCGCCCGAACAACCTCAGCTTCATCAATCCAACGTGCCAACAAACTAAACGCAGCCAACTGCTCCAACGCTTCAGTTTCACTCAGCTCAGGGAGATTCTTATGGCTGGCTGGATTCCGTATCCCCTTGTAGACACCTTTCGCGAAGAAACCCACCCCCTCATGAAGGCTAGTGAAACTCTGACTACCGTCGCTGTCGCAGAGTCTCAATTTTGGGTGGCCCTCTTTTGGATCACCCGGAGCAAAAGCCGCGGTGATCAAATCCCATTCACCCTTGTCACGCTTTTCAAGTTTTCTTTGGGTGTAGCTACTCACCGAGGTGGCCGCAGCAGAAACTGCTGCCCGGTAGTGTCCGCTACCCCACAAGGTCTGCGCTGCACCCCACACCCACGGATGGAACGTGCTCGCAGACAAAGTCGGTCCCGTGTCACCAAGCAATTTAGCAACTCGTTCTTGTTCCTTCAGCCACGCAACTGCTTCGAGAGCGCCCTGTCTCTGTGCTTCAAAAGCTTGATCGTTGATGCCCGGTTGGAACCTTCTCTTCCACTCCGGAAACACAGCGTTCAGGATCTTCTCAATCACGACCGCTCGCTGTCTTACTTTGTCGATCGGTTGAACCAACCCATCTTCGAATCTACCCCCAAATGGGTCGCTGCTAATTTTCCGCTCAGAAAAACGGATGAATTCTTCAAGTTCATTGATCACACCATCAATATCCATAGTTGCTATTTTGCCATGTTCTTACAGTTCAAAATCAACAAGATCGAGGCCGCACTGTGAACACCCACATCCTCACCACGGCACTCGAACTCCACGCACACGGCTACTCCGTCCTGCCTATCCGCACCGATGGCTCTAAAGCCCCAGCCATCAGCACTTGGAAGCAGTACACCCAGCACGCCGCAGACGAACACCAACTCCAGGCATGGTTCACCGACCCCGCCGGCTACGACCTCGGCATCGTCCAAGGCGGCGTCTCCGGACACGCTGAACTTACCGAAATCGAGGGCCGCGCAGCACACCACATGCCTGCCCTACGCGACCTCGCCATCGCATCCGGACTCGAAGACGTGTGGACCAAAGTCACCACCGGATGGGTCGAACAATCGCCGTCCGGCGGCCTGCACTTCCACTACCGCCTCACAGGGATGGAGGTGCCTGGAAACACGAAGCTCGCACGCAACGCGGCCAAGGAAGTCCTCGCAGAAACCCGCGGTGAAGGCGGCCAAGTCGTCGCATGGCCCTCACGCCACCACACCAGCGGCAAACCTTGGGTGCGTATCCTCGGCGGGCCAGCAACCGCACCAGTCCTCACCCCAGAAGAGCGCGACGCCTTCCACTCCGTCCTGCGCACCCTCGACATACCCGTCATCAAACCCGCACCACAGCCTGCACCAGCACCCACCGACAGCGAATGGATCGGCGGCGTCACACCCGGTGACGACTTCGAAGCCAAAACCTCCTGGACCGACATCCTCACACCAGCCGGGTGGACATTCTTGTACACCGACGGGTCCGGCACGAGCTACTGGCGTCGCCCCGGCAAAAACCAAGGCCTGTCCGCAACCACCGGACACGCAGACGACCGCAACCGCCTCTACGTCTTCACCTCAAGCACCGAGTTCGACCAAGAAGTGCCCTACACCAAACTCGGCGCCCACGCCCTCCTCAACCACGGTGGCGACCACAGTGCGGCAGCCAAAGCACTCTACGCAAAAGGCTACGGACAGCGAGCCGAACAACAACGCATCACCGGCCCAGACCCCATCTTCAACGACATCCTGAACGGAACACCCTCATGGACGACTTCAACGAACCCTGCTGCACCCACTGCACAATCTGCGACCACCGCACCATCGACACAGAATGCTGCCAATACTGCATCTACTGCGAACACTGTCGCCGCGATCACGACGTATGAGCGCGGACCAGCCACCTACACCGAAACCGACGACGGCAACGCACTGCGCTTCATCGACACCCACAAAGACCACATCCGCTACGTCCCACAACGCGACGAATGGCTCATCTGGAACGGCCACACCTGGCAATGGGACACCGCCAGAGAAATCTACGAACTCGCCCGCGACATAGCGCGCAATCTCCCCAGACATGACAAAGAAGCAACCCTCCACCGACGCAAGAGCCTGTCAAAACGAGGACTGGACGCTATCCCAGCAATCGCACGATCAGACAGCCGCATCGTCGCAGACATCACCACGCTCGACGCTAACCCCTACGAGTTGAACACACCTTCCGGCGTCGTCAACCTACGCACCGGCCAAATCACCCCGCCGTCCTCCAAAATGCTTCACACCCGCACCACGACCGTCCCGATCGACCCCACACTCCCGACACCGCGTTGGACCGCATTTCTCGCAGACACCTTCGCCGGCGACCCGGAACTGACCACCTATATCCAACGACTCCTCGGTGTCTCGTTCGTCGGTAAAGTCCTCGAACACGTTCTCCCGTTTGCTTTCGGGTCAGGACGCAACGGTAAATCCGTGCTCTTCGAGACAGTGCAAAAAGTCGCAGGCATCGGCCCAAACAACTACGCTGCCTCAATTCCGGGAGACTTCCTCGTCCAGCGAGCCCGCGAAGACCACCCAGCAGCCATCGCCCAACTCTCCGGAGTCCGCATTGCTATCGGCGGTGAGCTCGAACAGGGAACCAAGTTCGCGGAAGCCAAAGTGAAGTCTCTGACTGGTGGAGACCCCATCAACGCCCGCTTCATGGGCAAAGACCCCTTCACATTCATCCCTACCCACACCATATGGCTGCATGCCAACAACAGGCCCGAAGTCAAAACTGGCGGACCAGCCTTCTGGGAACGCATCAGGCAACTGCCCTTCATTCACACCGTGCCGCCAGAGAAGCGAATCAAGGGCCTCGAAGACATCCTGTACGAAGAAGAAGGCCCAGGCATCCTCGCATGGGTTGTCCAGGGAGCCGCCGACTACTTCACTCATGGACTCAACGAGCCTGCTTCTGTGCGTGCTGCGACAGAGGACTACAAGCAAGAAAACGACACTGTCGCACAGTTCGTCGCAGAACGCTGTGACACCGGCTCACCCAACGCCCAACACATGCACATCAAGACCTCGTCCCTCCGGGCAGCTTACGAGTCGTGGTGCCGAAGCGAAGGCCTCGAACCGGTCTCTCCTCGAGCGTTGACTCAGCAATTGCGCAGTAGGTATGGCGTTGAATCCTCACGGTCCAACAGCAACCGTTTCTACGACGGAATCAGGCTCTCAGACGTGACAGATGGCGATTCACAACTGTCACCAACGGACGAAGAAGTGTCACCGCCGGAACCTCCAGAGGCCGACGAATGGTGGCAATCATGAAAGCCCACTCATCTAAGTGTCACGAATCCGTAAGTGTCACCCTAAGTGTCACGCCTAAAAGCGCAGTTCAAACCATGCATCGTGACAGTAGTGACGCTTGTGACACTTCTTTGCACCCTACGCACACATGTAAGGGAACAATCCGCCATCTTGCATCTTCAACAACACCTATAGGGCTACAGGGTTGCAAACATCCGTCACAAGCGTCACAAGTGTCATTTCGAGGAACCAGAACCCCAACCATGAACACACTCTTCAACCACCCATCCACGCCGTTCTGGCTCCAACTCATCGAAATCAAGTTGGGCGCCAACCCAGCACTCTCCACGCATTTACGCCCCACCCGCTGCCGCACCTGCCACGCCTGGACCCTCGAAGGCTACGACTCACACACCCTCGCCGCACACGTCCACATCCATCCAGCCCTCTGCACCACACACGACGAAACCGCCGCAATCATCCTGAACATTCCCACCTACCGGCTTCACGGCACACCCGGCAACTGGCAACTCTCGCCCCGCTACTATCCCGGCCTCGGCGTCGAAGCCCCAACAGCCAACGCAGACCACACCCCAGTCGTCCACGCACACCGATGCGGCCTACCCATCGCACGAAAACCACTCCCTACGCCAGCCATCCGCACAACCGACTTCACCCAGCCACCACCCTTCTAAGGAGCAGAACCTCATGATTGAAACACTCGCTCTCGCCGCCCTCCTACACCTCGGCAGCGGATCAGACCACCCCACCCCGTACACCGTCGATCACCTCGGCATCACGCTGCCCGCTGGCCGCACTTTCGACGCCTACGACGTACAAGACGCCAACATTCGCACCACAACAGGCAACACCATCAACATCCACTTCGAAGAAGGCCGCTCTCACGCCCTCGCAGGGTCCACCACCATCACCTGGACCCAACTAGGCTTCCAGCCCGGTGACTGCATCGCCTGGATCCAACTCCACAGCTTCAACGAGCACTACGGCGAAGGCGGACAAGAACCCCTCTGCATCCACACACCAGAGCCAGAGTTACAGCCGTGGGAACCGCCCTACGACTGCCCCCTCAACGAAGACGGCATCCCACTCTCGCCTCGCGGCTGTGACTGGCCCATCGAGATCTGTAACTGGGACAACTGCACCGGCGTCGAACCACCCGAACCCGAAGCCCTCGAAACTCCCGAAGAATCCGAAACCTCTGAAACACCTGTGATCGACATCCACACCCCACACACCATCGAACAACCCGCCCTCGAAGTCGCCGCAAACACCATCAGCATCCAAGAACCACCCACAGAGCAGCTCGCTGACACCGGCACCACAACCAGCGCCCTCGCCATCCTCATGGCCGCCAGCATCACCGCAGGCCTCACACTCACCACACTCAACCGCAGGAACCAAAAATGAAAACCCGCCCCAAAGACATCGGCACCGCAGCCGAAACAGCCATCGTCCGCACCGCACACCAACAAGGCTTCCCACACGCCAGACGCCTCGCACTCGCCGGAGCCAACGACTGGGGAGACATCGAACTCAACCCACACGTCATCATCGAAGCCAAAGCAGGGCACACAGCCGAAACCGCCAGCGACACCCTCATAACAACCTGGCTCCACCAAACAACAACAGAAACCCGAAACCACCCCACAGCCACAATCGGCTTCCTCGTCACCAAACGCAAAGGCCACGGCCCCAACAACGCCAAAAACTGGTGGGCACACTTCACACACCAAACTTGGGCAAACCTCATCGGCTACACACTCCCAACAAACGCCAACCCCAACGCCACCATCCACACAACCCTCGACTCCGCCCTCGCACTCCTACGAGCCAAAGGCTACGGAGCGGACACTCTCGCGGACGTCCAGTTGAGTGTCCACACGCAGGAGGTGTGATCGTGACGTGCCCGTGCTGTGCCGGCCTTAATGAAGGCCGATTTGAGAGCCTGTGTGACATCTGCCTAGAGGCGGTATTCCTTGGAGTGGATTGCGACTGTAACCCAGAACGGGAGGCTTCCTGATGGATGACAGCGTGAAGAGTCTGGCGTTAGCGATCCACACGCACGTCGGTTTGTTCGAGCTCGATTGGGACGAAGCTGTGATGCTTGCGGAGTCGTTGGTTCGTCAAGGGTGGAGGCGATCATGACAGCGCCCGTAGTGGGTTCGTTGTTGGAGATGGTGCCGTGGCCTCGGTGCGGTGTGCACGAGTGGGATGAGGGGGCGTTCCGGGCGGTGCATGGGGCTGCTCGTGGTATCGAATGCGATCTTCAAAACCGTGCCGTTGATGGTTTAGCTGAGGCTATTCGTTCTGACGATCAGCAGGCCGCACATGCCGCATACGTGACGTGTCTGCGGCTCAGGATCATCCACACGGTCGAATACGCGTTCACACTAGCTTCGCTCGCGGGGATGCCGTATGCGGGCGTGTACGGCGCCGACGAACACCATTACGTGGGGTGTCTGCGAGCTGACGGCAGCTACGGCATGACCAATGAACGTATGCGCCGCCTCGAAGTATGCGCATGCGGCAAGACGTTCCCTGGCATCAACCCGCGAACTGGCATCTACGACAAGCCGTTGCTAACCGATCATGTCAAAGACAACACCCACGAAAGCGCCGACGCTCATGACAGCAACCACGAAGGAGCCTGCGACTAATGATGTCCACGCAGTGAGCAAGCGGTCAGCACGCTGATAAGCGGCCAACTCCGCAGGTGACTCGTCAAGCATCTGGGTCACGAGCTTACGTTGGCGACGACGCTTCAAGGGACGCCATTCCGGATGCTCAGTAAGCAACTCGTCAATCATCCAGTAAGTATCCGCGTCCTGGGTTTCACGGAAATCTCGAGCAACGATCCGCCACTGCCCCCACGAGCCGTAAGCGACCATCCAAGCACCCGCGCAACCTGCAATTCCAACAACTATGTCAAGAGCATTCATGGCGTCAACGTACAACCTGCATACGACACACGAAAAAGGCGGGCCGTAGTGCTACCAACACTACGACCCGCCCCAGCATCAATCTCCCTCAAGCACCGAAGACCAACACCTTGTCCACTTCGGAATCTACCACGCCAGCAGGGAGCCAACCATGAACACGCCAACACCAGAAACCCTCTACAAGGCCGCCCGCGAACTCACGGTGCTCTATCCGCGCTTGTCCGCGCTCGTCCTAGACACCAGCAGCAACCCACTCACACAGGACACCAAGACGCCGCACAAGCGCGCCTACCTTGAACCGTGGAACACTCCAGCCGGCGAACTCAAACACGACATCCACACCCAAACCCGCCGCTACGAAACCGCCCTGAACATCGCGCTCTTCGGCAAAACCACCTACCGTGGCGCTAGCGACGAGCTCACAATCGCCGCGTTCAACAGGCTCGCAGTCCTCATCGACCACGCCCACTCCAAACAGCAGGTCACCCTCGATGTCACCGACGCCGCACGCTTCCTCACGGCATGGCCACGCAAAATCAGGCTCGCCCTCGACGAACCACTACCCGGCGAAGAACCCTGGACCAAAGCACCCGGCAACCTCACCTGCCCACACTGCGAACAACGCCTCGAACTCCAACCAGGATGGCGCGACAACCCAGACAAAGCCGACGTAATCTGCCGCAACTGCCGCGACGACAACGGCCAATGGCTACGGTGGGCGCCGTCAACATGGGTCGGCCTACTCCAAGAAACGGTCTAGCGCATTGATGCAGATAGTGAGTACGATGTGCGCATGACTGACGAACTCTCGTTTGAGCCACTCGACTATTTGGAGTTATCTGACGACCAATATTCAAAAATTGGAAAAATTATCCATCGAGCATCAGAGCTAGATGCCATCATTACAATGCTGGGCATTCACTTGCGCATGATGAAGTCGAAAGATGATTCTAAGTACTACCGTCTCTACGAAAAACATTTTGGAGCCAGCGGTTCCGTGAACTTTGTCCGAGATAAGTTACATGATCTACCAGATTCAGAGGCGAGGACAATTTCTCTCATAATGGACATCTGCCTCGAACTGCTCGAACACCGAAATGCCATCGCACATGGTTTTCCTCGAAAAAATTCTTCGGGTATTCCGTTTATGTGGAGGCAACTTGATGACAAGACATTACCGTCGGAACGAAGACATCTTGCTCTGCAAATAGATAACGATTCGCTAGAGAAAATTCTTGCGGATCTCTACGCAGCTCATGAACGCGTTCGTGCACTTCTCCACTATTACTGGCCACCGTTTCGTGGGGAGAATCCACACCCAGTCGCAGCCACAAGAATTGAAGGATCTAAGATCGGGCGTGAGGAGATCTTGTACACCGAAAAGATGGAGCGCGCTTTAGCATCCTCCAATAGTCCTTCCTACGATACGCAAGGAGACAGCACCGCAGACGGTGTGGTTTAATAGAAGCACTAGAACGCTGCCCAAAAACAGGCACGCGTAGGAAGCCACGATGACAGCCAAGTCTCGTGGCTTTTCTCATGCCCCAAAAACACCGGTGGCCAGGCGCCCACGGTAGACAACACACGCACTAGGCAGGTGACATCATGCCACCAGCCAACAAGCGTTGGACCGACATCCACAACACCGAGCTCACCACCCTCCACGCCGAAAACCTCGGCGTACGCGCCATCGCCGAACGCATGGGCTTCGGACGCACCACAATCTCCACAAACGCCAAACGCCTCGGCCTGACCTTCGACCGCCGCCAAACCAGAGCAGCCACCGCCGCCGTCCAAGCCGACGCCAAAGCCAAACGCGCCGCCCTCGAACTCAAACTCCTCGAGGACGCTGAACGCCTCCGCTCCCAACTCTGGCAGCCACACACCTACATCGACCACGGCGGCAAGGACTTCATCCAAGTCACCTGGACTCAAGAAGAACCATCTCCGTCAGACAAGCTCAAACTCATGCAAGCCGCATCCGCCGCACTCGACCGCTCCATCAAAATCACCCAATTCGACAGCGACAACGGCGCCGCCGGAGCAATCAGCATGCTCGAAGGACTCGCCAAGCAACTCGGCGTGAGCGGCCCACAAGACGAAACCGAACGCTAGTCCGCGTTAGTTGTAGCCAATCACGTCTGTTTCGACTGCAGCAATGATTGAAGGTTCGATCGAGCCAATATGAATGCTGTATATGCAGTTGAGTCGCGGGTTAAAAACACCAAGGTTGCTCACCTTCGCAAACTCTGGGTGTCCGGAGCGAACGCCCATGATCCAGTACACGAGAAGTTGCAGTGTGTGTTCCTTTTTCGGAGAACTTACCGACACTTTGAAGTCCCATAACGTGTCTGCCGTTAGGAAGTCGCCGTCCCCCGTATTGATGAGTTCCGTGTACGCGTCACCGAATGTGAATCCCTGGAGCGTCACTGGGCCATGCTTGTCAAAGAATTGCAAAGAACGTTTCACCATTTCTCGGACATGACTGATAGTTAACTCATCGGGAAGCGTTTTGCTTTCGGGGTCGTACCAACCCGGACCTTGGCGAAAGGCGATATCAAAGCCCACCAGCTGGCAGGCTGACACGATCCCCTCGTCGGAGAGAGGATCATCCTGAACTACGTCAGTCCAATGAGCCGCAAGTTCGAAGTACTCGCTGCCGAGTTGGGCAGCACCCCTCATGGAGACATGAAATGCCTCTGATGCCGGTAATCCGGTCATCGTGCGAGTCAAGTAATCCACCGCCATGCCAACCAATGAAGCGTGTATGTTCTCGCCTGAGAGTTCAAGTTTCTGGTCTTCTCCATCGCCAAGTTGAGTGACAAGGAGATTTCGTGGGTTTATGTACCCCCCGCGAGGTTGAGTTATCTGGTTGATTCGCCTTGTAACGCTAGGCATCTTTGCCTCCTGAGTCGGGCTTATCTTGTGATCACACTGTAACGTGACCCGCTGACATTGGGAATGATCCAAGCGAAAGAGGAACGAATGACCGCAGCCTCTGCCCTCTCCGAGAAGCAGCTCACCTTCATGAGGGAGTCCAATGCCCGCGTGAACATCCTTGAAGGAGCGATCCGCTCCGGAAAAACCATCGTCAGCTTGCTTCGCTGGTTTATCTTCTTGGCTACCGCACCCTACGGTGGCGAACTGGTCATGATCGGGCGCACCCGCGATGCTCTGTTCCGCAACGTCATCAAACCGATGCAAGACCCAGCCCTATTCGGGCCACTTGCAAACCTCGTGGTCTACACCAACGGCGCACCAACAGCCAATATCCTTGGCCGCACCGTGCACATCATCGGTGCCTCGGACGCGAAAGCCGAGAAGATCATTCGCGGTATGACCGTGGCTGGCGCGTACGTTGATGAGATCACGGTCATCCCCGAAGAATTCTTCACGCAGTTACTCGGACGCATGTCCGTCAAGGGCGCACAACTTTTCGGGTCCACAAACCCAGACAGTCCCGCACACTGGTTGAAGAAGAAGTTCCTGGACAAGATCGGCAAACGCAAGAACGGGCGCCTCGTCCTTCCGGGCTGGAAGCGCTGGTCATTCACGCTCGATGACAACCCGTCACTGTCTGAGGACTACAAAAACTCGATTAAGGCCGAGTTCACAGGCCTATGGTATCGCCGGTTTATTCAAGGCCACTGGGTCGCTGCAGAAGGTTCTATCTACGATTCGTGGAACCCAGAACAACACGTTCTACCCGCCGACAAGTTGCCGCCCATCGCGGATCTTATTGCTATCGGCTTGGACTACGGAACTACCAACCCGACACACGCTATCGCTCTGGCGATCACCGCAGAACCTGTACCGCGTCTCCTCGTCATCGATGAGTGGCGGTACGTTGCGGGGGAGGGCGGCGCACGCTGGACGGATACCCAACTCTCCACCGGGTTGCGGGACTGGCTCACCGATCTTCGGGATAAGACTCATCTGGAGCCACGCTGGATTTTCCTCGACCCTGCCGCCGCTAGTTTCCGGACACAACTCATCCACGACAAGGTGCGCGGTATCACCAACGCCGACAACAGCGTCGGTTACGGCATCCGCACCGTCGCCTCGCTCCTGTCCACAGGCCGTCTCGTCATCTCGTCAGTGTGTGAATACCTCATCGATGAGATTCCCGGCTACGCCTGGGACCCCAAAGCCACCGAGAAGGGCGAGGACAAGCCCATCAAGGTCGCAGACCACGGCTTGGATGCCATGCGCTACGCCATCACCACAACAGAACGCTACTGGCGGCCCCAACTCGCACTCGCCGCATAACCGAACAGGAGGCACGAATCATGGCTGTTTGGCCTCCCAAACCCTTCGACCAGATGCTCGCCAACATCGAAGAACACGACCTCTGGTACGTCGGAGACCCTGACAAGCTCGCCGCCTACTACCAAGGCAGCAGGGCTTCACACCGTGTACGCCCATCCCAGCACGCTGGTGGCGTCGTCGGCGCGGTCGCCCGATTCTTTTGGGGACGCCCCACACCACTAGGTCAGCAGCGCACCCGCAAACACATCCCGCTCGCTGCAGACATTGCTACCGCATCCGCGGACTTGCTGTTTTCTGAGCCGCCACGCATCCTGCTCCCAAAACCAAGCGAAGACACCGAGCATCCAGCGCAGGAGCGTCTTGAGGAGATCATCAACTCACCTGCCGTGCACGCTGGCCTGTTGGAAGCCGCAGAGTATGCGAGCCCGCACGGTGGCGTGTACTTGCGCATCGTGTGGGACAAAGACGTAGCAGGGCATCCGTTTTGGACGGCTGTTGCCGCTGACGGTGCGATCCCGCGGTTCCGGTTCGGGCGCTTGCGTGAAGTCACGTTCTGGACGGTCATCAAAACTGAAGGGCAACAGATCTGGCGGCACTTGGAAACTCACACGCCGGGTTTCATCCGCCACGAAGTGTTTGAGGGCTCCACCACCGAACTCGGCGCGCCTCGACCGCTCGCCGATTTCGACGCCACAGCATGGGCCGTTGACCTAGTAGACGCTGAATCACGCATCCCAACCGGCACAGAATTGTTGACAGCAGCCTATGTGCCCAACATGCTGCCACAACGACGCTGGCGAAAAGTCCTCGAACTCGCGCCACTCGGACGCTCCGACTACGACGGCATCCACGACCTATTCGACGCCCTAGACGAAACCTGGTCATCCTGGATGCGCGACATCCGCCTCGCCAAAGCCCGCATATTCGTAGACCAAAACCACCTCGAAAACAACGGCCCCGGCCAAGGCGCATCCTTCGACGACGACCAAGAACTCTTCACCGCAATCCCACCAGGCGCAGGCTCCTACGAGAACGACAAACCACTCGACCTGCACCAGTTCGAGATCCGTGTCGAAGAACACCGGCAAACCATCCAAGACATCACACGCCTCATCCTCCGCGCTGCCGGGATTAGTCCTGCATCGTTCGGTGAGGAAACCGTGGGGGAGCGCGGGCAAGAAACCGCCACGCAGGTCAAGTCCAAGCAGCAGCTCTCCAAGCGGACACGGGATAAGAAGATCCGGTACTGGAAAGCCGCCCTCACCCCGCTTATTCAAGCACTGCTTGAGGTCGATTCTGCCGTGTTTGGGCCGAACAAGTACGACGGCAAACGCCCAGAAGTCAGGTTCACGGAAGACCCTCAAATCGATATTCGTGAACTCGCTGAGACCGTCCAACTGTTGAACAACGCCAACGCGATCTCCACGGAGTTGAAGGTTCGGATGCTGCACCCTGACTGGGACAAACTCAAGGTGGATGAGGAAGTCGAACGCATCCAGGCTGAGACCGCGTTCGCGGATCCTTTCACTGATCGCGGATAACCAACGATGAGTGCCGTTGACCGTGACCTCATCGAACAGGTTCTCGCCGTCATCCGCGCCGGTGAACTCGCGATCTTCCGCCACATCTCCAAACGCCTCACACCCACTGAGGACAGTACGGATTGGGCGGTTGAGAAACTCGCGCAACTCGGGCAGTTGCAGCGTGAGATTACCGGCGAGTTGAACGCGATGAACGCCGACCTCGCCGTCGCAGTACGACAGGCGGTCACGGACGCCTACACTGCCGGTGGTGCAGCCATCAACCCAGTCTCTGTGCCGCTCGTGCCTGGACAGCCACCCGCCCTGACCGCGCTCGCACACGACATCGTCGGCAAAACCATGGTACTCTCACCGGGCGTGCTCCGCTCCACGGTGGACGCCTACCGGCAAGCAGCATCCGCGCACCTGGGAAACCTCATCCTGGGTGTTCAGACACGCCGCGAAACCTCCCAAGACATCCTCAACGACCTGCTTGGTCAAGGTGTCACTGGTTTCACCGACAAGCGTGGACGCAACTGGCGGCTCGATTCCTACGTCGAGATGGCGACGCGTTCCGGGCTCGGCAACGCCTACCTCAACGGACGAGTAGACACCCTACAGGCGGGCGGATACGACCTCGTCTACGTGATCCCCGGCCCCACGGCATGCCCTAGCTGTGACATGTGGGTTGGGAAGATCCTGTCCCTATCTGGTGACATGCCATCAACAGATGAGATACCCGTCGCGGCATCGCTCGCAGAAGCACGCTCGTCCGGCCATCTGTTCGGCCCAAACTGCCGGTGCGTACTGGCCGCATACCAGCACGGCCACACAGTCTTACCGACCGAACATGCCGATCCTGCCGGATACATCGCGGAGCAGAAGCAGCGCCGCCTCGAGCGGGCTGTGCGGGATGCGAAGCGTAAGGAAGCCCTCGCGCTAACACCCGCAGCGAAACGTGCCGCACATAGGGCAGTCATGGATAGACAAGCCGCAGTTCGTGCACACATTGCGGACAACCCCGTACTCAAACGCCAGTACGCTCGCGAACAACTCACGATCACGCCTTCACGTCCTCGCGTCGTGGTGCCGCCCTACACCGATCGTGAAGCGTGGCAGAAGCGCCAGCAGTCCATCACGGGCGTGGACTTCCACGATGAAGTACTCGATCCTCACGAGGTGCGGTTCGTTGAACGCATGATTGCTCGAGGAGAGCACCTGGAATGGATTCCACGACCGCTCGCAACAACTGGCGGGTTTGCGTCATCAAATGACTTTGTGTGGCTAACTCACGACAGTGAAGTGTTTGAGTTCAAGGGCGCTCAAAACAAGTACCAATCAGTCAAGAACAACATTCAGCCAGCAGTGGTCACGGCGTGGAATAACCACCGGGTTGCGAAGGAAAACTTCATGATCGATCTAGGTGACAGGAAGCTCGATGACAAACTCCGCAACCAGCTCAGCCAATACAACAAGCGCGTCGAAGAAGGTCGAATTCGCAGCCTGTGGGTCATGTCAGAAGACGGCACCAAACTTGAGCAGATAACGCTCCGGTGACACAACGATGGGACCCTCGGCCAGGGTGTTCTGCCGGCCTGTTATTTCAAGGCTGACCCCGGATTAGGTCCCATCTGCTCACCAGTCTACGCCGTAAATCGTCGGTACACCAGAGAACGAGAACTCCGGGACGTTGCGCAACGCTCCGGAGCCAAAAGCGGCAACAATCGCCGCGAACAAAGCAGTAAATCGCGCTAGTCTCGCTCCTTGATCGTTTTTTCCAAGGCTGCTGCAATTCGGTTGAGCGGAGAATTGTTTTCCCTGAGACCTTTAACCGCTCTTTCCACGCCAGCGAGTGATCCTTCTTTCGCGAAGACGGCCTCTTGCAAGTCCAGTGAACTGAGGTTGTATTCCACCGGTTTTCAGGCCCGAAAGGTCCATCATAGGAGATCTTTATCTTATGTTGTGCCAGTTTTCCCTCGGCATACAACTCTGATCCGACACCTACAAACCACCTCATCTCTCGGCCCGGTGGCATCGAAGTCACACCACTGGCGAACAAGGGGATTTCGTCCGTACCGTCACGCTGAGAAGCTCGTTTTGTTCGTCTCATTTGAGGCTCACACTCTACGCGGATGTTCTCAGCAATTGTCGGGCCTTCGTTCTTGAGAACTAACTGAACTGCCTGCCCATTTTGCGGGTTGACACGGAAATCCATCCAGACAAACGGTCTTTGTGAGTCTTTTTGCACCTCTGTTTGAAGTCTCGTTTGTTCTCGTTGAATCTTGGTTTGTTGCTTCATTGATCTGACTTGCAGGCCAGCCGGGATAATCCCACCTAGTGATATTGCGGCAGCCACTACTGCCACCCATGCTGCGGCATCCATCTCGCACCTCCAAACCTCTCGCAGGTCCTCTTTTCGGCCTGTATAAACACACCCAACCACGACCCACTGACATTCAAACGCAGTGGGTCTTTTCATGCCCACCACCCCGATAACGCCCAGGAGGCCGAATCATGCACCTCGCACAACCAATCCACACGACCGCGATCACTCCCGGCTACGAGCACCCACGCTGGTCTCGCATCCGCTTCAACGGTGCCGCACCAGCCGCAGACGGCACTGCTACGCCACCTGCTGGCGGCACTAACACCGAAGGACAGCAGTCAACGCCGCCTGCTCCATCTCCGGCGACTGTCGCGGCACAGCAGCAGGCCAAACCTGCCGAGACGACCACGAACGTGTGGGACGACCCAGCAAAAGCGAAAGCCGAGATTGAACGCCTACGTGCCGAGAACGCCAAAGACCGCACCACTGCGAAGCAGAACGCCGCCACCGAAGCGAAGAACGGGCTCATTCAAGAACTCGGCAAAGCATTGGGTCTCGTCAAAGACGGCGACACCACACCCACCCCTGAACAGTTGACCGCACAACTCGCGGAAAAGACCAGCGAGGCGACCGCGACGCAGCGGGAACTGGCCGTCTACCGCACAGCCGGCCAAGTTCCCGGCGCGGACGTGAACGCCCTCCTCGACTCACGAACCTTCCTTGACTCCATCAAGGACATCAAGCCAGACGACACCGCAGCACTCAAGGCTGCTGTCGAGAAGGCGATCACAGACAATCCACGACTCAAGACCGCCCAGGCGGCGGGCAAGAGTGGTGGCGACCTGACCGGCGGGACCGGCGAAGGCAAGAAAACAACACCTATCTCACTTGACGCCGCTGTCGCAGCGGCCTTCACACAGTAAGGAGGCCAGCACTCATGGCCGCAATCACTCTCGCCGAAGCGCAGAAGAACACCCAAACCGACCTAGATGTCGCAGTCATCAACGAGTTCCGTAAGGGCTCCGCGATCCTCGACTCTCTCATCTTCGACCAGGCAGTCAACCCTGCCGGCGGTGGCGCAACCCTCACCTACGGGTACCGCCGCCAGATCACCCAACGCAACGCTGCATTTCGTGCACTGAACACCGAATACGCCACCGAACAGGTCACCACCGAGCACAAGACCGTCACTTTGGCACCGCTTGGTGGCGCGTTCGAGGTAGACCGTGTCATCGCGAAGCTGGGACCAGCGTCCTCCGGTTCGGTTTCGCTGAACCTGTCGAACACGATTACCGCGACCACCACCAAGTTCCAAGACGCGGTCATCAACGGTGACATCGCGACCGACGCGAACGGTTTCGACGGCCTGGATAAGGCTCTCGTTGGCTCTGGAACCGAGTTCCGTGCCGGTGAAGTCACCAACTGGGCTGACTTCGACACCAACCCTCGCGCCGAACACAAGGCACTCGACGCTATCGACGAGTTCTTGTCACTGCTTGACGGCTCACCAACCATCATCCTCGGCAACGCCAAGGCATTGGCTCGTGTGCGTGCAGCTGCCCGCCGTGCAGGGATGTACACCAAGAACCCTGTCGAAGGGCTCATCGGTCAGAACGGGCGCCCCATCACCCGTGAAATGTACGGCGACATCGTGTTCGCCGATCCGGGCGCAAAGGCTGGGTCGAACAACCCGATCATCTCAACCGCGACCCGCACCATCGGTGCGGACTCTGTCACGAACCTGACCGACCTGTACGCGGTACGTATCGGACTTGACGGCTTCCACGCAGTCTCAACTGTGGGCGGTCAGCTCGTGGAGACGTGGCTTCCTGACTTCACGACCGCTGGCGCGGTCAAGAAGGGTGAGGTCGAGATGGGGCCAGTCGCCGTGGCACTTAAGGCAACGAAGGCTGCCGCAGTCTTCCGCAACATTAAGGTGGCCTGACCATGGCAAAGGTAACCACACCCGTCAAGGGCTTCACCGGCACTGTTGTAGGCGTTGACTTCAAGGACGGTATCGGTGAAACCGACCACCGTCCAGCATTGGAGTACTTCGAACGCCACGGATACGAGATCGTGTTCGACCAAGTACCGGATTTCCCAGAAGGCGATCCGGCCACGTCGTGGACGAAGGACCAGTTGACCAAGTGGGCACAAGCCAACGAGGTTGAACTGGGCAGCGCCTCTAAGAAGGACGAGGTCTTTGCCGCGATTGAAGCACACCTCACGGCGAAGAACACGCCACCCGCTGGATAACCCCAGCATCCTCACCCCACAGTGACCACACACCTGTGGGGTGAGGACCACTACCTGATTCTTTGGGTGAGGGCGTCAACCAACGCCGCCACGCGAGGTCCACATTCCCGTTGGAAGGCCGTTCGGCTGGGCAAAACACACTTTGGCGGGACTCCTCCGGCTGCCATGAACGCGACCTGCGCCCTCACCCACACCCCTACGACTTGGAGACATTATGCGTGCTTACGCCACAGCCGACGACCTCAACGGCCCACCCTGGAACGCAGGCGTTACAGAGGCGGAAGCGGCCACGCTGATTATGCGTGCCACACCCTTGCTTGAGGACCTCACAAAAACCGCCTGCTATGCCACCGACGAGGAAGGGTACCCCACAGACCCTTTCATCAAGGCCGCGTTCAATGATGCCGCGTGTGCCCAAGCCAAATGGTTTATCGATACCGGTGATGTGTCTGGAGCATCCGGACGGTTCAACAGCCTCTCGCTGGGATCGTTCTCTGCATCTGGTGGTGGTGTCGGCTCCGCCAACAACCAGTCCGCCGAACTCGACCGGTACGCACCCGAAGCCGTCCTGATCCTGTTCAACGCTGGCCTGATCGGGAAGGCGCCCACATCATGACCCAGCTACCACGCATGCTCACCCCACATACGGTGCTGTTCCAAGAGCACGGCGGACAGGGTGCCTACGGGGACATCTACAAGAGCGAGCGGGCTTTGCAGTGGGTGAAGGTCGAAGAGAAAACCAAGCTTGTTCGCTCCGCGACAGGTGAGGAAACCGTGTCCTCGGCGCAAGTGTATTGCCGCCCAGAACACGCCCCACTGCCCGTGAAATCACTCCTCACCCTGCCGTCCGGACGCACCTCGAAGGTCATCCGCGTGGACCACCTCGATCATCGTCCAGCACCAGAGCATTACGTGCTCTACCTCGAATAGGAGACCATGATGGGCGTCGAATTTGAATGGGATGACAGTGCTCTATCCGGCCTCATTGATGCGGCAGAGCAGGGCGTGCACGCCGCTGGTGAACACATCCTCGCAGAATCCCTCAAAATCGTTCCACGAGACGAAGCCACCCTCGCACGCTCGGGACAAGTCAGCCAAGACGGCCTAGACGTAGCCGTCTCCTACGACACCGTCTACGCGGCCCGCCAGCACGAAGAACTCGACTGGCAACACCGCCCAGGGCAGCAAGCGAAGTACTTGGAACAGCCGCTGCAACAGAACGCTGAGAAAGCCGTCCAGATCATCGGTGAGGCGATCAGTAAGGCCCTGTCATGATCCCCGCCACCCAGTTGTATGAAGCCGCCGCGCTCGTCCTCGATACCGCTGGAGCAGGTGTGTGGAAGCCTGACGGCGCATACACAAAAACCGAGACCGGCATCATCCTCAAGAAGATGCCCACCGCACCGGACAACACCATCGTGCTCACACTCTATGGTCGCGACACGAATCCGAGTCCTGCGCTCACGCACGAAATCATCAACCTGCAAGTGCGTGTGCGTACTGCTAAAGGCCGACCAGACAGCGTGGACACTCTCGCAGAACACGTCACCGCCGCTTTGCACGGCGACCACCTGAATTGGTCTGGTATCGCCATCACCAAATGTCATCGCATCTCCTACCTGCCCTTGGGCTTCGATGCGAACGACCGCCCGGAAATCTCCCTGAATTTCCAACTCATCCTTCCTCGCTAGACGCGAGGTAAGACCAGCAACCGGCACGCTCGAGGCCGTTGCATTCATCTAACCCAGTAAGAGAAAGGCGCAGACATGTCTGTCCCAACTTTCGCACCACCTACCGACCTCGGGCTGTCTTATGAGCTCGACCTTGACATTAACCTCGCTGGCCCCGGCGCCCGCCCGGAAAACTGGCAGCAGGTCCGGTTCACATCGGCTATCGCACCAGCGCATGCGGCTGTCATGGCTGACGCGTCCACGTATGACGACGAGGGCGCTCAAAACCAGGCGAAGATCGGTGAAACCGGCTCGGCTCCCTTCACGATTCAGGCGCACCGTAACCCAGACGGCTCTTTCCTTCCAGAAGCCCAAGCATTCATCAACGCGGCAAAGCCTGGCACCCGTGGCAGCCAAGCACTCGTGGAGGTTCGTTACTACGACTCCAAGGGTGCGGACTACGCCTTTCAGGGCCTGTTCTCGGTAGACCTGGCACGCCAGACCACCGGTAACCAGGAAATCGCTGGCTGGTCCGTGACTCTCACTTCGAAGGGACCCATCCAGGTCATCGAGAACCCTGTGCTTTCTGGTGGTGGCACGCCAGCAGCTGCACCGATCATTATCTCTGCCAGCCCATCTGGTGCTGGTGAGGGTGACCAGGTCAAGATCACTGGTTCCGGTTTCACCGGCGTCACCGCGGTCACCGTGGATGGAGATCCTGTTGAGCAGTACCTGAGTGTTGGTGACAACGTCCTGGTCATCATCCTTCCTGGGGGTGACCCTGGCGATGTGCCGATCATCGTCACGAACGCGACCGGCCCATCACAGCCGTTCGAGTACGAGCGCACCCTTTGACCTTCTCCCACCGGGTAGGGCACCCGCCCTTGGGTGCCCTACCCATCCCATTGGATTCACACCTCGCACCTTAGAAAGGCCACGATCATGGCGTTCAAGAACCTCACCCAGTATCTCGTCAAAGACCTCGAAATCCCACTCGGCGGCACCGTCTATCACGTGCCGCCACCCACGAAGGAAAACGGGCTCATCCTCGCGTCCTTCATCGCGCTCGGTATCAACGCCGCCCGTGGCGCGGACAGCAATGAAGCAGACATTGCCCGCGTTCAAGACCACGCAGAAACAAACCTAGCCGCCATCTCGCTTGGTAGCGAGGTCTACGCCCAAATGGTCGCTGATGGCGTTCCGGAGGCGCACATCGATCAGGCGGCGATCTATGCCATGTACTACTGGACGATGGGTGAAGAATCAGCCGATGCTGCCTTCGAAACCCTGTACTCGGTAGTGGCGGATGGTGAGGCCCCAAAAGCCTTGCTGCCCCTGAAGACTGGGCAGAGTACGGCATTGGCGAACCTGACGAAAACGGCATCTACCCCCGCTACAAAGTCCCGCCCCGCGACATCCGACCACAAGCCCCCAACAAGCAAGAAAGCGGCGGGTTCACGTGGCGCCAAGCCCTCGAAAACTGGCCACTCGTCGTCCAAGACCTCGCCCAGTACTACGCCGTCCACTGGAGCACAACCAGCCTCGACTGGCCAGCCATCAGAGACCTCGTCTTAGGTCTGCTGCATATTGATTCCTCGCGAGTCCACCGGCTCGCCACCCACAAGTAAATAACACTCCCTCGCGGCCCACCTGGCCGACCCCTAGTATGCAAGGAAGGCCAGGTGCGTCGTGGCTCTTATCGTCGGTAAACTCGCTGCCCTACTCACCCTCGAAGGTGCTCAAGACTTCGAACGCGGTACGGCCAAAGCCAAGACCGCGATGACGGATCTTGGTAAGGAAACCGAGAAGACCGCATCGAGGGTTACCAAGTCCGCCAAGGACATGGGAGATGAGGCAGGTAGATCCGCCGATAAAACTGCGTCCTCTGCCGGTAAAGCCAAGGCTGCTACAGCGCAAGTAGGTACCGAGTCTGAAAAGACCGCTAAGAAGGTCTCTCACGCGTCCTCCACTATCGGCACTGCTGTTGAAGGAGCCTCCAAGAAGACGCAGTCCTCGTCGAAGAAGGCGTCTGAATCTGTTGAGGGTTTAGGGAAACAGACCCAAGAAACCGCGAACAAGACCGAGCAATCTGCCGGGAGAATCGCGGCAGCGTTCAAGAAGATTGAAGACAACTCTGCAGAGCTCTCAACCCTCACCAATGATGCAGGGAAACTGGGGCTCGCGCTAACCGCTGCTGCCGCCGCGGCAGTCACCGTTCACACCTCGTTCGATCAAGCCATGTCTGGTGTGAAGGCAACAGGTTCCGAAGCACGAGAATCGATCAATGAACTACGCCAAGCCGCCATTGATGCTGGCGCTGACACCGCATTTTCAGCCCGTGAATCAGCAAACGCAATCGAAGAACTCTCGAAAGCTGGTGTCTCAGCCTCCGACGTACTTTCTGGTGCTCTCGCAGGATCACTAGACCTCGCCGCAGCTGGTGAACTTGGTGTCGCGGAAGCCGCCGGCATTGCATCGATTGCGATGACGCAATTCAAACTAACCGGTAGGGATGTCGGCCACGTAGCTGACCTTCTCGCAGCCGGTGCAGGCAAAGCGATGGGAGACGTTAAAGACCTCGGACAGGCTCTCCAGCAAGGTGGTCTCGTCGCCTCAGCAATGGGCATGAGTCTAGAAGAAACCGTTGCAGCATTGAGCGCCTTCGCCTCAGTTGGGTTGCTCGGAAGTGACGCCGGAACATCCATGAAGACGATGCTCCAGTCACTACAAAACCCGTCATCTAAAGCAAAGAAGCTTATGGATGAACTCGGGCTCAGTCTCTACGACGCTCAAGGAAACTTCGCTGGACTAACAAATCTCGTTGGTCAACTTGAGTCCGGTATGGGCTCCATGACTCAAGCTCAACGTGACGCGGCCATGGCCGTGATCTTCGGATCAGATGCAGTCCGTGCCGCAAACGCTCTTTACGACCAAGGCGTCGATGGAATCCAGTACTGGATCGACGCCGTTAACGACCAGGGATATGCAGCTGAAGTTGCGCGAACTCGCCTAGATAATCTCGCGGGAGACCTTGAAGGACTTGGAGGTTCCTTCGAAACTCTGCTTATCAGCATGGGTGAGGGAGCAGATGGTCCGCTACGCTCGCTCGTGCAAGGTATCGATGCAGTTGTCGATTCTGCCAACGACCTTCCGGATCCGCTCAAGCAGGCTGCCCTGTTACTTACCGGAGCAGGCGGACTCACGGCCTTGGGCATTGCGGGTCTCGGGAAACTTGTTATCGGTTTCAACGACACTCGTAAAGCGCTCAATGCTCTCAACATTTCGGGGAAGGCCGTTGGGGTCACCTTTGGCGTTATCGGCGCAACTCTCACTGTCGCGACTGCTGGCGTTATGCACTGGGCGACAAAGCAAGCCGAAGCAAAACAACAGGTCGAATCGTTCGCTGATTCACTTGACCGTGCTACAGGCGCAATCACCAACCAAACTCGTGAGTTGGCGGTCCAGGCACTCCAAGCTGAGCGTGGATTCTTTCACAATCGGGCAGGCAGAACGGCTTTGGATGAAGCCGAAAAGATGGGTATTGCCCTCGACCTTGTCACTGATGCTGCTCTTGGTAACGCGGATGCGATGGAGGAAGCCGAAAGGCAGATTAGTGAGTATCTGAAAAACTTCCAAGGCGATCGCTTGGAGTGGGAAGAAGCTCAGCAAGCGGCCGCGCATCTTCGCGATGTTATTGAAGATCAAGCTGGGAGCCTGGACGAAGCCAAACAGCGTCAGCAGGCAATGAATGATGCGCTCGGAGAGGGCGCACGTGCATCTGATGAGGTTGCGGCGGCGTCTCAATCTGTGGCCGAAGCGTACGAACTGCAGGCCGAGGCTGCAGAAGACCTCTGGAAGGCTCAGTTGAGTCTCGTTGACGGTGTGCTTTCACTCCGCGATGCCGAACGTCAACTCGAGCAGACCTTTGACGACGCACGGGACAAAGCTAAACAGGCGAGTGAAGATTTCTCAGAAGCCGAACTGAAGCGTGGTGATGCTCTCGATATAACGACTGATAAGGGTCGAGCAAACCAGGCTCAACTTGATCAGATCGTGATATCGACATGGGCGCTCCTGGATTCAATGCGCGCTCAAGGAGCTTCCGAGGGTGAACTACAGTCCGCTATGGAGCGATCACGGAAGGTGTTCCTCGGTGTAGCGAAACAGATGGGGCTCAACAAGGACGAGGCACGAGCTCTTGCTGACGAGTTGAACCTGATTCCTGCTGAAGTACCTACGACGCTCTCTGTTGATGACCGCATGTCATCCGTGCTTGATGGCGTGATCTACAAGATCAACTCCATTAATGGGCGAACGATCACGACAAACATCGTGACTCGTGAACAGACGGTAAGTTCTGGCAAGGGGAACGCCATCGCTCGTGCTAGTGGCGGTGCTATTCATGGTCCTGGTACGGGCACGTCAGATGATGTGCTGATGTGGGGGTCGAACGGTGAGCACGTCGTCACGGCCCGTGAAGTCCAGGCTATGGGCGGGCACATGGGTGTCGAACGGTGGCGGCGTGCCGCATTGTCCGGTGACCTGCCAGCCTTCGCGTCTGGTGGTGCTGTCACAGTCGCTGACAGGGCTGTTGCGACAGCGAAGAAGAGAGTCACGCGACAAAAAACTGTCGTGAAAGACGCGAGAAAAGACGTTAAATCTGCGCAAAAACGGTACGACGCTATTGACAGCACGAAGGATAACCGGACCAAAAAGAAGGCCGCGAAACGCCGTCTCGACGCAGAAAAGAAGCAGCTTAAAACCGAAGAAAAAGAACTCGCGGATCTTCGCAAGGACCACGACGAGCAAAAAGCCCGTCGCGCACGCCTTAAGGCTGATTCTCGTGAAGTGACGGTAGATTCTCGCCGCGGTGAGATAGCAGACCGGGTGACAGGTGGGCTGTCTAGCGCGCTGGGTGTTGTCGATGAGTTGTTTGACCAGTCACGCAACACGGACCTGACGAAGAAGCGCCGCGAAGCAGCGGGGAAGGCTGCCAAGCGTCTTGAGAAGGATCTGACGCAGGCCTACGGCAAGGCAGAGGAACTCGACACCCAACTCAAGACTGCTGAGTCTCGTCTTCAAACACTCGCGAACATTCAAGCCGGTGTGAAGAGTGTGCTGGGCGGGGAGTTCAAGCTTGCGGACTCGATCAAGGCCGCGACAGAAGATGTTGAGACCCTTGTTCAGAAGACGAACAAGGCTGGCGATGTCTGGCACGAGAAAGTCATCACTCCCGGCACTAAAGCATCTGTCACCGCGAAAGACATTCTCGCGAACGCGCAAGCAAAAGCGACTGCCTTTAAGACCTTCACCGGGAAACTGGACCGTCTCGCCGCCTTGGGCATCTCTGGCGTCATCCTCGCTGAGATAGCAAACGAAGGACTCGAAGGCGGAACACTGCTCGCGGACGCACTACTTGCTGATCCGGCCACTGCAAAGAAACTCAACGGCGCTTACAACGAGATCGACAAGTGGACGACTGCGGCTGGTGCATCGGCAACCAAAAACACCATCAAGGGCTACGACGGCGGAGTTACCCAGGCTCAAGCCGAGGTGGACAAGATCGAAACGTCCATCAAAAAAGTTAACGACACCATCGAGAAACTCGCGACCAGCGCGGATAACGCGATCTTGTCAGCATTGGGGCTCAAGAAGGACAAGAACGGCAAGATCGTCGCGAAAGCCAAGGGCGGAGCCATCGAGGGACCCGGCACCGGTACGTCAGATGATGTGCTGATGTGGGGATCGAATGGCGAGCATGTGTGGACAGCCCGCGAGGTCCAAGCAGCGGGTGGACATGGAAACGTGGCACAGCTACGCCGTCAAGCACTCCTGAACGATCTACCTCAATTCAAGGATGGTGGACAGGTTAACCGCCTGCCTGCACTCACTACACCGAACATGCAGCCGTACGCCATGCCCGCACCTGCGCCGCACATAAGCGTGAGTGTGCCTGATATTTACGTGCAAAACCCGTGGACTGGCGAATACATGAAAGCCGAAATGGCGTCGGTGGCGGACAAGCAAATCAAAGTGGCTGTGAGCACAGCCAGAAAGGGGTACTGATGGCTGTGACAGACCCAGACGGTATCGTGACCGCGGAATTCGACACACGATGGGCGTCCGTACGATTCACGATCCTCGGCACCGCATGGCCCTTAGAGGTCTCGCGCATTACGATCCACCGCAGTAAAGGCCGCCAACCCGTACGAATCCGTGGCGGCGATGCACGCGCAGTGGGTGGCTTCCTCGTCATCTCCGACAACGAAGCACCCTTAGACTCGGTGGTGTCGTACACGGTGCGTGGGTACTCTGCCGCTGACGTTCTCGTGAAAACCGTGTCTCTGAGTGTGCCCACGACGGGCGCGGAGCCGGGAATCTGGCTCAAACTCGCAGGCGATCCGAACGCGACCAGCCACGCCAACCAAAAGGCTATTTCGGATGTCATTTCCGCGACCCAGGGAGGGATCTACCAGGTTGCTGGCGGGCAGGGCGTGGGCGTTGGTGTGTACGGTGGCCGCGACGCCACCGAGTTCGGACTCACACTCCAAGTCCTGACCACGGACAAGGACGCGGCGATCGCCAACACCTTCCGCAAAGGCCGCATCGTGCTCCTACAACACGTCTCGAAGATCGCACCGTTCGAGGCAGGCTGGTACTTCATCAAGCAAGTCTCACGCGCTCTGTTCGCACAGGCGGACGGCGTAGAAGGTGCCATCTGGTCTATCGAGGTTGCCGCGACCACGCGTCCGTCCGGAGATTCCGCCGGCGTTGCTGGTGTCAGCTACGCACTCCTCACTGCCCGCTATCCCACGTACGCGGACATGAAAGCGACAGGCCTGACGTACTTCGAGTTAGCGCAGGGACGCTAAACCATGTATCCAGTCTCAACGCAGTACCTCGAAACAATCCCCACGCCGCACTCGGTGACCACTCAGATTCGAGTCACCAAAGGCGGGCAACCAGTCCACGCGAACCTGCCGTTCACCGATGGAACGATCACCGTGGATTTCGCCTCACCTGTACGACGCAAACTATCCCTCACTCTGCCGCCTATTGTGCAGGGTGGCGACTACACCGACCATGACCTCCGCGATCTGGTGGGAACGAACGGACACCAGGTGCATGTGAGGCAGGGTCTAGTCTTCCCAGACAAAACCATCGAGTGGGTGCCACTCGGCGTGTTCCGCGTCGATGAAGTCCCAGACGTGACCTCAACCGGTGCGGATGTCACGATCACCGGAACCTCACGCGAAGCGTTCGTGGTCGACGACACTTTCCTCCACGCACGCACCATTCAAGGGCCTTCGGCTATCGCGCTCATCAGCACGATTATCCGAGAAACGCTGCCTCAAGCCGAGATCAGCGTCGAGACGAGGAAGAACGCACGTGTACCGGCTTTTGTGGAGGACAGGGATCGGTGGGGAGCCATCGAGAAAATCGCGCAAGCCATCTCCTGCGTCGTCTACTGTGACGGGGAGGGCCGCTTCATCATCACAGACGCACCATCCCTCACGTCTGCGCCTGTGTGGACGATCAAAGCTGGCTTAGGTGGCACCCTCACCGATGGAGCGTCATCCCAATCACGTGAAGGCGTCGCAAACGCCATCATCGTACGAGGTGAAAGCCCGTCCGGAGACTATCTACCCTTGCAAGGCGTGGTCTACGACAACCACCCCTCATCCCTCACACGCTGGGGTGACCCAGACGCCGGAGCGTACGGAAAAGTCCCTGACTATATCGATAACCCGGCAGTCACAACCGTAAGCCAGGCGCACGCCGTAGGGCAGACCGAACTCGCTAAGCGCGTCGGCATCTCTGCCGGCATGGACTTGTCCACCATCCCCAACCCTGCGCTCGAGGCGGGCGACACCGTGCTCGTCGTCCCCGATCTCACGCCCGCGGCGGCCAACGCACGCCAACACATCATCGACTCACTGACCATCCCGCTGCGCGCTGGCGGAAGCTTCACACTACGTACCAGGGATGTGAGAGCCAATGTCTGATCTGGTCCAAGCGATCGGCACAGTTGCCGGGAAACAAGCCGCTATTTCCCGGCTCGGTGTGGTCACTGCCATCGATGAGGGCGCTAAATCCCTGACCGTGGATATCAACCCCGGCAACCCGAACGAACCCATCCTGCTCACTGGAATCAGATGGTTCGACACATACACGCCACAAGTCGACGACTTCGTCGGCCTGATCGCCATTGGATCTGGCTGGTGGGTACTAGGACGCAACTCCCTCGATCTACGTGAGCGCCCACGCGCTTACGGCGAAGCCACCGTGACCGCCGGCCGCATGTGGGAATGCGAAGCGATCGAGCGAGACTCGATCTACTCATGGTCTCAAATAGGATCTACCGGGCAATCTCGCGTGGGCTTGTGGACTGAGGTGCCGGGCATGCCGTCCATGTACAAGCACTTTTACACGGCGGTAGAACTACCACGTCCCACTGACATTCCATCGGGCGCAACTATCGAGTCCGGATATCTCACAGTATCGGCTGCACTCGGATTGAATTGGGAACCTTTCACCGGGCTAGACGTCGGTGCGCACAGCTATAGTGCGCTGCCGAGCGGCCCACCGTCCTGGTGGGCGGACGACAGCGCCGACATGTACATCGAGGCACAGCCACGCTACTACCAAGTCCCAATCAACTCCGACATCGCACTCGGCCTCGCCGCAGGTACCGCCAAAGGCGTTCTGCTATCTCCCTGGTACACCTACGCTCTCGCCCACGTCAGTGGCATCCAAGCCACAATCACGTATTCCGTACCGATCTAAGGAGGACCCATGACAAACAGCGAAGACCCCGACTCTCTACCCGAAGAGACACCAGACGAATCGAGCGAAAGCCCGCCGGACACCCCGGTGGGCTTTTCCTTTGCCCGGATCTGCCAGGACCTCGGCTACAACCCCGAAACCGTCAAAGCCCTAACCCTGACCGAAACCGCTGTCTACGCAACCAGCGTGGACTATCCAGAACCACCCAGAGAGGCCACCGATCATGGCACAAACTGAACTACAAGGATTTCCAATCCCGGATCCTGGCGTCTCCAACGACGTTCCCGCAGATCTTCTCGAGCTGGGTAACGCCATCGAGAAGACCGTCATCCAGCGCTATGCGACGCTCGCAGCCCGTAACGCAGCCAACCCAAACCCTGATGATGGTGAGGTCTGCTACGTCGAATCCGAGAAGGCATATTATGTACGCCTCAACGGCACCTGGACGATAGCCCATTCAGACACCGGATGGGTCAATTGCACGCCCGTTGCCTCGGGTTTTACAGGGTTTTGTCGCGCACGGCGTGTGGGGATGCAGGTAGAGGTGCGTTTCGACTACACGACTATTCCGTCCGCAGGAAATGGAGCCTATTACGGTCTAGCCAATCTTCCCTCTGGGATACCCTCACCGGGCATGACTGCCAGAGGAATGGGTTTTGTCTCAAATGGACCCGTGCAGGCTTATGTCTCTACCGCGGGGGTGGTTTCGTTTGTTAACACCTCGAGTTCTGCTCGAACCGCTGTCAGCGGTACAGTCCTCTATCTAGCAGGATGACAAGTCCCAAGGGGTTAACCGTGCGCGGCTATCCAGTGCACGACGACAGATGCCCCCGCTGGGAACGCAGTGGAGCCGACATTACGTGGGGTAATCGAAAAACCCGACGCGGACGCACCCCACACGGCGAGCACCAAGCTGATGTTTGATTGCGTATGCTGCACAATCACTTCTGGCGCACCTGAAAAGTTTTGGGGGAAGGATATTGCCTGGATGGTCCCGGTGGCTCCTCCCGCGAGGGAGGATATGTCGATGGTGGCGCGCCCGTGTTGTATCCGCTGCCCTGGAACAGGACCTTGCAGCCACGCGCCGTTGAGGCGTACATAATATGCCTTCTCGGCTAACCTTCCTACCTGCACAAACATGAAAGGAGGCGATATGAGCGATGACAACCTCCTTCCAAAATGGGCCGTAAACCTCACCGTGCAGATCGCTGAACTCAACGCGAAACTCTCACCACACATTGACTGGGTGGAGCGCAACGTCAAAGACCACGAAATCCGTTTAAGGTCCCTCGAACGTGATCATGTACCCCGCGATGACTATGAGAAACTCGCGGCGAAGGTCGATGAGATCGACGCTGAGAACGACGCGAACGCCTGGCTCCCGAAAGTCGTGTGGGCCGTGATAGGCGCCGCAATACCGATCCTCATAGCCTTCATCCTCAAATAACCCGTCACTACCTGGTGGCGGGTTTTCTTATGCCCACACACAGAAAGGTACGCCATGTCTATCCTCAATGGGCGGCTCATCCAGTCGCTCTTGTCTAAGACCTCAAACGGCCACACGCTACGTAAGGCTGCACGCAACTCTTTCGAGCGCCTCAACTCCGCGTTTAAACGCGAGTTCGGGTACGAACTACGCCTCACTCAGGGCTACCGTACCTATGCGCAACAGGAGTCGATCTTCCGGCAACGCTACCGGCAAACGTATGCCATCATCCGCCAGAACGGACGCGACATCGTGGACCGACGCGGGCCGTGGAAAGGCTCGTACTGGTGGCGACACACCGGCGCTGCCGCTGCGGTACCTGGCACCTCGAATCATGGTTTGGGGATCGCCATTGACATCAACACTGGGATCGGCTTCGGCAGTTTCACCTCCGCTCAATACACCTGGCTTGCACAGCATGGCCCCGCCTACGGCTGGACCAACACCGAGGGACGCAGCGTCAACGAGCCCTGGCACTGGGTGTACAACGCGGCTGCTGATCGGATGAAGACCAGCAAACTCAAGATCAACGGCACACTCGACAAGCCAACCTGCACCCAGTGGCAGATCCAGTTAGGCGCCCTCGATCCGGACGGTGATTTCGCCGCGAAGTCCTGCACCCGCCTGCAGCACCGACTCAACGGCAAGAAAGGGAAGGGCGGCTTCAAGCTCAAACGCCCACTCGACCTGACCGGTCGCCTGGACAAGCGCACCGTCATGGCGGTCCAGAAACTGCTCAACGTGTGGCATGCACGCAAGAGCGGTGCTGCCGCGAAGTTTGTCCTCAAGGACGGTCCACTCAAGGTGGATGGCGTTCTTGGTCCGCGCACCATCAAGGCGCTACAGAAGTCCCTCAACCTCAACCTGTGGAAGTAGGCACATCATGAAATCATCGAAATTCGCGTCCAAGGCGTTCTGGGTAGATACCGCAGATCGTGCGATTTCCTCGCTTGCTCAAGGCATCCTCGGTAGCGCCGCACTCGACACAACCGGCCTGGTGGATGTCGGCTGGGGTGGCGTGCTGTCGCTGGCGGGTTCGTATGCGCTGCTGTCGGTGCTCACCTCGGTGGCGGTTCGTGGTGGTGCTACCAACCACGAGTGAAAATCGCTGGTGAAAATATGCCAGGAAATATACCAGCCCCAACTCTTCGGACAATCCGGAGGGTTGGGGCTGATTTTGTGCGTGCTGGATAGAGTCTCGCGTATGCTCGATTACGGCCCTCTGACGCGTCGTTGAGTGACGGTGCCGGATGGTCAAGGAATGGTAAAAACAGCCGTATGTGTGAACCTATGTGTGCACCTAGCCGATTTTCGCAAGCAACACTTGAGGGAAAACATCTCTTGAGCAGCATGTTTACGGTGGGCGATGCGGGTATCGAACCCACGACCTCTTCCGTGTGAAGGATCGGAGTCGCTTTCCTACAGCCGCCTGACCTGTACGTATAGGCAGTTCAAGAAGCATTATTCGAACAGGTGTTCGAACTTATGGCATCATGGGATCACGCTACAGCACGCCCATGTGTGCACTCATGTGTGCACCTCGAAGGAATCGAAGATGCCCAAGAAACGAAGCCCTGGCGAAGGAGCCTTCTACTACCTACCTCAGCGCAAACTCTGGCGCGGAGTTGTCGATGTCGGCTACACGCTCGACGGAGGACGTAAGCAACTCTATGTTCACGCTCGCTCGCAAAAAGCATGCCGAGAGAAACTCAAAGCACTCAAAACCGAAATCGAGCAGTACGGCGCACCGCTCGACAAAACAACCACGGTTGCACAATGGGCAGACACGTGGCTTGAGCAATGCCGGGCTGACCTCGACCCAAAATCCTACACAACGTCTATGGCGGCGGTCCGTAAATGGATCGTGCCAATTATTGGACGACACAAACTGCGTGAACTGCGCCCCTCACACATCCGTGAAGTCCGCACAGCCCTCATCAGCTCTGGGAGAACTCCGAGCACCGCTACGCGATATCTAGGAACCTTGTCGAAGATGCTGAGCGACGCGATCGAAGAGAAACTACTCGATGACAATCCTGTCACCGGAGTGATGAAAGGCGTCACCCGATCCAAGCAATCTAGCCGTGGATCCCTGACAGTTCCAGAAGCCCTAGCAGTCCTTCAAGCCGCTGCTCAATATCCGCCCGCTAAGGCATCACGGTTCTGGTTCAAACTGCTCGGCGGGCAGCGACAGAGCGAGATACTTGGTGCGACACGAGCAGCCCTCACCATGTCAGCCGATGAAGAGGGCATTTCGAGCTACACCGTGTCATGGAAACTTGAAGAACTACGATGGCAGCACGACTGCACTAGTCCGTGCGGGCAGCGCTGGCCACGCTACTGCCCAGACCGCAAACTCATGATTCCAGATGACTTCGAATGCATTCACCTCGAGGGACGGTTCTTCCTGACCCGCCCCAAATCCCAGGAAGGCCGGGTTGTCCCGCTTATCCCGGCCCATGTCGCACTGTTGCGCCGCCACCTCGCGCTTGATGAAGGTGTACACAATCCGCATGGTCTTATCTGGCACAACGACGATGGATCACCGATCGATGCCAAGCAAGACTCTGCCGAATGGAAGCAACTGCTCTTTGATGCCGGTGTGATTACAAAAGAGGAGAATCGGCCAAGCGGCACAACCAAGACCGGGCATGTCGCCCGCCACACCACCGTGACGCTCCTGTCCATGATGGGAGTAGATGCTCACCTGATCGGTGAAATCGTGGGCCACTCATCCGTGCACATGACACAACATTATCGGCACACGAACCTCGAAGAGAAAGCTAAAGCGATGGCCCTATTGGGCGATGTGCTGCAGATCAAAGTATGACCGTGGTGTCTGCTTCCACGCTTCAATAATGTAGGCCGCGACACCGAGTTCTTTTGCAAGGGCTCCGGTGTGGTGGCCTACAAGCCTCTCGGCGATAGCGTACTCGAGCGGGCTAATCAGGAGGCGTGCAGCGTACGCGTTAGCGCGGTCCTCACGCAGCTGCTTGATGTGCGGGTCATCGGTCCAAGCGTCCCCGTGGTGTGCGTGTCCGAGTTCGTGCGCAAGGGTGCTCTTTTGCAGGACATCGGACATGCGGGGATTGATTCTGATGAGTCGTGCACTATGCACATATTCACCTCGTCGCTTGCCGAGGTTACGCCATACGACTCGCACATCCTGTTCGCATGCGAGTTCTAGAAGTCTGTCCAAGAGCGTCCATCCGAGTCTGCTGTGCCGCGGCAGTCCTTGACGGGGACTATTACACATCACCCCACTGACATTAAAGTTTCCACAGATCAGTTACGATAATCACTTTAGATAACCTCTATGCCATTGATGGAAACTTGGGGTTCAGTCATAACTGCACGAGTGCTACGATGGAGACACAGTGACAAACCATGACACACACAGCGACTGGAAGGCTTGTGAATGTTGTGACCGCAAGAAGGTAGTTGTCGCTCAAGGAGCAAGGAAGGTGGTGGAGTTTGCGTTTGACAAAGATAGCGTTCATCAAGGCGTCGCTTTCCTCCAAGCCCTCCCCAAAAAATCACTCGGCTTGATAGCCTCCACGAGAGCGAAGAAAAAGTCAGATCAAACCAAGGCGGACATGCTCGTCCGCCTTCAGTCTTACGCACGCAAAGGTAAACTCACCGTCCCGGGACAGATGAACTATCTAACCATGGAAGATGGATGCCAGTTGATGGAATTCAAGGCCGGGAATTTGCGCTTACCTTTTTACGAAACAACGTGTAAAGACGCGCAGATTGCACGTATAACTCACGGATTCTTCAAGGCCTCCGAGAGAGCGCCACTTAAGGAACTTCGCAAGGGTCATGCAATCGCAAAGGAAGACAGGAAGAGATAATGGAGCTTTTCATTTCGCGTGATAGTGAAGGAAAAAGCGCATATGCACGTGCACGTGCACGCCAAGATGTACTTGAAGCACTTCACGAAGCCCTAGAATCCACGGGAATCTCGCAAACGGAACTTGCTAGGCGCCTTGGTATCCGCAAAGGTGCGGTCAATCAAGTACTCAAGGGCAATGGGAACCTGCGCATCAGCACTCTTGCCGAGTACCTCGCAGCACTTAACTTACAGGTAAGGATTACCGTTGAAGAGTTCAACTTCGGGCTTTCGGACAGAGACGTAATCGAAGATGATAGCAATGAACCCAAACGCAAAATGGACGGCAGATGGTTGTTCTCTTCTGGCAACGGTGTTAGTGAGCATAGCGTTTACACCGATGCAGATCCGGATGCAGAGTTCATCGGCACATCAATTGAGTTCACTGTGAGCTCTACTTCGAAGCCAACCACCGAAAGTCAAATTCCAGTTGAAGGGCGCGCCCATGCTGACATCTAGTGACATTGTCCGAGTGGACCTGCTCAAAGCGGAGATCACAAACCGACCCACTGTCGGGGTCAAGTTGGACACGGCACTCGTTAAGTTTGAGCTTTCAATTCCTGATGAGTTACCCAATGATCCAAAAACACCTCTTAGCTGTCGGCTCAACTGCGAAATGATCGTGCAGGATCAAACCGATGACAAAGAAGATAGCGCAGATCAGCCCAAGCAGAAGAAACGCGATCCTCGCTGGAGAGGTCATTTCAGGTACGGTTTCCAGATTCCTCAGAAATTACGTGAAACTGCGGCTACTTCCGGTTTTGAGACAGTCTCAGCTATCTGGCCTTTTATACGTTGTGAATTGAACGCTTTCGCCAAGCAATCCGTCGATGTGATTCCACTGCCATTCCAGTTATCTACGATGCAGCAGTACGAGGAAGACGAAGAGTAATAAATTCGCGCACGTATTTTGCCGAAACATAAATCAACCCGTGAAGGTTAATTCTTGAGAGTTAACCTTCACGGGTTGATTGTGTTTCCACGATCTATTGTTTGTCCCAGACGCCGCATCCCTGCGTACGGAAATCCTGGCCAGTCTTCAACGACACCGATGGACGCCCACCGGTCACACGTCATCGTTTAGATGCAAAGGCCATTCCCAGGCGCCTTCGGTAAGCCACGATGAGAAGACAACAACAGCAGCGTTCTCCGGCAGGTCCAGCACAACCTTCCCGGTGACTTTCTCCGCGGGCCCGATCTCGCTTGGTAACCGCTCGCCATCGGTAAGACAGGTGTAGCCCTGGCCCTGAGGATCGTTAATCCTCTTACCGTCTTTATCGAATGCTTTGAAATCATGCTCACTTATTGAGAACGTTCCGACCTCTTCCAATTCTGGATAGGATTCCACTTCAATTACAAGCCCAACGAACTGGCCGTTTTCGCTCTTACCTGCGAAACTCGTCGTGCACTCGATACCGAACTCGATCTCTGCAATCCTGAAATCGACCGACATGACCTCGTCGCTCTCAGCAGTTCCTATACCCGCCCAGTCTCCAACGTGTTTGATCAGGTTTCCGCGTGGACTGGTGCCATGCGAGACGTACCGTTCTCCAGAGTCTTCAGTTTGTTCGTCTGTTGGTTCGCTTGCAGGTTCAGTTTCTTCGACTGGCTCCTGCGTTGGGGAGGGTTCTGTCGTCGCTGTTTCCGTGACCGTGACGGTGGGTGCGGGCTCGCTTCCGCCAGCGCAGCCGGTTAGAGCGAGTAGAAGGATCGTGGAAGTAATCGCGATACTTTTTCTCATGCCTGAATCTCCTAAAGGCAGTTTGCTTGAGGTGCTTTATCTACAACCATCGGCCCCTGCGACCCAGAACTTGAGTATCTGCTGGGTGAAACCCATGATCACGGCGATATTTGCTTTCGCCTAGCTGTCTACCCAACTGCTTTGTGTCTGAGGAGTGTTCACCGAACTTACCGCTTCTGGGCTTTCTTCGCTTTCGCGTTCGCGGCTTTGAGTGCGCTCTTCGTGGCCTTCTTCTTGGCGGCAGCCTTGGCCTTCTTCTTAGCTTGAGCGTTCGCTTTCTTCTTCACCGACTTGGTGAGTTTCTTCTCCGCGAGTTGCTTAGCTTTAGCTTTTGCTTCCTTGGGTGCGTTTTTCTTCGCTAACGCATATGCTGCTGCTTCTGCGGCGTAGCGTGCATTCGACGCTGCATCATTCTTAGCTAGTTCTGGCGTCCACCCTGTACCTGATGCGGTGCGTGTTGCAGATGCCGTAGCTTCATAGTCGCGCACCGTCGCGGTCTTCTTCACGGTATGAGTTGCAGTCGCCTTCGCGGAGCGCTTCGCACTGAACTTACGCTTGTTCTTCTTCACTGTCTTCTTGACAGTGGCTTTCTGCGTGGACTTCGCCTTGAACGTTGCTGTGTGCGATGCGGAGACTTTTCCGCTGCTTTCAGTCACTGAGACCGTCGCGGTGTGCGAGTACCGCAGGGCTTGGGCGCTAGTATCTGCGGCGTGATTTATGACTAGATCGAAGCGTCGCTCTACCTGCGTCCTATCCCACCACGTACAGCCTTTGGGGTCATATTGCGGACATGACCAATGCCCAGGAACATCAAGTTTCAGTGTGATCAGGTATTTTCCATTCGGCAGTTCATCGCGCTCATGCCAAACATTACCGAGGTTATCGGTGTGCTGACTCAGCCCAAAATAGGTATTCGCTTGAATTATTGGACCTTGGAAGGCGTTCGCGTCTGTTCCATCCACACCTAACTTGAGTGTCGACGGGAGACTATATGTTTTCCCACCACCAGTAGCGGTGACTGTCACAGTTGCTTTATCAACGCCTACGAAATCTACATCGCTGCCTGACCGTATGGTCAACCCCCGAATTACGTAACCGTAGTTGTCTTTGAAAGTGCGGTCTCCTAAGCCGTGGACGATACCCCAGTCACCCTGCCTCGCGGCAGCGGCAGCAGGGCCGCTAAGCGCAATCATGGTTGACGAGGCTAGCGCCGCGGAAACTAGAATCCCGATCCACCGCTTCACTGCGGACGTTCCTTTACTCACGGTTCCATCTCTCGTAGTTCGTCTTCGTCTTCATGCGAGTAGCCGTCAGCGTCGTCGGCTACGAGGTCGTACTCGTCCTGATACTCGTAGGTAGGGTCCCTTGGCTGCTCAAAATCTATATCGGCTGACGAGTCCACTTCCTCGATCTCATCATCACCATTTTCGCCGTGGGAATCCGTAATTGAATGCTGGCTTCCGAACGCGAGGAGTCGGATGAGTTCGTCCACGGCTTCACGCTGCCGCTGGTCCAGCCTCGCAGACTCTGAGGGTGGCACATAGGGAGGAAGATCTGAGGGCTCTTGAGTTCCCAGTCTGCGCTCAATTTCAGATACAGGAACGTTAAGGCCCTGTGCCAGCGCACGGATGGTTTCCACTTTGGGCGTGGACTTACCTTGGAGTACTCGTCGTGTAGCTTCGACCGAGAGTCCAGACACACGACTAAGTCCGCGAATAGATGAGATGCCTCGCTGGGTAAGTAGTCCACGCCAAGGCTCAGGGATCGTAGTGCTCATCTACATAATCTCCATCGTAAAGTGATCGCAACGCCACTCCTACTGTAGACGTTTCGTCTACACGTTCGGGGATAACAAGCCTCATTTTCCAGCAAACACCAAGAAAAAGGCGTAAAAGCGCTTCTTGACTTTGTAGACACATCCGTCTACTGTCTTGCATGACAGAAGACAATCATCTACATTGGAGGTATGTGAAGTGAGAACACTTGAAAGGAGGCTAGATGTGCGACTGGTAAGCGCAAGCGCGCTCCGCACGTACATGGCTTTCCGCGGACTCAGCATTCAACGAGTCGCAGATCTTGCCGGGGTTTCAAAATCGACGGTCGGGCACCTGCACTCCGGCGCACGAAACTCTTGTCGGGTAGCAACAGCCAAGGAAATCGCTCGAGTTCTCGACGTGCCAGTCCAGGCCCTTTTCGTGCCCAGGCTGTCCACTGTCTCGCGGGACACGAGAAGAGTGGTGGCTGCCTGATGAGCCAGTCCACCATGTATCCGCCGTTCGTCATGAACGCACGCGAAGCAGCCGCGTATTTGGGTATCTCGCCGCGTACTTTGCAGGCTTTGCAGGCACGCGGGGACATCACACCCAAGCAACTCGGCTCGAAGCGAGGTTTCCTGCGTGAAGACCTCGAAGAGTGGGCCAGAGACCAGCCCGAATGGGAAACCCGGGTCTGGAACCCAGAAGCAAAAAAGTGAAGGCCCTCGCCTGCAAGCAACAGAGCCTTCACTTCGAAAAGAACACAACGTCCTTGAAAGGAAACCTTACCAAATGACTGCCCCAACAAACCCGAAAAGCCCAGTAGACGAACTCATCGACGAACTGGACATGCTCGCTCTCGCAATCAGCGTCGGCGTCCTCAACAGTGCCAGACCAGAACCCGCCGGCAAACATCACGGAGACCAGGTACCCACCGTGCACAACACGATCATCCTGATCACCCGCATGCACGGGCACGACTGCGCTCTACCGGCGGTCTACAACGAAACCGTGGGCGGCTACCAAATCCTTGTAGACCGTGCCAACAGCGTGGACGGCTGCCACTGGGTAGGCCCAGACGAAATCCAGGGCTTCACGCTCGCACAGGTGGTGCCCGCATGAGCACCTACGTCCTACAGCCCACGAACGTTCACATCGACGCCACCACCGGGCAGCAGGTCGCCGCAAACGGAACCCGCTCACACATCAAGCTCATCGGCTTCCACGACGGCACCGACCCGTTGCACAGCCCTGTAGTACTGACGTTCCCGCAATTCCAGGCAGCACCTTCTCTCGCCATCGGTTTGTTCCCCGTCTTCCAAGACGGCTACGGCGACAAGTCCACCCAGTCGGCACCCGTCAGCGACGTGCGACAGCCAACACCACCGCACATCATGCACGTCCCCAACCCGCGAGCACCAATCACCGAGCTCGCCAAAGGGTACGAAGCCAGGTGCCACCACTGCGAGTGGACCATGGCGGGCACGATCCGCGCTTACCTCGACGAGCAAGCCAAGTACCACCGTCACCAGCATCGAACAGCCCCCGTCCATGCGAACAGCCACTCGTGACCTGTTTGAGGACATCGACTGGATGCTCGAGAGCGGTGAAGCACCACACCGCATCGCTGACCGTGTAGGCCGCACACCCGAAGCAATCGCACGGCTTGCGGCCCGTCACGGGCGAACAGACATCGCCCGCACATTTCAGAAGCTCTACGAATCCATCAGGTACCACGCCACACCAGTAAGGAAGAAGGAACCAGCATGACCACCCCAACCACAACCGAGCAGGCTCCACAAGCACCGGAAGCGACTATTCGCCGCGAACAACTCGTGCGTGAAGCCGTCAAACTCCAAGCCGAACAAGAAGCCATCAAGGAACGCCTGGACACGATCAAGACGATCCTGGTCACCGATCTTGGCTCCGGCACCCACGCCATCGGGGAACACAAGGTCCAAGTGCGTGAAGGCACCCGCCGACTGTCCTCCACACGGCTCACGAAAGCCTACCCAGCAGATCAATACCCGCAGTTGTACAAGACAGCGATCGACACCAACGCGGTGAAAGCGAACTTCGCTCCCGTCGCGCTCGAAGGCTTCTACGACGTGGGCGCAGCGACGGTGACGTTTAAGTGAGCCGCACCTTTACGCCTGAGTACATCCGCCAAACCCATGCCCCGTTCTTGGGCTTGGATCCGGTGGCGTCACTCAAGCAGGCACGCCACGTCATCGAACATGCGATCACCCACCAGCCCCGTTCCTTGCAAAAGCGCATCGGTCCATCCGAACTCGGAACGCCGTGCGATCACTGTCTGGCAGCGAAGTTGGCGGGATGGGTGCAGAGTGAGCGTGGCGTGCCATGGCTCCCGTACATCGGAACCTCTGTCCACGAAAAACTCGAAGCCGTCTTCGTTGAACGGAATTTCCAGCTCGAAGCCGACGGCAAACCCTTGCGCTACCTCATGGAACAAAAAACCATGGTCGGCACAGTTGGCGGGCAAGAGATTTGGGGGAGTACCGATCTCGTGGATCTCGAAGCGGGGATGACCGTGGACTGGAAGATCGTCGGTGCATCCACCCTCAAGCAAGCCAAATCCGGGCCATCCCCGGTCTACCACGCTCAAGCAGACCTGTACGCCAAAGGCTGGAACGATGCCGGGATCCGCATTGACCACGTTGCCATCGCCTACCTGCCCAGGAACGCCGTCAGCCTCGACTCTGCGGTCTGGTGGACAGCCCCGCACGACCGCACTCGCGCTGAACACGTCCTCGAACGGGCAAACAACCTCGCACTCAACCTCACGGTCCTCGAATCCATCTCAATTGAGGCCCGCGACACCTGGATCACAGGCCTAGCCCGTGACTCCCACTGCTATGACTGCGCCCGCTTTGCGGACGCACCACCCTCACGACCACGAGACCAATTCTTTGATCTCTCCAGCTTGTAAAGGAACCCAGAATCATGACCATTTCCAACGACATCGACGCCCTGTTTTCCTCCGGTGCACCCTCGTTCTTCACACGAGACACCCCAGTCGGCTCGCAGATCAGCGGACCCATCATCTCCGCATCACCGATACAGGCCACAGACTTTGTGACCAAGCAGCTAGAAACCTGGGATGACGGGCGCCCAAAAATGCTCCTAGCTGTCACCATCGCCTCAAATCTGCAGACCACACCGGATGACAACGGCCACCGCACCATCTACATCAAGACGTGGGGTGAGCAATCCAAGGCGTTCAAGCAGGCTGTGCAAAATGCGTGCGGGCCAACAGCGACAGCGTCGCAGGCTCTCGCGCAGGGAAACATCTTCACCGCCGCGTACACCGGCGAAATCCCTTCACAGCAGGGCTCACCGACCAAGGTGTACGCCTACCAGATTCAGCCGGTCAACGCCGGTCTCGACCAGAGTTTCGGTGGGCAGCAGCAGTACACCCAGTCGCCCGTCCAACAGCAGCCGCAGCAGTTTGGGCAGAACCAGGGTCCAGCACCGACGTGGGCGACCGGACAGCCACAGCAGCCAACACCACCAGCCCCACCGGCTCCACAACAGCACGGTTACCCGCAGCAGCAGGGACAGTTCCAACAGCCACAAGGCCAGCCTGCACCCATCCAGCAGGCGCGATTGCCGCAAGCGCCACAGCCTGACCAGCCAGTCCACGCAACACCGGTCGCTCAGCCCGTCCAGCAGCAGCAGGCGGCACCAGCCGCACCACAGCAGGCGGCTCAGAACCCGGCAGACGTGGCCCGCAGCCTCATCGCCGTCGGACAGCCAGACGAGCTGATCGCACAAGCGACCGGTCTTGACCCAGCGGTCATCGCCCAACTACGGGCAGCAGCCTAACCCCAAAACCGTGGTGGGGACACGCTTCCCTCGTGTCCCCACCCCACAAAGTCCACGCCACCACGCGGTGCAGCCCGATCACGTCAGGGCCGTGGGCACCATCCAAAACCACCAGACACATCACCTGAAGGGATGCACGTTGTCACACCGCCCGAACAACCTCAGCTTCATCAATCCAACGTGCCAACAAACTAAACGCAGCCAACTGCTCCAACGCTTCAGTTTCACTCAGCTCAGGGAGATTCTTATGGCTGGCTGGATTCCGTATCCCCTTGTAGACACCTTTCGCGAAGAAACCCACCCCCTCATGAAGGCTAGTGAAACTCTGACTACCGTCGCTGTCGCAGAGTCTCAATTTTGGGTGGCCCTCTTTTGGATCACCCGGAGCAAAAGCCGCGGTGATCAAATCCCATTCACCCTTGTCACGCTTTTCAAGTTTTCTTTGGGTGTAGCTACTCACCGAGGTGGCCGCAGCAGAAACTGCTGCCCGGTAGTGTCCGCTACCCCACAAGGTCTGCGCTGCACCCCACACCCACGGATGGAACGTGCTCGCAGACAAAGTCGGTCCCGTGTCACCAAGCAATTTAGCAACTCGTTCTTGTTCCTTCAGCCACGCAACTGCTTCGAGAGCGCCCTGTCTCTGTGCTTCAAAAGCTTGATCGTTGATGCCCGGTTGGAACCTTCTCTTCCACTCCGGAAACACAGCGTTCAGGATCTTCTCAATCACGACCGCTCGCTGTCTTACTTTGTCGATCGGTTGAACCAACCCATCTTCGAATCTACCCCCAAATGGGTCGCTGCTAATTTTCCGCTCAGAAAAACGGATGAATTCTTCAAGTTCATTGATCACACCATCAATATCCATAGTTGCTATTTTGCCATGTTCTTACAGTTCAAAATCAACAAGATCGAGGCCGCACTGTGAACACCCACATCCTCACCACGGCACTCGAACTCCACGCACACGGCTACTCCGTCCTGCCTATCCGCACCGATGGCTCTAAAGCCCCAGCCATCAGCACTTGGAAGCAGTACACCCAGCACGCCGCAGACGAACACCAACTCCAGGCATGGTTCACCGACCCCGCCGGCTACGACCTCGGCATCGTCCAAGGCGGCGTCTCCGGACACGCTGAACTTACCGAAATCGAGGGCCGCGCAGCACACCACATGCCTGCCCTACGCGACCTCGCCATCGCATCCGGACTCGAAGACGTGTGGACCAAAGTCACCACCGGATGGGTCGAACAATCGCCGTCCGGCGGCCTGCACTTCCACTACCGCCTCACAGGGATGGAGGTGCCTGGAAACACGAAGCTCGCACGCAACGCGGCCAAGGAAGTCCTCGCAGAAACCCGCGGTGAAGGCGGCCAAGTCGTCGCATGGCCCTCACGCCACCACACCAGCGGCAAACCTTGGGTGCGTATCCTCGGCGGGCCAGCAACCGCACCAGTCCTCACCCCAGAAGAGCGCGACGCCTTCCACTCCGTCCTGCGCACCCTCGACATACCCGTCATCAAACCCGCACCACAGCCTGCACCAGCACCCACCGACAGCGAATGGATCGGCGGCGTCACACCCGGTGACGACTTCGAAGCCAAAACCTCCTGGACCGACATCCTCACACCAGCCGGGTGGACATTCTTGTACACCGACGGGTCCGGCACGAGCTACTGGCGTCGCCCCGGCAAAAACCAAGGCCTGTCCGCAACCACCGGACACGCAGACGACCGCAACCGCCTCTACGTCTTCACCTCAAGCACCGAGTTCGACCAAGAAGTGCCCTACACCAAACTCGGCGCCCACGCCCTCCTCAACCACGGTGGCGACCACAGTGCGGCAGCCAAAGCACTCTACGCAAAAGGCTACGGACAGCGAGCCGAACAACAACGCATCACCGGCCCAGACCCCATCTTCAACGACATCCTGAACGGAACACCCTCATGGACGACTTCAACGAACCCTGCTGCACCCACTGCACAATCTGCGACCACCGCACCATCGACACAGAATGCTGCCAATACTGCATCTACTGCGAACACTGTCGCCGCGATCACGACGTATGAGCGCGGACCAGCCACCTACACCGAAACCGACGACGGCAACGCACTGCGCTTCATCGACACCCACAAAGACCACATCCGCTACGTCCCACAACGCGACGAATGGCTCATCTGGAACGGCCACACCTGGCAATGGGACACCGCCAGAGAAATCTACGAACTCGCCCGCGACATAGCGCGCAATCTCCCCAGACATGACAAAGAAGCAACCCTCCACCGACGCAAGAGCCTGTCAAAACGAGGACTGGACGCTATCCCAGCAATCGCACGATCAGACAGCCGCATCGTCGCAGACATCACCACGCTCGACGCTAACCCCTACGAGTTGAACACACCTTCCGGCGTCGTCAACCTACGCACCGGCCAAATCACCCCGCCGTCCTCCAAAATGCTTCACACCCGCACCACGACCGTCCCGATCGACCCCACACTCCCGACACCGCGTTGGACCGCATTTCTCGCAGACACCTTCGCCGGCGACCCGGAACTGACCACCTATATCCAACGACTCCTCGGTGTCTCGTTCGTCGGTAAAGTCCTCGAACACGTTCTCCCGTTTGCTTTCGGGTCAGGACGCAACGGTAAATCCGTGCTCTTCGAGACAGTGCAAAAAGTCGCAGGCATCGGCCCAAACAACTACGCTGCCTCAATTCCGGGAGACTTCCTCGTCCAGCGAGCCCGCGAAGACCACCCAGCAGCCATCGCCCAACTCTCCGGAGTCCGCATTGCTATCGGCGGTGAGCTCGAACAGGGAACCAAGTTCGCGGAAGCCAAAGTGAAGTCTCTGACTGGTGGAGACCCCATCAACGCCCGCTTCATGGGCAAAGACCCCTTCACATTCATCCCTACCCACACCATATGGCTGCATGCCAACAACAGGCCCGAAGTCAAAACTGGCGGACCAGCCTTCTGGGAACGCATCAGGCAACTGCCCTTCATTCACACCGTGCCGCCAGAGAAGCGAATCAAGGGCCTCGAAGACATCCTGTACGAAGAAGAAGGCCCAGGCATCCTCGCATGGGTTGTCCAGGGAGCCGCCGACTACTTCACTCATGGACTCAACGAGCCTGCTTCTGTGCGTGCTGCGACAGAGGACTACAAGCAAGAAAACGACACTGTCGCACAGTTCGTCGCAGAACGCTGTGACACCGGCTCACCCAACGCCCAACACATGCACATCAAGACCTCGTCCCTCCGGGCAGCTTACGAGTCGTGGTGCCGAAGCGAAGGCCTCGAACCGGTCTCTCCTCGAGCGTTGACTCAGCAATTGCGCAGTAGGTATGGCGTTGAATCCTCACGGTCCAACAGCAACCGTTTCTACGACGGAATCAGGCTCTCAGACGTGACAGATGGCGATTCACAACTGTCACCAACGGACGAAGAAGTGTCACCGCCGGAACCTCCAGAGGCCGACGAATGGTGGCAATCATGAAAGCCCACTCATCTAAGTGTCACGAATCCGTAAGTGTCACCCTAAGTGTCACGCCTAAAAGCGCAGTTCAAACCATGCATCGTGACAGTAGTGACGCTTGTGACACTTCTTTGCACCCTACGCACACATGTAAGGGAACAATCCGCCATCTTGCATCTTCAACAACACCTATAGGGCTACAGGGTTGCAAACATCCGTCACAAGCGTCACAAGTGTCATTTCGAGGAACCAGAACCCCAACCATGAACACACTCTTCAACCACCCATCCACGCCGTTCTGGCTCCAACTCATCGAAATCAAGTTGGGCGCCAACCCAGCACTCTCCACGCATTTACGCCCCACCCGCTGCCGCACCTGCCACGCCTGGACCCTCGAAGGCTACGACTCACACACCCTCGCCGCACACGTCCACATCCATCCAGCCCTCTGCACCACACACGACGAAACCGCCGCAATCATCCTGAACATTCCCACCTACCGGCTTCACGGCACACCCGGCAACTGGCAACTCTCGCCCCGCTACTATCCCGGCCTCGGCGTCGAAGCCCCAACAGCCAACGCAGACCACACCCCAGTCGTCCACGCACACCGATGCGGCCTACCCATCGCACGAAAACCACTCCCTACGCCAGCCATCCGCACAACCGACTTCACCCAGCCACCACCCTTCTAAGGAGCAGAACCTCATGATTGAAACACTCGCTCTCGCCGCCCTCCTACACCTCGGCAGCGGATCAGACCACCCCACCCCGTACACCGTCGATCACCTCGGCATCACGCTGCCCGCTGGCCGCACTTTCGACGCCTACGACGTACAAGACGCCAACATTCGCACCACAACAGGCAACACCATCAACATCCACTTCGAAGAAGGCCGCTCTCACGCCCTCGCAGGGTCCACCACCATCACCTGGACCCAACTAGGCTTCCAGCCCGGTGACTGCATCGCCTGGATCCAACTCCACAGCTTCAACGAGCACTACGGCGAAGGCGGACAAGAACCCCTCTGCATCCACACACCAGAGCCAGAGTTACAGCCGTGGGAACCGCCCTACGACTGCCCCCTCAACGAAGACGGCATCCCACTCTCGCCTCGCGGCTGTGACTGGCCCATCGAGATCTGTAACTGGGACAACTGCACCGGCGTCGAACCACCCGAACCCGAAGCCCTCGAAACTCCCGAAGAATCCGAAACCTCTGAAACACCTGTGATCGACATCCACACCCCACACACCATCGAACAACCCGCCCTCGAAGTCGCCGCAAACACCATCAGCATCCAAGAACCACCCACAGAGCAGCTCGCTGACACCGGCACCACAACCAGCGCCCTCGCCATCCTCATGGCCGCCAGCATCACCGCAGGCCTCACACTCACCACACTCAACCGCAGGAACCAAAAATGAAAACCCGCCCCAAAGACATCGGCACCGCAGCCGAAACAGCCATCGTCCGCACCGCACACCAACAAGGCTTCCCACACGCCAGACGCCTCGCACTCGCCGGAGCCAACGACTGGGGAGACATCGAACTCAACCCACACGTCATCATCGAAGCCAAAGCAGGGCACACAGCCGAAACCGCCAGCGACACCCTCATAACAACCTGGCTCCACCAAACAACAACAGAAACCCGAAACCACCCCACAGCCACAATCGGCTTCCTCGTCACCAAACGCAAAGGCCACGGCCCCAACAACGCCAAAAACTGGTGGGCACACTTCACACACCAAACTTGGGCAAACCTCATCGGCTACACACTCCCAACAAACGCCAACCCCAACGCCACCATCCACACAACCCTCGACTCCGCCCTCGCACTCCTACGAGCCAAAGGCTACGGAGCGGACACTCTCGCGGACGTCCAGTTGAGTGTCCACACGCAGGAGGTGTGATCGTGACGTGCCCGTGCTGTGCCGGCCTTAATGAAGGCCGATTTGAGAGCCTGTGTGACATCTGCCTAGAGGCGGTATTCCTTGGAGTGGATTGCGACTGTAACCCAGAACGGGAGGCTTCCTGATGGATGACAGCGTGAAGAGTCTGGCGTTAGCGATCCACACGCACGTCGGTTTGTTCGAGCTCGATTGGGACGAAGCTGTGATGCTTGCGGAGTCGTTGGTTCGTCAAGGGTGGAGGCGATCATGACAGCGCCCGTAGTGGGTTCGTTGTTGGAGATGGTGCCGTGGCCTCGGTGCGGTGTGCACGAGTGGGATGAGGGGGCGTTCCGGGCGGTGCATGGGGCTGCTCGTGGTATCGAATGCGATCTTCAAAACCGTGCCGTTGATGGTTTAGCTGAGGCTATTCGTTCTGACGATCAGCAGGCCGCACATGCCGCATACGTGACGTGTCTGCGGCTCAGGATCATCCACACGGTCGAATACGCGTTCACACTAGCTTCGCTCGCGGGGATGCCGTATGCGGGCGTGTACGGCGCCGACGAACACCATTACGTGGGGTGTCTGCGAGCTGACGGCAGCTACGGCATGACCAATGAACGTATGCGCCGCCTCGAAGTATGCGCATGCGGCAAGACGTTCCCTGGCATCAACCCGCGAACTGGCATCTACGACAAGCCGTTGCTAACCGATCATGTCAAAGACAACACCCACGAAAGCGCCGACGCTCATGACAGCAACCACGAAGGAGCCTGCGACTAATGATGTCCACGCAGTGAGCAAGCGGTCAGCACGCTGATAAGCGGCCAACTCCGCAGGTGACTCGTCAAGCATCTGGGTCACGAGCTTACGTTGGCGACGACGCTTCAAGGGACGCCATTCCGGATGCTCAGTAAGCAACTCGTCAATCATCCAGTAAGTATCCGCGTCCTGGGTTTCACGGAAATCTCGAGCAACGATCCGCCACTGCCCCCACGAGCCGTAAGCGACCATCCAAGCACCCGCGCAACCTGCAATTCCAACAACTATGTCAAGAGCATTCATGGCGTCAACGTACAACCTGCATACGACACACGAAAAAGGCGGGCCGTAGTGCTACCAACACTACGACCCGCCCCAGCATCAATCTCCCTCAAGCACCGAAGACCAACACCTTGTCCACTTCGGAATCTACCACGCCAGCAGGGAGCCAACCATGAACACGCCAACACCAGAAACCCTCTACAAGGCCGCCCGCGAACTCACGGTGCTCTATCCGCGCTTGTCCGCGCTCGTCCTAGACACCAGCAGCAACCCACTCACACAGGACACCAAGACGCCGCACAAGCGCGCCTACCTTGAACCGTGGAACACTCCAGCCGGCGAACTCAAACACGACATCCACACCCAAACCCGCCGCTACGAAACCGCCCTGAACATCGCGCTCTTCGGCAAAACCACCTACCGTGGCGCTAGCGACGAGCTCACAATCGCCGCGTTCAACAGGCTCGCAGTCCTCATCGACCACGCCCACTCCAAACAGCAGGTCACCCTCGATGTCACCGACGCCGCACGCTTCCTCACGGCATGGCCACGCAAAATCAGGCTCGCCCTCGACGAACCACTACCCGGCGAAGAACCCTGGACCAAAGCACCCGGCAACCTCACCTGCCCACACTGCGAACAACGCCTCGAACTCCAACCAGGATGGCGCGACAACCCAGACAAAGCCGACGTAATCTGCCGCAACTGCCGCGACGACAACGGCCAATGGCTACGGTGGGCGCCGTCAACATGGGTCGGCCTACTCCAAGAAACGGTCTAGCGCATTGATGCAGATAGTGAGTACGATGTGCGCATGACTGACGAACTCTCGTTTGAGCCACTCGACTATTTGGAGTTATCTGACGACCAATATTCAAAAATTGGAAAAATTATCCATCGAGCATCAGAGCTAGATGCCATCATTACAATGCTGGGCATTCACTTGCGCATGATGAAGTCGAAAGATGATTCTAAGTACTACCGTCTCTACGAAAAACATTTTGGAGCCAGCGGTTCCGTGAACTTTGTCCGAGATAAGTTACATGATCTACCAGATTCAGAGGCGAGGACAATTTCTCTCATAATGGACATCTGCCTCGAACTGCTCGAACACCGAAATGCCATCGCACATGGTTTTCCTCGAAAAAATTCTTCGGGTATTCCGTTTATGTGGAGGCAACTTGATGACAAGACATTACCGTCGGAACGAAGACATCTTGCTCTGCAAATAGATAACGATTCGCTAGAGAAAATTCTTGCGGATCTCTACGCAGCTCATGAACGCGTTCGTGCACTTCTCCACTATTACTGGCCACCGTTTCGTGGGGAGAATCCACACCCAGTCGCAGCCACAAGAATTGAAGGATCTAAGATCGGGCGTGAGGAGATCTTGTACACCGAAAAGATGGAGCGCGCTTTAGCATCCTCCAATAGTCCTTCCTACGATACGCAAGGAGACAGCACCGCAGACGGTGTGGTTTAATAGAAGCACTAGAACGCTGCCCAAAAACAGGCACGCGTAGGAAGCCACGATGACAGCCAAGTCTCGTGGCTTTTCTCATGCCCCAAAAACACCGGTGGCCAGGCGCCCACGGTAGACAACACACGCACTAGGCAGGTGACATCATGCCACCAGCCAACAAGCGTTGGACCGACATCCACAACACCGAGCTCACCACCCTCCACGCCGAAAACCTCGGCGTACGCGCCATCGCCGAACGCATGGGCTTCGGACGCACCACAATCTCCACAAACGCCAAACGCCTCGGCCTGACCTTCGACCGCCGCCAAACCAGAGCAGCCACCGCCGCCGTCCAAGCCGACGCCAAAGCCAAACGCGCCGCCCTCGAACTCAAACTCCTCGAGGACGCTGAACGCCTCCGCTCCCAACTCTGGCAGCCACACACCTACATCGACCACGGCGGCAAGGACTTCATCCAAGTCACCTGGACTCAAGAAGAACCATCTCCGTCAGACAAGCTCAAACTCATGCAAGCCGCATCCGCCGCACTCGACCGCTCCATCAAAATCACCCAATTCGACAGCGACAACGGCGCCGCCGGAGCAATCAGCATGCTCGAAGGACTCGCCAAGCAACTCGGCGTGAGCGGCCCACAAGACGAAACCGAACGCTAGTCCGCGTTAGTTGTAGCCAATCACGTCTGTTTCGACTGCAGCAATGATTGAAGGTTCGATCGAGCCAATATGAATGCTGTATATGCAGTTGAGTCGCGGGTTAAAAACACCAAGGTTGCTCACCTTCGCAAACTCTGGGTGTCCGGAGCGAACGCCCATGATCCAGTACACGAGAAGTTGCAGTGTGTGTTCCTTTTTCGGAGAACTTACCGACACTTTGAAGTCCCATAACGTGTCTGCCGTTAGGAAGTCGCCGTCCCCCGTATTGATGAGTTCCGTGTACGCGTCACCGAATGTGAATCCCTGGAGCGTCACTGGGCCATGCTTGTCAAAGAATTGCAAAGAACGTTTCACCATTTCTCGGACATGACTGATAGTTAACTCATCGGGAAGCGTTTTGCTTTCGGGGTCGTACCAACCCGGACCTTGGCGAAAGGCGATATCAAAGCCCACCAGCTGGCAGGCTGACACGATCCCCTCGTCGGAGAGAGGATCATCCTGAACTACGTCAGTCCAATGAGCCGCAAGTTCGAAGTACTCGCTGCCGAGTTGGGCAGCACCCCTCATGGAGACATGAAATGCCTCTGATGCCGGTAATCCGGTCATCGTGCGAGTCAAGTAATCCACCGCCATGCCAACCAATGAAGCGTGTATGTTCTCGCCTGAGAGTTCAAGTTTCTGGTCTTCTCCATCGCCAAGTTGAGTGACAAGGAGATTTCGTGGGTTTATGTACCCCCCGCGAGGTTGAGTTATCTGGTTGATTCGCCTTGTAACGCTAGGCATCTTTGCCTCCTGAGTCGGGCTTATCTTGTGATCACACTGTAACGTGACCCGCTGACATTGGGAATGATCCAAGCGAAAGAGGAACGAATGACCGCAGCCTCTGCCCTCTCCGAGAAGCAGCTCACCTTCATGAGGGAGTCCAATGCCCGCGTGAACATCCTTGAAGGAGCGATCCGCTCCGGAAAAACCATCGTCAGCTTGCTTCGCTGGTTTATCTTCTTGGCTACCGCACCCTACGGTGGCGAACTGGTCATGATCGGGCGCACCCGCGATGCTCTGTTCCGCAACGTCATCAAACCGATGCAAGACCCAGCCCTATTCGGGCCACTTGCAAACCTCGTGGTCTACACCAACGGCGCACCAACAGCCAATATCCTTGGCCGCACCGTGCACATCATCGGTGCCTCGGACGCGAAAGCCGAGAAGATCATTCGCGGTATGACCGTGGCTGGCGCGTACGTTGATGAGATCACGGTCATCCCCGAAGAATTCTTCACGCAGTTACTCGGACGCATGTCCGTCAAGGGCGCACAACTTTTCGGGTCCACAAACCCAGACAGTCCCGCACACTGGTTGAAGAAGAAGTTCCTGGACAAGATCGGCAAACGCAAGAACGGGCGCCTCGTCCTTCCGGGCTGGAAGCGCTGGTCATTCACGCTCGATGACAACCCGTCACTGTCTGAGGACTACAAAAACTCGATTAAGGCCGAGTTCACAGGCCTATGGTATCGCCGGTTTATTCAAGGCCACTGGGTCGCTGCAGAAGGTTCTATCTACGATTCGTGGAACCCAGAACAACACGTTCTACCCGCCGACAAGTTGCCGCCCATCGCGGATCTTATTGCTATCGGCTTGGACTACGGAACTACCAACCCGACACACGCTATCGCTCTGGCGATCACCGCAGAACCTGTACCGCGTCTCCTCGTCATCGATGAGTGGCGGTACGTTGCGGGGGAGGGCGGCGCACGCTGGACGGATACCCAACTCTCCACCGGGTTGCGGGACTGGCTCACCGATCTTCGGGATAAGACTCATCTGGAGCCACGCTGGATTTTCCTCGACCCTGCCGCCGCTAGTTTCCGGACACAACTCATCCACGACAAGGTGCGCGGTATCACCAACGCCGACAACAGCGTCGGTTACGGCATCCGCACCGTCGCCTCGCTCCTGTCCACAGGCCGTCTCGTCATCTCGTCAGTGTGTGAATACCTCATCGATGAGATTCCCGGCTACGCCTGGGACCCCAAAGCCACCGAGAAGGGCGAGGACAAGCCCATCAAGGTCGCAGACCACGGCTTGGATGCCATGCGCTACGCCATCACCACAACAGAACGCTACTGGCGGCCCCAACTCGCACTCGCCGCATAACCGAACAGGAGGCACGAATCATGGCTGTTTGGCCTCCCAAACCCTTCGACCAGATGCTCGCCAACATCGAAGAACACGACCTCTGGTACGTCGGAGACCCTGACAAGCTCGCCGCCTACTACCAAGGCAGCAGGGCTTCACACCGTGTACGCCCATCCCAGCACGCTGGTGGCGTCGTCGGCGCGGTCGCCCGATTCTTTTGGGGACGCCCCACACCACTAGGTCAGCAGCGCACCCGCAAACACATCCCGCTCGCTGCAGACATTGCTACCGCATCCGCGGACTTGCTGTTTTCTGAGCCGCCACGCATCCTGCTCCCAAAACCAAGCGAAGACACCGAGCATCCAGCGCAGGAGCGTCTTGAGGAGATCATCAACTCACCTGCCGTGCACGCTGGCCTGTTGGAAGCCGCAGAGTATGCGAGCCCGCACGGTGGCGTGTACTTGCGCATCGTGTGGGACAAAGACGTAGCAGGGCATCCGTTTTGGACGGCTGTTGCCGCTGACGGTGCGATCCCGCGGTTCCGGTTCGGGCGCTTGCGTGAAGTCACGTTCTGGACGGTCATCAAAACTGAAGGGCAACAGATCTGGCGGCACTTGGAAACTCACACGCCGGGTTTCATCCGCCACGAAGTGTTTGAGGGCTCCACCACCGAACTCGGCGCGCCTCGACCGCTCGCCGATTTCGACGCCACAGCATGGGCCGTTGACCTAGTAGACGCTGAATCACGCATCCCAACCGGCACAGAATTGTTGACAGCAGCCTATGTGCCCAACATGCTGCCACAACGACGCTGGCGAAAAGTCCTCGAACTCGCGCCACTCGGACGCTCCGACTACGACGGCATCCACGACCTATTCGACGCCCTAGACGAAACCTGGTCATCCTGGATGCGCGACATCCGCCTCGCCAAAGCCCGCATATTCGTAGACCAAAACCACCTCGAAAACAACGGCCCCGGCCAAGGCGCATCCTTCGACGACGACCAAGAACTCTTCACCGCAATCCCACCAGGCGCAGGCTCCTACGAGAACGACAAACCACTCGACCTGCACCAGTTCGAGATCCGTGTCGAAGAACACCGGCAAACCATCCAAGACATCACACGCCTCATCCTCCGCGCTGCCGGGATTAGTCCTGCATCGTTCGGTGAGGAAACCGTGGGGGAGCGCGGGCAAGAAACCGCCACGCAGGTCAAGTCCAAGCAGCAGCTCTCCAAGCGGACACGGGATAAGAAGATCCGGTACTGGAAAGCCGCCCTCACCCCGCTTATTCAAGCACTGCTTGAGGTCGATTCTGCCGTGTTTGGGCCGAACAAGTACGACGGCAAACGCCCAGAAGTCAGGTTCACGGAAGACCCTCAAATCGATATTCGTGAACTCGCTGAGACCGTCCAACTGTTGAACAACGCCAACGCGATCTCCACGGAGTTGAAGGTTCGGATGCTGCACCCTGACTGGGACAAACTCAAGGTGGATGAGGAAGTCGAACGCATCCAGGCTGAGACCGCGTTCGCGGATCCTTTCACTGATCGCGGATAACCAACGATGAGTGCCGTTGACCGTGACCTCATCGAACAGGTTCTCGCCGTCATCCGCGCCGGTGAACTCGCGATCTTCCGCCACATCTCCAAACGCCTCACACCCACTGAGGACAGTACGGATTGGGCGGTTGAGAAACTCGCGCAACTCGGGCAGTTGCAGCGTGAGATTACCGGCGAGTTGAACGCGATGAACGCCGACCTCGCCGTCGCAGTACGACAGGCGGTCACGGACGCCTACACTGCCGGTGGTGCAGCCATCAACCCAGTCTCTGTGCCGCTCGTGCCTGGACAGCCACCCGCCCTGACCGCGCTCGCACACGACATCGTCGGCAAAACCATGGTACTCTCACCGGGCGTGCTCCGCTCCACGGTGGACGCCTACCGGCAAGCAGCATCCGCGCACCTGGGAAACCTCATCCTGGGTGTTCAGACACGCCGCGAAACCTCCCAAGACATCCTCAACGACCTGCTTGGTCAAGGTGTCACTGGTTTCACCGACAAGCGTGGACGCAACTGGCGGCTCGATTCCTACGTCGAGATGGCGACGCGTTCCGGGCTCGGCAACGCCTACCTCAACGGACGAGTAGACACCCTACAGGCGGGCGGATACGACCTCGTCTACGTGATCCCCGGCCCCACGGCATGCCCTAGCTGTGACATGTGGGTTGGGAAGATCCTGTCCCTATCTGGTGACATGCCATCAACAGATGAGATACCCGTCGCGGCATCGCTCGCAGAAGCACGCTCGTCCGGCCATCTGTTCGGCCCAAACTGCCGGTGCGTACTGGCCGCATACCAGCACGGCCACACAGTCTTACCGACCGAACATGCCGATCCTGCCGGATACATCGCGGAGCAGAAGCAGCGCCGCCTCGAGCGGGCTGTGCGGGATGCGAAGCGTAAGGAAGCCCTCGCGCTAACACCCGCAGCGAAACGTGCCGCACATAGGGCAGTCATGGATAGACAAGCCGCAGTTCGTGCACACATTGCGGACAACCCCGTACTCAAACGCCAGTACGCTCGCGAACAACTCACGATCACGCCTTCACGTCCTCGCGTCGTGGTGCCGCCCTACACCGATCGTGAAGCGTGGCAGAAGCGCCAGCAGTCCATCACGGGCGTGGACTTCCACGATGAAGTACTCGATCCTCACGAGGTGCGGTTCGTTGAACGCATGATTGCTCGAGGAGAGCACCTGGAATGGATTCCACGACCGCTCGCAACAACTGGCGGGTTTGCGTCATCAAATGACTTTGTGTGGCTAACTCACGACAGTGAAGTGTTTGAGTTCAAGGGCGCTCAAAACAAGTACCAATCAGTCAAGAACAACATTCAGCCAGCAGTGGTCACGGCGTGGAATAACCACCGGGTTGCGAAGGAAAACTTCATGATCGATCTAGGTGACAGGAAGCTCGATGACAAACTCCGCAACCAGCTCAGCCAATACAACAAGCGCGTCGAAGAAGGTCGAATTCGCAGCCTGTGGGTCATGTCAGAAGACGGCACCAAACTTGAGCAGATAACGCTCCGGTGACACAACGATGGGACCCTCGGCCAGGGTGTTCTGCCGGCCTGTTATTTCAAGGCTGACCCCGGATTAGGTCCCATCTGCTCACCAGTCTACGCCGTAAATCGTCGGTACACCAGAGAACGAGAACTCCGGGACGTTGCGCAACGCTCCGGAGCCAAAAGCGGCAACAATCGCCGCGAACAAAGCAGTAAATCGCGCTAGTCTCGCTCCTTGATCGTTTTTTCCAAGGCTGCTGCAATTCGGTTGAGCGGAGAATTGTTTTCCCTGAGACCTTTAACCGCTCTTTCCACGCCAGCGAGTGATCCTTCTTTCGCGAAGACGGCCTCTTGCAAGTCCAGTGAACTGAGGTTGTATTCCACCGGTTTTCAGGCCCGAAAGGTCCATCATAGGAGATCTTTATCTTATGTTGTGCCAGTTTTCCCTCGGCATACAACTCTGATCCGACACCTACAAACCACCTCATCTCTCGGCCCGGTGGCATCGAAGTCACACCACTGGCGAACAAGGGGATTTCGTCCGTACCGTCACGCTGAGAAGCTCGTTTTGTTCGTCTCATTTGAGGCTCACACTCTACGCGGATGTTCTCAGCAATTGTCGGGCCTTCGTTCTTGAGAACTAACTGAACTGCCTGCCCATTTTGCGGGTTGACACGGAAATCCATCCAGACAAACGGTCTTTGTGAGTCTTTTTGCACCTCTGTTTGAAGTCTCGTTTGTTCTCGTTGAATCTTGGTTTGTTGCTTCATTGATCTGACTTGCAGGCCAGCCGGGATAATCCCACCTAGTGATATTGCGGCAGCCACTACTGCCACCCATGCTGCGGCATCCATCTCGCACCTCCAAACCTCTCGCAGGTCCTCTTTTCGGCCTGTATAAACACACCCAACCACGACCCACTGACATTCAAACGCAGTGGGTCTTTTCATGCCCACCACCCCGATAACGCCCAGGAGGCCGAATCATGCACCTCGCACAACCAATCCACACGACCGCGATCACTCCCGGCTACGAGCACCCACGCTGGTCTCGCATCCGCTTCAACGGTGCCGCACCAGCCGCAGACGGCACTGCTACGCCACCTGCTGGCGGCACTAACACCGAAGGACAGCAGTCAACGCCGCCTGCTCCATCTCCGGCGACTGTCGCGGCACAGCAGCAGGCCAAACCTGCCGAGACGACCACGAACGTGTGGGACGACCCAGCAAAAGCGAAAGCCGAGATTGAACGCCTACGTGCCGAGAACGCCAAAGACCGCACCACTGCGAAGCAGAACGCCGCCACCGAAGCGAAGAACGGGCTCATTCAAGAACTCGGCAAAGCATTGGGTCTCGTCAAAGACGGCGACACCACACCCACCCCTGAACAGTTGACCGCACAACTCGCGGAAAAGACCAGCGAGGCGACCGCGACGCAGCGGGAACTGGCCGTCTACCGCACAGCCGGCCAAGTTCCCGGCGCGGACGTGAACGCCCTCCTCGACTCACGAACCTTCCTTGACTCCATCAAGGACATCAAGCCAGACGACACCGCAGCACTCAAGGCTGCTGTCGAGAAGGCGATCACAGACAATCCACGACTCAAGACCGCCCAGGCGGCGGGCAAGAGTGGTGGCGACCTGACCGGCGGGACCGGCGAAGGCAAGAAAACAACACCTATCTCACTTGACGCCGCTGTCGCAGCGGCCTTCACACAGTAAGGAGGCCAGCACTCATGGCCGCAATCACTCTCGCCGAAGCGCAGAAGAACACCCAAACCGACCTAGATGTCGCAGTCATCAACGAGTTCCGTAAGGGCTCCGCGATCCTCGACTCTCTCATCTTCGACCAGGCAGTCAACCCTGCCGGCGGTGGCGCAACCCTCACCTACGGGTACCGCCGCCAGATCACCCAACGCAACGCTGCATTTCGTGCACTGAACACCGAATACGCCACCGAACAGGTCACCACCGAGCACAAGACCGTCACTTTGGCACCGCTTGGTGGCGCGTTCGAGGTAGACCGTGTCATCGCGAAGCTGGGACCAGCGTCCTCCGGTTCGGTTTCGCTGAACCTGTCGAACACGATTACCGCGACCACCACCAAGTTCCAAGACGCGGTCATCAACGGTGACATCGCGACCGACGCGAACGGTTTCGACGGCCTGGATAAGGCTCTCGTTGGCTCTGGAACCGAGTTCCGTGCCGGTGAAGTCACCAACTGGGCTGACTTCGACACCAACCCTCGCGCCGAACACAAGGCACTCGACGCTATCGACGAGTTCTTGTCACTGCTTGACGGCTCACCAACCATCATCCTCGGCAACGCCAAGGCATTGGCTCGTGTGCGTGCAGCTGCCCGCCGTGCAGGGATGTACACCAAGAACCCTGTCGAAGGGCTCATCGGTCAGAACGGGCGCCCCATCACCCGTGAAATGTACGGCGACATCGTGTTCGCCGATCCGGGCGCAAAGGCTGGGTCGAACAACCCGATCATCTCAACCGCGACCCGCACCATCGGTGCGGACTCTGTCACGAACCTGACCGACCTGTACGCGGTACGTATCGGACTTGACGGCTTCCACGCAGTCTCAACTGTGGGCGGTCAGCTCGTGGAGACGTGGCTTCCTGACTTCACGACCGCTGGCGCGGTCAAGAAGGGTGAGGTCGAGATGGGGCCAGTCGCCGTGGCACTTAAGGCAACGAAGGCTGCCGCAGTCTTCCGCAACATTAAGGTGGCCTGACCATGGCAAAGGTAACCACACCCGTCAAGGGCTTCACCGGCACTGTTGTAGGCGTTGACTTCAAGGACGGTATCGGTGAAACCGACCACCGTCCAGCATTGGAGTACTTCGAACGCCACGGATACGAGATCGTGTTCGACCAAGTACCGGATTTCCCAGAAGGCGATCCGGCCACGTCGTGGACGAAGGACCAGTTGACCAAGTGGGCACAAGCCAACGAGGTTGAACTGGGCAGCGCCTCTAAGAAGGACGAGGTCTTTGCCGCGATTGAAGCACACCTCACGGCGAAGAACACGCCACCCGCTGGATAACCCCAGCATCCTCACCCCACAGTGACCACACACCTGTGGGGTGAGGACCACTACCTGATTCTTTGGGTGAGGGCGTCAACCAACGCCGCCACGCGAGGTCCACATTCCCGTTGGAAGGCCGTTCGGCTGGGCAAAACACACTTTGGCGGGACTCCTCCGGCTGCCATGAACGCGACCTGCGCCCTCACCCACACCCCTACGACTTGGAGACATTATGCGTGCTTACGCCACAGCCGACGACCTCAACGGCCCACCCTGGAACGCAGGCGTTACAGAGGCGGAAGCGGCCACGCTGATTATGCGTGCCACACCCTTGCTTGAGGACCTCACAAAAACCGCCTGCTATGCCACCGACGAGGAAGGGTACCCCACAGACCCTTTCATCAAGGCCGCGTTCAATGATGCCGCGTGTGCCCAAGCCAAATGGTTTATCGATACCGGTGATGTGTCTGGAGCATCCGGACGGTTCAACAGCCTCTCGCTGGGATCGTTCTCTGCATCTGGTGGTGGTGTCGGCTCCGCCAACAACCAGTCCGCCGAACTCGACCGGTACGCACCCGAAGCCGTCCTGATCCTGTTCAACGCTGGCCTGATCGGGAAGGCGCCCACATCATGACCCAGCTACCACGCATGCTCACCCCACATACGGTGCTGTTCCAAGAGCACGGCGGACAGGGTGCCTACGGGGACATCTACAAGAGCGAGCGGGCTTTGCAGTGGGTGAAGGTCGAAGAGAAAACCAAGCTTGTTCGCTCCGCGACAGGTGAGGAAACCGTGTCCTCGGCGCAAGTGTATTGCCGCCCAGAACACGCCCCACTGCCCGTGAAATCACTCCTCACCCTGCCGTCCGGACGCACCTCGAAGGTCATCCGCGTGGACCACCTCGATCATCGTCCAGCACCAGAGCATTACGTGCTCTACCTCGAATAGGAGACCATGATGGGCGTCGAATTTGAATGGGATGACAGTGCTCTATCCGGCCTCATTGATGCGGCAGAGCAGGGCGTGCACGCCGCTGGTGAACACATCCTCGCAGAATCCCTCAAAATCGTTCCACGAGACGAAGCCACCCTCGCACGCTCGGGACAAGTCAGCCAAGACGGCCTAGACGTAGCCGTCTCCTACGACACCGTCTACGCGGCCCGCCAGCACGAAGAACTCGACTGGCAACACCGCCCAGGGCAGCAAGCGAAGTACTTGGAACAGCCGCTGCAACAGAACGCTGAGAAAGCCGTCCAGATCATCGGTGAGGCGATCAGTAAGGCCCTGTCATGATCCCCGCCACCCAGTTGTATGAAGCCGCCGCGCTCGTCCTCGATACCGCTGGAGCAGGTGTGTGGAAGCCTGACGGCGCATACACAAAAACCGAGACCGGCATCATCCTCAAGAAGATGCCCACCGCACCGGACAACACCATCGTGCTCACACTCTATGGTCGCGACACGAATCCGAGTCCTGCGCTCACGCACGAAATCATCAACCTGCAAGTGCGTGTGCGTACTGCTAAAGGCCGACCAGACAGCGTGGACACTCTCGCAGAACACGTCACCGCCGCTTTGCACGGCGACCACCTGAATTGGTCTGGTATCGCCATCACCAAATGTCATCGCATCTCCTACCTGCCCTTGGGCTTCGATGCGAACGACCGCCCGGAAATCTCCCTGAATTTCCAACTCATCCTTCCTCGCTAGACGCGAGGTAAGACCAGCAACCGGCACGCTCGAGGCCGTTGCATTCATCTAACCCAGTAAGAGAAAGGCGCAGACATGTCTGTCCCAACTTTCGCACCACCTACCGACCTCGGGCTGTCTTATGAGCTCGACCTTGACATTAACCTCGCTGGCCCCGGCGCCCGCCCGGAAAACTGGCAGCAGGTCCGGTTCACATCGGCTATCGCACCAGCGCATGCGGCTGTCATGGCTGACGCGTCCACGTATGACGACGAGGGCGCTCAAAACCAGGCGAAGATCGGTGAAACCGGCTCGGCTCCCTTCACGATTCAGGCGCACCGTAACCCAGACGGCTCTTTCCTTCCAGAAGCCCAAGCATTCATCAACGCGGCAAAGCCTGGCACCCGTGGCAGCCAAGCACTCGTGGAGGTTCGTTACTACGACTCCAAGGGTGCGGACTACGCCTTTCAGGGCCTGTTCTCGGTAGACCTGGCACGCCAGACCACCGGTAACCAGGAAATCGCTGGCTGGTCCGTGACTCTCACTTCGAAGGGACCCATCCAGGTCATCGAGAACCCTGTGCTTTCTGGTGGTGGCACGCCAGCAGCTGCACCGATCATTATCTCTGCCAGCCCATCTGGTGCTGGTGAGGGTGACCAGGTCAAGATCACTGGTTCCGGTTTCACCGGCGTCACCGCGGTCACCGTGGATGGAGATCCTGTTGAGCAGTACCTGAGTGTTGGTGACAACGTCCTGGTCATCATCCTTCCTGGGGGTGACCCTGGCGATGTGCCGATCATCGTCACGAACGCGACCGGCCCATCACAGCCGTTCGAGTACGAGCGCACCCTTTGACCTTCTCCCACCGGGTAGGGCACCCGCCCTTGGGTGCCCTACCCATCCCATTGGATTCACACCTCGCACCTTAGAAAGGCCACGATCATGGCGTTCAAGAACCTCACCCAGTATCTCGTCAAAGACCTCGAAATCCCACTCGGCGGCACCGTCTATCACGTGCCGCCACCCACGAAGGAAAACGGGCTCATCCTCGCGTCCTTCATCGCGCTCGGTATCAACGCCGCCCGTGGCGCGGACAGCAATGAAGCAGACATTGCCCGCGTTCAAGACCACGCAGAAACAAACCTAGCCGCCATCTCGCTTGGTAGCGAGGTCTACGCCCAAATGGTCGCTGATGGCGTTCCGGAGGCGCACATCGATCAGGCGGCGATCTATGCCATGTACTACTGGACGATGGGTGAAGAATCAGCCGATGCTGCCTTCGAAACCCTGTACTCGGTAGTGGCGGATGGTGAGGCCCCAAAAGCCTTGCTGCCCCTGAAGACTGGGCAGAGTACGGCATTGGCGAACCTGACGAAAACGGCATCTACCCCCGCTACAAAGTCCCGCCCCGCGACATCCGACCACAAGCCCCCAACAAGCAAGAAAGCGGCGGGTTCACGTGGCGCCAAGCCCTCGAAAACTGGCCACTCGTCGTCCAAGACCTCGCCCAGTACTACGCCGTCCACTGGAGCACAACCAGCCTCGACTGGCCAGCCATCAGAGACCTCGTCTTAGGTCTGCTGCATATTGATTCCTCGCGAGTCCACCGGCTCGCCACCCACAAGTAAATAACACTCCCTCGCGGCCCACCTGGCCGACCCCTAGTATGCAAGGAAGGCCAGGTGCGTCGTGGCTCTTATCGTCGGTAAACTCGCTGCCCTACTCACCCTCGAAGGTGCTCAAGACTTCGAACGCGGTACGGCCAAAGCCAAGACCGCGATGACGGATCTTGGTAAGGAAACCGAGAAGACCGCATCGAGGGTTACCAAGTCCGCCAAGGACATGGGAGATGAGGCAGGTAGATCCGCCGATAAAACTGCGTCCTCTGCCGGTAAAGCCAAGGCTGCTACAGCGCAAGTAGGTACCGAGTCTGAAAAGACCGCTAAGAAGGTCTCTCACGCGTCCTCCACTATCGGCACTGCTGTTGAAGGAGCCTCCAAGAAGACGCAGTCCTCGTCGAAGAAGGCGTCTGAATCTGTTGAGGGTTTAGGGAAACAGACCCAAGAAACCGCGAACAAGACCGAGCAATCTGCCGGGAGAATCGCGGCAGCGTTCAAGAAGATTGAAGACAACTCTGCAGAGCTCTCAACCCTCACCAATGATGCAGGGAAACTGGGGCTCGCGCTAACCGCTGCTGCCGCCGCGGCAGTCACCGTTCACACCTCGTTCGATCAAGCCATGTCTGGTGTGAAGGCAACAGGTTCCGAAGCACGAGAATCGATCAATGAACTACGCCAAGCCGCCATTGATGCTGGCGCTGACACCGCATTTTCAGCCCGTGAATCAGCAAACGCAATCGAAGAACTCTCGAAAGCTGGTGTCTCAGCCTCCGACGTACTTTCTGGTGCTCTCGCAGGATCACTAGACCTCGCCGCAGCTGGTGAACTTGGTGTCGCGGAAGCCGCCGGCATTGCATCGATTGCGATGACGCAATTCAAACTAACCGGTAGGGATGTCGGCCACGTAGCTGACCTTCTCGCAGCCGGTGCAGGCAAAGCGATGGGAGACGTTAAAGACCTCGGACAGGCTCTCCAGCAAGGTGGTCTCGTCGCCTCAGCAATGGGCATGAGTCTAGAAGAAACCGTTGCAGCATTGAGCGCCTTCGCCTCAGTTGGGTTGCTCGGAAGTGACGCCGGAACATCCATGAAGACGATGCTCCAGTCACTACAAAACCCGTCATCTAAAGCAAAGAAGCTTATGGATGAACTCGGGCTCAGTCTCTACGACGCTCAAGGAAACTTCGCTGGACTAACAAATCTCGTTGGTCAACTTGAGTCCGGTATGGGCTCCATGACTCAAGCTCAACGTGACGCGGCCATGGCCGTGATCTTCGGATCAGATGCAGTCCGTGCCGCAAACGCTCTTTACGACCAAGGCGTCGATGGAATCCAGTACTGGATCGACGCCGTTAACGACCAGGGATATGCAGCTGAAGTTGCGCGAACTCGCCTAGATAATCTCGCGGGAGACCTTGAAGGACTTGGAGGTTCCTTCGAAACTCTGCTTATCAGCATGGGTGAGGGAGCAGATGGTCCGCTACGCTCGCTCGTGCAAGGTATCGATGCAGTTGTCGATTCTGCCAACGACCTTCCGGATCCGCTCAAGCAGGCTGCCCTGTTACTTACCGGAGCAGGCGGACTCACGGCCTTGGGCATTGCGGGTCTCGGGAAACTTGTTATCGGTTTCAACGACACTCGTAAAGCGCTCAATGCTCTCAACATTTCGGGGAAGGCCGTTGGGGTCACCTTTGGCGTTATCGGCGCAACTCTCACTGTCGCGACTGCTGGCGTTATGCACTGGGCGACAAAGCAAGCCGAAGCAAAACAACAGGTCGAATCGTTCGCTGATTCACTTGACCGTGCTACAGGCGCAATCACCAACCAAACTCGTGAGTTGGCGGTCCAGGCACTCCAAGCTGAGCGTGGATTCTTTCACAATCGGGCAGGCAGAACGGCTTTGGATGAAGCCGAAAAGATGGGTATTGCCCTCGACCTTGTCACTGATGCTGCTCTTGGTAACGCGGATGCGATGGAGGAAGCCGAAAGGCAGATTAGTGAGTATCTGAAAAACTTCCAAGGCGATCGCTTGGAGTGGGAAGAAGCTCAGCAAGCGGCCGCGCATCTTCGCGATGTTATTGAAGATCAAGCTGGGAGCCTGGACGAAGCCAAACAGCGTCAGCAGGCAATGAATGATGCGCTCGGAGAGGGCGCACGTGCATCTGATGAGGTTGCGGCGGCGTCTCAATCTGTGGCCGAAGCGTACGAACTGCAGGCCGAGGCTGCAGAAGACCTCTGGAAGGCTCAGTTGAGTCTCGTTGACGGTGTGCTTTCACTCCGCGATGCCGAACGTCAACTCGAGCAGACCTTTGACGACGCACGGGACAAAGCTAAACAGGCGAGTGAAGATTTCTCAGAAGCCGAACTGAAGCGTGGTGATGCTCTCGATATAACGACTGATAAGGGTCGAGCAAACCAGGCTCAACTTGATCAGATCGTGATATCGACATGGGCGCTCCTGGATTCAATGCGCGCTCAAGGAGCTTCCGAGGGTGAACTACAGTCCGCTATGGAGCGATCACGGAAGGTGTTCCTCGGTGTAGCGAAACAGATGGGGCTCAACAAGGACGAGGCACGAGCTCTTGCTGACGAGTTGAACCTGATTCCTGCTGAAGTACCTACGACGCTCTCTGTTGATGACCGCATGTCATCCGTGCTTGATGGCGTGATCTACAAGATCAACTCCATTAATGGGCGAACGATCACGACAAACATCGTGACTCGTGAACAGACGGTAAGTTCTGGCAAGGGGAACGCCATCGCTCGTGCTAGTGGCGGTGCTATTCATGGTCCTGGTACGGGCACGTCAGATGATGTGCTGATGTGGGGGTCGAACGGTGAGCACGTCGTCACGGCCCGTGAAGTCCAGGCTATGGGCGGGCACATGGGTGTCGAACGGTGGCGGCGTGCCGCATTGTCCGGTGACCTGCCAGCCTTCGCGTCTGGTGGTGCTGTCACAGTCGCTGACAGGGCTGTTGCGACAGCGAAGAAGAGAGTCACGCGACAAAAAACTGTCGTGAAAGACGCGAGAAAAGACGTTAAATCTGCGCAAAAACGGTACGACGCTATTGACAGCACGAAGGATAACCGGACCAAAAAGAAGGCCGCGAAACGCCGTCTCGACGCAGAAAAGAAGCAGCTTAAAACCGAAGAAAAAGAACTCGCGGATCTTCGCAAGGACCACGACGAGCAAAAAGCCCGTCGCGCACGCCTTAAGGCTGATTCTCGTGAAGTGACGGTAGATTCTCGCCGCGGTGAGATAGCAGACCGGGTGACAGGTGGGCTGTCTAGCGCGCTGGGTGTTGTCGATGAGTTGTTTGACCAGTCACGCAACACGGACCTGACGAAGAAGCGCCGCGAAGCAGCGGGGAAGGCTGCCAAGCGTCTTGAGAAGGATCTGACGCAGGCCTACGGCAAGGCAGAGGAACTCGACACCCAACTCAAGACTGCTGAGTCTCGTCTTCAAACACTCGCGAACATTCAAGCCGGTGTGAAGAGTGTGCTGGGCGGGGAGTTCAAGCTTGCGGACTCGATCAAGGCCGCGACAGAAGATGTTGAGACCCTTGTTCAGAAGACGAACAAGGCTGGCGATGTCTGGCACGAGAAAGTCATCACTCCCGGCACTAAAGCATCTGTCACCGCGAAAGACATTCTCGCGAACGCGCAAGCAAAAGCGACTGCCTTTAAGACCTTCACCGGGAAACTGGACCGTCTCGCCGCCTTGGGCATCTCTGGCGTCATCCTCGCTGAGATAGCAAACGAAGGACTCGAAGGCGGAACACTGCTCGCGGACGCACTACTTGCTGATCCGGCCACTGCAAAGAAACTCAACGGCGCTTACAACGAGATCGACAAGTGGACGACTGCGGCTGGTGCATCGGCAACCAAAAACACCATCAAGGGCTACGACGGCGGAGTTACCCAGGCTCAAGCCGAGGTGGACAAGATCGAAACGTCCATCAAAAAAGTTAACGACACCATCGAGAAACTCGCGACCAGCGCGGATAACGCGATCTTGTCAGCATTGGGGCTCAAGAAGGACAAGAACGGCAAGATCGTCGCGAAAGCCAAGGGCGGAGCCATCGAGGGACCCGGCACCGGTACGTCAGATGATGTGCTGATGTGGGGATCGAATGGCGAGCATGTGTGGACAGCCCGCGAGGTCCAAGCAGCGGGTGGACATGGAAACGTGGCACAGCTACGCCGTCAAGCACTCCTGAACGATCTACCTCAATTCAAGGATGGTGGACAGGTTAACCGCCTGCCTGCACTCACTACACCGAACATGCAGCCGTACGCCATGCCCGCACCTGCGCCGCACATAAGCGTGAGTGTGCCTGATATTTACGTGCAAAACCCGTGGACTGGCGAATACATGAAAGCCGAAATGGCGTCGGTGGCGGACAAGCAAATCAAAGTGGCTGTGAGCACAGCCAGAAAGGGGTACTGATGGCTGTGACAGACCCAGACGGTATCGTGACCGCGGAATTCGACACACGATGGGCGTCCGTACGATTCACGATCCTCGGCACCGCATGGCCCTTAGAGGTCTCGCGCATTACGATCCACCGCAGTAAAGGCCGCCAACCCGTACGAATCCGTGGCGGCGATGCACGCGCAGTGGGTGGCTTCCTCGTCATCTCCGACAACGAAGCACCCTTAGACTCGGTGGTGTCGTACACGGTGCGTGGGTACTCTGCCGCTGACGTTCTCGTGAAAACCGTGTCTCTGAGTGTGCCCACGACGGGCGCGGAGCCGGGAATCTGGCTCAAACTCGCAGGCGATCCGAACGCGACCAGCCACGCCAACCAAAAGGCTATTTCGGATGTCATTTCCGCGACCCAGGGAGGGATCTACCAGGTTGCTGGCGGGCAGGGCGTGGGCGTTGGTGTGTACGGTGGCCGCGACGCCACCGAGTTCGGACTCACACTCCAAGTCCTGACCACGGACAAGGACGCGGCGATCGCCAACACCTTCCGCAAAGGCCGCATCGTGCTCCTACAACACGTCTCGAAGATCGCACCGTTCGAGGCAGGCTGGTACTTCATCAAGCAAGTCTCACGCGCTCTGTTCGCACAGGCGGACGGCGTAGAAGGTGCCATCTGGTCTATCGAGGTTGCCGCGACCACGCGTCCGTCCGGAGATTCCGCCGGCGTTGCTGGTGTCAGCTACGCACTCCTCACTGCCCGCTATCCCACGTACGCGGACATGAAAGCGACAGGCCTGACGTACTTCGAGTTAGCGCAGGGACGCTAAACCATGTATCCAGTCTCAACGCAGTACCTCGAAACAATCCCCACGCCGCACTCGGTGACCACTCAGATTCGAGTCACCAAAGGCGGGCAACCAGTCCACGCGAACCTGCCGTTCACCGATGGAACGATCACCGTGGATTTCGCCTCACCTGTACGACGCAAACTATCCCTCACTCTGCCGCCTATTGTGCAGGGTGGCGACTACACCGACCATGACCTCCGCGATCTGGTGGGAACGAACGGACACCAGGTGCATGTGAGGCAGGGTCTAGTCTTCCCAGACAAAACCATCGAGTGGGTGCCACTCGGCGTGTTCCGCGTCGATGAAGTCCCAGACGTGACCTCAACCGGTGCGGATGTCACGATCACCGGAACCTCACGCGAAGCGTTCGTGGTCGACGACACTTTCCTCCACGCACGCACCATTCAAGGGCCTTCGGCTATCGCGCTCATCAGCACGATTATCCGAGAAACGCTGCCTCAAGCCGAGATCAGCGTCGAGACGAGGAAGAACGCACGTGTACCGGCTTTTGTGGAGGACAGGGATCGGTGGGGAGCCATCGAGAAAATCGCGCAAGCCATCTCCTGCGTCGTCTACTGTGACGGGGAGGGCCGCTTCATCATCACAGACGCACCATCCCTCACGTCTGCGCCTGTGTGGACGATCAAAGCTGGCTTAGGTGGCACCCTCACCGATGGAGCGTCATCCCAATCACGTGAAGGCGTCGCAAACGCCATCATCGTACGAGGTGAAAGCCCGTCCGGAGACTATCTACCCTTGCAAGGCGTGGTCTACGACAACCACCCCTCATCCCTCACACGCTGGGGTGACCCAGACGCCGGAGCGTACGGAAAAGTCCCTGACTATATCGATAACCCGGCAGTCACAACCGTAAGCCAGGCGCACGCCGTAGGGCAGACCGAACTCGCTAAGCGCGTCGGCATCTCTGCCGGCATGGACTTGTCCACCATCCCCAACCCTGCGCTCGAGGCGGGCGACACCGTGCTCGTCGTCCCCGATCTCACGCCCGCGGCGGCCAACGCACGCCAACACATCATCGACTCACTGACCATCCCGCTGCGCGCTGGCGGAAGCTTCACACTACGTACCAGGGATGTGAGAGCCAATGTCTGATCTGGTCCAAGCGATCGGCACAGTTGCCGGGAAACAAGCCGCTATTTCCCGGCTCGGTGTGGTCACTGCCATCGATGAGGGCGCTAAATCCCTGACCGTGGATATCAACCCCGGCAACCCGAACGAACCCATCCTGCTCACTGGAATCAGATGGTTCGACACATACACGCCACAAGTCGACGACTTCGTCGGCCTGATCGCCATTGGATCTGGCTGGTGGGTACTAGGACGCAACTCCCTCGATCTACGTGAGCGCCCACGCGCTTACGGCGAAGCCACCGTGACCGCCGGCCGCATGTGGGAATGCGAAGCGATCGAGCGAGACTCGATCTACTCATGGTCTCAAATAGGATCTACCGGGCAATCTCGCGTGGGCTTGTGGACTGAGGTGCCGGGCATGCCGTCCATGTACAAGCACTTTTACACGGCGGTAGAACTACCACGTCCCACTGACATTCCATCGGGCGCAACTATCGAGTCCGGATATCTCACAGTATCGGCTGCACTCGGATTGAATTGGGAACCTTTCACCGGGCTAGACGTCGGTGCGCACAGCTATAGTGCGCTGCCGAGCGGCCCACCGTCCTGGTGGGCGGACGACAGCGCCGACATGTACATCGAGGCACAGCCACGCTACTACCAAGTCCCAATCAACTCCGACATCGCACTCGGCCTCGCCGCAGGTACCGCCAAAGGCGTTCTGCTATCTCCCTGGTACACCTACGCTCTCGCCCACGTCAGTGGCATCCAAGCCACAATCACGTATTCCGTACCGATCTAAGGAGGACCCATGACAAACAGCGAAGACCCCGACTCTCTACCCGAAGAGACACCAGACGAATCGAGCGAAAGCCCGCCGGACACCCCGGTGGGCTTTTCCTTTGCCCGGATCTGCCAGGACCTCGGCTACAACCCCGAAACCGTCAAAGCCCTAACCCTGACCGAAACCGCTGTCTACGCAACCAGCGTGGACTATCCAGAACCACCCAGAGAGGCCACCGATCATGGCACAAACTGAACTACAAGGATTTCCAATCCCGGATCCTGGCGTCTCCAACGACGTTCCCGCAGATCTTCTCGAGCTGGGTAACGCCATCGAGAAGACCGTCATCCAGCGCTATGCGACGCTCGCAGCCCGTAACGCAGCCAACCCAAACCCTGATGATGGTGAGGTCTGCTACGTCGAATCCGAGAAGGCATATTATGTACGCCTCAACGGCACCTGGACGATAGCCCATTCAGACACCGGATGGGTCAATTGCACGCCCGTTGCCTCGGGTTTTACAGGGTTTTGTCGCGCACGGCGTGTGGGGATGCAGGTAGAGGTGCGTTTCGACTACACGACTATTCCGTCCGCAGGAAATGGAGCCTATTACGGTCTAGCCAATCTTCCCTCTGGGATACCCTCACCGGGCATGACTGCCAGAGGAATGGGTTTTGTCTCAAATGGACCCGTGCAGGCTTATGTCTCTACCGCGGGGGTGGTTTCGTTTGTTAACACCTCGAGTTCTGCTCGAACCGCTGTCAGCGGTACAGTCCTCTATCTAGCAGGATGACAAGTCCCAAGGGGTTAACCGTGCGCGGCTATCCAGTGCACGACGACAGATGCCCCCGCTGGGAACGCAGTGGAGCCGACATTACGTGGGGTAATCGAAAAACCCGACGCGGACGCACCCCACACGGCGAGCACCAAGCTGATGTTTGATTGCGTATGCTGCACAATCACTTCTGGCGCACCTGAAAAGTTTTGGGGGAAGGATATTGCCTGGATGGTCCCGGTGGCTCCTCCCGCGAGGGAGGATATGTCGATGGTGGCGCGCCCGTGTTGTATCCGCTGCCCTGGAACAGGACCTTGCAGCCACGCGCCGTTGAGGCGTACATAATATGCCTTCTCGGCTAACCTTCCTACCTGCACAAACATGAAAGGAGGCGATATGAGCGATGACAACCTCCTTCCAAAATGGGCCGTAAACCTCACCGTGCAGATCGCTGAACTCAACGCGAAACTCTCACCACACATTGACTGGGTGGAGCGCAACGTCAAAGACCACGAAATCCGTTTAAGGTCCCTCGAACGTGATCATGTACCCCGCGATGACTATGAGAAACTCGCGGCGAAGGTCGATGAGATCGACGCTGAGAACGACGCGAACGCCTGGCTCCCGAAAGTCGTGTGGGCCGTGATAGGCGCCGCAATACCGATCCTCATAGCCTTCATCCTCAAATAACCCGTCACTACCTGGTGGCGGGTTTTCTTATGCCCACACACAGAAAGGTACGCCATGTCTATCCTCAATGGGCGGCTCATCCAGTCGCTCTTGTCTAAGACCTCAAACGGCCACACGCTACGTAAGGCTGCACGCAACTCTTTCGAGCGCCTCAACTCCGCGTTTAAACGCGAGTTCGGGTACGAACTACGCCTCACTCAGGGCTACCGTACCTATGCGCAACAGGAGTCGATCTTCCGGCAACGCTACCGGCAAACGTATGCCATCATCCGCCAGAACGGACGCGACATCGTGGACCGACGCGGGCCGTGGAAAGGCTCGTACTGGTGGCGACACACCGGCGCTGCCGCTGCGGTACCTGGCACCTCGAATCATGGTTTGGGGATCGCCATTGACATCAACACTGGGATCGGCTTCGGCAGTTTCACCTCCGCTCAATACACCTGGCTTGCACAGCATGGCCCCGCCTACGGCTGGACCAACACCGAGGGACGCAGCGTCAACGAGCCCTGGCACTGGGTGTACAACGCGGCTGCTGATCGGATGAAGACCAGCAAACTCAAGATCAACGGCACACTCGACAAGCCAACCTGCACCCAGTGGCAGATCCAGTTAGGCGCCCTCGATCCGGACGGTGATTTCGCCGCGAAGTCCTGCACCCGCCTGCAGCACCGACTCAACGGCAAGAAAGGGAAGGGCGGCTTCAAGCTCAAACGCCCACTCGACCTGACCGGTCGCCTGGACAAGCGCACCGTCATGGCGGTCCAGAAACTGCTCAACGTGTGGCATGCACGCAAGAGCGGTGCTGCCGCGAAGTTTGTCCTCAAGGACGGTCCACTCAAGGTGGATGGCGTTCTTGGTCCGCGCACCATCAAGGCGCTACAGAAGTCCCTCAACCTCAACCTGTGGAAGTAGGCACATCATGAAATCATCGAAATTCGCGTCCAAGGCGTTCTGGGTAGATACCGCAGATCGTGCGATTTCCTCGCTTGCTCAAGGCATCCTCGGTAGCGCCGCACTCGACACAACCGGCCTGGTGGATGTCGGCTGGGGTGGCGTGCTGTCGCTGGCGGGTTCGTATGCGCTGCTGTCGGTGCTCACCTCGGTGGCGGTTCGTGGTGGTGCTACCAACCACGAGTGAAAATCGCTGGTGAAAATATGCCAGGAAATATACCAGCCCCAACTCTTCGGACAATCCGGAGGGTTGGGGCTGATTTTGTGCGTGCTGGATAGAGTCTCGCGTATGCTCGATTACGGCCCTCTGACGCGTCGTTGAGTGACGGTGCCGGATGGTCAAGGAATGGTAAAAACAGCCGTATGTGTGAACCTATGTGTGCACCTAGCCGATTTTCGCAAGCAACACTTGAGGGAAAACATCTCTTGAGCAGCATGTTTACGGTGGGCGATGCGGGTATCGAACCCACGACCTCTTCCGTGTGAAGGAAGCGCGCTACCACTGCGCCAATCGCCCGTGCGGCTAGCCACACTCACGGTGGACAGGCCGACAGTTAAGAATACTACTCTTTTACGAAAGGTGAGGCGAGGGCTTTCGTCCCGGCTCGTCGGAAAGAAAAACGCTTATCCTCACGCGCTTCAAGCGCGCTACCCAACGCCACGCAAACACCGCCGAGCGCTAACAGGACGGCCACCGCGCCGTATTCGCCGAACCGCTCCTGCACGATTGGCAAAAAGTACGGGTACAGCGCTGGAACCACGATAGACAGCGAATAGCCCAAACCATATCCAGTCGACCGGATATGCGCTGGAAACCTCTCGGACAGGTACGCACCAATAGGGCCGTAGGCGGAGACGGTGAACACTTGAAGGCCGACAACGCACGCAATCATCGCACCGGTTGAGGAAGCCTGCCAGAGCAGCAAATAGCAGGTGGGAGCGACCGCGGCAATCACCACACCAGCGACGATAAAGAATCGACGCCGCCCGATCAGCGTGGAAAGGTGTCCGCACGCTGCCATCGACACTATGGAGGCGGCGGTTCCGCACAGCATGATGAGCGTTACGTCGTTGGCGCTTAGATTCTCTAGCGCACCAAGTTGGCGTGTGACCACGGGGATCGCCATGTTGGTGAGTAGCCACAAGCCTGTCATGAGCAGGAATACGCGCGCGAAGATCCCGCGATGTGTCCCTAGGGTTACCTCGGTAAGCGCGGCGGTTTTGGGCGAAATGGTGGTGGCGTTTCGTGGGGTGCTGATTGGCGGCGAAAGGGTCAGGTGCTCCGAGGTAGGTGCAGTTGGTGGGAGGTCCGGGTTTGAGAGAAGGTCACTTCCGGTCAGACGTGTGCTGTCCTGTGCGTCGCGTACTCGCAGTACGTACACAATCGTCATTGCTGCCGCCAGCGTGCCCGAGATGTAGAACGGGACTCGCCAACCCCACGCGGCATACTCGTCGATACCAAGCCCAGCGAGCAGCCCAAGTGTAAGCGCTGCAATTGTTGCGTTGGCAAGCGGAGACATGGCCATGATGCTGCCGCTGATCAACCCGCGCCGTTTCGGCGTGGCCCATTCCATTGCAAGCGGTATCGCTGCCGAATACTGCCCGCCCAAGAACACGCCGCCGAGGAACCGCATTGCGACAATCCAGTAGAGTGTCCAGGCGCCCCATGAGGTGTGATCTGCAGAAACGGCAATAGCGTATGTGGTCAGCGAGATGCCAACCAACGTTATGAACGAAACTCTTGTACGGCCAATCCGGTCAGCGATTGGCCCAAACACCAGCGCACCCAGAGGACGTCCGATGAGCGTAGCCACGAACACCAGACCCGCGGTTCTGGCGAGATTCTCCGCACCGAACAACTGCGCGGTTATCGGTGCAAGCGCGATGACCGGCACAAAGATGTCGAACTGGTCAACATAGTTTGATGCCAGCGCCGCTTTAATCGCTGGATTTCTTGGTGCTGTGTGGTTGCTGTTGGTCGGTGAGACGGATGCAACGTGAGGCGTAGAGGTAGCCATGATTTCCCTTTTCCCGTGCCGGCATGATCCGGTCTGGTATGACGGTCGAAGCCGTGTCAGCTTCCTCTCAGCCCGGTACGCCGGACTCCCGTGGAACTCTTCCACCGTAGAACAGACGGCTGCGATGAGAAGATTCCGTCTCACTATGTAAGGGGTGGCCTCGTTCGCTTGCTTCGATAGCCGATACCAGTCGCGGTGATTCGACCGTTGCATACTCGAGCGACAGTAACGCCATCAAATGAGGATCGGACTCCTTGCCACGTGCATTCGAAAGTCCACGTGGCCACCTCCCGGTCACCTGTAACGATGTGATCGTGCACTTCCCAGCGGTGCACGATTCCACCCGCGTCAAGCCATGTCTCAGCCCACTGTTTGACCCGCTCACGGCCCACATAGGGCGGGCCGTAACACTCTATGATGACGCAATCGGGGTTGACCGCGCTCATGATTCGCTCCGCGTCGTTCGCCACCCAAACGTCGATATACGTGATGAGCGCCGTCAGGGATATCTCCAGAACTAGTTGCGTGGTGCGGCCGGAGTGGGAGGCGTCCAGCCCATTGCGGCGTCTGCGCCCCGGCTGACAAGGCTGGCAGGCGTTAGACGCATGAGCGCGGAGGAATCTGTGCGGTCAAGTAACCCTTGAACGGGCGGTGCCCATCCCGCGAATCGCTTATGGGCGCCCGGCGATTCCGCCACCAACCACTATCGCTGTGTGCGTCATTGGGGTTCTCCAATTTCTCGAGTGTGGTCAAGGCGATGCCAAACCGCCTGATTATGCCCTCAGTGCCTGGTGCATGTTGCCCGCAAAGACGTGGGCAAGTTCCAGCAGTCCCTCGCTGTGTGGCAGGTCGATTGCGTCCCAGCGGCTGACCTGCTGCACGTTCCGTAGCGTGCCGAGCAGCGCGATTGGCTTGCCGACGATACCCCGAGTCAGTTCGCCTGGCTCGGCTTCGCGCAGCGCAAGTCCCGCTTCGGCGGCCCACTTAAGTGCGAGGCGTCGTGTGACGCCCGGCAAGCACCCCGATGATAGGGCAGGAGTGACCAGCCCATCACCAAGGTCAACCACGACATTCGTCATGGTTCCCTCCACCAGATCGCCGGCGTTATTGAACAGCAATGCCTCGGTTGCTCCCACCGCGACAGCCTCGCGCAGTGCATACGCGTTCTCGGCATAGGACGTCGACTTGTGCCCGGTAAGCGCCGAACGCTCATTACGCATAAACCGCGACGTCAACACGGTTGCTTCGCTCGTATTCACAAGACCCAACGCAGGGCCGCTTCCTGCGGACAATGTCACAGACATGGATATTGACGTTCGGTCCCCACCACCCAACGCACGTCCAGTCCGCCATACAGTTATGCGCAGTCGCCCAACATCCGTGATTGAGTCACCCGCGCGTGCAACAACCGCCGCAACACCTTCGCTGACGCGCTCGCGGTTAAGACTTCCGAACCCGAGTGCGGACATCGACGATTCCAGCCGGTCCACATGTTCGGTCAAGGCAAAGGGGATGCCACCGTAAACGGCAAGCGTCTCAAACAACCCATCACCAACCAGCAGCCCTGGGTCGAGAGGTGAGGGGGATGGGGAGGGCTCGTCGGCAATGAAACCATCTACCCACGTGACCGTCATACGGAACCTCTCGAAGCGAGCGCGATCAAGCGCGAAGCCTTCAACTGCGTTTCCTCCCACTCGCGAACCGGGTCCGAACCCCACGTGATGCCAGCCCCGGTGCCGAAATGTAGGGCGGCACCGCCGCACGACGCGCAGTGCCGTTCCCACCAGAACGAACGGATACCAACCGCCAACTCTGCCCGACCAGTGTCACCGTCAACCCAGCCGAAACCGCCGCAGTACGGGCCACGCGGATGAGACTCCAACTCGGAGATGATGCGCAGCGCACTTGACTTGGGTGCGCCCGAAACCGAACCCGGAGGGAACGTGGCGGCGAATACCTGTTGCCAGAAATCCTCAGACGCAAAGGTTTCGGGGGAGATGCGTCCCTCGACCGTGGATACGAGATGCACGAGACCGGGGTGTTCCTCAACGTTGAGGAAGTCTCGCACGGCGACCGTTCCAGGTTCGCACACTGGTGAGATGTCGTTGCGTACAAGGTCGGTGATCATGACATTCTCGCACGTGTCCTTATCGGTGAGGCCGTCGCGAGTTGCTGCTGTGCCCTTGATGGGGCTTGACTCGATCAGTGCGCCGCCCTCGTCGGGGGAGATGCGAATGAAGAGTTCGGGCGATGCTGAAGCCAGCCAGACCTGCTCGTCTGGGACACTGCTGATGACTCGAATATGGCCGAGGAACGGTGCCGGGTTGCCACGGGCAAAAATGCTTGTGAGCGCTGCTGGGCTGTGGGGTTCGTCTAATGGAGCACTCAAGACCCTGCAGATATTGGCCTGATAGACCGTGCCATCAGCAACATGCTCGCGGGTACGCGCGACCGCCTGTTGATACTGTTCGGCGGTGTGTGAGGAAACCCAGGCATCGGTGTCTGGGCCGTGCCATGGCTGTGTTGTTGTGGAGCGCTGTGTGGTTGGGAGTTCTTGCTGGGCTGCTCTCGTGGTCTGTGGTGCAGTCACGTCCTCAAAGCGCCACCCGCGCAGCCGCCCCTCAAAATCTGCAATCACAAACCACTGACCGCCAGCCCGTAGACGGGACAGCAGCGCCGAGCCCGAAGCGAACTCCGCAACCGACCCACTGCTCAACCCGCGAAACTGAACCTCACCATGCACGCATACAAAACTACCCAACAAGTGGCGTCAGCCATAGCCGAAGTCCACACTGCCGCATGGTCAGCATAAATCCCCATGTAGTTGCACTGAGAAGCGGTACACAATGGCGTGCGTCGATTTGGAAATACGAGGTCAGTCGTATTAAGGTTTTACATGTCGCCGCGAGCAACGGGTTAATCCTGTATTGCTGGGCGGCAAAATGCGGATGTGGCTCAGGGGTAGAGCATCACCTTGCCAAGGTGAGGGTCGCGGGTTCGAATCCCGTCATCCGCTCGGAGACAAGGTGCTGAACACTCAGTTCCAGCCTCATGGTGGAGTGGCCGAGAGGATAGGCAGCGGCCTGCAAAGCCGTCCACACGGGTTCGAATCCCGTTTCCACCTCCAAGAACTTGACTCAAGTTCTTGCGCGATTGGCGCAGCGGTAGCGCGCTTCCCTGACACGGAAGAGGTCACTGGTTCGATCCCAGTATCGCGCACAGGCAAACGTGCCTTGGCGCTCTTCACAGAGTGCCTTTTGTTTGCCGTGTAGGTTCTCCTACGCAACACATGCGGATGTGGCTCAGGGGTAGAGCATCACCTTGCCAAGGTGAGGGTCGCGGGT
>DALZEF010000009.1:101617-128080 GCA_031979385.1 Timonella sp. | reverse complement strand
GTGGTTGCCGCCGGTTCAACCTGTTCACCCCGTGCGATCACAGCGCGTTCAAGTAACAGGTCCACGAGTCCGGCCACGAACTGCGGGCGGGTGCCCACGGTGTCCGCGCGCACGGCATTGAGTTCGAGTTTCTCGCAGGTTGCGAGCGCCTCGGTGTCGAGGTCATAGGCGACTTCCATGTGATCCGAGATGAAGCCGATGGGTGCGATGACCACGTCGGTCACGCCCTGATCGGCGAGTTCCTCGAGGTGATCGTTGATATCTGGTTCGAGCCACGGTTGGTGCGGCGGTCCGGAACGCGAACAGTAGGACAGCGACCAGTCGATTTCCCGTCCACTCTGCGCCTCGATTCGTGAAATCAGCTCTTCCGCGAGCGCAAGGTGTTGTTTGGAGTAGCTGGCTGGGTGGTGCAGGGCTGAGCCCTGCTCCATTGCGTCCGGGACCGAGTGGGTCACGAACGCGAGGTGGGTACGTGGTTGTTCGCTTGTCGACGAGCCCTCAAGTTCGTTGAGCGCCTCCGTCACAGCGTGGTACGTTGCATCCACAAACCCAGGGTGGTTGAAGTATGGGCGCACCTTGTCGAACTCGATGCCCTGCGGTGTGAGGTTTCCATCGGCGTCGATGTCACCTCGTTCGCGTTGCACGAGCGCCATGTCCTCACGGTACTGACGGCATCCGGAGTATGAACCGTAGGCGGAGGTCACGAGCATGACTGCACGCTTGGCTCCGAGTTCTGCGAGTTGGTCGAGGGCATCGGCTGTGTAGGGTTCCCAGTTGCGGTTTCCCCACACAATCGGGGTGGTGATTCCGCGGCGGTCCAGCTCCGTTTCGAGCGCGGCCTTCAGTGCGAGATTCTGCTCGTTGATCGGGCTTTTTCCGCCGAATCCGTAGTAGTGCTCGCCGACCTCTTCGAGCCGGGAGTCCGGGATTCCCTTTCCGGCCGTCACATTGCGGAGAAATGGGACGACGTCTTCAGGTTTGTTCGGGCCGCCAAACGAGTACAGCAGGATGGCGTCGTAGGGGGATAGCGTTTGCTCAAGGGGCGCTAGTTGCTCAGTAGACACCTTTGTATCGTGTCACCACAACCTGAAAAAACACGCCCGATAGTCAGCAAAATGGAGGGTGTTTTGTGTGAGGTTTAAACGACGCTTCGTCATAAACCTCACGCCGAGGCTACTTGCCGAGGCGACGTTCCCGAAGCGAGAAGGCACGTAGAGCACGTAGGTAATCGACTCGTCGAAAATCGGGCCAATAGGCCTCGCAGAAGTAGTACTCGGACTGAGCCGACTGCCACAGCAGGAACCCGCCGAGCCGCTGCTCGCCGGACGTGCGAATCATCAGTTCGGGATCTGGCTGACCCTTGGTGTACAGGTGGTCGGAAATACTATCAACCGTGACCCGGTCAATCGCATCGTCAAAACCTAAACCCTGCGATTTGAAGTCCATGAGCATCGAGCGGACCGCGTCCGCGATCTCGTGGCGACCGCCATACCCAACCGCAACGTTGACCTGGAGGCCCTCAACGTTTTCCGTCGCAGCCTGCTGCTCGAGCAACGACTGCGCCAGCCATTCGGGCAGCAGGTCCAACGTGCCCACGGCGCGCAGGCGCCACCGCCGAGCAGCGGCAAGCTGCTTGACTGCAGAATCGATGATCTTGAGCAATGGCTCGAGTTCGTGCGGCTCGCGGCGCAGGTTATCGGTGGACAGCATCCACAGCGTCACAACCTCGATGCCGAGTTCCTCGCTCCAGCCCAGAAAGTCGCTGATCTTATCGGCCCCGCGCTGATGGCCAGCGGCAGCCGGTTCGCCGAACGACTTGGCCCAGCGTCGGTTGCCGTCCAGGATCACGCCCACGTGACGAGGCATCGACTGCGTGGGCAGCATACGCGCAATGCGGCGCTCATAAATCCCATAGAGGAAATGAGGAAGCATCAATGTGGGGCCTTTCCGGCTAGTGGAACTTCTTAAAGGTAGCGGACGTTAGGCCCCGAGATATCGTTTTCGGCGCTGATAGGCGAAAAAGTTCGACGAATCTTTACAGAAATCACAACTTACGGTTCCGTAAGTTACGGTAGCGTAGGTTATGATTTCCCGGTAGAAAAATTCCATATCCAGCGTACGACGCACCCCACTCAAGCGTCCTACACTAGACAGACCGGCGCACAACGCCCACCCGACGACCCCTCGGAGACACCGTGGCAACCAAAGGCCAGCAGACAGACAACGAATCCCCCAACCGCAACGTGGTTGCAGCCGTATCCGATTCCGTTGAAAAGGCTGCGGCCAAGGCATCAGCTCAAGTCGCTGGGGCATTCAACGCGGTCAAACCCAAACTACGCGGCTGGATTCACGCTGGCACATTCCCACTAGCCCTGGCAGCGGGAATCGTGTTGATCGTTCTCGCCCCACCAACAGCACCAAAGGTCGCCTCGGTGGTGTTCGCGATCTCCTCCTGGCTATTGTTCGGCACCTCGGCGGTGTACCACCGCGGAAACTGGTCCCCCCGAGTCAACGCAGGACTACGTCGCTGGGACCACTCCAACATCTTCCTCATCATCGCGGGAACCTACACCCCACTCGCAGTCACACTGCTCGACAAACCCACAGCCACGATGCTGCTGTGGATTGTCTGGGGCGGTGCACTCGCAGGCCTTGCCGCGCGCGTGTTCTGGCTTGGGGCACCCCGCTGGCTGTACGTCCCCATCTACATTGCACTCGGATGGGTTGCCGTGTGGTTCCTGCCAGAGTTCTGGCGTAACGGCGGACCAGCAATCGTATGGCTAGTCGCCGCAGGTGGCATCGCCTACACCGTGGGAGCTGCGGTCTACGGATTCAAGCGTCCCAACCCCAGCCCCAAGTGGTTTGGATTCCACGAGATCTTCCACAGCTTCACCGTGATCGGGTTCATCTGCCACTTCGTGGCGGTCATGATCGCGGTACTCACGCACAGCTAACCGTCTTGCGGCAACAAAAGAAGCCGCCCACACGCTTCTTGTGCGTGTAGGCGGCTCCTTTTTGTCACATACTCACGACACCTGGTTTGACGAATCCTGAGCAGCGGAATCCTGCGTAGGAGAGTCCTGCGCATCGTGGCTACGGAGCTTTGGTCCCTCACCGTCGAACGTGGCGGTCACCCTCTGCTGTGCGCCTTCCTTGTGCTTCACCCTTCGCAGACGACGGCTCATGAACACAAGCAGCAACACGAGGCTGACGGCCACTCCGAAAGTCACCAGAAAGCCCATAAGCCCTGGAGAGACGTCGTATTCGGTCAGTTCCGAACGCAACTGGTCCTCTGGTCGGGGCACTCCGGCAGTTTCGGTCGCGGTCGGCTCAGGTGAGGTCGCAGTCTCAAACACGAGGACCCCATTAACAAGTGCGGCGTTCATGATCCTTCACTTACGTTGTTGGTCGCGATGCCCGCGAACAGATCGGTTTCTGGCAGTTGCGTCTCCACGCGAGACACGGCAAGTTCGTACTCCTCAAACGGCCACACCTGTGCTTCGAGTTCCCGAGGGACGGCAAAGAAGAATCCGTTCGGGTCAATTTGCGTAGCGTGAGCCCGCAAGGCATCGTCGCGCTGGGAGAAGTATTGCGCACAGTGAATCTGTGTGGTCACGGGCCGTTCCGGCAGTTCGCGCGCTTCGCGCGCCTCAACCCACGAGCCGTAGGGCGACTCGAGTCCGGCGGCGACCATCGCCTGGTGCAGAGTCGAGATACGCGCAAGCGAGAAATCGTGGTTGTAATAGAGCTTGGCCACTTCCCACGGCTCGCCCGCATCCTCGTACGCAGACGCGTCACCAGCCTTATCGAAAGCCTCCTTCGCCACCACATGGGTCATGATGTGGTCTGGATGCGGGTATCCCCCACTCGGGTCATAGGTGGTCATGACGTGAGGTTTGAACTCGCGGACAACCTCAACGAGCGCACGCGCCGTCACCTCCAACGGCTGCAACGCGAAACAACCATCGGGCAGCGGCGGAAGCGGGTCGCCCTCGGGCAACCCCGAGTCCACGAAGCCCAACCAGCGGTGCCGCACGCCAAGCGCGGCAGCGGCTGCACGCATCTCGACCTCGCGGACCTCGCGCATGGGTTCAAGCTCGGGAATGTCCCTGCCATAGTGCGGGTTAAGGACGCTTCCTCGCTCGCCACCCGTGCAACTCACCACAAGCACCTCGTAGCCAAGCGCCGCATACTTCGCAGTAGTCGCAGCACCCTTGCTCGACTCGTCGTCGGGGTGTGCGTGCACGGCCATGAGCCGCAGCGGCTCGGGCGTGGGCGATTTTGGGGAACTGCTCAACTCGTAAACCTCCTATGATTGTGTGGAGTGTGCACATACTTTCGCGGTTAACGCGTGCAAACGACCCACTCACACGAGGGTAGTCGATAAAATGCGTTAGCGGCCCATAGTTCGCAACCAAATAGATCACCCTTACGAAAGGCTCGGAGTGAGCAACGAGTACTACACCGACGAGTACGAGGAAGAAGAGGAAATCATCCTTGCCTCGGCTCCTCCAGCCGGACGTTCGGGCACCCTGACCCCCGGTGGCCGCAAGTTTGCCATCACGCTTGGAGCGCTCGCAATCCTGCTCGCGGTTATCTACATCGCGTGGAGCGTGTGGACTGTACCCACGATCCGCGGCAAAGACGTCGGCTTCAAGATCATCGATTCCGAGGTCACGGAGTTCACGTTCGATGTGGCAAAGCCACAGAACATGACCGTCATCTGTTCGATCGACGCACTCAACCAAAGCCACGCACAGGTTGGCACCCGAGACGTCGTGATCGGTCCCGCAGATCGGTTCGAGCAGCGTTTCACAGTAGAGATCCGCACCACCGAACTCCCCGTCTCAGCGACAGTTCAGACGTGTTTCGCGGCTGAGTAACCAGACCAGTAGCACCAACCTGTCACAGGTCCGCGCAGCATCGTTGACGGACCGCACAACGAACACAATAAGCCTAGAGACTCGGCAATACACACTAGTTTTGCTACACTTGATCCTTTAGCAACCACCTAGTGCTGCTCGAAAACAAAAGACGCCCGCGTGCGATGTTATTCACCCCACCGGCTCTATACGAGAACTGTCACCGAACTTCTGTCCGGTGACACTTTCACGAAGAGGACCCTACACGTTCGCTTCGAAGAGTTGGAAGTTGGATACCCGTACGAGGGCTCGTTGCTTTTATTCGAGGAGTTTCCAGTAACACGTGCTCACCCGGGCACAACCGGACTAACGTCCTATTCAAGGAAGGAGCGACCTGTGACCACGTCAACCGTCACTTGGCTCACTCAGGAGGCCCACGACCGTCTCCAGGCTGAACTCGAACACCTCAGCGGGCCCGCTCGCCAAGAGATTACGGACCGTATCGCTGCCGCACGCGACGAGGGAGACCTCAAGGAGAACGGCGGCTATCACGCTGCCCGCGAAGAGCAGGCCAAGAACGAGGCTCGCATCCGCGAACTCACCGAGAAACTCCGCAATGTCCGCATCGGTACCCCGGCTGACGACGGTGTTGTTGAGGCTGGGATGATCGTGACCGCCGAGATGTTCGGCGATGAGATGGTGTTTCTCCTAGGCTCACGCGAGATCGGGGACACAACTGACCTCGATGTTTACTCCGAGCAGTCGCCTCTCGGCGCCGCCATCTCGGGCAAGAAGGTCGGTGACTCCGCCTCCTACACTGCGCCGAACGGCAAGGAGATCACCGTCAAGATCAAGGACGCCAAGCCATATCAGGGCTGAGTTCTTGTTGTGATTGACGACGAAACGGGTCGGCCCCAGCGATGGGTCCGACCCGTTCTTGTTGCGTTACGCACCGTTGCGCGCGTGAAGCGCAAGCATCTGCAACTCAACGCCCAGATCAATCGATCGCACCTCAACGGTTGAGGGCACCTGCAAGACCACGGGCGAGAAGTTCAGGATCTCCTGTGCACCGCCACGCACCACAGTATCCGCGACCTGCTGCGCCGCGCTTCCCGGCGTCGCAATCACCGCGATGCTCACCTCGTTGGCCGAGATGAACTCCTCAAGTTGGTCATCGTGTAGCACCGAGATGCCGGCGACCTCCTGCCCGACCCGGCCATCCGCCACATCGAAGATGCCAGCGAGATCGAGACCGCCTCGTCGGAAAGCAGAAGACGCAGCCAATGCCTGACCCAGGTTTCCCGCGCCAACGATCACGAACCTGACCAACTCGGCGCTGCCCAGCGCCTGCCGGAACTCAACGCGCAGAGCAGCCAGATCGTACCCGGCCCCACGAACCCCGCTGCTCGCGCCAAGCAGCGACATGTCCTTGCGGAACTGGGCGGAACTCACCCCGGCACGCGAAGCCAACTGGGCCGACGACGCGAAGCCGACCCCATGCGACACGAGCGAGTCGATGACCCGCAGATACGCTGGCAGGCGCTCCATCGTGGACAACGGAACCTTCTTCACACCGCCCCCTTATCGTGCAGCAAGCATCATGAGGCGAGGGCGCGGCGTAAGCGTGCCTCGTCGATCCGCCAGAAACCCTGCTGCACCCCATCAACCTCGACCACGGGAACGTAGTCCGAGAAACGGGCGATGAGGTCTGCATCCTGATCAATGTCCACAACCTCGTAGGCGATGTTCAACTCGGCACCTATCCGGGCGACGATCTCCAGGGCTTCAACGCACAGATGGCATCCCTGGCGTGAATACACGACAACGCGGGAGCGACCGTCCGACGTCGAAAAAGAGTGATCTGGATGGCTCATGACGAATATCTTACGCGGTGACACTAGAATGGAAGGGTGACTGAGGAAATGACAGGCAGCAGCGAAAGCACTGACGCCTCGCTGACCGGAACAGCCTTAGCGCCTGCCGTAAGCAAACCGAGTTTGTTGAGCCCCTCAGCTGCGCCTCAAGGGGCGAGTGTCGCCGCGTTCTTCGACGTGGACAACACAATCATCCGCGGTGCATCGTCATTCCATCTGGCCAAAGCGCTGTATCGACGTGGGTTCTTCGGCACCCGGGATATCCTCGCCTTCGCTGTCAAACAGGGTCGTTACCTACTGTTCGGGGAAAATGACGGCGACATCGCCGACGTTCGTTCGCGTGCGCTTGGACTCATGAAAGGCCACTCCGTCGCCGAGGTAATCGCAATCGGTGAAGAGGTGTACGACCAGGTGCTCGCCAACCGTATCTATGAGGGCACCAAGCGCCTGCTCGATCAGCACCTCAGCGCCGGACACCAGGTCTGGCTCATCACCGCGACTCCCTCCGAGGCAGGAGAACTCATCGCCCGGCGTTTGGGCGCCACGGGAGCGTTGTGCACCCGCGTCGAGTCCGTGGATGGGTTCTACACCGGGCGGCTCGAAGGCGAGATGATGCACGGGAAGTCCAAAGCCACCTCGGCCGGTACGCTGGCCGAGTCGCATGGGATCGATCTGACCGAGTCCTTCGCCTACGGGGACTCGACCAATGACATCCCACTGCTCAACGTCGTGGGCAACCCCTGCGCGATCAACCCTGACTCGCGCATGCGCAAGCACGCGCAGACGGTTGGCTGGCCCATTCGCGATTTCAGAGGCAAGCGCCGGGTTGCTCGGCGTAGCCTGACCACCGCGAGTATGACCGGCGGGCTATGGGTTGCTGTTCTCGTGGTCAGGCGGCTGCTGTCACGCTCGAAGTAGCCGCGCCCCCTTAACGGCTCAACGAGAACGCATTTCCGTGCGTTCCCTCCGGTCCTTACCCTGGGTGCTGGCCATTCTGTGGTTTTTCTCGGCGTTCTGCGGGTCCAAAGACCACAGAACGCCGAGAAAAACCACAGAACGATGGGGTTAAGGTTCGCCGCGAATCCACGTGGACAGCGTTCCGGTTCGTCGGCGATAGAAATGACATCTCAAGCCAGCCGCGGCAGACGCCACCTAAAAACAACTCAGGCCCGATCCTTAAAAAGGATCGAGCCTGATGAAAAAGACTTGAGTGTCACTTCTTGTTGCGACGCTGGTGACGCGTCTTACGAAGCAGCTTGCGGTGCTTCTTCTTCGCCATACGCTTGCGGCGCTTCTTAATGACGGAGCCCATGTTGGTTCCTCACTTTTTGTTGATCTTAACTACGCGTGGAAAAGTCCATTCCCTAGCGTACCTGCTTTTGGGCAATGACTCGAACTCACGCGAGCCTGCCGCATCGCCCAGCAGAGCCATAAACGGCTTGATTTCGCGCCTTGGCTTTTCAGACCAGTGAACAAACGCACGGTTTTTAGTGACCGACAGGCGAATGTGCGCTAAATCTCGTAGGTCATGTCGAGTCCGAGACGCGGATAGATCGTCGACCGCATGGCCCGAATCGCGCGATCCACCTCGTCTTCGGGGTTGTATCCAGAGTGCCACGGCTTGAAGGTCGCGGGTCCGTGGCAGTCGCCTAGTGCCTCGGGGGGCGTGTGGTCGAGGTATTCGTGGATGTACTCGCGCCAGGTCTCGGGAGCTGTGACCTCGCAGCCCAGTTCGTTGTGCGTGACCACACCGATGACGTGCGTCCACGCAACGGGAACGACATCCACAACCGAATAGCCACCGCCCCCAAGAGCAAGCCAGCGCCCGCCCGCGTACCGGTGGGCGAGTTCGTGCACGAGTCGAGCGGCCTGACGCTGCGCGTCGATCGATACGCGTAGATCCGACATGGTGTCGGAAAAGTGAGCATCGCAGCCGTGTTGAGACACGATGAAATCAGGGCGAAAGGCATCCACAATGTCCGGGAGCACGGCGTGGAGTGCACGAAGCCACCCCGAGGAATCGGTGCGGGCGGGAAGTGGCAAGTTCACCGCAGTGCCCTCCGCGCCAGGGCCACCGATCTCCGTGACAAAACCGGTTCCAGGGAACAGCGATGTCCCCGACTGGTGGATCGAGAACGTCAACACGTTCGGGTCATCCCAGAACGCGCGTTCGACTCCGTCTCCGTGGTGCGCGTCGAGGTCGATGTACATGACCCGACGGGCCCCCTCGCGTTGGAGTACCCGGATCGCAACAGCCGCGTCGTTGTACACGCAAAACCCCGCAGCGCCGTCGGGCATAGCATGGTGCATCCCGCCCGCCAGGTTGAGCCCATGTTCGGCCTCACCGCGCCATACCGCCAGCGCCGTGTCTATGGAACACTGCACCATGCGTGCCGCGGCGTCGTGCATTCCGGGGAAACTGGGGTTGTCCTCGGTGCCGAGGCCGCGGTTCTCGTTGGGTTCATCGTAGTCGGCTGCGCGGCGTACGGCCGCAATGTACTCGGGGCTGTGCACGAGAGCGAGTGTGTCATCATTGGCCACGCTTGAGGTGAGGATCTGCAGGTCATCCCGCTCCAGCAGCCCCAGGTCCTGCGCCAGACGCATCGTCAGATCTAGGCGCACGGGCGACATGGGGTGTCCGAAACCGAAGTTATAGTTCAGCAGGTCCTTCGACCACGAGAGGCTCGCTTGGAACGGCATACCTCACCATATCCCGCTCTACGTCACATTTTACAATTCGGGTCAGTGGCTGGGATTGGCTCAGTCTGGTGAGGTGCCTCCCTGTTCGATGGGCTGAAATTGGCCCGGGTGCGCACACATTCTGTGCGCGCCCGGGCCAATTTCAGCCTATTGCCTTTAGGGACGTGAACAGACCAGACCATACTCAGACCGAAACGCTGGGCGGTGCGGTGACACGGGAGCGGGCCGGATCGTCGCCAATCACTAATCTGTGAACAGACAGGCGCGCCTATCTTCGTAAACGGCGCATGGAAGCAGTGGGCGGGAGTAGCATTTAGGTGGTTCAACACGCTGTCGAGTCAGAAAGAGGAGGGGCCGATGGCTTCGCTGCTGATGACTCGCCTGTGGGCTGGGCGCGAGTTTGTGGACAGGATCGCGCGTCAATCCCCGGCCCGGCTCGCACTGACTGTCTTCGCAGGCGTCATCCTCGTCTTCACGGCCCTACTGAGCCTTCCAGCAGCCACCGCAAGCGGGGAACGGGCACCGTTCATCGATGCCCTGTTCACTGCCACCTCAGCGGTGTGCGTGACGGGTCTGACCACCGTTCCCACGGGCGTGTACTGGTCCTCCTTTGGCCAAGCCATCATCCTCGTGGGTATCAAGGTGGGTGGCCTCGGCGTGATGACGCTCGCCTCGATCCTCGGTCTCGCTGTGACACGACGGCTCGGGCTGACGGCGCGCCTGCTCACCGCCTCGGAGACCAAGACAACGCGACTCGGTGAGGTGGGTTCCCTCATCCGCGTGGTCATCATCACCTCGACCTCCCTAGAACTCGCGATTGCCACGCTTCTACTCCCCCGCTTCCTGTATCTCAACGAGACAATCGGCGAGGCTGCCTGGCATTCGGCGTTCTATGCGGTTTCCGCATTCAACAACGCAGGCTTCGTACCGACCGCCCACGGACTCGTGCCACATGGTTCAGACTGGATGCTTCTCGTCCCGATCATGCTCGGCATGTTTGTCGGCGCACTCGGTTTCCCGGTGATCTTGAATATTGCCCGCCGACGCTCGAAGTTCTCCCGATGGTCTTTGCACGCGAAACTCACCGTGGTCACATCAAGCATTCTGGTGCTTGTGGCCTGGACCTGGTACCTGATCGCCGAGTGGACGAACCCGCTCACCCTCGGACCGCTTGGGTGGGGGCAGAAGCTGCTTTCGAGTGCGTTTCTTGCGTTCATGCCCCGTTCCGGCGGCTTTACCACGATGGATCCGTCAGGCCTGCATGAGGCATCGTGGCTGATAACCGATGCGCTGATGTTTGTCGGTGGTGGTTCCGCATCGACGGCTGGCGGTATCAAGGTGTCCACCTTGGCGGTGCTCATGCTCGCCATCGTCGCTGAGGCGCGCGGCGATCAGGATGTCGACACCTTTGGTCGACGTATTCCCCGCGATTCCCTGAGACAGGCCGTTGCCGTCACCTTTGTGGGAGCCACAATCGTGCTGGTGTCGTGTCTGGTTCTCCTTGAGATCACGGGTCTGACGCTGGACGTGGTGTTGTTTGAGGTCATCTCAGCGTTCGGTACGGTGGGTCTCTCCACCGGCATCACGAGTGAGATCCCGACCTCTGGTCAATATGTGCTGGTTGCACTGATGTTTGTGGGTCGTGTGGGTACGATGACGTTGGGTGCTGCGTTGGCTCTGCGAAGCCGACGCCGCGTAATCCGACTCCCCGAGGAGAGGCCGATCATTGGCTAGTAACGACATACAGGATTTCTCTCGCCGCGAGCGTCTGTCGGACGCCCGGTCCGCTTTCGCGAACCGTGCTGCGACTGGTATAGCCGCTTCACGACGAGGCGGTGAGAAGGCCACATCCGATGCGGGTGTGTTGGTGATTGGGTTGGGCCGATTTGGGGCCGCTATTGCCTTGACACTTGACCGTTTGGGGCAGGATGTTTTGGCGGTTGACAAGAACCCAACGCTTGTGGCTCACTTCTCGGATCGGCTGCCTACCGTTGAGGCTGACGCGACGAATCCCGATGCGCTGGAGCAGCTTGGGGTCCGGGACTTCTCGGTGGCTGTGGTGGGTGTCGGTACCGCGCTTGAGGCGTCGGTTCTTGTCACCGGAAACCTGGTCGATGTGGGCACCCCTCAGATCTGGGCGAAGGCCATCTCCGCCGAGCATGGGCGTATCCTTCAGCGTATCGGCGCACACCACGTGGTGTTCCCCGAGTTTGACGCCGGCTCCCGCGTTGCGCACCTGGTGTCGGGCAAGTTGATGGACTACATCGAGGTTGAGGATGGTTTCACGATCGTGAAGATGCGTCCGCCCCGAGAGACTCAGGGTTTCACGATTGCCCAGTCTCGCGTGCGCGAGAAGTATGGCGTGACGATCATCGGTGTGAAATCCCCCGGCATGGACTTTGTCTATGCAGATCCCGAGACTCGTATCTCGCCGAACGATCTGATTATCGTGTCGGGCCACTCGGAGTTGCTCGAGCGCTTCGCGGCACGTCCGTAGGGTCGGTCAGGCCCCGACAAAGTCGTGGAACTGGACGATCCGCAGGAGAAGAAGCGACACGCAACACAGCCGCACGTCCGTAGTGGGGTCCACTCCAGTCCTCCATCCCGATCGATGGGCTGAAATTGGTCCGGGTGCGCAACTTTTGTATGCGCACCCGGACCAATTTCAGCCCATCGACTTTAGGGACATGAACTGTGCGAGAGGTAGACACCCGCACACAAACAACAACGGGTGGTCCGCCAATAGGCGGACCACCCGTTTACTCCCACAGGGCGCTAACTACTGATCAGCGGGTGCCTGCGCGACGCTTGTTGTAGACATCGAAGGCCACTGCGAGAAGCAGGATCAGACCCTTGACGATCTGCTGGTAGGACTGGTCAACACCGAGGATCGACATACCGTTCGACATGACGGCCATGATCAAACCACCGACCATAGCACCAGCAACCGTACCGATACCACCGGTCACAGCCGCACCACCGATGAAGCAGGCAGCAATCGCATCGAGCTCGAACATGTTACCCGCGGCTGGCTGAGCCGAACCGGAACGGGACGAGAACACGACACCGGCAATACCGGCCAGGAACGACATGTTCACGAAGATCATGAAGTTGACCTTCTTGACCTTCACACCGGACAACTGAGCCGCAGCGAGGTTTCCACCGATTGCGTACACGTGGCGACCGAACACGGTGCGCTTCGTGATGACCGCGTACAGCACGATCAAAGAACCGAGGATGATCAGAACAATTGGCAGACCACGGTCGTTGGCGATCTTCCACGCGAACGCCATGATCACGATGGCAACAACCACGATCTTGGCGATAAACAACGGCATAGACTCAACGGTCTGGTGGTAGGCGAGGCGTCCCTGCCGTGCACGCCACTGCATTACCGCAAACGCCACAACCAGGGCAGCGAAGATGAAAAGCGTGAACGCGTCGTAGCCGTCGCCACCAAACAGGCCGTTCAGGAAGCCACCGGCGATCTTACGGTAGGTTCCGTCGTTGACCGAGGTCGAGGTGTTCGACAGAACGACGAGGGTCGCACCACGGAAGATGAGCATGCCCGCGAGGGTCGTGATGAACGCCGGGATACCAACGAAGGCGACCCAGAAACCGTGCCAAGCGCCGATCAGAGCACCGGTTGCAAGCGCTGCAAAGACAGCGAGGTACCAAGGAGCATTGTGGTCAAACATCAGCGTCGCGGCGATGGCACCCGTCAGTGCGACCACCGATCCCACCGACAGGTCGATGTGACCCGCGATAATGACGATGACCATACCGATCGCAAGGATCAGAATGTACGAGTACTGCAGCACCAGGTTGGTGAGGTTCTGCGGGTCGAGCAGAACACCATTTGTGATGATTGAGAACAAAACGACAATGGCGACGAACGCGATGTAAATGCCGCTCTGTCTCAGGTTTCGAGTAACTAGGCTTACGAGCCCACTAGTTTCAGACATCGTTGTCAGTCCTTCACCTTTGTCATGAGTTCCATCAGGTTTTCTTGGGTTGCATCCTTGCGGTCCACGCAGCCCGTGATATTCCCTGCAGACAGCGTGTAAATGCGATCACAGATACCGAGGAGCTCGGGGAGTTCGGAGGAAATCACCAGAACACCCTTACCCTGGTCTGCGAGCTGGTTGATGATCGTGTAGATCTCGTACTTTGCACCAACGTCGATACCTCGGGTTGGTTCATCCAAAATCAGGACGTCTGGGTCGGTATACATCCACTTCGCCAGGACAACCTTCTGTTGGTTACCACCGGAGAGCTTCCCTACCAGCGCGTGTACGTCTGGGGTTTTGGTTCGAAGCTGTTTACGGTAGTCCTCCGCGACCTTCAGTTCCTCGTTCTCGTTCACTATTCCAGCCTTGGAAAGCTTACCGAGTGCGGCGGAGGTCGTGTTGGTCTTGATGTCCTGAATCAGGTTGAGGCCGTAGTGCTTGCGGTCCTCGGACACGTATGCCAAACCGGCGTTAATGGCATCGGTCACGTTCTTGAGTGTGACTTCCTTGCCCTTGACGCGGACCTCACCGCTGATCTTCGAACCGTAGGAACGGCCAAACACGGACATCGCAAGTTCTGTGCGTCCAGCGCCCATCAGGCCAGCGATACCAACAATCTCACCGGCGCGAACATGCAATTCAGCGTTGTTCACAACGGTGCGGTCCTGTTGGGTTGGGTGGTGCACGGTCCAGTCCTTGACCGCGAAGATCTCCTCACCGATCTTCGGTTCGTGGTCTGGATAGCGGTTGTCGAGCGAGCGACCCACCATTCCGCGAATAATGCGATCCTGAGTCAGATCCGGCCCGATCTCAAGAGTCTCGATGGTCTTGCCGTCACGAATAATCGTGGTGGAGTCCGCGATCTCCTCAATCTCGTTGAGCTTGTGGGAGATCATGATGGAGGTGATGCCCTGGCCTTTGAGGTGACGCAACAGGTCAAGCAGGTGCGCAGAGTCCTGGTCATTCAGGGCCGCCGTAGGCTCGTCAAGGATCAGGAGCTTGACCTTCTTTGACAGTGCCTTGGCGATTTCGATGAGTTGCTGCTTACCAACACCGAGTTGGTTGACTGGCGTGACGGGGTTTTCATCGAGGCCTACGCGAGCCAGCAGTTTTGCGGCTTCAGCGTTGGTCTTGTTCCAGTCGATGACGCCCTTGGACCGCTGCTCGTTGCCAAGGAAGATGTTCTCTGCAACAGAGAGGTAAGGGATGAGCGCCAACTCCTGGTGGATGATGACGATGCCTCGGTCTTCCGAATCGTTGATCGATCCGAACTTTTCAACCTGGCCATCAAAATAGATGTCGCCCGTGTAGCTTCCGTGTGGGTAAACGCCGGACAGCACCTTCATCAAGGTGGACTTTCCTGCACCGTTCTCACCACAGATCGCGTGAATCTCTCCACGCTTCACGTTAAGCGTCACGTCCTCCAGCGCTTTCACGCCGGGAAAGGTCTTGGTGATGGAGCGCATCTCGAGGATGTTGTCGCTCATGCTGCCTGTCCCTCCTTCATCTGGTAGGTCAGCTGGTTATCCAAGTGTGTGACTTGAGTTTGCTGTGTTCACCTGCGTATGACATCCCGACTTCTTGCCGGATCCATGCCCTTGGCTTTCGCATCGTGGCAGGCAGGTACGCGAGTGACTGCGGTGGGGCGAAGCGCTGGTAACGCCTCGCCCCACCGAGATGAACAACGTTAGGGCTGCTCACCGCTGGTTAGCGGTCAGTTACCGCCCTTGTCGATCTGTTCCTGGGTGTAGTAGCCGGAGTCAACAAGGAGTTCCTTGATGTTGTCCGCGTAGACGATGTCCGACTCGAGGAGGAAGGAAGGAACTACCTTGACCTCGTTGTCGTAGGTCGTGGTGTCGTTGGCGGTTGGGGTGCCGCCCTCAAGGAAGGTGATAGCTGCATCAACCGACTGGGCTGCGAGCTTACGGGTGTCCTTGAAGATGGTTGCGAACTGCACGCCGTCCTGGATCAACTTGACCGATGCTGCCTCTGCGTCCTGTCCGGAAACAATTGGCATTGCGTCGTCAGCGTAGCCCTTGTTCGACAGAGCCGTGATGATACCGCGGGAGATTCCGTCGAATGGAGAAAGAACACCGTCAACCGTGGTGCCGTCGTTGTAGTTTGCGGTGAGCAGGTTGTCCATACGCTTCTGAGCCTCTTCCTGGCTCCAACGCTGGGTTGCAACCTGTCCGAACTCGGTCTGGCCGGACTTCACAACGAGGGTTCCGTTGTCGATGTAAGGCTTGAGGGTGTCCCATGCGCCGTTGAAGAAGAAGGTCGCGTTGTTGTCGTCTGGTGAACCAGCGAACAGTTCGATGTTGAATGGACCGGTTGCATCGCCGTCGGAGCCGTCAACGTTCTTGAGCCCCAGACCCACGAGAAGCGAGGTAGCCTGCTGGATACCAACGTTGTAGTTGTCGAAGGTGACGTAGAAGTCAACGTGCTCGGAACCGTTGATGAGACGGTCATAGGCGATGACTGGGATGTTCTGCGCTGCAGCGTTCTCCAGTTGGGTTGCGAGAGCCTTACCGTCGATCGAGGCGATGATGAGTGCGTCAACACCCTTGGTGATCATCTGGTCGATCTGTTCCTGCTGACGTGGGATGTCGTCACCGGCGAATTGGATGTCAACGCTGAAACCAGCGTCCTTGAGGCCCTGCTCGACTGCCGCGCCGTCAGCGATCCAGCGCTCCGAGGTCTGCGTTGGCATTGCGACACCAACGGTCTTGCCTTCGCCGGCTGCACCGGTGTTGTCGCCTGAGCTGGTGGTGTTGTTGTCAGTTGGGCTGGTGTTGTTGTCGCCGCCAGCGCCTTCGCCGCCACATGCTGCGAGCGAGAAAGTCAGAGCTACAGTTGCAGCGATTGCTGCGAACTTCTTGCTGATCATGCTCTCCTCCTTGAGAACCAAAGTGTTTTGTTCGGTTAGTTGGGGAAGAACTCATCCAGCACTGGACCGTTCTCCACCCTGAGACTCCTCTACTGTGCACCCCCGTCGGGCATTGCGTCAACTTCTTGAACTCAATAAGCGGTTACAGTTCGATAACACAGTGTTTTCACCTCATATGATCGGTCTTGCATTCAGCCCGACCCTCCGCATGGCGCAGCGCATTCGCCGCGCAAGACCCAAACAAACCGCAGAAAATGGCGGTCATGTAGGAGAAAATCTGCGAGACGCCATCGAGTCCAATAATTCCTCCCATGAGTACATGTCGTAAATTCAACTTGTGAGCCGCATCACCGAAAATGCGGGCGGGGCTGACGGAAAACCATCAACCCCACCACTTTGAAAGAGACCTCGGGTGCCCCCTCACACAAGTGCTGCCACCTGTTCGATCCTGCGCTCTAGCCTGCCGATCCGCTCTCGATCTGCTCCTGGGTGTAGTACCCGGAGTCAACCAACAGGCTTGTCAGCGACTCCTTGGTCACGATGTCCGACTCAAGCAGGTAGGACGGAACCACGACTTCACCGTTGTCGTAGGTCTCCGTGTCGTTTGCCTCTGGCTCACGGCCTTCAAGCAGGTCCTGCGCCACTACGATCGATTGCGCGGCAAGCTTTCGAGTGTCCTTGAAGATGGTCGAGTACTGCCATCCTTCGTGAATGAACTTCGCCGAGGCGGCCTCCGCGTCCTGCCCGGTCACCACTGGGATGTCATCGAGGGTGTAACCGGAGTTCTGCAGTGACGTGATCGCACCGCGCCCGAGAGCGTCGTTGGACGCGAGGATGCCATGCACCTTGTCACCGCCCCGGTAGTTGGCCGTCACGAGGTCATCCATACGAGCCTGCGCCCGAGCCTGATCCCAGCCCTGAGTCGCCACCTGGCTAAACGAGGTTTGGCCCGACTTCACCACGATCGTGCCGTTGTCGAGATACGGCTGAAGTACGCTGATCGCGCCATTGAAGAAGAACTGAGCATTGTTGTCGTCCGGCGAGCCCGCGAAGAACTCGACGTTGAATGGCCCTGTTTCACCGGTTTCGTTGCCGTCTGCGTCAAGGATCCCTAGCCCTTGGAGTAGCGAGGTCCCCTGCTGTACACCAACGTTTCCATTGTCGAACGTGACGTAGAAGTCAACGTTTGGGTTTCCCGTGAGCAGCCGGTCGTATGCAACCACGGGGATGCCGGCGGATTCAGCGGCATCGAGCTGGGTGCTCAGCGACGCACCATCAATCGACGCGATGATCAGGACGTCCACGCCCTTGGTGATCATCTGGTCGATCTGCTCTTGCTGGGTTGGGATGTCGTTGCCACCGTATTGCAGTTCGACCTCGTATCCCAGTTCGGTAAGGCCCTCTTTGACGGCGTTGCCGTCGTTGATCCAGCGTTGGAGGGTTTGTTCTGGCATGGCGACCCCGACGACCTTGCCTTCACCGCTGGTGTTTTCCGACGAGTTGGCCGTGTTGCCCGATTGGGTTTCGTTGGTTGCTCCCCCGGCCCCTTCACCACCGCAGGCGGCGAGCGATAGGGCCATGATTGAGGCAAGCGCGAGTGCACGTGTTTTCTTCATGTCGACTCCTCGTTGAGTTTTGATGATCGTGCGCACCGCTGCGCTGCGGTGCGAGTGTGTTCACTAGGTAACCACCAGCATTGAGTTAAGTCAATTGATTAAACAAATAAATGTTTAATCATCGAACATAAAGGGGTGGGTCGTGTCTCCGAGTCACTCGACGTTTTTCACGGCGACCTGCACGCACGCCTGGGTACTCATCGGAAGCCGCGGAATTCCAACGATTTGGTAACGGTCCATCTTTCACACATTCCTTATAGACGCGAGAGTCCCCGGCTCCGCACTCGCGCCAATCACGTGCACAGGACCGGGGACTCGTACGGGAACTAATCAGTTGAGGGTGAGCGATACGGTCGCAAACGAGTGTGCCGGCAACTCAACGCGCAGCACTGCGCCCGAGCCAGCAGCGCCCTCCACGACCGAAACGCCAGAGGTAAAGTCCTGCGGAGCCACGGCATCCGGCTCCGCCGGCGTGTTGTGGTCGTTTGCCGACTCGGAGGTCAAGACCCGCGCCTCGTCCACCTCCCAGGAGCGACCACGCAAGTCAAATTCCACGACACGGGACTCATCAAGCGACACGTTGGACAGCGAGATGAGCGCGCTATCCCCTTCGGTTGACACCGTTGCCGACGCGGTGACCACATTGAACCGCTTGTCCGCAGCTTCTAGCCGCTCCCGGGCACCCTTGAACTCGACATCGACGGCCTGCTGATCATGGTGGCCCTTGTTCATCTCGAACACGTGATAGGTCGGCGTGAGCACCAGGGCACCGCTTTCCTCATCGGTCAGGATCATGGCCTGCAGCACGTTGACGGTCTGTGCGATATTGGCCATGACCAGGCGCTTCGAGTGCTTGTTGAAGATGTCAAAGTGGGTTGAGGCGACGAGCGCATCGCGCATCGTGTTCTGCTGATACAGGAACCCAGGGTTGGTGCCCTCCTCGACCTGCCACCAGGTGCCCCACTCATCGAGCACGAGGCCGATGGTGCCGCATGGGTCGTAGTGATCCATGATCGTGGAGTGCCGGGTCAGCAGGGTGTCGATGTGCTGGGAGTTGGCCATCGTGCGGTAGTACTCGTCATCGCTGAACCCGAGCGCCTTACCCTTGTTCTCCCATTCGCGGGTCATCGTGTAGTAGTGCAGCGAGATCGCCTGATACGGGCTCTGCACTCCCATCGAATTACACGACACGCAGCCCACGGACTTCATGAGGGTTTCAGTCCAGTGGAAGTCATCCACGTTTGGTCCACCGGCGATGCGGTACAGCTTGTTGTCCCCTTGATCGCGCAGGTAGGTGGAGTATTGGCGGGCGAGGTCCGCGTAGGCCTCGGCGCGCATGTTTCCGCCACAGCCCCAGTTCTCGTTGCCCACTCCCCAGAACTTGACCTTCCACGGCTCCTCGCGTCCGTTGGCTCGGCGTAGTTCGACCATTGGCGAGTCGCCGTCGCGGGTCAGGTATTCCGCCCATTCGCTCATCTCCCGCACGGTTCCGGACCCGACGTTTCCCGCAATGTACGGTTCGGCCCCGAGTAGGTCGCACAGGTCCATGAACTCGTGGGTACCGAAGTGATTGTTCTCCACAACGTTGCCCCAGTGGGTGTTGACCATCTTGGGACGTTGTTCGCGTGGTCCGATTCCGTCGCGCCAGTGATACTCGTCCGCGAAGCACCCGCCTGGCCAGCGCAGGTTTGGGATGTTCAGGTTCTTCAGGGCGTCCACGACGTCTTGGCGGATGCCGCGCGTGTTGGGGATCTCGGAGTCCTCACCGACCCAGAATCCACCGTAGATACAGCGGCCCAGGTGTTCGGCGAAATGCCCGTACAGGTGGCGTGAAACGGTGCGTTGTGGCAGGTCAAGGTTGATGACTGCGCTGGTTGGCTGCGTTGACATGGAGCTTCCTTCTTGGGTTCGGGTGGGAGAGGATTTCCGACGATTCGGCAGCTCTGCCCGCCGGATCACTTCCCGGTTGATACAACTTGTAAATCGATTTACAACGATAGAGTAAATCGATTTACAATGTCTAGTGTTATCTACCCGCTGTATGCCGAGGAACCCACATGCGCCCGCTTCCCCCAGGCTCAATCCGCCTGACCACAGGCCCGTTCGCCCAGGCCCAAGATTTGGGTGCCCACTACATACTGAGCCTGGACCCCGCCCGCCTGCTGGCTCCCTACCAGCACGAGGCAGGCATGCCACAGCAGGCAGAATCGTACGGGAACTGGGAAAACTCCGGGCTCGATGGGCACACGCTCGGGCATGTCCTCTCCGCAGCCGCGCACCTACACGCCGCAACGGGATCGCCGGACGCGGGCAGACTCGTCGCCAATCTGGTGCAGGGCGTCAAAGACGCCCAGGACCACCTCGGAACCGGCTATGTGGGCGGCATCCCGCACGGGCAGGACCTGTGGGAACGCATTGCACGTGGAGCAGTCGAGCCGGACTCATTCGGGCTGAATGGTGCATGGGTTCCCTGGTATAACCTGCACAAACTGTTTGCAGGACTCATCGACGCGCACCGACTCACCGCGAGCGCCGATGCGCTTGAGGTTGTCACGAAACTGGCCGATTGGTGGCTGGATGTCGCCCAAAACATGTCAGACGACACGCACGAGGCCATGTTGCGCACGGAGTTCGGTGCGATGAATGCCGCGTTCGCGGACCTGTTTGAGTTGACCGGCACCGAAGGATATCTGTGGTTGGCGTACCGGTTCACGGACCAGTCGCTGTTCGGCCCGCTGAGTTCGGGCGAGCACGTGCTGCCCGGCAAGCACGCGAACACGCAGATCGCGAAGGCATACGGTTATGCGCGGGTAGCAGCAGTGGCCGGGGATTCAGGGTACTGGACGGCTGCAGCCAATCTGTGGAAACAGGTCACCACCCGCCACACCTATATCTTTGGCGGCAACTCGGTGCGCGAACATTTCACCGAGAACCTTAGTGCGGGATTCGACTCCGAGCAGGGACCGGAAACCTGCAACACGTACAACCTGCTTCGCCTCACGCGCGAACTGTTGGCGGCACCCGAGTCGATCCTGAGCAGTTGCGAGGTCACGCGCGATGACTTGCTCGACCTCGTTGAGCGGGCCCTGTTCAACCACGTCCTGTCATCGCAGCACCCTGAAACAGGCGGGCTGGTGTACTTCACGCCTGTTCGCCCGGACCAGTATCGCGTGTATTCGCAGGCCCAGCAGTGTTTCTGGTGTTGCGTGGGCACGGGCATGGAAAACCACACACGTTACCCCGAACTCATCGCTGCGGTTGACAACGACACCCTGTTCGTGAACTTCGGGATCGCCGCCACCATCGATTGGGCGCAGCGCGGTCTATCCGTCGAAGTGCTCGACACGGTCACGACCGCCTCCGAACTCGCGGTTCGGATAGTCGCGGCCCCAGCCGAACCAGTATCGATCGCGGTGCGCCTGCCATGGTGGTCGCGCCGCAACAATCGAACATCGTGGAACGTTCACACCCGCATATTCGAGCCGGGTGAGGTTCTGCGGTTTCCGCTTGCCAAGCGCGTCACCGCGCACATTATTGCCGACGATCCGGCCAGTGGTGTTCAGTGGGTTGCCTTCCAGCGTGGCCCGCTCGCACTGGCTGCGGCGACCAGTGCTAGCGAGTTGACTGGGCTCGTAGCGGATGATTCTCGGATGGGACATGTAGCGCAAGGTCCGATGCGCCCGTTGGCGGGTATTCCCGTGGTGGTGGCCGATGGACCACTACTCCAGGATGTAGCCGCAGGTGGCCTACTGGCGAACCTGTTGCCCATGGGTGCGCAGCCCTTGGGCGTGCTGGACGAGGCCAAGGTGGTGTTTGCGGACGACGTTGACGAGGCCCGAACCGACCCGGCCCTGCACGCAGCACTCGATACTCTGGCCCCGAAGTCCGGCGAGCCAACGGTCGCACTCAAGGTCGTGTCGGCCGCGAATGAGTACACGTCTGTGGCCCTTCAGCCGCTTTATCAGGTACACGACACGCGATACACAATGTACTTCCCGGTCACCTCAGTCCCTGAACCGTCTCCGGTAAAAGACGAATCCGAGGAGGGAAACCAGCCTGATCCACGCAAGTTTGCCGCTGCCGCCGAGATGCGCACCGCGCTCGCCCGACTCGATGCCCGCAATGAACAGCTGGACACCGGACTGCTGGACTTCGTCGCCGCTGGCGAACAGCAGCCCGAATCCGACCACCACTTCAGCGGGTTGAATTCTCTCGCCCAAGTCGAGGACGGACAGCGTTGGCGCGACGCAACCGGCTGGTTCTCCTACCGGCTACGTGCCACCGCGCATGATGAAGGTGCCGAACTCACAGATGACACCGAACACGCTACCGGCGCACACGTTCTCGATGACGGCGATGGCGATCACCCCAGAGCACTCACCCTAACAATTGTGGCCTCACAGCAACTCAGCCCCAGCCGCGCCACGATCCTCGTTGACAGCGTTCCTGTCGGAGACATCGAACTCCCCGCACGCACGCTGGCCAGTGAGCCACCGCAAGACTTCCGGTTCCCCATCCAGCAGGCTCTCACTGCCAGCCCGGGCACCCACCTCGAGGTGACTGTTCAAGCGCAACCGGTCGAATCGTCGGAAATCGACGCGCTAACCACACCGAACCCCCTGACCCCGCGCATCCATCACGTGCGAGTATCCCGATGACCACTCAACCACGCAACCCCGTAACCATCAGCGATGTCGCCCGCGCAGCGGGTGTCTCCACGGCATCCGTGTCCTCCGTCATCAACGGACGTTCGCGGGTTTCGGCTGCGACCACCGCGCGCATCAACGCCGCAATCGAGGAACTCGGCTACCAGATCAACCCCACCGCCCGGATGTTGCGCTCGGGACGCACGGGAGCAATCGGACTCGTCGTTCCCGAGCTGAACCGCCCCTACTTCGGGCAACTCGCAACGCACCTCGCGGACGAACTCGCCGCAACCGGTCGACATCTGGTCGTTCAACGATCCGGTGGCAGTCGAGAGCAGGAACTTGCGGCCGCATCATTCGCGCGCCTACGCATGTACGACGGTGTCATCTTCTCCGTGGTTGATCTTGACGCGCAGGAGTTGGAACGACTCGGGTTCTCCACGCCCGTGGTGCTGATCGGCGAGCGCTCCGCCAAACACCGATTCGACCATGTGGCGATGGACAACGTCGGCGGTTCCGCGCAGGCCACCCGGCATCTGCTTGAACGTGGCGCCCGGCGGATCGTGCTGCTCGGTGGAGACGTACACTCGGGGATCGACATGACTCAACTGCGCACCCGCGGATACACCTCGGCTCTGGCTGAGCGAGGCCTGGCGGTCGATGAGGATCTGGTTGTCCCACTGGGCGTGTTCGACCTTGAGGCAGGCCGGTCTGCCGTACATTCTCTGGTCGAACGGGGCGTGGAGTTTGATGCGGTGTTCGCGGTGACGGATGTGGTGGCTCTCGGCGCGCTGCGCGGGCTTGCCGAGCGGGGCCTAAGGGCGCCACAGGATGTGCAGGTCATCGGGTTCGACAACATCACCGAGGCCGCATATTCGACGCCTGCCCTGACAACGGTTGATCCTCACAAGCGTGACATCGCGCGAACCGCTTTGGCACTACTCGATGAACGGCTCAACCCTGGCACAGCAGAGATCGCGCCGCGGGAAATCACCGTTGACGCTTCACTCGTGGTGCGGGAGTCGACCCTGCCCTAGTCCCCCGCCGCGGCGAAGCGGACAACCATCAGTGCCTCCCCACTCAACGGTGCTGGACGGGGAGGCGCTGCGCTCACTGGAGTTATCGTCGGCAATTTTCCCACTGCTCCAATCCCGCTCCAGCACTCCCCTACTCCGCCACACCCTGCTCGATGGGTCCACATTGGTCCGGGTGCACACACTTTGTGTGTGCACCCGGACCACAAATATCCCACTGAGAAATAGTGGACGCTCCTGACAATGGGCAGTTCTACATCGTTGCAGAACCAATCTACATCGTTGTAGATTCGACGTGGGGCACTCATCGTTGAGTTCCCACATCTGTCCAACGACGAACAGGAATGGCACATGCCCAACCACACCACCAAGCGTGCGGTCGCAGCCCTCACCGCGGGAATGCTGGGAATCAGCGCATTGCTCGTAGGGTCAGCCGCACAGGCAAAACCGAAAGATCCAACGCCCAGGAAACCAACGTTCACGAACGTGACAGTCCACGACCCATCAGTGGTCACGTCCGGGAAAGATGTCTGGGTCTTCGGATCGCACGGCGCCTCCGCGCACACCCGCGACCTCATGAACTGGACCCAACACACGGTCGACCTCAGCCAAGACCGAGACAACACACTGTTTGACGACATCTACACCGAACTCAAGGAAACCTTCGACTGGGCTCAAACAGACACACTCTGGGCCTCCGACGTCATCCAACTCAAGGATGGCCGCTACGCGATGTACTACAACGCATGCAAGGGAGACTCCCCACGATCCGCGCTAGGACTCGCCATCGCAGACAGCGTTGACGGCCCCTACAAGGATCAGGGCATCCTGCTCAAGTCGGGTATGTGGGACGAAGAATCCGAGAACCCAGGCGAGATCTACGACGCCAACATCCACCCCAACGCCGTGGATCCAGACGCGTTCTTTGACGCCAAGGGCAACCTGTGGATGGTGTACGGCTCCTACTCGGGCGGAATCTTCATCCTCCAGATGGACAAGAACACCGGGCTGCCGCTACCTGACCAGGGCTACGGCAAACACCTGATCGGTGGAAACCACTCCCGCATCGAAGCGCCGGCGATCCAATACAACAAGCAGACCGGCTACTACTACATGTACGTCTCGTTCGGCGGCTTGGACGCGAACGGCGGATACAACATGCGCGTGGCCCGTTCCAAGAAGCCGGATGGCCCGTACGTGGACGCCCAGGGCAACGACATGGCCAACGTGAAGTCCGACCGCAGCCTGCCGCTGTTCGATGATGCATCCATCGAACCCTACGGCGTCAAGATGATGGGTTCGCACCTGTTCACGCGCGAACTCGGCGACCCTGCCTCGGGAACCGAAAGCACCTCCGGCATCGGCTACCAGTCACCGGGACACAACACGTGGTACCAAGACCCAAAGACCGGCAAGACGTTCCTGATCTTCCACGCCCGCTTCCCCGACACCGGCGAGATGCACCAGGTTCGGGTCCAGCAGATCTGGTTCAACAAGGACGGCTGGCCGGTCCTTTCACCGATGCAGTATGCGGGCGAGACCAACCGCACGGTCACACGCAAAGAGGTCGAGGGCACCTGGCAGGTCATCAACATGGGCAAGGACATCAACTCCACCGCCAAACTCTCCGAAGAGATCACACTGACCAAGAACGGCAAGATCACCGGAGCGTACTCGGGCAAGTGGAAGCTCACGAGCCACAACTACGCCGAACTCCAGATCGGAAAGAACACCTACAAAGGTGTGTTCATGCCGATCTGGGACCCGCAGTACCAGAAGTGGTCGGTTGGGCTCAGTGCCGTGAGCAAGCAGGGCGAGACCATCATGGGTCGCTCCTACCAGACCATGAGCCAGAAGGAAGCGGTCAAGGCCGTCACGAAAGCCATCGATCTGGGCAACATTCAGGCCGTGACCGGAAACCTCACGCTCCCCACCTCGGGCACTCACGGAACCACGATCACCTGGAATACCTCCGACTCTGCAGTCGTCACGGACACCGGTGTCATCACCCGTCCAGGCGTGGGCGAAAGCCCACGCACAGCAACCCTGACGGCCACGATTCGCAACGGCAAGCACACCGAGAAGCGCACCTTCAAGATCACGGTGCTGCCACGTGAGGCGGCTCAGCTCGGCGCGCAGTGGACCTTCGACGGTTCGCTTGCTGAGGGCACCGGAACCTACGCGGACGCCACCCCAAGTGGCACCAAGATCGACCTGCCCGGTAACCCGGCACAGTACGTGAGCGATGGAGTCAGCGGGCAGGCGCTCTACCTTGACGGCAATTCCGGTGTACGTCTACCGGACGGACTGATCCACAGTGACACCTATTCAGTCAGCCTGTGGCTGCGCCCGGAGGCGCTCACCTCGTACACGACTGCTTTCTTTGGTGCGGCGACGTCTGAGAGTTGGGTGAGCCTCGTGCCACGCGGTCATGACGGGGTGAACGGCAATGCGATGGTGTGGTCCGGGACGGCCTGGTATGACGCCGGAACCGGGGTCAACCTGCCGGTTGGCGAGTGGAGTCACGTCGCGTTTGTGAATGATCGCGGCACGCTTTCGGTCTACGTGGATGGTGTGCTCGCCTTCGAGGGCACCGGGTTCCCCAACGTGTTCACTGGCACGAGCGGGGTGTTCACGCTGGGCGTGAACTGGTGGGACACCGCATTCAAGGGTTCGATTGATGAGCTCACGGTGTGGACCTCGGCGCTGACCGCGCAGGATGTGGCGCAGTTGGGGGCACGGTAGCGCAGTGAAGAGTAGGGGCCTCGCGTAGCAGGCTCCTACCGCAACGCAGCGGACACAGCCCACAACCACCAACACAGTTGGGGGCACGG
>DALZEF010000009.1:62549-101517 GCA_031979385.1 Timonella sp. | reverse complement strand
ACCTACCGCAACGCAGCGGACACAGCCCACAACCACCAACACAGTTGGGGGCACGGTAGCGCAGTGAAGAGTAGGGGCCTCGCGTAGCAGGCACCTACCGCAACGCAGCGGACACAGCCCACAACCACCAACACAGTTGGGGGCACGATAGCGCAGTGAAGAGTAGGGGCCTCGCGTAGCAGGCACCTACCGCAACGAAGCAGACACAGCCCACAACCAGTTGGGCACAGTATTACTCCGCGGGCGGGCTTTAAGCCCGCCCGCGGAGTAAGGCCGCCAGCACGCAGATTACCGACGATTCCCAACTCGACCACGCACCTCCCCACCCAGCACGGCTGGGTGGGGAGGTGTTGCGCTGACTGAGGGGGTCGTCGGCAATCCAAGAAGCAGGGTACGGTTTTCTATGTTTGGCCCAATTATTTATTGGGCCAAACATAGAAAACCGTACCCTGCCGAACAGGCTGGCTTACTCGGGCAGTTCGGATTCGGTCCACGCGACGGGCCAGCCGTCCTCGGTCCATGCGAGTTCACGCAGGCCGAGCTGGAACAGCCCCTGCTTGTCCTTGTCGTAGAAATGGTAGGCGACAACCGCCGTCCCAGTGTCACCAGAGCCGGACGCACCCGACACCGCCACACTCTGCCCACCTGGGCCAACACGCGTGTCCACAGTCTTGAGCAACTGGGTGCCACCATCCTCAAGCAACGAGACCCCATCAGCGTCAACGTACGGCCCAGTGACGTTTTCAGAGCGTCCAACGGCCATGTTGTACGTGGACACCGAGCCCTGGCAGCACGAGTCACGCGAGAAGAACAGGTAGTAGTACTCGCCGTGACGCAGGATGTATCCGGCCTCAATCGAGTTGGGCGGGTATCCGCGGTCGGCCACGAGAACGGGTTCGATTCCGGAGGCGGCCAGCGGATCGTCTGTCACGTCTGCCATGCCGGGGAGTTTGCCGGAGGGCCATTCGAGCGGAACCATGTGCAGCCCGCCCCAGAACGATCCGAACACCATCCACGGATCGCCGTTCTCGTCCTCGACAATGCCGGGGTCGATTGCGTTGAAGTTCCGGCCACCGTTTGAGCGCAGCACCTCTCCCTGGTCGATCCAGCGGTAGTCGGGCGAGTCCACGTCGAGGGTGGTGTTGGTGTATAGCCCGATGAGCGAAGTGTTAGACCCGAACGTCGAGGCCGAATAGTACATGTAGTACGTACCGTCATGTTCATAGACCTCGGGTGCCCAGAAGTTGTCTACGCCCTCGACGATGGACCTGGCCCAGTAGGGTTCGTCGGTGTTCTTCCAGGCTGCGCCGACGTACTCCCAGGTTTTGCCCTGGTCGGTGGAGCGGCGTACCTGCGGAGAGCCGAGGCCGATTGAACCGTTTCCTGTGGAGTACACGTACCAGGTGTCGTCGTCGGTTTCGGGTGTTCCTGCGTCATCGATGATGAGCGCGGGGTCATGCACATCCACCGAGCCAGTCGCGGGAATGTCCGTTGCGGCGGTTGGGCCGCTCGCACATCCCGCGAGCAGGCTCGCACACAGGCTGGTGGCTGCGAGTAGCGCGAGTGGTTTAGCCGAGCGCAATGTGACTCCAGGAGATTGCAGGAAGACTGATCACAATCTGGTCGCCTTCGATCCGCGCCGTCGCGTTGGGTTGTGGGGCAACCGAGGTGTCGTCGTCTGCGGTCGCCTGCCAGGTGTGGTCGTCGTGGTGGAGGGTGACGGCGCTGAGCAGCGTCGGCAGTGTTCCGTCTGCGCCGCCTGCTAGGTCACGCACTGGAACCCGCAGTTCGTGGGCATTTTCTGGGTCGCGGTTGACCACGAAGATGTTGGTCTTCGAGGTCTCGGCATCATAGGTCGCGACTGCGTCGATGGCGCTGACCTCGCCGAACTTCTCGGTGGTCACGGTTGGTGCGGTGATCCCGACGCGAAGGACCTCGCCGCTCGCGTGGGCTGCGGTGAGTGCGAAAGGGTGGAACGTGGTCTGCTTGTAGGCGCGGCCACCCTTTTCGGTCATGATCGGCGCGATCACGTTGACGAGTTGTGCGAGCGATGCCGAGGCCACTCGGTCGGTGTGCCGCAGCAGCGAGATGAGGCAGTTGCCCACGACCACGGCGTCGGCGACGTTGTAGTGGTCTTCGAGCAGTACGGGCGCGACCGGCCAGTCGTCTCCGGTGGGCGGGACGGATTCGGCGCGGTCCATGTACCAGACGTTCCACTCGTCGAACGAGATGTTGATGCGTTTTGTGTGCTTCCCGGCAGCGCGCACGTAGTCGGCGGTCGCCGCGACCGAGTCAATGAAGTGATCCATGTTCACGGCGCTGGCGAGGAACGATGCGAGGTCGCCGTCCTTTTCCCAGTAGTACACGTGGGCGGAGACGAGGTCCACGAACTCGTAGGCCTCCTTGAGCACCGTTGCCTCCCAACTGCCGAACGTGGGCATTTCGGAGGACGACGATCCGCACACGACCAGTTCGATGTTCGGGTCGATCATGCGCATTGCGCGGGCAGTCTCGGTGGCGAGGCGCGCGTATTCCTCGGCTGTTTTGTGCCCGATCTGCCAGGGTCCGTCCATCTCGTTGCCGAGGCACCACATCTTGATGCGGTAGGGCTCTTCTCGCCCGTTGGCGCGACGCAGGTCGGAGAAGTGGGTTCCGCTCGGCACGTTGCAGTATTCGAGCAGGTCGAGGGCTTCTTGTACGCCGCGGGTGCCGAGGTTGACGGCCATCATCGGTTCGACGCCGGTTTTCTCACACCATTTCATGTATTCGTCGATACCCACGTGGTTGGGATCGGACGAGTGCCAGGCGAGGTCGAGGCGGGTGGGTCGGTTTTCCTTGGGCCCGATTCCGTCTTCCCATCGGTACCCGGACACGAAATTGCCACCTGGATAGCGGATCGAGGTTGCACCGAGTTCTTTGGTCAGTTCGATGACGTCGGTGCGAAATCCGTCCTCGTCGGCGTGTGGGTGGTCGGGTTCGTAGATGCCCTCGTACACGCAGCGTCCGAGGTGTTCCACGAATGCGCCGAAGGTGCGGCGCCGCACCGGTCCGATGGTGAAGGCCGGGTCGATGGTGAGTGTCGCGGTCATGGCATGTCCGTTTCTTGTGGTTCTAGTTCGAGGTGCACGACTCCGTGCGCTGGGATAGTGACGTTCAGGTGCGGATATGGGTGGTGTTCATTGCCGACGATCCGGCTGGTTTCACCGCTCCACACATTGGTTGTGTGGGTGGCTGGCCCGAGCTCGGGTGCGAGATCGGCGAGATCGATGGTCCAGTTGCGTTCGGTGTCGCTGAGGTTAAAGGCGGCAACGTAGTGGGGTTGGCCGGTGGCGAGCGGCGGCGCATGCCAGACTCGGATGTCGGGTTCGCCGTGGATTTGGCGAGCCGGTGCGGCGTTGCGGTACATAGTGAGCAGGCGCGGGTTGGTGAGTAGTTCGATGGTTTCGGGCTCGCTCGATGGCAGGTCGCCGCCCATCATGAGTGGGGACTTGGCGAGCGTCCACAGGGACATGAGCGTGCGCTGTTCGGTGAGCGTCAGTCGGGTTTCGCGGGGTTCACCGCGTTCGGCCCGCAGCCCGATCTTGCCGAGCGGGAGCATGTCCGCATCGGCCCAAGCCCCTTCCCTCTGGTGGGGTGCCCATTGCGCAAGGCGGTCGAACTGGTCGCGCACGTCTTCCCAGCGGTCCCACAGGTCATCGGAGATGCGCCACATGGTGGCGTGTTCGGCCAGGAAGTCGCGTCGGTTCAGTGAGACGTTGGTTCCCGGAGAAAGGCTGAGCGTGATGTTTCGTCCGCTACGCTCGATTGCCCGCGCGTAGCCCTCAATCGCCTGTTCGTGGAATGGGAACAGCATGTCGTCGATTTTGATGAAGTCGATCCCCCACTGCGCGAACAGCGCGATCTGGGAGTCGTAGTAGGCCTGAGCGCCGGGATGCTCGTGGTTGAGCCCGTAGTTGTCAGAGTTCCACGGACACACCGATGAGGTATCCGCTATGTCGCGGGCCCGGTAGTCGGTTCCGAAAACCGGGGTGTTGGCCTCTACCGCGCGCCGTGGGATGCCGCGCATGAGGTGAATACCGAACTTCAGACCGAGTTCGTGCACGCGTGACGCGAGCGCCGTAAAGCCCGTGTTGTTTCCGCCCGACTCAACCGCGGAAGGGAACCTGGCTGGAACGGGTAACTGTCGGCCAAACTCGTCGAAGACAACCTGCGCGTTGTCGTTGTATCCACCGGCGCGTGCGCCGGGTTCGTACCACTGGATGTCGACCACGATCGTGTCCCAGCCGTGTGGCAGGAGGTGGGTGGCCATGAAGGTGGCGTTGTCGAGAACCTCGTCCTCGGTCACAGTGGTGCCGTAGCAGTCCCAGGAGTTCCAACCCATGGGCGGCGTGGGTGTTTGGGGGGTGTCGCGTGCCATGTGGTGCCTCGAGCTCCTTTGCTTGGATGGCCATTTCAGCGGGTGACTGACGCACGGTGGTACGCGCGTTTCCTCACTCACGCGTCTACAACGATGTAAATGTGATTATTGCGCCGTTTGGTGGATTTCGTCAACCGCGATTCAACCCATGATTGACGCCTGGAGGTTTCATTTCTCTATCGATGTAAAAAATATCCGCGAAACCTCTTGACCGACCCAGTGCAGTCGTGCCAAAGTTTTCTTCATCGATGTAGAAGTCGAATCGATGAGGATTCTGCGTTGAGCCGCATAGAGTTAATCAGAACTCGCTCACCACGAGCACCCGGCGGAGCAGCGTACCCCACTTACACGAGAGGATCCGTGATGAAGAAGTCACGTTTCATTACAGCAGCGTCAAGCGTGCTTGCAGCGACGCTACTACTCACCGCTTGTGGCGGAGGCGGTGACACTGAAGCCGACAACGGTGAGAAGTCTCTGACCTTTATGTTCCGTGGCGGCGAGGACGAAAAGGCTGCGTATCAAGCAGCCATTGACAAGTACACCGAAGCCACCGGCGTCAAGGTTGAGGTCATCCCAACCACCGCCGAGGAATACGCGACCAAGCTCAAGGCCGCGATCGCCGGACGCCAGGTTCCGGACGTGTTCTACATTGAGCCGGGTGCCGTACAGGACTTCGTCAACTCCGGCGTGGTCATGGACATCACCGAACACATCGAGAACTCCGACGCCATCGATCTTGATGACATCTGGGCCTACGGTGTGGACTCCTACCGCTACGACGGCCAGGTCCAAGGCCAGGGTTCGATCTACGCACTGCCCAAGGACATCGGACCGTTCTCCTTCGGATACAACAAGACCATGTTCGAGGAAGCTGGCATTCCACTCCCAGACGAGGACACCCCTTACACTTGGGATGAGTTCCTTGAGGTTTCCAAGCAACTGACTAAGGACAACAACGGCGACGGCAAGCTCGACCAGTGGGGCACCGGCCTCAACGTGGTGTGGAACCTGCAGCCATTCGTATGGTCCAACGGCGGTGACTGGATTTCCGCAGACGGCAAGACCGTCACCGTGGACACCCCTGAGTTCGCTGAGGCACTTCAGTTCTTCGCTGATCTCGACATCAAGCACGGTGTGACCCCGTCGATCGCCGAGGCACAGACCCTCGACACCTACCAGCGTTGGATGAAGGGTGAAATCGGCTTCTTCCCAATCGCTCCCTGGGACCTGTCCACCTACCGTCAGCTCGACTTCGAGTGGGACCTGATCCCTTACCCAGTGGGCAAGACTGGTGAGACCGCAACGTGGACCGGAACGCTCGGTATCGCGGCATCCGCAACCACCAAGCACCCGCAAGAGGCAGTAGACCTGGTCGCCTACCTCACCGCAGACGCTGACACCCAGAAGACACTGGTGGACGCGGGAATCCAGATTCCGAACCTGATCTCCGTGGCAGACACCTGGGTAGAGGAAAACGACCAGATGCCAGCGAACCTCCAAGAGTTCTTGGACATCTCCAAGGACTACGGTCGCGCACTTCCAGCCAACAAGACCTATTCCGCTGAATGGTACGACGAGCTCTACACCAACATTCAGCCTGTCCTGGACGGCAAGGTCACCGCGGCAGACTATCTCAAGGAAGCACAGCCAAAAATGCAGGCGTTCCTTGACCAGGCCAACGAGCGTTCCGCTCAGGCCGCAGCCGCAAACCAGTGATCCGCACCCACTGATCACACCCGCTAGCACCCACTGGGCCCGCGGACACAAAGGTTCGCGGGCCCAACCCCACTTGACTCATTTTCCTTATAAGGAGACAGGAATGGCCGCCGTAGACGTCGCCCCCACTCCTCAAAAGACCAAGCCCGTAAAGCGCAAGCGCAACGAGGCAGACAACATCTCCCACGCACTGCACAGGCACGAACGCCGAGTAGGTCTCGCATTCATAGCGATCCCAGTCCTCGGGTTCCTGCTGTTCACCGTGTACCCGTTCGCATATTCGATCTACGCATCACTCACGCAGTGGAACGGCATCTCGGAAATGCGCTTCATCGGTCTGGACAACTACGTCCGCATGATCCAAGACCCGTATTTCCACAAGGCGATGTTCAACACGGTCTACCTGATGATCGGTATCCCCATCGGCCTCGTGCTCTCCCTGCTCCTCGCACTCGCGATGAACCGCAGGATGCGCGGCCTCTCCTTCTTCCGCACCCTGTACTACATCCCCGTTGTCTCCTCCCTCGCCGCGATCGCGATCATGTGGCAGTGGGCCTACAACGGTGACTTCGGTTTGGTCAACCAGGTGCTCGACATCTTCGGGATCGACGGCCCCAACTGGCTCCAGAACAAGGACACCGTCAAGCCAGCCATCATGATCATGACGATCTGGAAAGGCCTCGGCTATTCGATGCTCCTGTACTTAGCGGCCATCCAGTCCGTACCCGCGTCGCTCTACGAGGCGGCTGCACTCGACGGGGCCAACGCGTTCCAGAAGTTCCGCGCCATCACCATCCCGATGGTCAAGCCAGTGACGTTCTTCCTCGTGGTCACCTCAATCATCGGTGGCGCGCAAGTGTTCATCGAGGTCAACATCATGACCCCCGAGGGTGGACCAGAGTTCAGCTCCGCCACCATCGTGTGGTACATCTGGCGCCAGGCCTTCAACTACTCCGACATGGGCTACGCCTCCGCGATGGCGATCACCCTCGGATTGCTCGTATTCATTGTCACGGCGATTCAGTTCCGCATGAACGCCCGCAACAACTTCTCGGTAGAGTAAGGGGCCTGCACTCATGACTGCACCTACCGCACCTATTCCAGCAGCAGCCGCGCTTCCGTCGAAGCGCAGCCGCATCCCCTCAACCGCGAGCGCCTCAAGCCGCTACAAGATCGGCAACGTCATCGTGACGATCGTGCTGAGCCTCGGCGCCGTCATCATGGTTGGACCGCTGCTGTGGACCGTTTCCACCTCGCTCAAAACCAAGGACGCAGTGTTCGCGCTGCCGCCGCAGTGGATTCCCGATGTGTTCGTCTGGGAAAACTACATCCGCGTGTGGACCGCCGGACCGCTGCTCTCCGGTATCAAGAACTCCCTGATCGTTGCCGGAACCGTCACGATCGTTGGTACGTTCTTCTCTGCTCTCGCCGCCTACGCTTTCGCGAAGTTGCGGGTTCCGGGACGTAACAAGTTCTTCCTGTTGCTGCTCTCGGGTCTGATGATCCCGTACCCAGCCATCATGATCCCGCAGTTCGTGATGTTCGCGGAACTCGGATGGGTCAACACCCTCCTGCCACTCATCGTGCCGGGATTGTTCGGAAACATCATGATGATCTTCTTCCTGCGCCAGTACCTGTCCTCAGTTCCGGACTCCATGCTCGAAGCAGCGAAGATCGACGGCACCGGATACTTCCGGACCTTCCTGACCATGATCTTCCCGCTCATCAAACCTGCTGTCGCGGCCCAGTTCATCCTGTGGTTCATGGCGATCTGGAACGACTATCTCGCACCGATCATCTACCTGAACTCCCCCGAGAAGCAGACCCTGCAACTCGTGATCGCAAGCATGCGCACGACCTATGCGATCCAGACGGACTATCCGCTCATCATGACGGCCTCGGTGATCGCATTGATTCCGGTTCTGACCATCTTCGCGGTGTTCCAGAAGCAGATCATCGAGTCAATCGCGCTGACCGGTTCCAAGGGATAGTCACCCTCCCTTCCAGCGTGAGTGGGATTTTCCCACTCACGAACACGCGAGTGGGGTTTCGCTCACTCGCGTGTTCGTGTCTTATCTTCAAGCAACGCATTAAGCGAGAACGCCCATGCCCTCCTACGCGCCCGTAGACCTCACCCCCACCACGGCAGACCCCACAACCTGGGGACTGCGCAACGCCCACGACCCCACCGTCGTCCAAGCTCCGGACGGCACCTACGTCATGTATTGCACCGATGCCTACGCCTCCGGTCCAGCGCCCGCAGGGGTGCACATGCGCACCTCTGCGGATCTGATCAACTGGGAATGGGCGGGAACCGCCTTCGAGGGAGTTCCCACCGAGGCGAAGGAATGGACCGGTGCGCCCGGACTCTGGGCCACCGAAGTCGTCAGATGGTCCACCGCTGGCGCCACTGACAGATGGCTCATGTACTATTCGGCCTCAACGTTTGGGTCACGTACCTCCGCCATTGGACTGGCCAGTGCACCCCACCCGCTCGGACCTTGGGAACCCGGCCCACTCGTCGTCAAGTCCCTGCACTCTGCCACCGCTGATCACCCGGAGACCACGCAGAACGCAATCGACGCGGCAATCTCCTGGGACGGTGCAGGTATCCCGTGGCTCACCTACGGCTCGTTCTTCTCGGGGCTGTACACGATTGAACTCGACCCGGTTACAGGGGAACCGGCCACGCCCGGCGACTTGGGAACACGTATAGCCAGCCGACCACGCTCGGTCGAGGGTGCGCTGGAAGGCGCATATATCGTCGCCAAGCCGGACGGTAACCACGAACGGCATGTCGGGTTCTTCTCCTATGACTCGCTCGTGAACACCTACGACGTGCGCGTCGCCCATGCCCCACGGGTCACCGGTCCGTACACGGACCGCGAGGGCGCCCCGATGATAGCTTCCGAGCTCGACGGCGCTGCGCTGACCGAGTACCCCGACTGGCATGGCACACTCGTGCTCGCGGGCCACCATTTTGACGGCCAGGAACCGCTCATCGCGCCCGGCCACAACTCGGTGCTGTCCACCCTAGACGGCGACTTCATGGTCCATCACGTGCGATTTGGCAACGCGATTGGCGAGCACAGCGCACAGATCCGCCGCATGTTCTGGCTCGATTCGGGTTGGCCAGTCGTCTCCCCGATGCCCTACCGCGGCGAACCCGGCAGCTTCGACCAGGACCTCGCCTGCTCCGCGGCATCGGGTACGTGGCAGGTCGTGGACTTCCGCAACATCCCCGATCTACTCCCCGCAGCACACGACCGCGAGGCACCCTGCACTCGCTCTCGCACATTGGAGTGCTCTGAGTCCCTGACCGAGTTCGGCCTGGTCGAGGGTGCCGTGTTCAACGTGGTACTGCCGCTTGCCGATGGCGACGCAACCGTGTCCGCATTCTCGGGGTACGCTCAAGATGGCGTGAGCGGCAAGCTCACGGCCGTGTTCGGTATCAAGGTATAAAGCGCGCAGGGCACGGCACTCGAAACGCGGGCACAGCGCCGCTACGAAAGGCAGCAGCATGAACTCGGGATGGACCGGCAAGGTGATGGAGTTCCTCACCTATGCCACCCAGATTGTGGTCCTGAACTTCCTGTGGATCATGGCTACGCTCGCGGGCGGGGTGATCCTCGGAATCGCGCCCGCAACGCGAGCGCTCGGCCGCCTTACGACCGCGCTGTTTCTGGGCGAACCCAGCACGTCGCTCTGGCGGGATTTCTGGTCGACCTGGCGCACGCGTTTTTGGGTGACCAACAAATATGCCTGGCCGTTCACGGTCCTGTTCCTGCTCGCAGGCGCGGACCTGTACGCATTCCGTGTTGCGGCGCTCAACGGTTGGTCCGGCACCGGGCTGCTGCTCGCGCCGTTCCTGATCGTCACGGCGGCATGCGTGGTCGCGTATGCATACCTGCACGCGTCGTTCTTGCGTTTTGATGATTCGGTAGTGGCGACGATACGGTTCGCTTTCGCCTCTCCCCTCGCCTTCCTGCCCACAACCGCTGCGATACTACTGGTGAACCTGGCCTTCGTGATGCTCACGTGGCAGGTGCCGCTCGTTGTCGTGCTGATTGGGTTCTCTGTTCCAATCGGGTTCTCGGTCGTCCTTGCGGGGCACGCTCTTGATCGAGCCTACGGTGGCGGGTTCCTTGAGGGTGATGCGCTCCTGGCGCAGGCTCACGAGAGTTGGACCAAGCGTTCCGCCGAGCGCGCAGCGTACGCTGACCGGATGCGCAATCTGAAGTAGCGCACCTGACTCGGGCGCAAACCAAGCCCACGCGATAAGGCCGGGACCCTGAAGGGTCCCGGCCTTATTGTCGGCAATCAAGTATCTTCACCGCATCCAGGCTGCTAAGACGCGCGCGTGGACTCACGCAGCGAGAGCGTGTAGTCCGCGACCACACGGCGCGGCTCAATCTCCTGCTTGGGGTTGTCGATGTGCTCCTTGAGCAGGTTGACCGCGGTCTGCGCGATCTGAAGTCTCCCTGGCTCAACCGAGGACAGCGCCGGGAAGGAGAAACGGGCCTCCTCAACATCGTCGAATCCCATCACCTTGACGTCCCGTGGGATCGATTTACCAGATACCTGCAGAGCGTAGAGCACACCGAGTGCCATGGCGTCGTTCAGGGCGAATACCGCATCGAACTCAACACCTTCCGCAATCATGTCAAAGATCGCCTGAGCACCCGTTGAGCGGTGCCACAGACCGGCCTCGCGAATGAGTTGCGGGTCTACCGGTATGTCGTGTTCGCGCAGCGCCTCAAGGTAGCCTTCGGTACGTAACTGAGCGGAACCGATGACTTCGCCCTCGTGTGCGCCCACCACTGCGATACGACGGCACCCAATCTCGATCAGGTGGGAGGTAGCGGCCTTCGCAGCCTCGACGTTGCGCATCGTGACGTGGTCGGTCGAGGCGTTAAACACACGCTCGCCGAGCAGAACCAGCGGATAGTTGACGTCAAACTCGGCGACGTCGTCCGGACCAAGTTCAAGCGGCGAGAAAATCAAACCGTCCGTGAGGTTGCGTCGAAATCCGTGCAACGCGGCCTTCTCTCGCTCACGATTCGAGCCGGTCTGCTCGATCAGCACCGTGAGCCCCACGGTCTCGGCGTACTCAATGACTGAGTCGGCAAGCTCCGCAAAGTACGGCAGGCTCAGCTCAGGAACAGCCAGTCCGATCATTCCGGTCTTACCGGAACGCAGCGATCGGGCTGAGACGTTCATCTGGTAGTCCAGTTCGGCGATGGCCGCGAGGACCTTCTCCTTGGTGGATTCGCGGATATACGGATACCCATTGACAACATTGCTGACGGTTTTCACCGACACTCCGGCACGGCGAGCGACATCCTGCATTGTTGCGCTCATCGGAGCTCCTTCATCATTGCACCACCAAGGTAGTGGGGCGCCTGTTCGTGTATTCGCCTTACGACACCTAGTAAACCCACACGTCCCGGCCACCGTGTTGTATTCGCTGGCCACCCATGCAAGGGCTGAGGTAAAACGGTTACCCTAATTGTGCCTGCCCAGGTTGAAGGTGGCAAACATGCTCGACCGCCCCTGGACACTGTTCACCCAGTCGAAACGCAGCGCCACGCACCACTTTCCCTACGCTATTGACCATTCCCGTGCAGGAACTCGCACGACCGCTCCGCGCCGCAGCACCGGCTCGAGTTCAATGTCCTGGCTACCGATATTCAGCACACGGAACAGCGAGCGGCTCACGGACAGGTTGTCGGCGTTTGCTTCCGCCTCAGTGATGACCTGAGTTGCCAGCGGGGTGTCGGGGGCACGCCAGGTTTCTCCGATCACATCTGCTCCGGTTGCCGCCTGCGGCACTGAAACAGTCGTGATGGCCAACAGTTGTCCGTGTTCGTTGGATAGCCGCACGGGTACGTCGCCATCGCCAACCGGGTATCCGAACACGGGAGTTCCGTCACCGCGGAAGAAGAACGGCTGAACCCGCCCGTGCCGGTTGTGGTCGAACAGTGGGTTGCCTACGATGTCGCGGTAACTGCGAGCGTGGTACACGATCACATCTCGGCCTTGTTCATCCGTGGTGAATGAGTTGTGGCCCGGACCGTAGGCCTGGGTCAGATCGCTCGAGACGAAGACAGGCTCAGGACTCTTGGCCCAACTGTCCGTGGAGAGCAGGTCTGCATCCTCGCTCGCGGTGAGCAGGCCCATGCAGTAGTGGTGGTCGGTTGCACTGGCGGAGTAGGTGATGAAGATTCGTCCGTTGCGCTTGAGCACGGCAGCGCCCTCGTTCACGCGGTAGCCGACGTTTTCCCAATCGTGCTCTGGGCTTGTGAGCAGTACTGGGTCGCCTTCGAGCGTGAACGGATCAGCCATCTTCGAGATGTAGAGGTCCGAGTTAATGACCACGCCGTCCGGCAGGCCAGGCTCCTGGATAGGACGCTGCGCCCAGACGTAGTAGAGGTCACCGCGGTGTTCGAACGCGGTTGCATCGAGTGAGAACTCGTCCCACTGCGTGTAGATCCGCACGGGGTCGCCCCAGGTTGCGGTGCGTGGGTCCTCGCCGACGCCCTCAAGGACGTACATGCGGATGCGGAACGGCTTGTCGGCATGTCCTGCGGTGAAGTAGATGTACCACCTGCCGTTGATCTTGTGCAGTTCCGGTGCCCAGATGTTCCCGCCCATCTCGCCTACGTCCGGACGAGTCCAGATGGTTGTCTCCTCGGCGCAGCGCAATCCTTCGAGGGTGTCGGCACCGCGCAACACGATCCGGTCGAATTGGGGGTACGAGCCGGTGAAGTAATAGGTGTCGCCGTCCTTGAGCACCCATGGATCAGCCCGCTTTTCGACGAGCGGGTTACGCGCAGTGGTCGCCGTTACGTATGTGGTTTCCATGGTTGTGTATCTCCTCGCACACCAATCTCTACATCGATGTAGTATCAGTGTCGTTAAAAGGCGCTCACCGCTGCGAGCGCCCAATGACAAGTCCTGTTACATTTTTACATCGTTGTAGATACTTTTGACAAGGGCCTTGGAACACCAAATCTCACACCGCCCTCTCCTGAGTGAAAAACCGCTCCTCTGGCCAGTTTCACTACCCTGCTTCGTGCCCCGGTTCCTCACCCTCACCCTCGATGGGCCAAAAACAGTCCGGGTACGCATATTTTGTGCACACCCCCGGACCAAAAACAGCCCATCGAGACACGTGGGGCGTGCTGGAAGGCATCGACTCGTCGCCAATCAGGACACAAAAAACGGCCCGGGTTACTCATGTGAGCAACCCGGGCCGTGGTCGTCTCCCCCGGAGACATCCCTAGAAAGTCCCCCGACCACTAGGAAAACTGACGACTAACGCCGAGGTAACGTTAAAATCCCTGAGCCAGACGGTAGTACGACTGGTTCCAACGGATCTCATCAGCATACTGGCGGATGTTTGTGTTTTCGTCGATGACAAGCAGTTCGGTCTGTGCCATCCGCGCGAAATCGGTCCACGCCTCAAGCCCTACCTGCGAAGACATGCAGGTGTGGTGTGCAGCACCAGACATGAGCCACGCCTCAGCAGACACCGCAAACGATGGCTCCGGCTTCCATACGGCACGCGCCACCGGGAGGTTTGGCAGCGCCGCAGTTGGCTCCACGTTGTTGACCTTGTTCACCACAAGGCGGAAACGCTCACGCATGTCCGACATCGCGACAACAACCGCAGGCCCAACATCGGCGGTGAACACCAGACGGACAGGGTCTTCCTTTCCGCCAATGCCCAGCGGGTGGATCTCCAACGTGGGCTTCGTCGTGGTCAGCGAAGGACACACCTCAAGCATGTGCGCGCCAAGGATGAGTTCATTACCTGGAGTCAGATCGTAGGTGTAGTCCTCCATGAGCGATGCGCCACCTGGCAGACCATAACCCATGACCTTGGCCACGCGGACCAGCACGGCGGTCTTCCAGTCGCCCTCAGCGCCAAAGCCGTAGCCATCGGCCATGAGTCGCTGGACAGCCAAACCTGGAAGTTGACGCAGATCGCCGAGATCCTCGAAGTTCGTGGTGAACGCGGTGAAGTCGCCCGCCTCAAGGAAGGACCGCAAGCCCAGTTCGATCGCAGCACCGTAGCGCAGCGACTCGTGGCGTTCCCCACCCCTACGAAGTTCCGGAACAACCTCGTAAAGGTCCTCGTACTCGGCAACGAGAGCGTCAATTGCTTCGTCGCTGACCGCGTTAACTGCATCGTTGAGCTCATTGACGGACCACGTGTTGACCGAGACGCCAAGCGAGATCTCGGCTTCGGTCTTGTCACCCTCGGTGACAGCGACGTAGCGCATGTTGTCACCGAACCGGGCAAGCTTCATGTTCTGCGCGGCATTCCAACCGGCGGCCGCACGAGCCCACGTACCGATCTGAGCGGTCACCTCAGGGTTCGATGCGTGGCCAACCACGGTCTTACGTGGCACGTTTAGACGGGTTTGGATGTAGGCGTATTCGCGGTCACCGTGAGCAGCCTGGTTCAGGTTCATGAAATCCATGTCGATCGAGTCCCATGGAAGCTCGACATTCGCCTGAGTGTGCAAGTGCAGCAAAGGGGTACGCAGGGCGTCAAGCCCACGAATCCACATCTTCGCCGGTGAGAACGTGTGCATCCAGGTGATTAGACCGATGCAGTTCACGTTGGCGTTGGCCTCGAGGATGAGTTCCTTGATCGAGTCCGAATCCTTCAAGACCGGCTTCCACACAACCTTGACCGGAACATCGCTTGCGTCGTCGATGAGCGCTGCGATCTCCTTGGACTGGTCCGCAACCTGGATCAGGGTTTCCTCGCCGTAGAGGCCCTGCGACCCGGTCAGAAACCAAATCTCTTTTCCTTCAAATGGGTTCTTCATGTTCTTCCTTGGGGTGTTTTGTTGCGTACCGCCGCAGGCGGTGCGAATGAGTGGACGAAGTGATTACTGGCTCTACTCTCGGGCCAGAATCTACGTTCGCTTCACCTCCGCCGAGTTCGTGCTCCGCAGCAAACTCAACTTCGGCTCAACTACCTTGACTACTGGCCGTACACGTTCTGGTAGCGCGCGTAGAGCGAGTCGATGTCCTTCTGCGCGATTCGGGTTGGCTCACCGAGCTGGCGCGAGATGTGCACGGTGCGCGCCACCTCCTCAACCATGACCGCTGCCTTGACCGCGTCCTTCGCATCCTTGCCGATTGTGAACGGGCCGTGATTACGCATCAGCACCGCACGCGAACGCGACTCCCGCAAAGTGTCCACGATGCCTTGGCCGATCGAATCGTCGCCAATGAGCGCGAACGGGCCGACTGGGATGTCGCCGCCAAACTCGTCGGCCATCATCGTCAGCACGCACGGAATCGGCTCAGCGCGGGCCGCCCAGGCGGTCGCGTACGTCGAGTGGGTGTGCACCACGCCGTAAACATGAGGCATGTTGCGGTAGACGTAAGCGTGCGCGGCGGTATCCGAGCTGGGCAGTCGGTCGCCGTCCACGAGGTTGCCGTCGAGGTCGCACACGACCATCTTCTCGGGCGAGAGTTCATCGTAGGTCACGCCCGATGGCTTGATCACGAGCAGGTCCGCGCTTGTGAGCCGCTGCGACACGTTGCCCGCAGTCCACACCACGAGTTCCCATTTGGGCAGTTCCGCATGGAGGTCGGAAACGATCTTGCGGACGGCCGCGACCTCGTCGCGAACCTCTTGGCTGTAGCCGTCGAGGCCAGTGGCCTCGCCGATTCCGCGGGCCTTCTTTGCGTCAGTCTCAGTGTTACTGAACATGTGTGTCCTTCTGGTTTTACTTTCCGACGAGCCGGCCAGCAGGTGGTTCGACCCACCGTGACAGGTTGGAGGGCTTGGGTTGAGGAATTGGACGTTTAAAGCACTTCGGTCGCGGCACGTTCCACGGCGAGCCCCGCGTGATACTGATCGAGATACTGCGCGAATCCGGCGACGTCCTGTTCGTCTGGGGTGATTGTGGAGATGTTCGCGTCCGCGAATACGCGCTCATTGAGGTACTCAGGAAGCGATGCCTGTGAGCCATTGGCGCGGGCACGGGCGTAGTCGGCGAGAACGGCGATGCCCCATGCTCCTCCTTCGCTCGCGGTGTCTCCAACGGAGACCGGTGCGTTGATCGCTGCGGCCAGCAGACGCTGAGCCACCCCTGCGGTGCGGAACACGCCACCGTGGGCGAACATGTCGTCGATGGCCACGCCTTCACCTGCAAGCACGCGCATGCCGAGCGCGAGGGTGCCGAAAGCGCCGTAGATCTGAGTACGGGCGAAGTTCGCGAGGTTCAGGGTCGAGTCCGGGGTGCGCACGAACAGTGGGCGCCCCTGATCCAGACCGGTGATCGGCTCACCGGCGAGGTAGTTGTAGGCAAGGAGCCCACCACCGTTTGCCTCGCCGTCGAGCGCCGCGCGGAAGAACGCACCAAACACCTCATCCGATGTTGCACTCACGCCGAGCGCGGTTGCGAACTGGCCGAACACTGTGGCCCATGCATTGAGTTCGCTCGCTCCGTTGTTGCAGTGCACCATTGCGACCAGGTCGCCCGAAGGAGTGGTCACGAGGTCGAGTTCGTGGTGGCGGGTCTTGAGCGCGTGTTCCAGAACGACCATCGCGAAGATCGAGGTTCCCGCGGAGACGTTTCCGGTGCGTGGCGCGACCGCATTGGTTGCGACCATTCCCGTACCGGCATCCCCTTCTGGTGGACACAGGAGGATGCCTGATTGAAGCGCTCCCGTGGGGTCCAGCCAAGCGGCTCCGCTCTCAGTGAGAGAGCCTGCATCCTCACCTGCCACAAGCACCTTCGGAAGCAGGTCAACAAGTTTTGGGCTTTCGTGGCGAGTGGCCACGCGCTCGTCCACACGGGAGAGCAGCCGGGCATCGTAATCGCGGGCCTCTGGGTCCACCGGGAACATACCCGATGCATCGCCGACACCGAGGACCTTCTCGCCCGTGAGCTTCCAGTGCACGTATCCGGCAAGCGTGGTCAGGAACGCGATCTGGGAGACGTGCGGTTCGTTGTCGAGGATCGCCTGATACCAGTGCGCAACGGACCAGCGCAGCGGGATGTTGTAGTCCAGGAGTTCGCTTAGTTCCTCGGCAGCGGCACCGGTGTTGGTGTTGCGCCAGGTGCGGAACGGGGTCAGGAGGTTGCCGGATGCGTCGAAGGCCAGGTATCCGTGCATCATGGCGGAGATGCCAAGTCCGCCGTAGGTGGTTGGGCGCACGCCATAGGTGGCTTCGACATCGGCGACCAACTTGGCATAGCTGTCCTGCATGCCAGCCTCGACGGCCTCAAGCGAGTAGGTCCACAGCTTGTCCTGGTAGACGTTCTCCCAATCGTGGGAACCGCTCGCAAGCGGGCTCCCGTCGGGACCGATGAGGCAGGCTTTGATTCGAGTCGAGCCGAGTTCGATTCCAAGGGTGGTGTTCCCGGACTCGATGTCCTCACGGATTGCCTCGATCGTGGCAGACTCGTTGGTGACGGCCTGGGTCATGAGTTCTCCATCTGTCGCTGCCACTGCATTGTGGCTGAAGGGCCTTACTGTTAGCGTTCACATGATTTGTCTGAACGTCAGTGAATATGCGCTTTTAGTGAATGTTAACGTTCACAACCCGCGAGCGCAAGAGGACTACGACCAGATCAACGAGATAGTGCCGTTCCCACTCGATACAGATCCACATCGCACGCCAACCTTCTTAGTGCCGATGGGGCGAGAATCGTCCGACGACACACATCGAATAGGCGCATCCGGGCCACAAAAGAACGATCGTTCGAGCGCTCTCCATTGAGCTCGGCCCACCCATGTGCGGGCTTGGGAAAGGTCGAATCGACCCTCGCTAAGTATTCACCCGCGGCGGCGCGGTACTCTCACGCACGACCAGTTGCGGGGCGATGACCCGATCAGCAACGCTCCGACCCTCGATCACGCTCAACAGCGTCTCCATGATGGCCGCGCCGAGAGTCGCAAACCGGTGGTGCACCGTGGTAAGCGGTGGAATGAAGTTCGAGGCCCCGGGAACGTCGTCGACACCGACCACGCTCACGTCCTGAGGAACTCGCAGCCCCCTCTCCGCGAGCGCCCTGATCAATCCGAGCGCGATCATGTCGTTGGCAGCGAATACAGCGGTTGGCGCGCCAGCCCTAATCAGTTCGGCCCCTACGGCATATCCGCGTTCCGAACTCCAGTCACCCTGAATGAGCGGGACGGGGTTGATCCCAAGAACCGAGCATTCGTTCTTCCAGCCATCAAGTCGTGCCCGCGCATCCGACCAATCCAATGGACCGGAGATGTGTGCGATCTCGGTATGCCCGAGCTCAGCCAGGTGACGCACGGCGAGCCGCGCGCCGGCCTCCTGGTCCAGGTTCACCGAGAGCATTCCCGTTGGAACGGTGTCCGGCTGGGCCACAGCAACGACCGGCACGGGAGCATCGAACACGTGCAGGGCCTCAACGACCTCCTGCTGCTGGGCGATGACGACGATACCTTCAACACCCTGTGCCAGCAGGTGATCAAGGAGTTCGCCCATACGATGCGCATTGGCACGTTTGATGGTCGCGAGCGAGAGGAAGAAGCCAGCCTCACGGGCGGCCTCCTCTATGGCCACCATGGCGCGTTGCGGCCCAAACAGGGCGTTCCCACTCGTGATCAGGCCGATTGTTCCAGATCGCTGCGTGACCAGTGCCCGAGCAGCAAGGTTGCGTCGATACCCTAGTTCTTCAATCGCATGTAGCACGCGGTCACGGGTTTCGGGGCGCACGTTGCCGTGGTCGTTGAGAACCCGAGAGACGGTCTGGTGTGAGACTCCGGCAAGACGAGCCACATCGTTCATGCCGGGTCGGCGTTGGGTGACCATGGGATCGTTGGGCTACAGACCGTAGGCGTTGTAGAAGTTCTCGATCTCGTCAGCCGGAGCGTATGCCTCGAACAGTGCGGTGCCGTTGGTCCACAGGGCGCGTGCAGTGCCCGCCGGAAGCGTCTCGTCGCCGTGAGCCGGGGGCAGGACCCCACCCGTCTCGTCGACAGTGATGATGAAATCGCCAACGTTAGTACCCGCCGACTCGACGACACCGGTTGCGAGCGTCGCTGCTTCGGGAGCAAGGCGCGAGTTGTATGCTGTCGCGGCGCTCTCCGCCGACTTGAACTGGGCTGCGAGCACCTCGACTTCCACGCTTGTGTCCCCCACCGGACCCGAGTAGTTGAGCACATAGGACTCAAGCGCTCCCTCAACCGGCCAGTCGGTGACCTCGGTCAAGTTCGTCAGCGCAAACTGGCTGGCCGTTCCTGGGAGTGCTGCGGCGAACTCGGTGACCTCGCCACGGTCAACTGGGTCTTGCGTTGGGGTGGGCGCTTCCGCCGTGACCGTCACGGTTGGGGTGGGAGTGGGTGCCTCACTCGTGTTGGTGTCTCCGCGGACCACGCCGACGATGCCGTCAATGATGAAGTAGAGGGCCACCAGAATCGCTCCCGCCCAGATGAGCTTGCGGGCGTTGCTGGGGATTCCAGTCGGCTTGTCGGAGGTTTCCGCATCGGTTGCGTCAACTTCGCTGGTGGGCTCAGGCTGCTGTGGGGCTACCTCGTCATCGGGGGTGTTGTTGGCTCCGGTGTTGTCCTGGCTCACGGGGTATCTCCTTGTGCGGCTGGGTGTCGCGGACGGTTTTATCTGTCTATCGTAGTCGGCACTGCCGACTGCACACGCTGGCGTGTGCGTGTCCCTCTCGCACGTCCTATCTATTTTCGACGATCTGGCCGCGCTGGCAGGCGCGGTCGCGCTGGGAAGATGCGGGCTCGTCGGCAATGTACCCGCTGCAACCGAACTCAGCCAAATTCCTACGAACTCAGTCCGAATCGGGCTGAGTTCGACGGCATGGTCGGTATGTAGGCTCACGGCCCAAGTTTAAGAGTGTCAGAGGGACCGCGTAAGTTTGGGGACATGGCAACAGCAACGAAATCCTCAAAGGCCCGCCCCGCATTCAGATGCACCGAATGCGGCTGGACCACCGCCAAATGGGTGGGGCGGTGTGGCGAATGCCAGGAATGGGGCACCGTCACAGAGGGTGGGGTCGCAACCACCGGCCCAAAGACCACTGCGGCCAATCCATCCAAGAATCCCGCACGCCCAATCGCGGAGATCAGCGTTGACACCGCACGGGCCGTGCCCACAGGAATCAGCGAGTTCGACCGGGTGCTTGGCGGAGGGCTCGTCCCGGGAGCCGTCGTCCTGCTGGCCGGTGAGCCAGGCGTGGGAAAGTCGACGCTACTGCTCGATGTCGCCGCCACAACCGCTCGTTCGGGCCGCAAGGTGCTCTACATAACCGGAGAGGAGTCCGCCGGGCAGGTGCGTCTGCGTGCAGAACGAATTGGAGCACTCGATGAGAACCTGCTCCTCGCTGCGGAGACAGACTTGGGCCTCACCCTTGGGCACGTTGAAGCAGCACAACCCGACCTGCTGATCGTGGACTCGGTGCAGACCATCGCCTCCACGGAGGTGGAGGGCAGCCCAGGCGGGGTCGGTCAGGTCCGCGAGGTTGCCTCGGCACTCATTGCAGTGGCCAAGGAGAACAACCTACCGGTCATCTTGGTTGGCCACGTCACCAAGGACGGCAGTGTCGCCGGCCCGCGCACGCTCGAACACCTGGTCGATGTGGTGTGTCAGTTTGAGGGAGACCGTCACTCGCGCCTGCGCATGGTTCGCGCCGCAAAGAATCGGTTCGGACCAACCGATGAGGTGGGCTGCTTTGAACTGGGTGAGCAGGGAATCGTGGGACTTGCCGACCCATCTGGCCTGTTCCTCTCCCACATCAACATGCTCGTCCCCGGAACCTGCGTGACAGTCACCGTTGAGGGTCGGCGGCCGCTTGCTCTGGAGGTTCAGGCACTCGTCGTGCCCAGCCCACTTGCCAACCCGCGCCGGACAACGAGCGGTGTGGACTCATCGCGACTCGCGATGATCCTGGCTGTTGCGCACAGACACCTCGGAGCGCGCCTGATGGAGACCGACGTGTACGTGTCAACGATCGGTGGCGCCAAGATCACCGAGCCAGCAGCCGACATCGCGTTGCTGCTTGCCATCGTGAGTGCCCTTGAGGACACTGCACTCCCAGTGGGGACCATCGCGCTGGGCGAAGTCGGCCTGGCCGGTGAGCTACGACCCGTCACAGGCCTGACGCAACGTCTCAACGAGGCCGCACGGCTCGGTTTCAGGCGCGCAATCATTCCGGCCACGGCCGTGGTCGAGGCTCCGCAGGGAATGCAACTCCTCAAAGCACAGTCCGTGGCGGATGCGGTGAACCTCGTCCGTGGTAGTTGACCGAACCTCCAGGTATCGCGCAAACAGCGTCCACTCGCACATCACACAGTGAGAGCACATCACACAGTGAGACACGGGCTTAAGGGAGGGAGTTTTCTTGGCGTTACGCCGTAACATTCTAGATGTGGCGCACACCTCAGCAACTCCAGAAGAACTTTTGCACGAAACCCTGGCGGCCGTAGCCCCGGGCACCGAACTTCGCGATGGACTCGAACGAATCCTCCGTGGCCGTACAGGTGCGCTCATCGTGCTGGGCTACGACTCGGTCGTGGAGGCCATCTCCACGGGTGGGTTCGAACTCGATGTCGAGTTCTCGGCGACCCGCCTGCGCGAACTGTGCAAGATGGATGGCGCAGTAGTGATGGACAGTTACACGGGCCGGATCCGTAGGGCCGCCGTGCAGCTCCTCCCCGACCCGACCATCGAGACCTCCGAGTCTGGCACGCGCCACCGCACCGCCGAACGCGTCGCGAAACAAACCGGCTTGCCGGTCATCTCGGTGTCCCAGTCCATGCACATCATCGCGCTGTACATTGACTCGAAGCGCCACGTGCTTGAGGACCCCGACACGATCATCGGTCGCGCCAACCAGGCAATCGCAACGCTGGAACGCTACCGCTCACGCCTCGACGAGGTGTCCGGCACGTTGTCTGCACTTGAGATCGAGGACTTGGTGACGGTGCGCGACGTGTGCACGGTGGTGCAGCGTCTCGAGATGGTCGCCCGAATTTCCGACGAGGTGGCCTCCTACGTGGTTGAACTCGGCACCGAGGGGCGCCTGCTTGCGCTGCAACACGATGAGTTGATTGGCGCTATCGGCTCCGACCGCGAACTGGTGTTGCGCGATTACGTCGACACGATGCGCAAGGGCCACTCCGTACCTGAGACCTTGGCAGCGCTGTCGAGCCTGAGTTCGACGGATCTGCTGGACTTGAGCCAGATCGGACGCGTCCTAGGGCTTCCTGGCGGAGGCGATGCCCTCGACGCTGCTGTCGCCCCGCACGGTTATCGCATGATGGCTCGCATCCCTCGTCTACCAGGGGCCATCGTCGACCGTCTCGTCCTGCACTTCGGTGGGCTGCAGAGACTACTCGCTGCAACGATCGAGGACCTCATGGCCGTTGACGGTGTAGGCGAGCAGCGCGCTCGTGCGGTTCGCGAGGGTCTCTCCCGCTTGGCCGAGTCAAGCATCCTCGAACGCTACGTCTGATCCTCGCGCCGTACCGGCTGCCACCTACTACTTGAGTTGGAACACGAGTTCCTTCGATTCGGCTTCCTTGTACGTGGCGACCGCACGATAGGTTCCCGGCCTCACACTCGGCAGATCGGAATCACATGATTCGTTGGATCGGATGCCGTTCCATGATAGCGCCGCGCTGGTTTTGGCTTTGGGGTCCATGTAGAGCGGTTTGGTGCCGGAGTCATCGCAGTCGTCAGAAGACCAGATCCGATCGCTCCCCGAATAGATCGTGACCACGGTGGTTGCCGGTGACACGTCGACTACGCAGGGCGTGTCGGATTCGTTGGTGACATCGAGGCTGAGCGGCATGGCGGCGCCGGCATCGACAGAGTTCCGCTCCGAGGTGAGTGCGATGCTGATCGCGGTTCCATCGCAGGCTTTGGGGCTGGCTCCGTCGTCCCCCTTGGGTTCTTCGCTGTCTACCGGTCTGGAGTTGGTCTGGCCGTCGTCGGCGGTTTCGGCGTCATCCGTGCGGAACAGGCCGACGACGAATTTCACGGCGAATACGATGACTGCTATAAGCGCCACGACAATAAGGAGCGCGACGGCTCGGCGGATCCAGTACACGTACTGCGGTGTGGGGTCAGGCGCTCGACGTGAGGCACGGGGCTGTCCTGGGTCGCGGTCGTGCGAGGGTGTGCGCGGTTCGCGGTCGGATTCGTGTGGCCCGTTCATGTTTCAAGGGTAGGCGGTTCTTGCCGGTTAGGTGCGTTTTCCACGCCGATAATCCTGCGCTCTGGTAGGGTGTTCGCTTTTCCTCGCTGCCCTTCAGTTAGGCGTCCAGTCATTCACTTCTGACATTTCGCACGAACTGCGCCGCACCTCCACCGGTGAACCTTGCAGGGTCAACGTGTCGTCCCGATACGGCGAGGAGGAGATCCAGTGTTTGAGCAGAGACTTCAGGCCCCTCACCCCATATACTTCCGCTGTCGCTGCGTCCCCACGATGTCCCGCACATCTGATGTAGAGAGTTTCACGGTCACCACCTTGCGGTTATCGTTTGCCTATCGCCTGATATGGAAACTGTAGTTCACAGCACATGCTGAGTGACCCTCTTTCTTCAATCGGTTGCGAGCTCGTTCTCTCATCCGGGGTGTGGTGGTCGAGCGTGGTCGTCAGTTTTGTACAATGCGGTGTGCCCGCCGTGAAGTTTGTTCCCCCATGTGTTCCTCCTGCCGCTGTCAGTGAGGTTCAGGTCTTGGTGGCTGACTGGTTCCGGCGCGAGCAGCGTCCCCTCCCCTGGCGGGAACCGGCGACGAGCGCCTGGGCGGTCTTACTGAGTGAGGTCATGTCCCAGCAGACTCCCGTTGCCCGGGTCGCACCGATTTGGGCGCGTTGGCTCGATTTGTGGCCGACACCTGCGGATTTGGCGCAGGCACCGACCGCACAGGTCTTGCGCGAGTGGTCGTCGCTTGGCTATCCCCGCCGCGCATTGCGACTGCAGGAGTGCGCGGCCGCGATTGTAGAGCGGCACGACGGCGTTGTTCCCCAGATTTACGACGATCTGGTTGCGCTACCTGGGATAGGCGACTACACGGCGGCTGCAGTTGTGGCGTTTGCCTACGGCAGGCGTTCCACGGTCGTGGACACGAACGTGCGCCGGGTGTTGGCGCGAGTGTTCAGCGGTACGGCGCTTCCACCTCCAACATATTCGGCTGCCGAACGGGCTTTCGCTCGTGCGATCACTCCTGAAGTGGATGAACAGGCTGCAGCATGGGCTGCCGGTTCGATGGAACTCGGTGCCGTGGTGTGCACAGCGCGCACGGCCTACTGTCAGGCGTGTCCGATATCTGCGTTGTGCGCGTGGAGGTTGGCGGGTTTCCCCGAGGATGAGCATGCGCAGGTACGCACGACCCAGAAGTTCACGGGCACTGATCGTCAGGTGCGCGGCAAGGTCATGAAGGTCTTGCGTGACGCGCATGGGCCGGTGTTGCGTTCGCAAATTGATCTGGTGTGGCCCGATCAGGCACAGTTGGACAGGTGCGTGGCGTCCCTGATTGAGGATGGACTGGCGCAGCAGGACGGCGAGGCCTACTCGCTGCCGCAGTAGCCTCCCAAACCGGCGATCCTATAGTTCGAGGAGCATCCGCGAGTTGCCGAGCGTGTTGGGTTTGACCCTGGCAAGGTCGAGGAACTCTGCCACGCCGTCGTCGTGTGAACGCAGAAGTTCCGCGTAGACATCCACTCCCACGGGGGTGCCCTCGATCTGCTTGAAGCCGTGTTTCTCGAAGAACTCGGTTTCAAAGGTCAGGCAGAACACGTGCCGAAGTTCAAGCGTTCGGGCTCGATTGAGCAGTTCAGCCACAATGGCGTGCCCGATCCCTTTACCGAGGTGCGCTTGAGAGACTGCAAGGGTGCGGATCTCGGCCAGTTCCTCCCACATCACGTGGAGTGCGCCGCAGCCGTAGAGTTCGCGAGGGTTGTCTGGGTTACAGGCAACAACGAACTCCTGGACCGATTCGTAGTAGGTCACCGCCTCTTTGGCGATGAGTATCCGTTGGGCCGCATACGGTTCCACGAGTTCGCGGATTCCTGGCACGTCTTTGGGGAGTGCCGGACGGATCAGATATGACTGCGCTGTTTCCACACCTCGAATGTACGCCTGTGGACGGCAGCTTGAGGTCGGTGACCACAATATGTCCGACTAGATCACCTCCCATCGTGAACTACAGGGCATGAACTACAAGAACACTCACGCCGGTCTGTGGGTTTTGTCGCCGAACTGTGGGATGCGGAGCCACAGTTCGGCGACGAAACCCACAGACCGGCGAAAGACTCTAAGCACGGAATAGAGCACTGGCTGAAGGAAAAGAACAAACCCAGCCATCAGTCGGCCTCAACCATGAAGGTTGTGGCCGTGACCTCGTCGATGATCAGGTCGGTGATGATTCCCGCCCGAAGTGCCGCGCGCAGCGGCACGATCTTGTTGTCACCGGACACGACGCACACTCGGCGCGGTATCTGGCGCAACTGCAACGGGGATGGACCGGTTGCGCGCTTGTTCAAGGGTATGTCCGCGTATGTTCCGTCCTCGCGGAGGAAGACAGTACACACGTCGCCGACGACCTCCTCCGTGTCGAGCACCTGGATGTCCTCGGGCTCAAGGTATCCGGCAGAGTACACGTGTGAGGGCAGGCCTCCGGTGAGCGATCCGACCGAGAACAGAGCAATGTTGGCTGACCTCTGGACTTCGAGGACGCGTTTGATGGAGCGTTCCTGCCACATTGCGTTTCGGGTCTCCTCGTAATCGAAGAATGCCGGAACCGGAAAGTAGACCGCGTGCGCATCGAATGCGTCAGCGAACGATGCGATGAGATCCCCCGCGTAGGAGACACCCGAGGTTCGGGTGTTTGCAGCACCATTGAGTTGGACCACCACTCCACCCTGCGTCGGTTTCCGCGGTAGATGCTTGGCCACCGCGGATAGGGTCGTACCCCATGCAATTGCCAAGATCATCTCCGACTGGAACCAGGTTGTCACCAATTTCGCGCACATGATTGCAACCTGTTCGGCCCGAGCCTCGTCCGAGCGGGCCTCGACGATGGGCACAACGAACGCCTCGACCCCCCACCGCTCGCGGAAGTGCTGCCTGATTCCCGGTGCACGAGATTGCGTTGGCCGCAAGGTGATCTCGACCAGCCCAGAATCGCGGGCCTCTTTAATCATGCGGGAAATCGTTGACCTCGACGTGCCCATGTGACGTGCGATGGTCTCCATCTTTACGTCCTGTAGGTAGTACATTGAGGCAACTCGGAGAATATCTTGGTCGCGGTATCCCATGAGACCAGTTTTGCACATATGTGCAGTGGAGTTGCGCAATCGTTCGTTTAGGTGGAAGTTTTGTGTAAACGATTCAGATCACTGTTCCACCGGAAGGACAACGATGTCTGCGAGTAGCACCAACGCCACTCTGTCACCACAGTCTCGTGAGCGTTCACTCGAGGCCATGCGCGCCACCAGCAAGGAGAACCCACTCGACGTCCTGGTGATCGGTGGCGGTGTCACCGGAGCCGGAATCGTACTTGACGCAGTGACCCGCGGACTCGACACCGCAATCGTCGAGGCTCAGGACTGGGCCTCAGGCACCTCAAGCCGCTCGTCGAAACTGATCCACGGCGGATTGCGCTACTTGCAGATGCTCGACTTCTCGCTGGTTCACGAGGCATTGACCGAGCGTGACCTCCTGCTCAACAAACTCGCACCGCACCTCGCAAAGCCGGTACCGTTCCTGTTCCCGCTCATCAAACAGTACGAGCGTCCATACATCGGCGCGGGCATCATGCTGTATGACATCCTTGCATCGCTTGCACCGGGTAAGCGCGCCATGCCGTTCCACAAGCACTATTCGCGTAAGGGTATGAAGAAGAAATTCCCTTCGTTCCGCGACGACGCGGCTGTGGGCGCTATCGAGTATTGGGACGGGACCATCGATGACGCTCGCCTCGTTTTGACCCTTGTTCGCACTGCAGCGAGCTACGGGGCGCATGCGGCAAGCCGCACCCAGGTCATCGAACTCACCAAGTCTGGAGCCGGTCGAGTCAACGGTGCGGTCCTCAAAGATCTCGAAACGGGAAGGACCTTCACCGTCCATGCAAAGCACGTCATCAACTCGACGGGTGTATGGACTGAAGAGACCGAAGACCTTGCGGGTGGCAAGGGCGGCCTCAAGGTACTCGCATCAAAGGGTATCCACATCGTTGTACCTCGCGATCGCATCAAAGGCACCTCAGGACTGATTCTGCAAACGGAGAAATCCGTACTGTTCGTCATCCCGTGGTCCCGTTACTGGATCATCGGAACCACCGACACACCATGGAAGCAGGACTTCCAGCACCCGGTGGCCACGAAGGCGGACATCGACTACGTGCTCGAACACGCCAACGCGGTACTCGCCGATCCACTGACCCCCGATGACATCATCGGAACCTATGCGGGTCTGCGACCTCTCCTACAGCCAGAGATGAAGGAGGGAACCTCCTCCGCAAAGGTCTCACGCGAACACACCGTCGCAGCACCTGCCCCAGGCTTCACAGTGATCGCCGGTGGAAAACTGACAACCTACCGGGTCATGGCCGAGGACGCAGTGGACTTCGCCCTCGGTGCGGAAGCCCAGGGTAGGCCTTCCGTCACCAACAACATTCCGCTCCTTGGAGCGGTCGGGCTGGCTGCGATGGCGAACCAGACCCGCTCCTACCAAAAGAAGTTTGGCTGGTCCAAGCAGATGATCGATCACCTGCTGCACCGCTACGGCTCGATGATCAACGAGATTGTGGCGATCTGCAACGACGATCCATCAATGGCACAACCGGTCGCAGGCGCAGAAGCGTACCTGCGCGCCGAGATCCACTATGCGGTGACCCGTGAGGGTGTCCTTCACCTTGAGGACATCCTGCTCCACCGCACGAGGATCAACTATGAGTTTGCTGACCGTGGCCTCGGAGCACTGGAGGATATCGCATCCATCGCAGCCGCCGCTTTGGGCTGGGATAAGAAAACCACGGACAGTGAAATCGCTTCCTACAAGGCCCGCGCAGCGGCCGAGGAAGCAGCGGAGAACGAACCGGACGACACATCCGCAGAGAAGGTTCGTCTCGAAGCAGCTGACCTCTCCCCCATGGAGAAGCTCAGTTAGGAACGAGGACGTGGAGCGGAGCGTAGGGATCTCGCGTAGCAGGTCCCTACCGAAGTGAAACGACCGCAAGTTCTTAACCAGGAAACACGGTTAGGAACGAGGACGTGGAGCGGAGCGTAGGGATCTCGCGTAGCAGGTCCCTACCGAAGTGAAACGACCGCAAGTTCTTAACCAAGAAACACAGCTAACGGAGCAATTCAGCAAAACTTCCCGCTGAATGATCTCGCAGCAGTTACGGACAAAGTAGCGCAGCGGAGTGTAGGGGTTTCGCGTAGCAGATCCCTACCGAAGCGAAAAGGATGCAGTTCGTAACTAACAAGTAGTTGCGAGAGTGTAACTCCCAGGGCCGCGCCCGCGCAGTAGCGTGGGCGCTCCCGCAGGCCCTAATGACAACGAAGTCAGAGAGTAGGAAAAATGGACGCAGTAACCCTAGGAGACATCTTTCTCCTGGAAACGCTCGGCACCATGGTGCTCATCATCCTTGGTGGCGGTGTCGTAGCAAACCAAGTTCTCGCCAAGACCAAGGGAAACAGCACTGGCTGGGTTCTCATCACGTTTGGTTGGGGATTTGCAGTGTTCTCGGGTGTGTACGTGGCATTCGCCTCGGGTGCGCACCTGAACCCAGCGGTCACCATCGGTTTGGCAATGACTAGGGATGAATTCCTTCCTGGTGTTGCCGTGAACGCAGCAAGCATCGGAACCTACTTCGCCGCAGAACTCCTTGGCGCCTTCCTCGGTGCAGTCATCGTTTACCTGACGTACAAGCAGCACTTCGACAAGACCGACGATGCTGGCCTCAAGCTTGCGGTGTTCGCGACCGGACCAGAGATCCGCAACCCACTGTGGAACACGGTGACCGAGGTCATCGGTACCTTCGTGCTCGTTCTGTGGGTCCTCGTATCGGGTCACACCGAGTCGGGCCTTGGCCCACTGGGTGTTGCACTTGTTGTGGTCGCGATCGGTATGTCCCTCGGTGGTCCAACCGGTTACGCCATCAACCCAGCACGTGACCTCGGTCCACGTATTGCTCACGCTCTCCTACCGATCAAGGGCAAGGGTTCGAGTGACTGGGGCTACTCGTGGGTCCCAATCGTTGGCCCAATCCTCGGTGGTATTCTCGCCGCGGTTGTCGCTTCAGGTTTCGACATCGTCGCCTGATCTGAACTCACTTTTCAGATTTTCGACGAACCCCACGGTTTCTTTGAAAGACCTCAGTAACGCTCGACTCAACCTACTGAGCATGGTGGTGCGGCACCAGCCGCACCACCACCCACCACCTTGGCGTAGGGATAGGCTGGAAGAAGTCATCTCGTCGCCAATCAACTCTCACCACAGCAACACACCCCTCACGACCCCTTAGGAAGTCAAAGACATGTCAAAGAAGTATGTCCTCGCGATCGACCAGGGAACCACCTCATCGCGTGCAATTCTGTTCACTCACGAAGGCACCATCCACTCGGTGGGCCAACTCGAACACGACCAGATCTTCCCTCAGGCAGGCTGGGTTGAGCACAACCCAGACCAGATCTGGAACAACGTACGCGAGGTCGTCGGCCTGGCGCTGACCCGTGGAAACGCGACCTACGAAGACGTTGCTGCAGTCGGTATCACCAACCAGCGCGAAACCGCGGTGGTGTGGGACAAGACCACCGGTAAGCCCGTCTACAACGCAATCGTCTGGCAGGACACCCGCACCCAGAAGATCGTGGACGCAATCGCCGGCGATGAGGGTGCCGACCGCTACAAGAAGGTCACCGGTCTGCCGCTCGCCACCTATTTCTCGGGTCCAAAGGTTCGCTGGATCCTTGAGAACGTTGACGGTGCCCGTGAGGCAGCAGAACGCGGCGACCTGCTCTTCGGAACCACCGACACCTGGGTTCTGTGGAACATGACCGGTGGCACCGAGGGCGGCGTCCACGTTACTGACGTCACCAACGCTTCGCGTACGCTCCTCATGAACATCGAGACCCTCGAGTGGGACGACGCAATGTGCGAGGCCATCGGCGTGCCCCGCTCGATGCTCCCAGAGATCAAGTCGTCCTCCGAGGTCTACGGTCACGGACGCAAGGGCGGCCTCGTTCCCGGTGTGCCCATCTCCGGTATCCTCGGCGACCAGCAGGCTGCGACCTTCGGTCAGGCATGCTTTGAGAAGGGAACCGCGAAGAACACCTACGGAACCGGCAACTTCATGCTCATGAACACCGGAACCGAGCCAATCCACTCCGAGAACGGCCTGCTCACCACCGTGTGCTACAAGATCGGTGACGCTCCAGCAGTGTACGCACTTGAGGGTTCGATCGCTGTGACCGGTTCGCTGATCCAGTGGCTGCGCGACAACCTTGGCCTGTTCGAGGACGCCAAGGACGTTGAATACCTTGCCCACAAGGTAGACGACAACGGTGGCGCGTACATCGTTCCTGCGTTCTCCGGCCTGTTCGCTCCACACTGGCGTCCAGACGCACGCGGTGCGCTTGTTGGTTTGACCCGTTACGTCAACAAGAACCACATCGCTCGTGCTGCTCTTGAGGCTGTCGCATTCCAGACCCGCGAGGTCGTTGACGCGATGAACGCCGACTCCGGCGTGGAGTTGACCGAGCTCAAGGTTGACGGCGGCATGGTCGCCAACGAACTGCTCATGCAGTTCCAGGCTGACCAGCTTGGCGTTGAGGTCATCCGTCCGCAGGTCGCCGAGACCACGGCTCTCGGTGCGGCATACGCTGCTGGTATCGCTGTCGGTTTCTGGAGCGGCGAGGACGATGTCCGCAACAACTGGGCAGAGGACAAGCGCTGGTCGCCTTCGGACAGTGAGGACGAGCGTGCTCGCCAGTACCGCAACTGGAAGAAGGCCGTCTCGAAGACTCTCGACTGGGTTGACGACGACGTGAAGTAGTTTTCGTTTCAGGCCGTATGGCGGTGGCTTGGGGTCTTGTGTTTCACTGTTCGCCAACTGGTAAGAGATCTCAGGCTGGGTTACCCGCCCAGTGGCCTGGACGTAACCGATAAGGGTGGTTCCCCGTCTCATCTGAGATGAGGAACCACCCTTGTTTTGCCCACCCTGCGCTGGCCTGCATTTCGCACTGCATGTGGATGCACTGTCAGAGGCGCGCTGCACAATGTAGGTATGCAGTATGTGGTGGTGGAGTTACCGGACGGCTCAGTGAGGTCGAGCCGGGTGACTGTGCTCGCCACCGGCGAGTTGGAGATTTGCGACGAAACCCACGTTCCAGCCAATTCTTTCGCGCAGTGGGTGTCCGGGTTGGAACGTGACTGCATGCCACGGTGGATATGGGCGGACACCTCGATCATCTATGCCCGGCTGCTGCGCGAAGGTGTACGCGTCGAGCGGGCTCATGATCTGCGCCTTGCTCGAGCGATTCTGCGTAACAATCGGTGGACTGACCGGTCATTTTTCTCTCCTGCCAGCGAGTCTGAACGCTCGGAGGCCGTTTCCTGGAATTCTCCTCCACCGGTGGTGTCAGATGCCCTGTTCGACACCTCTCCTGTGGTTCTGGGCGATCCGATCGCGGAGTATCGCAGACAGATGCACGTACTGGCTTCTGCCAGCCCCGAGCGTCGAGGGCGCCTCACCTATCTCTTGGCTGCGGAGTCCGCGGGTGGCCTGATCGCTGCGGAGATGACCCACGCGGGGGTTCCCTGGGATGTGGGGATACACGACTCGTTGCTGTCTCAGGCGCTTGGACCACGTCCGGCCTTCGGGATGCGCCCGGTCAAGTTGGAGCGCCTCGCTGAACAGATCCGCAACTTACTGGAGGCTCCCCACCTCAATCCTGACTCCCCCAAGGATCTACTCAAGGCACTCAACAGCGCGGGGTTGAATGTGAAGTCGACGGCGAAGTGGGAGATCCGGGACCTCAGACATCCCGTGGTGCCCGTGCTGCTTGAGTACAAGAAACTGCATCGCATGATGACCGCGAACGGCTGGACGTGGATGGATGAGTGGATCAGGGATGGAAGGTTTAGGCCGGTCTATGTTCCCGGTGGTGTGGTGACGGGTCGGTGGGGTGCCGATGGCGGCGGTGCGCTGCAGCTCCCCCATTTCGTGCGGCCTGCAGCCGTCGCAGACCCGGGGTGGGCGTTCGTGATCGCAGATGCCGCTCAGCTTGAGCCACGAATCTTGGCAGCGATGTCTGGTGATCCCGCGATGGCGTCGGCTGGTCGAGGCCACGACATGTATCAGGGGATCGCTGATGCGGGCGTCGTTGAATCCCGCGAGCACGCCAAGTACGGGATGCTTGGCGCAATGTATGGCGGGACCACAGGAGTCAGCGCCCAGGTGCTGCCAAAGTTCAAAGTCGCGTTCCCGCGTGCGATGGCCCTCGTTGAAGGTGCCGCGCGTGCGGGTGAGCAGGGTGGAACTGTTCACACCTGGCTCGGGCGCACGTCGCTGCCTGGACATTTTGGCAGCACGGTCGAGGGTGATGACGCTCAGTTTTCGCAGGACCGGCGCTCTCGTGCTCGCTCCTACGGACGCTTCACCCGAAACTTCATCTGCCAGGGCACGGCGGCTGAATGGGCGCTGCTGTGGATGGCGGGCGTACGCCAGCGCCTCCGCAAGATGACGCTGGAAACCAGCCCCGGCGTCGCCATTCCTGATGCCTTCAACTCCATCGCAGAGGACAACGCCACCACCAGTCTGCCGCGCCCAGACCCCGTGACTGCGGGACCGCACCTCGTGTTCTTCCTGCATGATGAGATCCTCATCCACACTCCTCAGGATCTTGCCGAGCAGGTCGCTCAGGCCGTGCACGATGCGGCCCGAGAGGCAGGACATACGCTCTTTGGCCAGACCGATGTTGAGTTTCCCGTGTCAGCCACGATCAGCCGTACCTACGCCAACCCAAAATCGTGATCGGTCGACGGTACGTTCTCTCAGACAAGAAAGGTGCCACGGCAACTGATACGGTCGAGAGATGAGTTCAATCGCAGTGGTGGGCGGACACGGAAATATCGCCCTGAAACTCCATCCTCTGCTTGTCGCGGCTGGACACGCTCCCATTGCTCTGGCCCGGTCTGAGAACTACCGCGAGGAGCTTGAACAACTCGGTGCGACCCTGCGCGTTCTCGACATTGAAAACGCAACGCTCCAGGACTTCGAGTATGCCCTCGAGGGGGTGGATGTCGTTGTGTTCAGTGCTGGCGGCGGACCAGATGGAAATATCGAACGCAAGCGGACCGTGGATCTGGAGGGGTCACTGTTCTCGCAAATGGCCGCTTCGAATCTTGGCATTCAGCGTTTCATCCAGGTATCAGCCATACGTGTTGATGAGCCTGCACCCGAAGACTCAAGTGCGGTGTGGGAAGCCTACGTTGACGCGAAGGCACAGGCCGACAAGGCCCTACGTGCCTCAGGGCTGAAGTGGACGATTCTGCGTCCCGGGCAACTCACGGACGAGGAGCCAACCGGATCCATCGAACTCGGCAGGCAGGTGGATACAGGTCCTATCACCCGCGGTGATGTCGCGGCGGTAATTGCAGCAGCCGTCGATGATGACGCCACCATCGGCAAGCAGTGGGAACTTGTCAACGGCTCAGTGCCGATTGCGCAGGCCATCGCAGAGGCGACCGCCCCGCGCTAGGAAGGGTGGATAATGGTGGATTGTGAGTACGCAACCACCGCTTGAACCCCCCATCGCCCGCAAGCCCGGAGCATCCGGTGTTCCCCACATCGTGTTTCACGAGCCACGCATCGCAGGCAACACAGGAAATGCCATCCGGCTCGCAGCCATCACGGGAGCCCGACTGCACTTGGTGGAGCCTCTTGGGTTCGATCTCTCCGAGCCAAAGCTCAAGCGTGCGGGGTTGGACTATCACGATCTTGCGGTCATGGATGTGCACCAGGACTTCGACGCTCTCGTCGACCTGTACCCGGCCTCCCGAGTCTTTGCGTTTACGACCCGGTCCACGACCAACTTCACGGATGTGACGTATGAGCCCACGGATCTTCTCGTGTTCGGTCCTGAACCAACCGGCCTCGATGACGCGGTGCTAAACCACCCTCGTATTACCGCTGAGTTGCGCATCCCGATGCTGCCGTCTCTCAGATCACTCAACCTCACGAATGCGGCATCCATTGCCGTCTATGAGGCCTGGCGTCAAAACGGTTTCGCCGCTGCGGTCTAGCTGCAGGTAAATACGATCTAAGGCCGCGATTTGGTGAGCAATAACTGAGAGTGAGAGGATGAGACACAACAACAAAGTTGTGTCCGGCATCACCTTTTGCAGTTCCCGCTACGGCGGATAGTTGCATAGGTTGACTGCACCCTTTGGATGAAGGAGTTCTTAGATGGTTCTCTCAGTCCTGGTGCGCCTCGTGGCTGCACCTTTCCGATTAGAGCGGCTTGTTCGTGGAATGGATGCCGAGCACGCCCACGCAGCCGCTCCGCCTTTGACTCTTTCCACCGTGCCGCGTGCCTGTTGCATCAAACATGAAACCGGCTCCAACTAACACGTAGGGTCCGAAGCAGTTGATCTGCTTCGGACCCTTTTACGTTTTCTGGGGTGACGCAAAGACGCGTGGGATAGCTCAGTGTCGTCGGTGGGGCGTTTTTGGCCCGGGTACACGGTCTTTATATGTGCCTGTGGACCAATCTGACCCCACCGATTGTGGCCCATCACCTGTCAGTGCGTCAGAACGCTACAGCTTATCCCTAGCCGCAGCGTATTGCTCCCGCACAACCGGAGTAGGTTCAGCCTCAAACATCTGCGCTCCAGCCAATGGCCACGCAGGTGGTTCGGTGCCACCCAGCAGGGTCCATGCGGCTTGGCGTGCCGCACCGTCCGCCACATACTCCCCGGCAGCCGGTACCGTGACGGGAAGCCCGAACACTGCGGGCGCAAGCGCACGGGTTGCAGGCGACTGCGCCCCTCCCCCGATGAGGAGCAGTCGTTTCACCTCCACACCGAGTTCACGCAGAGCATCGATGCCGTCGGCGAGCGAGCACAACAGCGCTTCAACTGCTGCGCGGGCAATGTTCGCCGGGGTTGTGTTCTCGAGCGTCATCCCGTGCAGCGCTCCGGTCGCATCTGGCCGGTTGGGCGTACGCTCCCCCTCAAAGTAGGGAATAAGCACGAGCCCGCCAGCGCCCGGCTGTGCGGACAGTGCCAACTGAGCCAGTTCGTCGTAACTCACACCCAAGATGCGGCGTGCCACATCCAAGATGCGTGAGGCGTTGATCGTGCACACGAGTGGCAGGAAATCACCGGTTGCCGCAGCAAACCCGGCCACGTTTCCCGTCACATCACACACCTGGCGCGCGGAGACGGCCGACACCACACCGGACGTTCCCACCGACAGGACGATATCGCCTGCGGCTGCGCCCAACCCGAAGGCAGCGGCTGCGTTATCTCCGGCTCCTGGTCCCACAACGATCCCATCCGGGGTTGTTCCAGCGCTTTCGTGCGGACCTAGGATGCGGGGGAGCACGATCCGCTCGAATGTGCCCGGTCCCGCAGCCAACTCAAACAGCTCGCGCTCATAGGAGCCGGTCACAGAGTTGAAGTAGGCCGTTCCGCTCGCGTCGGAGCGATCCGTTGCAAGGGCAGACAAATCGCGGGCCGCACCCGGTTCTCCCCCAGCCCCAATGATCTGCCACATGAGCCAGTCGTGTGGCAGTGCGATGGCAGCGACGCGGGCCATGTTCTCGGGTTCGTTGTCGCGCAGCCACCGCACCTTGGACGCGGTGAAGGATGCAACCGGCACCACGCCGATCTCTGAGGCGTAGGCCCGCGCTCCATCACCATTGCGGGCATCTCCGAGGTCCGCAATCAGGTCAAGCGCCGCACCGGCGGAACGGGTGTCGTTCCACAGCAGTGCATCGCGGATGACCTCACCGTTCTCATCGAGTGCGACGAGTCCGTGCTGTTGCCCGCCAACCGCGATTGCTTCGACTCCGTCGAGTCCACCAGCCGCTGCGACGGCTTCCTGGTAGGCCTGCCACCAGAACCGGGGATGGACCGAGGTTCCGTCGGGGTGCTTCGCGGAACCGGAGCGAACGAGCGCTCCGGTCTCCGCATCGCGTATGACCACCTTGCACGACTGCGTGGACGAGTCGACGCCAGCGACAAGACGTGCCATGGACTCAGCCGATCAGGTGCTTGAGAGCAAGCTGGTTGAGGCGCACAAAACCGAAGGAACGCTGTGCGGCCGCGTCGGCGTCGTAGTCTTCGAACGATGCGGTGTCAGCGAGCAGGTCGGCAACGGTTTCACCGGCGGCTAGGGTCGGTGTTGCCAACTCGAACAGGCCAGCCTGTTCCATTGCGACCTTGACCTCTGGGTCTTCGCGGTAGGCCTTTGCCTTGGCGGCAAGCAGGGAGTAGGTTTCCATGTTTGCCCGAGCCGAGTCCCAGACCCCTTCGACCGTTTCGGTGCGCGATGGCTTGTAGTCGAAGTGCCGTGGACCGGTGTAGCGTGGCGCGTTCGGGGATGCCGGGAAGCCGTTCTCCACAAGATCAACGGTGAAGAAGGCGGAGAGCAGGTCGCCGTGGCCGAACACGAGGTCCTGGTCGAACTTGATGGAACGCTGACCGTTGAGGTCGATGTGGAAGAGCTTGTCTGCCCACAGGGCCTGTGCGAGGCCGTGGGTGTAGTTCAGGCCTGCCATCTGCTCGTGGCCGGTCTCTGGGTTCAGGCCGACGATGTCGCCGTGCTCGAGTTCCGCGATGAAACCGAGCGCGTGACCGACGGTTGGCAGGAAGATGTCACCGCGAGGTTCGTTTGGCTTTGGCTCAAGGGCGATCTTGATGTCGTAGCCCTTTTCCTTGATGTAGCTTGCGATGAGATCAACGCCCTCCCTGTAGCGCTCAAGCGCTGCGTGGAGGTCCTTGGCGCCGTCGTACTCGGAGCCCTCGCGTCCACCCCACATCACGAAAGTCTTGGCTCCGAGCTCTGCGGTGAGGTCAACGTTGCGCAGCACCTTGCGCAGTGCGAAGCGCCGTACGGAGCGGTCGTTTGAGGTTACGCCACCGTCCTTGAATACGGGGTGGGAGAAGAGGTTGGTGGTCACCATCTCAATGGTGAGTCCGGTTTCCTCGGCTGCGTCCTTGACCTGACCGAGGAGCTTCGCGCGAGTTGCGTCGTCGGAACCGAATGGCACGACGTCGTCATCGTGGAAGGTGAATCCCCAGGCGCCGAGTTCGGCTAGTTTGCGGACGTCGTCTGCGGGATTGCGGTGTGCACGGCTCGCTGAACCGAACTGGTCCTGGCCAGTCCAGCCAGTCGTCCACAGGCCAAAGGAAAAGTTGATGTCTTGCTGAGCCATGTTGGAGTCTCCTCGTCGAGAGTCAATTTGTTGTACGGTTAAACTTATACATGGTTTTCGGTAAGGTCAACACCATGACTGTCAGCAATGCATCAGGGCAACACACTCTACGTGAACGCAACCTCGCACTTGTAGCCCAAGAGATCTTCACGTCCGATGCACCCATCTCCCGCGCGACCGTCTCGGCACGCACCGGCCTCACCCGCGCAACCGTATCGTCGCTAGTCGACCTGCTTGTCGATTCCCAACTGGTCGCAGAACTGCCACCAGTGGTTTCAAAGAAAGCCGGACGCCCAGCAATCCCCCTCGTCCCCGCCACCGGAACGTTCTTTGGAATCGGACTCGAGGTCAATGGGCACTACCTGGGCGGCACGATCGTCGATCTGAGCGGCACAGAGCACGGCCAGATAATCGTGGAGGGTGATTTTCAGGGATCCAATCCCGACGAGGTAATGAATCAACTGGCTGAGATAGCCGTCTCACTTGTCAGAACGGCCACGACATCCGTCCTCACCCCCGGACGCAGTCGCCCAGTCATCGCGGGAGTCAATATCGCGTTACCAGGCCTTATCGACCCAAACAGGTCCGTCCTTCGCGTCGCGCCAAACCTCGGCTGGCATGACCTCAACCCCGTCAATACCGAGCCCATCAGTGAAGCCCTGCACCTTCGCACCGGCCACAACGTCACAATTGGGATCGGCAACGAGGCGAACTTCGGTGGCCTCGCCCAGGTCGCACTCGCAAACCTGACCACCTTCCTCTACGTCTCCGCCGAAGTCGGTATCGGTTCCGCGATCGTGCAGGACAGCGCAGTCTTCCTCGGGAGACGCGGTTGGAGCGGCGAACTCGGCCACCTGACAATCGACCCCTCCGGCCCCGAGTGCAGTTGCGGTTCACGAGGCTGCCTTGAGCAGTACGCTGGCCTCCTGGCGATCCTGCGCAACGCGGGGCTTGACGACGACACCCCGGCCACCACCCTTGTCGCACGCGTACAGGATGGTGACGCAGCGGCAATCGCCGCCGTTGAAACGGCGGGCGAGGCCCTCGGGCGAGCGCTGGCCGATTACGTGAACCTGATCGACATCCACATGATCGTTCTCGGCGGCTTCTTCCACCCCCTGGCTGATCTGTTGATCCCGATCGTCACCAAGAGCCTGGTGACACACGTCGTTGCCGCCCCCTGGGCCCAGTTCAATGTCCTGCCCGCCCCCGTCGGTGTTTCTTCGGCGATGATCGGCGCGGCCACCAGCGTCATGCGGGCGGTGTACCTCAACCCCGCTCCTTGGCTTGAGGAGGCTCGGGGATACTGACCTGCCTCGCTCAACACATACGAGTCACCAGTAGAATGTAAGCCGTTTGAAAGTTACAGGCGCCTACTGGGTGCGAACTACATCCGTTACGCTCCGGC
>DALZEF010000009.1:0-62449 GCA_031979385.1 Timonella sp. | reverse complement strand
AGAGACTCGCTACGCATCGCCCCTGCACTCCGCTACACTACTTTGTCCGCAACAAGCACCTATCAGTTACGAACTACATCCGTTACGCTCCGGCAGAGACTCGCTACGCATCGCCCCTGCACTCCGCTACACTACTTTGTCCGCAACAAACCCTGTGATTGTGTGAGCCCTTGATTTCCCATGTTTCCCGCCGCCTGGCGGTCTGCCGTGCACTGAGCACCATCCTTGTCGTCATCTTTGCAGTTGGGATCATGCCACCCGTGTGGGCTACCGCGAGCCCCGACGATGAGCCGGAACCACGGCTCAGGATCTCGGCACAGGCAGGCGCCGATGGACGCACAAGTGTCACCGAGGAGTTCGTGTGGGACACCCAAGCCAGCGGGAGCACCTTCACCCGCGCCCTGCCGCTGTTTGTGCCCCGCACTGAAGCCAGTTGGCGAAAGTTCGAATACACCAACTTCGTGGCCACGAGCCCTGATGCCCAGTTGACCCTCACGGTCGCAGACGATGCCCATCAGCTCCTCGCAACCATCGGGGTTCCCCCGGCAGACGAATCCACCGGTGAGGTGACCTCGCTGCCACAATACGTGACAGTGGAGTTGTCCTACGTCGTGACCGGTGCGACCAGCGCCGGTTCACCCTACGGATCAGACCCGAACGAGTTCTACTGGGCACCTCTCGCCTCAGGTGGTGGAGAGTTCAACGCCCTCACTTTTGCCCTCACTGCAGGAAAACCCGCAGCAGTGCTGCGCTGCGCCGTGCATCGTGATGACGGGTCGCTTCTCGGTTGGTCCTCCGATCCCGGCCCAGATGACACCCCAGAACCTGACGTTGACCAGCCGGAGGCAACCTGCCGGGCGAACCCGCGGAGCGGTGTAGTTCGCGGTTCAGACCTGTCTGTGCATTCAACCGTGATCGTGCGCGGCGAGTTCCCCCATGGAACAATCCACACCGATTCCTCAATATCCGTTGTTGAACCTGACATCGATCAAGACGCAGAGAACAGTGGAACCTCCACGGATGAGTTCGACCCCACCTGGTCCGAGAACATCGACTTCGGCCTCGATAGCGGGATGGGTCTCACGCTGCCGGTCTTTGCACTGGTCGCTATCGGCGTGATCGCCACGCTGTTTGCGTACTTCACTCGTGAGCGCCCAGACCTCTCGTTCCCCAACCTCAGTGCCACGGATGCCGAGGCCGCATCCGCACAAGCTCACGAGCTATTACGGACAAATTCGTCCACCACATCAGGGTCACGCGGCACAACCGCCAGCAAGAAGACCTGGCTCACCGCTGGCGCCACCCCGGTGTCCAAAACACTCAACGTTCCCGCCACCACGGAGATACCCGCTGGACTTCCCATCGCCTTCGTTGGTCCGATCTTGAGCCTTGAGGTCAATTGGCTCGATCTTTCCGCAGTGCTCAGCAGCCTTGCCCAGCGCGATCACGTGCGCGTCACCCTGCACTCGTCGAACGAACAGGAACCACCACAGCGCGGCACGGACTTGTGGACCTTCGAACGTCTCAACAGCGATTCGGAATCCGACCTGACATCCGTGGAAACCGCACTGCTCGATGACATCTTCGGTCAGGCGACCACACTCGAGGCACATTCACTGCACTCGGCATGCGCACCAAAACTCCTTGAGGTGCTCTCGCTCCTAGGGCAGGAGATCCACGCCCAGGGGCTCACGCTTTCGCCGGTAGATCACGCAACGGCCCGCAAGGCGCGCCGAGTTCAGCGCACGCCGGTTGGCCGAGCCTACGCTGAACAGGTGGCAGGGCTCAAGCGCAGCTTTGAACAGCTTGAGGAAGACGGCCTCTCCGCTTTTGGAGACGAACCCACACCAGAGTTGTTCCTCCGGTACCTGCCGTACGCCATTGCCGTTGGACAGGCGCACGAATGGGGCCGTGCATTTGATCGCGTGAGCATTCCATTTGCGTCTCCCGCATGGTTCTCGCAGTGGACAGCCCGGGTGGATACATTCGAGCAGTTTGCACTACGCTGGCAGGCTGCTGTCGTCTGACACGGTTCGTGGAACGCTGCGGAGTTGGCCCAACCAGGTCATCACGTTCCTGTGGGCCAATTCCACCGCTCAAGAAGGCGCCGAGGCTCGCCATTGAACCTCAGGCATCTCTACCATAGTCACCGCTGACGCCGAGACCGCCCAATTGTTGATCACAGTTCAACAACATTTCCCAGTGCTCCAACAAACAGGCCACGTCGTGGCTGCTGATCCGCAGCACGAGTCGGGACCATACGCAACAATGGAGGAATGAACACCTACCACGCACATGCGGACCGCTACGCTTCCATGCCCTACCGGCGCACGGGCCGCAGCGGCCTCGACCTCCCGGCACTGTCGCTGGGGCTCTGGCACAACTTCGGACACACAACACCATTCGACACCCAGCGCGCAGTGCTACGCCGTGCGTTCGACCTCGGTGTCACCCACTTCGACCTCGCCAACAACTACGGTCCGCCCTACGGCAGCGCTGAGGAGAACTTCGGCCGCCATCTCGCAGCCGACTTCCGGACGTACCGCGATGAGATGGTCATCTCATCCAAGGCCGGATACGACATGTGGCCCGGTCCGTACGGTGACGGCGGCTCGCGCAAGTATCTCCTGTCCTCACTCGACCAGTCGCTCACCCGCTTGGGCCTCGACTACGTCGATATCTTCTACTCGCATCGCTTCGATCCCACGACCCCGCTCGAGGAGACGATGGCTGCCCTGCACGCGGCCGTGACCTCCGGTAAGGCACTGTATGTGGGCGTTTCAAACTACACCCCGGCGCAAACCCGCCGGGCCGCCGAGATCCTCGCGGAACTGGGTACACCGCTACTGATCCACCAGCCCAGTTACTCGATGTTCAATCGTCATGTCGAACTCCCCGACGCCGGCCAGTCCTCCGGTGAACAGACAGGGCAGTCGCTGCTGGAAACCGTCAACGAACTCGGTATCGGCATGATCTGTTTCTCACCGCTGTCTCAGGGACTGCTCACCAATCGCTACCTTGACGGTTCGGTTCCATCCGGCTCACGCGCCTCGGTGGGGCACTTCCTCACACCTGAGAAGATTTCAGAGACCTACCTGTCACGTGCGCGTGGACTCAACGAGATCGCGGCAGCGCGGGGCCAGAGCCTTGCGCAACTCGCGCTGAGTTGGATTCTTCGCGACGAGCGGGTCACCTCAGTGCTCGTCGGCGCGTCCTCGGTCGCACAACTTGAGGACACCGTGGGTGCTCTGCGAGCACCCGCGCTGAGCCAGACGGAACTTGAGGCAATCGAGGAATTCGCCATCGACGGCACTGTCCGCTGAGCGAACGTCTACCGATCGAGGAAGGACAATCCCTGCAGGGGTTGTCCTCCCTCTCTTCATCGGTCAGCCTAGGGACTATGACTCCATTGGCGTTGCTCGACAGACTTCTGCTGCTCTGGCGCGGCGCTCTGCTCCAATAGTTCCGCCGCTAACTTCGCAGCCTCGGCGTCGGCCTTCCGCTGTGCTTTACGCGCTCTCAGGGATGCTGGCGACACCTTGGCGAACACGCGTCTACGCCACGACACGGAACGCGCGAGCGCCCGACGGCTTTCCTCGACCTGAAGCCAGTACTGCTCACTGTCGACCTGGCTCCATTCTCCGTGCGAGAAGTGAGCCCGATCAGCCGTGTCCGCGAGTCGACGCATCGGCACCTGCGGCTGGCTCGTCTCGATGAAGCGTGCTGTCTCTCGACGAGTCAGATCCTTCTCGGGACGGATACCCAGATCAAAGGCATCGTCAAGAGTTTCCTGCCAGCCACCGATGACGCTTAACTGGCCGGGAGCACGCTTGCGCCGTCCTCTGCGCCGGGCTTTCAACGCGATCACGATGAGCGGTCCAGCGAGCAACAGGATGAGCGGGATACCAACCACCGCAGTGATCCGGACTATCGCGAACCAGTCGTATGACTCGTCTATCGGGTCCTCTTGAGCATCGATATCGGTATCCTCGGTGTTCACTGCCGGTGGCGTAGCCGGTGGCCGGGGATCTGGCGGCAACTGAACAGCCTCGGGCTCTGGTTCAGGGTCCTTTTCCTGGTCAGATGCGTTTGGGGTCTGCGAAGTTGGAGGGGTCGGGAAGTACTGCACCCATCCATACTCGTTGTAATAGATCTCAACCCATGCGCTCAGGTCAGCACCCGTGAATGTGACGTCTGAAGCTCCCTCTTCAGGAATGAACCCAACCACAACGCGTGCGGGCACACCCTGCGACCGGGCAAGCAGCGCCATCGCCGACGCATACTGCTCGGCGTCGCCCACCATGAGCTCAGCGGAGAACAGATCGTCCATGCGGTCGGCTCCGTGGCCAGACAGGGACGGATACCCACCGGTTGCCTCCCCATGACTGAAATACCCGCGAGTCTGGAAATACTCCTCGTATTTGCGAATGACGAGCGGCACGTTGGCGCCCTCCCGTCCAATCGCGATTGCCTCCTGAGTGATGATGTCTGGGATGTTGGCAACGTCTGCGAGCGCGATTTTTCCCACCCCGGTCTCGCCCAGTTCCTCATCGGTCGGTGTCGCCGGGAGCACCCCCTGAAGCCGGTACGAGGTCCCAGGACGGAGACCGCCAATCGTCACGGCAGCACCGGTTGCGTCGTTGAACCGGAAGTCGGTGACGCTTCCCGAGTCAAAATCGACTGCGGAGAGGTAACCGATCGTCGGTGTCCACACACCGTCCAGTTCCTCAATCTTGACCCGCACATCGTAGGGGTCTCCCTGAGCCGTCTGCTCGATGCGTTCACCGATCCGTCGGAACGCACCTGATCCAGCGCGGCTTTGATCTCCCGACACAGACCAGACCACGCCATCGTAGGCATCGAGCGTGGCCAACCGGACGAGACCATTTTCGGGCAGACCTGAAACGCTCACAAGGGGCGTTTCCGCACGGTCCTTGACGTAATGCCGGTAGAGCGAGAGCGGGCTGATCTGATCGCGTGGGTCAAACGGTGGGATGACAATGGAGCGCAGTACGAATCGCGGTGCCTGCGGTGCGAACTGCCCGGAGAGTACCGTGCTCGCGACAATCACAGCAGCGAGGAAGAAGCTCATCGAGGCCCATCGACGTGGTCGCCAGACCTTCATCCGCCAGGTTGCCCATACGGTCAACACCATGAAGAGCCCGACGCCGAGGTGAGATCCCAGCACGGTTTCCTGGGTTCCCCACAGGATCGAGGTGATCAACACCAACGTGACGACGCCTGTTGCGATGATTGTGGTCAGCCAGGAGTTACGCCACCCCACGACCCACGAGACAAGAAAGGCACCGAGGAATGCGAGCAGGAATGGCAACACCAGAACGCCGTCGGATTGTCCGAGCGGCGGCTCGAGCGTCAAGGATTCCTTCCAACTCGTGACAGTTCCCGTGAGCATACTCGTCATGGACTGCCCAGACGGCACGACTCCCCAGACGAGATCGCGTCCGAAGGCCACCGCGCCGCCGACCACAACGTAGGAGGCGATTCCCACAAGCATCGTCAACGGAAACGGCCACCGCAAGAATGCCCCCAACAGGACCGGCACCATGGCAGCGATAAGTCCCGCCATGACCGCAGTTAACGCTGCAGGAGTTCCGTAGGCGGGCAGGATAGGCATCATCGCGAAACCCACACATAGCACGGCGATGAATACGTCGATCACTGCCCGAAGAGGCGCCCAATCGCGTAAGGCGGAGGTCTCATCCTGTAATTGACGGCTGAGTTTGTCGGTCACACTCACGCGGACACCGCCTGTCGCAGCACGCGCGGTAGTTCCTCGAGGGAACCGATACGTGCGTAGGTGACGAGCCTATGCGTGCGGATCTGCGCTTCGATACCGGCCTCGCACCGGAACACGACGGCCCGGACACCAGGAGGGAGATTACGCATCTCCTGCCTCAGTTGCGCGCTGTCCACGCTACCGCCCGTGACGATGAACGCAAGAGAACAGTCCTGCGCATACCGCGCCAGATGTTCCGCCCCACAAGAAGAGGATTCTCCCACAGCGGGCTCAATGGCGGATGTGGAATCGAGGAAGGATTTGGGAGTGGCGCTCAACAGCACCCGATCAGACACGAGCAAGGTCCGGTCCCCATCGCCACGAATCGTGTTGACCCCAAGCGATGCGAATACCGACACCCCAAGCTCAAACGACGCATCGTCGTTCCAACGCGACTGCGTCTCCTCGAACACTATCGCCGTATGGGTACGCCGGGTGTCCTCAAACTGCCGCACCATGAGGGACTGATTCCTGGCGCTCGACTTCCAGTGGATGGCCCGGCGATCATCGCCGGGGACATACTCCCGGAGTGCGTGAAAGTTCATGTCGTTGTCGGTGACCGTCCTGAGCGTTTGGCCCTCGAGATCACGCAGCACCCCCGCGGCGGCTCCACGCAAGAGCACGGTCTGAGGGTGAACGTACAAATGTTTCGCCTCCGTCCAGACGACCTCGCGGCGGGCAAGCCCCAATGGGTCGGTACGTACGGATTTGACAGGCCCAACGATGATGATCGCGCGCTTCCTGGTGGGTACCGCAAACAGTTCCTCATGTGTCTGCCCCGAGCCAAGCGACGGCAGTGAGAACTCAGCACGACCACTACCAACGGGTAGTTCGAGCATTGAGGCCCACAATCGACGTTTCGAGGCATTCTCAACATCGATTCGGCCGAAGGCTCGCTCGCCGACCGTGACGTTCTCCTCACCCAACGCCAACTCGATCCGATAGCGCGCCCGACCCAACGTAAGAGCCGCGGCAAAGGCGACCACAACGAGCGCAAACACCCCGGCAGCCTGAACTTCAGCCCAGCCATAGCGATATCCAAGAAACAGAGAAAACCCAGCGCCGCCCAGCGCCGCCCAGGCGAGCGGTACGAACGACCAGTGACCCACACCGATCTCAGGCGTGGGACGAGACCTAGGCCGCAGCATCCTCCGCGGGCGCTGGCTGTTCCCGGCTCTCCTCGGACGTGTCCGTAAGGTAGCCACAGGTCACTTCTTCGAAGACGGTGGGGCCACTTCCGTCAGGATCCGAGACATGACCTCCTCGTTGGTGACACCGTTGAACTCAGCATCCACGTCAAGGACGAGCCTGTGCGCCAAGACCGGCACAGCCAGTTGCTTCACGTCATCTGGGATCACATAGTTGCGTCCTTGAGCGGCAGCCCACACCTTCGCACACCGCACCAGTGCAAGTGCGCCACGAACCGACACGCCGACCTGAGTTTGCGAGTCCCTTCGAGTCTCGTCCGTAATGCGGGCAACGTACTGTGCAATCGCGGTGTCAATGTAAATGCTTGCGGCGATATCGGCCATGTCGACGACGTCGTTTGAATCAATGACAGGGGTCAGCATTCGGGTACGATCACGCTGCGCGGCTCCCTCAAGGATCTCAACGATCGAGTCCTCATCCGGATACCCCAGCGATGTCTTGATCAGGAATCGGTCAAGTTGCGCCTCCGGCAAACGGTAGGTTCCCACCTGCTCGATAGGGTTCTGGGTTGCGATCACGATGAAAGGACGCCCCGCATCAAACGTCGTGCCATCGACCGTGACCCGAGATTCCTCCATCACCTCAAGCAGGGCCGACTGCGTTTTGGGCGAAGCGCGGTTGATCTCATCGGCGAGCACGACCGAAGCAAACACCGGTCCACGGTGGAACTCGAACTGTCCGGTCTTTTGATCGTAGATGGTCACACCGGTTACGTCTGATGGCAGGAGGTCTGGAGTGAACTGGATGCGGTTGTGGGTTCCCGAGATCGAGGCCGCGATCGACTTGGCCAGGATGGTTTTACCCGTTCCCGGTGCGTCCTCAAGCAAGAGGTGCCCCTCAGCAAACAGTGCAGTGAGCGCAAGCCGCACCACAGTCTTCTTGCCAAGCACCGCACGCGACACATTCGCCACGATCGAATCGAAGGTCTGCGCGAACGCCGTCGCATCCTCAACGGATGCGAGGTTCGCTGCTCCCCCAACCTGGGGAACTGACTGCTGAGTCATGTCTCTTCCTTCTATCGTGGTTCATGCGTGTGCCCCGCACGTCTTAACCTTTATACCTGCTGATGACGTGCTGTGGTAGCAATGGTTCAGCTAATAGTCCAGAACCCACGGACGCTACGGGTCGGTTGTCGGCTCCGGAACCACAACGGTTGCTTTGGACGTTGGCCCAAGAACTTCTGATCCATCTGCCGCAGTTGCTATAGCCCAGACCCTGAGCTCATATGTCTGTCCAGCTTCGCCCCAGTGGTCTCGGGTCTTCAGTGGTTCTCCTTCAACCACCTCACCCCCGGTCCAACTAGACGAATCGCATGTCTGGCTTGATCCGACCTGCACTATGCAGTACCTGTACTTCTGGATCGGGAGCCCGCGCTCGGTGGCTTTCTGCCACGTACCTGTGAGTTGGCCCTGCCACGACTCATTCGCCTGAAGTACAGGGTTCTGTGGCGCCCCTGGTGGACGGCGCTTGAGTACGGTCATTGTTTCGCTGCTGATCGGGCTGTTGCCCTGGCTATTGGAGGCGCGGACTTCAATCAAGACGTCACGAGAATTTTCATCAGTGCCAAAGTCTGTGATCGTCCCAGAAACCTGCCTTGAGGCGGGCACTGACTGCCATGTGCCAGAAGAACCAAGCCGATACTCAAGGCTCACGTTTGAGGTTCCACCCGTATTGCGGGCTGCTATCGTGAACTCATAGGAGTCGTAGCGCTGGGCGCTGACTCGCGTGACCGTTGGGGACTGCGGTTTCGTCAGTGCCGTCTGGCCGGCGAGTTTCGTCCACTCGGAGCACACACCGCGAGTGTTACACGCACGAACAGAGATCTCACCCGAGTCTTGCCCCGGCGTGATTCCTTCACGCGTGTGGCTCGTACCCGAAGTGGTCGTATCGGTGTCTCGAACCTCGTAGTGGGAGATCCGGATTCCGCGCCCACCGGTCTCAAGCGGCGTGTCCCACAGATACTTCACTGCCCCACCCTGGGCGTAGTTCCGGTCTGCGACAACCTCGCTGGTCAGTGCCCGCGGTGCGCTTGGCACGGCAAAGGAAGAGATTGCGTCGGAGACTCCAGGGGCAGAAACCCCTGCCTTGTTTCGCGCCGTCACTTGGAACCGGTAGTCCACGCCGTTCTCGGCCTCTGTGAACGTCCATTTGGTTTGCGCTGCTTCAATGCGTCGCACTGCAACCTCGGTGTTCCCGGACATCACTCGCACCGTATAGCGGTTGATCGAGTCACCGTTTTCGGAGCCTGGGGACCATGAGACGTTGATCTGGCGTCCGAGCGGGGTGTCTGATGGCAGCGCAACATCGACTTTCGGAGCGTCTGGCACGCCAGCCGGGATGACTCGTTCAGACTCTGGGCTCCATGGGCCCTGGCCGCTTTCCGCGAGAGCCGAATTCACTGCCCTCACCCGTACCGTGTAGGCCGTCCCATTCTTGAGACCGGTGATGGTTGTGCTTGTGCCCGTCACAGTCCGCGAACTGACGCCTTCGCTACCGATCCCAGGTGAGATTTCAAGCAGGTATCGCACGATGGCCGAGCCTTCGTTACGTGGTGCTTGCCATTGAACGCTGATCTGGCGGTCACCGAACTCGACGGTTGGTGCGGAGGGAGCTTCTGGGAGGATATCCGGGGTGATGTCACTGCTCGGGGCGGATTCCGCGGAGAATCCAACCTCATTGCGTGCGGCAACCGTGAATCGGTATGCAGTGCCATTGCTGAGTCCGGAGATCTCGCAGGTAGTGTTCTGGCACACCGTTGTCTGTCCACCAGGGCTCGCAGTCACGCGATAGTCAAGTACCGGTGCGCCGTTGGAGTTGGGGGCATCCCAACTGACGGTGACGGTCTTGTTCCCAGGATTGGAGACGCGAGGCGCGGTCGGTGCGTCTGGTTCCTTGCGGACGGTGACGACAACCTGGCCCTCAACGTTACGGTTGGGGTCATTGAGCGCGTCGGTCACGGTGTAGGCGACTCGCATGGTTCCAGCGAAACTGGATTCTGGAGTGATGGTCACGTTGGGGCCGTTGAAGGTGGCCTCTCCCGTACCCGAGGTAAGCACCTGCACATCGACTACACGAAGGCCCTCGCCAACGGGGTCGATGGCCCCTTGGAGCACGTTGACCTGGCTGGTCTGACCAGCATTGGCGGTAATGGTGTGTTCGCGCACGGTAGGGCGCTGCTTGGTTGAGGCGACAATCTCGTAGGGCACGGTCACGTTGAGTTTGTTCGCAAGTCCATACGTGAGCGTGATTGCGATCTCGCTTCTGGTTCCCCTCGTCGCGCCTGCGGGAGCGGATGCGGACAGCACTGTGCCGTCAATCGCCGCGGTGACACCGTATGCCGGTGTTGCCGCCACGGCGTAGGAATATGTGTCCTCGGGCATTCCGGCAGCGGCGCGTGTGAACCGCGTCAGGTCAACGTTAACCACCTCATTGCCCTGTGGAAGCTGTAGCACTGCGGGGGCGAATGTGGGTGGTAGCTCCTCAATCGGCCTAACGGTAATCGGCAGCGTCAGGATTGAGGAGTTGGCGGTTTCGCCCGTTCCATCCCAAACCTCGAAGGTTAGCGATGCGATTCCGCTGAATGACCGTTCGGACACGAATCTGAGGGTGCCACTGTCAACGACAAGGCCGCTGTCATCGCTCTGCCCCGACCGCACGGAGCTGGCATCCCTGATGATTGGGGTCTTACCAGAGCCAACCTGCACGAACTCCGCCAATGGGATCTCAATTTCCTGAGCGGTGGAGGTGACCAGTTCGCGAGTCTTCGGGCGTAGAACGGGTGGGAAGTCACCGAGCGCTGGGACGGAGATGAACGCGTAGGCGAATGCTTGATCCGGTGCCTCTGGGTTAGTCAGCCGGAACGGAACCGTTTGGGCGGTTTCCGTGAGTTGGACGGTGACTTTTCCAGAGCCTGTCACCTGCGCGATGTCCGCGTGCGAGTTCGGTACCGTGAGTTCGAGTTCCGCCGGAGTTCCTGACGGGTTCTCAGCGACGGCGTATACGTCGACTTCGACGGAGGTCTTGTCCATTGCCTCGACTGGGGACACTATGATGTCTCGAACCGTTGGAGGCACGATGAGCGCCTCCGTGCTGACGTTGACGCGCAGGGTGGCCTGTCCGATACCGCCAGCTAGGTTTCGGACGGTGTAGGGGATGTAGTAGGTCGGCTCGGCGTCCTGCGGGACTTCAACTTCAATCGTGTTGTCCACGACCCTGGCCACGACCCCCGCCACCTCATCCAACTCATCCACGGTGAGCGCGAGCCCCGATGGATCGACATCGTTTCTGGTGACGCGTACCGCGACCGTGGTACCCGGTTTGACGGTCACCTCGTCGTCTGTAGCCACGATGGGCAGGGCCGCCTGCGGCTTCTCCACGACACCCACGCGGATCGTGCCGATCGCACGCTGTCCGGTCCAGTCCTCGACTGCATAGGTGAAGATGTCCGTTCCGCGGGCCGTGTCGTAGGCAGTGTACTCGATCCAGTCGGCGCCAACGTTGGAGACATAGCCCTGAGTCGGCAGTTGGTCTCCCTGCCCAAGCAGGATGACTCCGTCGCCGTCTTGGTCGATTCCCGTCAGGCTGATGGGGATACGTACAGTCTCACCCGCGTAGACACGGGTGGTGACGCGTTTGGGCTGCGGCGGCGTCTTGGTCTCTGGGTTGGAGGCATGCACGTTGACGGTCAGTTCCCCGATGGCGGTCTGTCCAGCGGAGTCCTCGATCATGAAAGTCGTGGTTGTCGTGCGCGGTGTGTCGGGTGCCTGGTACCGCAGCACGTTGCCGCTGACAAACAACAGGCCTTGGCTTTCCGGTAGCGGGGAAGGCAGGTCGCGTACGAGCGAGAGGGTGTCTCCGTCAGGGTCACTCGCGTAGTCGAGAACCGGGATCGTGACAACGCCGCCGCTGCGTACCGAGACCGTGATTGGTTTGACTGATGGCGGACGTTGTTCCGTGGACGGTTCGACGGGCTGGACGAGGATGCTGCCCTTTGCCGTCGCGTATCCGTTGTCAACCGTGTAGTGGATGGTTTCAGGCTGCTTGAGCGAGACCCGTGAAGAAATGTTGATGAAGCGGTGCTCGATCACGCCGACGCTGAGGGCAGAGTCAGGGGCCAGTTCGACACCGGTGAGGACCATTACCCCACCGTTGGGGTCGAAATCGTTGTCAAGCGGAGCCACAGTCACCTCGCCGCCCCCGGGCAGGAGCGCAACGTCGGATACCGCCACTGGTGGAAGTCGATCTGAGGGCACCTCGCGCACGTCAATGCGGGCAAGGCCACTGACTGTGTGGGGTGGGGACACCAGCGTGAAGTTCACATAGTAGGAGCCGGGTGTCGGCGCCATGAAGGTGAACGTGCCTGCCTCGAGGTCGGCGCTGATCTCGGTTCCGGCAACTTCGTCGACTGCGGCGAGGCGCACGGGTTCAGACGAGCGATTCTTGACTGCCGATACGACGTCAACCTCGATTTCACTGGACACGTAGGCGTTGCGGAAGATCGGGGTGATCGTGGGGGCAAGAGTTCCAGATGAACGGACATCGATGATGAGTTCGGAATCCAGTGTTCTCTCGCCGTCTGTGACGGTGATCGTTGCGCGTTCCATACCGACACGCTGGGTGTCAGCGACATAGGAGACCATGCCGTCCTTGCGGAATCTCAGCGACCCGTTTCCTTCTTCGAGTTTTGCGTCGGCGAGGACCAGTTGGTCGCCGTCCGGGTCCACAAAGTTCGCGAGCACGTTGTAGGAGGTGGTTGCACCTTGCTCGACCTCCATGCGCGATTGACGCAACTCAACCGGGGCGTCGTTGACGTGCTCTGGTGTGACCCTCAAAGTCACCTTTGCGGTTGACGGTGGATTTTGACCACGGCCATCGGTGATCGTGTACTCGAAGGACACGCTGCCTGACGCACTTGGCAGGATCTCAGCCTGTAGCGCCCGCCCGTTGTCGACTCGTCGTACGGTGCCGAATTCTGCCGCGATGTCCTCGAACTCGGTGATTGCGATGATTCCGCACTGCCCCACCGAGTCGTTCGACAGGACGTAGAGCAGAGTGGCGCGATCTGCACGGACACCGAATTCGTCATCGCGTGCGCGAGGTGCCCGGTCGCTCGTGGAGCACTGGGTCGTGTCCGATTGCTCTGGGTCTGTCTCGTCGTCGTCCTCGGGCGTCTCCTTGTTGTCATCTGGGGTTTCGACGTCGTTCCAGTTGGGATCCTCGCTCTGCGGCACATTCTCTGGGAGCCAGATTCGCCCAGCGAGAGTGTCGTTCAAGACGATCTGGTCACGATTGACGCGGAACACCAGGTTGGACATGGCCGAGACGTTCTCGAGGGACATGACGTCCTCCATGGAACCTGTCGATGCGGCAGCCTCGCCGCACAGCACGGTGTAGTTGGGGCCGGAGGCAGCCCAAGCCGCATGCACGCAGTTACCGAGGAACACTGGCTGTGCGGGGCGGCCCGATACGCCGTCGATCAGGGTCGTGACAGCTCCGGTATTGATGTTGACCGAGAGGAGTCCTCTGTCAGTCGCCACGAACACGGCTCCTCGCGCGGCCCCGTTGGCCTGCACGATGGGTTGTCCGCCGTATTGGCTAAGGCTCACGCTGGTACTAGGTGTGTGCAGAGTCCGGTTTGCGGTGACCACAGGGGTGGTTCCCACAACGGACAGCACCGGCTGATCTGCGGGATCCTGTGCAAGGGCCATTCCTCCGGAGTCTTTGAGGGCGATCGTCCCCTGCTCGACGAAACCACCATTTATCAGCGCGTATGTATGCACCTGACCGGCGCCGGGGTCGAACGCGTAGATGGTTCCCTCTGGGTCAATGGTGAGAGCGGTGCCGTCTGACAGGTCAGCGACGACCGGGGTGGATTCATTGATCGTCTCCAGGGCTTCCACCGGGGCCGCCCAGATCCGCCCCGTGGGGTCGGCTATAGCCACGATTCCAGCGTTGAGGGCCACCTTGCTCTGCCCTGGAATCTGCGCAACAGCGGAGTAGGACATAGTCGCAGGGTCGATGCGGGAGATGGTTGCCGGCTCGTGCGCGACTACGTCAGATTCGTCTTGGAGCACGTCGAAGGAGGCTCCGCTAGTCACTACGCCGCCGTTGAGTTCCTTGACTTTGGCGTTGTATCGGCCGATCTTGAGGTCGGTCGTGTTGGTGATCCAGACGGTTCCGTCGTTGAGTTCGACTTCCGCGATGGTAACGCCGGGATTCGCCACTGCCAGGGTTGCCAAGACGGCAGGAACCGTCACACCGGCCACGATGGACGGCATGCGACGGCGCCAGGTCCTTGCCCGGTTCGGGTTCGCACGCCATTGCGCACGGTCCTTCCACCAGCCCTTGCGGACGAATTGCACTAGTTGCACTCCCTTGCAGGCGTACTCGACATCTTTCCGTTTGCGCGAGCGATTGAGACTTCGATGCAGATCTGCTGCTCGGCGGTTTCGCGCGGAACCTCTACGAACGTCTCAGTGGTTCGTGTGTTCTGGGTGTGGCTATTTACATCGATGATGCGCCACACGTATGCATCGTCAGGTTGTGGATCTGGGTTGTTCCACTCGAATCGCACCATTGTGTCATACGCGTCTGACACCTTTAATCCAGTTACCGCAGGAACCGAGCCGGTGTCAAGGGATTGAGTGGCGGTTGGTTCGGGTTCTGGGGTTTGCGGTGCTTCATGGCGACCAAGCGCCCGGTTTCCGATGAACAGCAGGATCAACACGAGGAGCAGAATCGACGCAAGGGTGATGAGCGCGGTCATACGCCTACGCATTCCTTGATCGCTTTGGTCTGCCTGCTGTCGTTTCGCGTAGAAATAACCGAGAGACCCGGTGGTCTGCTCGAATTCCTGCGGCTCGAAGTCACGGACCAGTGCCTCTTTGGCAGCGGCTGGCGACCACGCGTGCGGCGCGAGTGAGCTATCAGTCTCGGGCTCATCGGCGCGAACAGTTGTCACGGGTCGAAGCCGGGTTTCCACGTCGGAGGCAAGCACCACGGGTTCTTCCTGTGCTTCCACGGTTGTCAGGCCGCGGATACGCGTCGCCTCTTCTGGATCCGTTTCCTCAGGTGGTTTCGGGACGGGATCGCGTGGCGACGAGTCGGTGACGTGGGTGTTTTCCGGCACTAGAGCGCTGGGCTGGTTTGAGTCTGCTCCCGATTCAGCCTCACGGGACTGGGCCACTGGCGCTGCACTCGAGGCCTGAATATCCGTGACATCGATTCCCGTGACGGGAAGTTGCATCTCGCGTTCGACGTTCTGCAGAGCGTGCGCGAAGGCAAGGGCACTTGAGAAGCGGTGGCTTGGATCCTTTGCCATTGCGCGGGCGAGGATGAGATTGAGTGATTGCGGAACGTCCACGCGGTCCACCGATTTGAGCGGCTCGCGTTCGATCCGGGTGATCAGGTCAATCGGCGCGTTGCTCTTGCCCGGTACCTCGAACGGGGATCGACCCGCAAGCAGGGAGTAGAGGGTCGCAGCAAGAGAGTACACATCGGAGCGGGCGTCGCCGAAGGGCTCGTCCGCCAGAAGCTCCGGTGGAGCCCAGGGGATCGACATGCCCGAGGCAACGAGTTGTTCGCCGACCGCGCCTGCGATTCCGAAGTCGGTCAGCGCGGGCCAGCCAAAGTCCGTGGCAAGGATGTTGGCAGGCTTGATGTCACGGTGCAGCACACCGAGTCGATGCGCGGTCTCAACAGCGGATGCGACGCGAACACCGGTGCGCAGCGTCTCCGCCACCGAGATACGTTCGGTGCGAAACCGGGCACCGAGGCTAGGCCGGGCACAGTATTCCATGATGAAGTACGGGCGACCATCCGAGGCTATCGCCGCCTGGTGGATCGTGACGATGGAGGGGTGCTGAGAAAGCCCTGCCATGATGTTCGCCTCGGCGAAGAAGGCATCGCGGCTACCCGCATCGAGCGAACTGTCGAGTAGCACCTTGACCGCAACGGGTCGGCGTGGAAAGTCCTGCCGGTACTCGAACACGTCCGCGAATCCGCCCATGCCAAGGAGACCGACATATTCAAAGCCGGTGATCTTCGGTGGCAGGGATGGTTGGCGGCGGGAGTTCACTTATATTTCCTCGATCTCGAAGGTTGCTCCGTCTCCAAGGTCAACGATGACTCCGGGTTCGAGGTGTGTCGGTTCGTCCGGGTGTAGGCGTCGGGGCGCTAGTCCAGGTTCATTCAAGAATACCCCGTTGGTTGAGTTCAAATCTGTGACCAGCACAAATTCTCCCTCAACCCGGATCTGGGCGTGAGTGCGGGACACATCATTGTTAGGGCTGGCCACATTCACAAGTCGTGGGATCTCGCGCAGCGAAACCCTTGAGGCTTCCGGTGCCCGACCGATCAGCACGGTCCGGTCGAGAGGTATGCGTACCCCGTTCGACAGTTTGAGCGTGGGTACGGGAATGTTCATCACAGCTGTGATGGGCTCCTCGGGGACAGGAAGGTTGGTGTTGGTTTCCATCGATTGGCGGATCTCCACCAGATTGTTGGTCAGGACGGTGTTCGATTCGTCGCCGGGTGCGGGAACCTCGGTCTGGGACCCTGTGAGAGGCTGCAGGATCTGCGCCGTCGGGGCAGGAACCGCGGGGACCGGAGCAGTGGGCGCAGCGGGAGGAAAGGCAGCGGCATCCTGCGGCTGATCTGCCCGATGCTGGGCAGAGGAAGACTCGTTGACCGCATCGCCAGCCGCCTGGGTAACGTGAGCCGGCAGCGATACCTGAGGGCTCGTCGGCAAGGGCACCGGCGTAGTCGCAGGAGCCGGAACCGCGCCCGATACGGGTGCTGGCTCATATGGAGCAGCCGGAACGGAACCCGACGGAAGGTGCTGTGGTTGCGGTGCCACTACCGGAACGCCGCCCGGGGTTGGGGCGGCGACCGCTGGCATTCCACCGGGAACCGACACAGCGGGAGGCTCGGCGGCGACCACGGCAGGGTCAACGGCGAGTTCACCAGACGTCGAGGAATACTCGATCGCGGCAATAGCACCTGTCTCAACCGCCTCTGCAGCGCTCATGGGACTATCCGGATCGTCCCAGCCAAGCGACGCCATGATCGACACCCGAGACACGCCCGAAGCCAGGTAGAACTCCTCGGTCCCCTCGAGGGTCAAACCGGGAACCCCGCGAATGCACCACTCGGAGGCTGGCAGATCCGTGTACTCACGCCACGTCGCAACCCCCTGGGAATCAACCGATGAGTACCGGCCATCATGATTGAGCAGCAACACGGAGAACTTACCGCGGACAATCACATGGAGCGTGTTGTTACGCGGACGCACCAACGCGAACTCCGGCATGTTCTCAAGCCCAGCCTGGGCGAGGAGAGACACTGCCTTTTGGATGCCGCGCTCAGAGTTGAGCGCATGCCACAGATGCACGCCCATCTCCTTGTCCACCTCTGCGCCACCAGGCAGCGCGCGCGTCACAATAAAGACGTCACCGCGTGCAACCGCGGTCAGATTTCCCTGTCCGATCCGTGTCAGCGTCATGTCCTAGTCCCTCACGTGCCGGGGTGTAGTGTGTGCAAGTGAATCCTGTAGCTCTGCGTTCATCGGTTCCTCATCCACGGTCGTGACCGTACCGGTCTTATCCTGAATGTGGCTCGCGGCAACACCGACAACCTGCGCCGACACCACGACCACCGTGACGTTGTCTCGGCCCCCCGCTTCAATGGCCGCTGCCACGAGCGCATCCGCCGCAGCCTGCGGCGTGGATGCCGCACTCCAGATCTCCTTGATCTCCGAGTCCTCGAGTTCATCGCACAATCCATCCGAGCACAGCAGGATCTGATCACCGCCCTCAATGGGGATCATCCAGTAATCCGGTTCCGGGTCGGTGACCGTTTCGAGTGCGCGTGTGATCACGTGCCGGTCCTTGTGGTGGCTCACCTCTCCAGGGCCCATCACCCCTGCATCGACGAGTTCCTGAACCACCGAGTGGTCGACGGACACCTGAGTCATTGTCCCGCGAACCGTGTTGAGCCGGTAGGCCCGAGAGTCACCGATGTTGAATACCAGCCAGTATGGCGCCCCATCCTGCAATGCAAGTGCCACACCGCACACCGTCGTGCCGCCCACCCCATTGGTCAGAACATTCTTGATTGCCCCAGAGGCCCGGGTGAAACACCCATCAATGAGTTCCGGGGAAATCACCGAATACTGGCAGAGTTTGGAGAACTCATTGACCGCTATCGCGCTGGCTAGGTCACCGCGCTCATGCCCGCCCATGCCGTCTGCCACCACGAACACCGGTGACGAGGCCAGGTAGGAGTCCTCGTTGATCTTCCGCTTTCGTCCGCTGTGGGTTGCGGCGCCCCACGCTTGATCCATGCTGTTCCTCACGTTAAGTGGACCGAAGTTACTGCAGTTCAATCCGAACCGCGAACTGGCCGCACATGACAGTTGCACCCGCTGAGATGCGAACTTTCTGTCCCGCTCCGCAAATCACCTGCTGACCGTCAGGCAGGGTGACAACCGTGCCGTTGGTGGAGTCGCGGTCGACAACGTACAGGCCACCTCCATCCGTCGCGATCATCAGGTGGGTCTTGGAGACTGTCCGTAGCGGGTCCGAGATGAGCACCAGGTTGCACGCACCGTCCTGTGGGGTGGGCTGAGGATTTCGACCTATGAGGGTCGGTGCGGTGAGGGCGTAGCGATTCCCGTCACTGACGGAAAGCACGTAACGCAGCGGCTGGGTTGTGTCTGATGCGACCGCCCACATTCCGTTGTGTGACATGCATATTCCGTTTCGTGTCCGTGTTTCCAGCACCCGGGCTGGGGTTCATCGTTGGTCTTTGCTGGTTTTGTACGCCATTATCTTTATCGGCGCGTGTTGGGTGATTCTCTCATAATCACCTATTCGTTACGAACTACATCCGTTACCCTCCGGCCGGTGCCAGCCTCGCGTCGCTCCTACATTCCGCTACACTACTTTGCCTGTAACAGGCACTGTCCAGTCAGTGATGTGGCCCACCGCATAGATGGTGAGTCAAGACTCCGGCTCGCACCACAACGGGCTTAGGACAGCGCGTCTCGATAGAAGCCCTCGATGTGTTGCTGCACGTGATGTTCCGCAAGCGCGGCATCGCCCGATGCCAGGGCATGAATGATCTCGGTGTGCTCGTTTTGAAGTTTACGCAGGTAATTGACGGGATCGTTGAGATGACTCATACCTTGGTCGATGTATGCCTCGATTGACTTCCTGATCGCGAGCATGGTGGCCTCAATGAGCGGGTTCCCCGCGAGCGCAACGAGTTCGGTGTGGAACTGGGCATCGAGTTGTTGAAACTCGGTGAGTTCTATGCCCGGTGCGTTCATCTGTTCCAGTAGTTCGCGCGCGTCTTCGAGGCAGTCAGGGTCTGGATTTTGGTGGGTGTTGGTTGACTGAAGGTTGTGGGTTGCGCAGCGCATCGCGACCGCTCGGGCCGCCCAGGTTTCGACCAGCAATCGCAGTTCCACGACGTCACGTACGGAGGTTGCGCCGGATGCGAGGTGTAGTCGCATCGCGGAGCCGAGTCCTGCTGCGGGTTTGTCGATCAGGACCGCTCCGGCTTCGGGGCCTGATCCTGTGGAGCGTTTCACTATCCCCATTGCTTCGAGCACGCGGAGAGCCTCCCGCACTGAGGCTCTGGACACTCCGAACTCCTCGCTGAGGGCGCGTTCGGAGGGCAGCCGGTCGCCGAGGTACCACCGTCCGGACGTGAGCCCCTGTTCGATGCGCGTGAGCACTGACTCGTAGGTCTGCATAGAGTCCAGTTTAGTGCTGTTGCTGGCTGCCGACCGCAAGTCGGGAGAACTTGACCGCGGTGGTGTCGGATGGGATTCGTGCGACTCGCCGCGCCTGGAAAGTTGTGCTGTTGCGGGCGGCCCAGATCGGCGAGAGTGTAGGAAGAGCTGCCAGGACATGGGTCCCGATATGTTTTTCACCTGAGCCTTTGGTGTGGTCTGACCACAGGTGTATTGTGGATTTCTGTCAGCAAACACCCCGAGTTCGGGAAAGAGGTCCTACGAGAACATGCGAATCGCACTCGCCGCAACCTGCGTTGCAGACGCGCTCTTCCCCCAGGCGCCCATCGCAACGGTGAAACTACTCGAACGCCTCGGCCACGAGGTCCACTTCCCCGCATCACAAACCTGCTGTGGGCAGATGCACATCAACACCGGCTACTTGGATAAGGCCGTTCCCGCGGTAAAGAACCACGTTGAAACGTTTAAGCCAGTGCTTGACGACGAGTGGGATGCGATTGTCATCCCGTCCGGCTCGTGTGCGGGGTCGATTAAGCACCAGCAGGCAATGGTGTGCGATCGCGCTGGACTCCCCCAACTCTCGGCAACGGCCACGGCCGTCGCCGCACGCACCTACGAGTTGAGTGAACTCCTCGTAGACGTACTCGGCGTTACAGATGTGGGTGCCTACTTCCCGCACCGGGTTACGTATCACCCAACCTGCCACTCGATGCGTATGCTCGGCGTGGGCGATAAGCCCTACCAGCTTCTGCGTGCGGTCGAGGGAATCGACTTGGTCGAACTTCCTGATGAGAAGCAGTGCTGCGGGTTCGGCGGCACCTTCGCGGTCAAGAACTCCGAAACCTCCAGTGCGATGCTCGCTGACAAGGTCGCAAACGTCGAGTCAACCTCCGCTGAGGTTGTCAGTGCCGGAGACTACTCCTGCCTTATGCACATCGGCGGTGGCCTCAACCGTAAGGGGTCGCGCACCACCGCGATGCACCTCGCGGAGATCCTCGCGTCAACCAGGGAGGAGCCGGCCACCCCACCGCCCGCCCTGCGCGCGGGTTCAGCCGTGGAGGTGACTACCCGATGAAAACCTTCCTCGGAATCCCTCGTCCTGCCGCGTCACGAGCAGATGTTGCTGAGCCACAGCCATATGCTGCCCGGCCCGGAAGCGCCACAACTCTCGGTCAAGATCACCGCACCCCAGGCGAACCGCTGCGCTGGGGTCCGCAGTTCCCGGACGCAGCCCGCGAATCGCTCCGCAACGAGCAGATGCGCCGCAACCTCAACTTCGCCACCACAACGATCCGCGAAAAACGCGCAGCGGTCGTCGCGGAGGCACCCGACTGGGAACTCCTACGTGACGCGGGGTCACAAACCAAGATCAACGTCATGGCGCATCTACCCGCGCTGTTGGAGGAGTTCGAGCGGAACTTCACCGCACGCGGCGGAACCGTCCACTGGGCGCGAGACGCGCAGGAGGCCAACCGGATCGTCGCCAATCTCATCAAGGACACCGGATCAACCGAAGTGGTTAAGGTCAAATCGATGGCCACGCAGGAAATCGGACTCAACGAATACCTCGAGTCCGAGGGAATCGACGCATTCGAAACCGACCTCGCCGAGTTGATCGTGCAACTCGGCGACGACCTGCCCTCGCACATCCTCGTGCCCGCGATCCACCGCAACCGCGCCGAGATCAAGGAGATCTTTAAGCGCCGCATGGAATCCGTGCCTGACGGCATGACCGACGCGCCCCGCGAACTCGCCATGGCCGCACGCGAGCACCTACGCAAGAAGTTCCTGCGGGCCAAGGTCGCCGTGTCCGGCGCGAACTTCGCGGTTGCGGACACCGGGACGCTGGCTGTTGTGGAATCGGAGGGCAACGGACGCATGTGCCTGACCCTGCCGGAGACCCTCATCACGGTCATGGGGATCGAGAAGATCATTCCGACCTTCACCGATCTCGAGGTGTTCATGCAGTTACTCCCCCGCTCCTCGACCGGAGAACGCATGAACCCCTACACCTCTATGTGGACCGGCGTCACCCCCAACGACGGCCCACAAGACGTGCACATCGTGCTGCTCGACAATGGCCGCACCCGGGCCCTCGCCGATGACGTGGGACGTGCAGCGCTCAAGTGCATCCGGTGCTCCGCGTGCCTGAACGTGTGCCCCGTCTACGAACGCGTTGGCGGTCACGCATACGGCTCGGTCTACCCCGGCCCGATCGGCGCGATCCTGACGCCGCAGCTTACAGGGACCTCGGGCCACTCAGACCCAAACAACTCCCTGCCTTACGCCTCGTCCCTGTGCGGCGCCTGTTACGAGGTGTGCCCGGTCAAGATCGACATTCCAACACTGCTCGTACACCTGCGAGCGCGGTCAGTCGACCAGGACAAGGCCGACCACCGCCCAACTGCCTGGGGCGCCGCCATGTCCGCAGCGTCCGTGGTCATGGCGGATTCCCGCAAGTTCGCACTGGCCGAGAAGGGCCTGGGGGCACTGAAGCTGGCCGCCGGGAAGAAGGGATACGTCGAGAACGTACCGCTGCCCATCATCAACGGATGGACCGCCTCACGCGATCTGCCCACGGCACCCGACCAGACCTTTAGACAGTGGTGGAAGGAGAACCGGGGTGCGAGCGGTTCCACGCCAACCGTGCAGGGTCACCCGCAGAATCAAACGGTACGGAACTCTCAGGACCACACGCAGGAAGGACAGGGGAATGACTGACGCCCGCACGGATATCCTCGATTCAATCGCCCGGGCGCTCGACGGCGTTGCATCAGGCTTGAGCGACGCTGGATACGACGAGGTACCGCGGAACTACCGCCACTCGTCACCTGTTGCCACAGGTTCAGCCGAGGCTGTGGACATCCTCGTTGACCGGCTCGAAGACTACCGCGCAGTGGTGCACCAGGTTCCCGCCGATGGTGTTGCTGCCGCGATCTCTGAGATTCTTGAGTCTGCGGGCAGTGTAGTCTGTCCGCCCGGGCTACCCGCTGATTGGCTTACTCAGATCGCTGACCGGGTCTCGATCGTGACCGACGGTGAGCCGGTTTTCCTCACACCATACGAATTGGATGAGATCGACGCCGTTGTCACTGCGGCACGAGTCGCCTGCGCAGACACCGGAACCATCGTGTTGGACGGCGCGCCCGATCAGGGACGCAGGGCGATAACCCTCGTGCCGGACACCCACGTATGCGTGGTTGAGGTTGACCAGGTGGTACATCTCCTCCCCGAGGCCGTCACCGTATTGGCGCAGCACCCCGAACGTCCACTGACCTGGATTTCCGGCCCTTCCGCGACCTCGGACATCGAACTCAATCGAGTCGAGGGCGTGCACGGTCCACGAAATCTGCACGTCATCGTTGCCGGCTGATCCGCACAGGAGAGAAATAACCTCGAAATTCATGGGCTCTATGAGGGACAATCAGAGCAACCACCCGCTGAACAGTTGGAAATCGCGTCTGTTGCACTGTGACAATCACCGTACCCCGCAACAGATGGCCCTTTGCTCAGCGTATAACCGAATAACCTTAGGAAGGTCCCATGCTCTGGTTTGTCGTTTCGATCGTGTTCACGCTCATCACAGTTGGATTGGTGGTGAACACCGCCAAGACACGAAGGAACTTCACCGCAACCGGACTGAGCATCCCCGCCGAGCCAGCCGACTCGTCGGGAATCTTCAACCTTCCTCGGCTTGATGGCGAGGGCGATGACAAGGGCAAGCCTCGTAAAGCCAAAAAACCGGCCGCCAAGAAGCCGGCCCGTAAACCAAGCTACCTTCCAGCAGTCTTGACCGCTCTGATCGCGTTCGGTTCCCTCGCCGCGTCGACTGTCTACACCCAGTCCGTTGGGCAGGCGTCCGTGCTCATCAACGCCGGTGGAACGATTGCCGGACAGAACACCGAACCAGGCTTCGCACTCAAGGCTCCCTGGCAATCGCTGTCGCGCTGGGACCTGTTCTCACAGTCCGTGACGTACGCTGGCTCCGGTAGCGGCATCCCTGACTACACCGGCGGTCAAGTTTCCGGCCAGTCCGTGACCACCTCGGTTCTCGGTGGCGCTCAGGCGGAATTCGACCTGTCCGTTGTGTACTCGCTTGACGGCAACCATGTCGAGTCCCTGTTCCGCGACTACCGTTCGCAAGAAAGATTCACCAAGCAGGTCATCGAACCGGGCATCCTCGCCGTTGTTCGTGATGTCCCATCGCCATACACCCCGGTTCAGTTCCGTGGTGAGAAGCGAGGTGAGGCCCAGGACCTCATGCTGGAGCGTCTCAATAGCCGCCTGAACAAGTATGGCGTTGAAGTTACCGTGGTCAATCTGCAGAATATTTCGTTCACCGCAGAGGTCGAAGAATCCATCAAGGCCGTTGAGGTCGCCCAGCAGGAGCAGGCAAAGGCCGAGGCTAATCTCCGGGCAACCGAGATTTCCGCTCAGGCCCAAATCGTTGAGGCGGAAGCCAAGGCGAAGGCAGCCGTCGCAGAGGCCGAAGGTCAGGCAAAGGCAAACGACATCCTCACCAAATCCCTCACGGACAAGGTCTTGCAGCAGAAGTGGATCGACGCGATCCGCGACTCCAACGGAACTATTGTCGTGCCGGATGGAGCCGCTCCACTCCTCAACCTAGACACCAAGAGCTCGGCGAAGTCCGAGTAGTCTCCACCATTCCGGGTCCGCATCCTACCAAGGGTGCGGACCCGCTTTTGTGCCCATTGACCAACTGTGTTTTGAGCAGGGGTGTCTGCTGGACACTCGACGGGGCATTTTTGGCCCAGATGCGCTGGATTTTTTCCATGCACCAGGATCAAAAAGCACCCATCGGTTGCGCTCCTGCAACTACAGGATCCTCTGGACCATTGATCAGAAATATGAAAAGATCTTCATATATTCATAAGTTGATCGATGACGAGGAGCCTTCGGTGGCGCACGACCACAGCCAGCACAGCAATGATCACGGACACGTCACCGCCCTAACCGCAGGTGCCGCACACAAGAAACCGTTGATCATCGCTCTTGGACTTACCGCGACCTTCATGGTCGTCGAGTTGATTGTCGGATTCTCCATCAACTCGCTCGCACTCATCTCCGATGGCGCGCACATGGGTACGGACGTCATCGGGTTGACCATGGCACTTGTGGCAATCGCACTCGCAAACCGGAAGACAACCTCAGATCGCACGTTTGGGTTCTACCGGATCGAGGTACTGGCCGCACTCGCCAACGGTTTCCTTCTGTTCGGCGTCGCAGGCTATGTGGTACTCGAAGCCATCGAACGCTTCCGCGAACCAACCGCAATCCCAAGCACTCCCCTGCTCGTTACCGCAGTACTCGGTCTGATCGTGAACATCATCAGCTTCAGACTGCTCGCAGCAGGGTCGAAGGAGTCGATCAACCTCAAGGGAGCATCACTTGAGGTACTTGGTGACCTCATCGGCTCGGTGGGCGTGATTCTGGCAGCCATCTTGCTCTATTTCACTGGCTGGAACTGGATCGACCCGGTCATCGGCGTGGCTGTCGGACTGTTCATCCTGCCTCGCACCTGGATCCTCATGCGCCAAGCGCTACGCATCCTGATCGAAGCCGCCCCGAAAGGCCTAGACGTCGACGCGATGCGTGCACGCATAACCCAGCTTGACGGCGTAAACCAAGTTCACGACCTACACGTGTGGACCATCACCTCCGGACTCGTGTCGGCATCCGCACACGTGGTGATGGATATAGATGCCCGCACCGCAGATGTGTTGCCGCGAGTCTTGAAACTACTCGAAGGCGAGTACGGTATTGATCATGCAACCGTGCAATGCGAACCGGGCAACGCCAGCGGGTCGGATGGTTCCCTGTGCGGACATGACGAGAAGGGACTGATCTGATGACTGAGAAAACGGTGCAGGCCGCGCCAACCATCAACGATGATACGGACACACCCGCACTCGACGCCCTCACCACGATCCACGATTCGATCCCCTCAGCCAGCACGGTCTCACATATGGCCGATGTGTTCTCTCTCCTCGGGGACCCTGGCCGCATCCGTATCCTCACGGCGCTCTTGAACGGACCCCTCAAGGTACGCGATATCGCCGCGGTAACCCATCAGAGCCAGTCCTCTGCGTCCCATTCGCTGCGCCTACTACGCGCCCATCACGTCGTGTCAGCCACCAAGAAGGGCCGTGAGTCCTTCTACGAGTTTGAGGACCAGCATGTCCGATCACTGCTCGAGCTGACGCTGGCACACGTCAACCACGAGGGCCACACCCACTAAGCCCCTTTTACACCGGCTATACAGTCCGCGCATACCACCCCAGTCGCGCTCATTGTTGCGGCCCTGTCGGCGGTGTCACCAGTTTTTCTAGCAACAGTGCCAACACAACCGCAACATCTAATCGAGCCCACCCACCTAGGTACAGTTGTTCTGCCTGGAAGATAGCCTGCTCAACAGTTTTCGGTTACCTACTCCGAGATGTCGGTCGTAGCAACCCACAACCCGCCAGCAGGCATCTCGGAGGTATCCCACCGGGCAGCAGTTTCATCGCCTGCCGCACCACCGCCGACCTCAATATAATCGCCGACCTTAACGATCGTTTTGACTCTATCTCCGTCAGTCCACTTGAGTGACTTACCATCGGGAGTCGCCAATACCGAGCATCTTTCATCTGCGGGACCGACCCAGAAACTGCCATCCACCCCAAGACAGATACCAATGCGACCATGGGCGATCGAATGCGACCATGGGCGATCGAATGCGACCACCCCATCAGGTCGCTTTGGACTGCCGATGGTCACATTCATGAACCACGCCCACCCTGTACACACTCAATCGCGAAGAACTCGTTTGCCCCAGGGGATCAAGCACGCGCCCACCCAGGGTGAGCGGCTCTACCCAGCCGCCGACTCGTCGTCAATCAGCCACCAGCAGTTCACCAAAAATTAATTTACCCGCTAAATATACGTTTTGGCCCGCATAAACTCTCAACCCCTAGGACTTTATCCCCTGCGAGACAGCCCCAAAAGGCATAGGTTGGAAAGGGTAGTGACCATACGCCAAGCATCGGAGGGAAAATGGCTATCTCAGTTCTGCTCAGCCCATCGCGTTACGTGCAAGGTAAGAACGCTCTCGCGGAGTTGGGTACCTACATTACGAAGATCGGCAAAAACCCGGTGATCGTCGCGGACGACGTCGTGTGGGGTCTCGTTGAGGAGACTGTCAGCGCCTCCTTCGCAGGCGAGGACCTACCGGTCAAGCGCGTCGGGTTCGGCAAATTCGCCACCGCAAAGGCGGTCGATGAACTCGTGGAACTCATCGAGTCCGGCAGCCACGACGTCATCATCGCAGTCGGTGGCGGTTCAGCCATCGACGCTGTAAAGGCTGCGGGCTTCCTAGCGGACATCCGCTGGGTTTCAGTACCATCCGCAGCATCATCGGATGCTCCAACCTCGGCGCTGTCCGTCATCTACACGGAAGAGGGTGAGTTCGTTGAGTATCGTTTCTTCCCACGCAACCCGGACCTCGTGCTGATTGACACCCAACTCGTTGCAAACGCCCCAGTGAAGTTCCTGGTTGGCGGCATCGGTGACGCTCTCGCAACCTATCTTGAGGCACGTGCCACCTGGCGCGGGCAGGGCTCAACCATGGCTGGCGGCCGTCCAACTCACTCAGCCTTCGCACTCGCAAAACTCTCGTGGGAACTGCTGTGGGAAAACGCCCTACCAGCCCTCGACGCCGTTCGCGCCAAGACTGTCACCCCCGCGCTTGAGGCTGTCACCGAGGCCAATACGCTGCTGTCCGGATTGGGCTTCGAGTCCGGCGGTCTGGCGGCAGCACACGCAATCCACAACGGCTTGACCGCTGCGCCTCAGACTCACGGCCTGACTCACGGACAGAAGGTCAACATAGGTTCCCTCACCCAACTCGTGCTTGAGGGTGCGCCAACCCAGGAAATCGAGGATTTCATCGAGTTCACGACCCGCGTTGGACTGCCCAACACGCTGACCGAGATCGGTCTGAGCAACGAGCACACCAAGGAACTTCGCGCAATCGCTGAGGCCGCAACGGTCGAAGGTGAGACCATCCACGCAATGCCATTCCCTGTGAACGCAGACATGGTGTATGACGCTCTGCTCGCGGTTGAGGGTATCTCTCGTCGCGTGCGCGCCGAGCGTGGTTTGCCCGAGCCGGAGCTTTACGTCGCCCACTGAGTGGTGATGTCGCTCTAACAACCAGTGGACGATGCCGCCCCTGTTCGGTGGGCGGTGGCCGTGATTGCGCGGCGTGGGAGGGCCTTAGGCCCTCCCTTTTTTGCGGTGTTTGGGGTGCCGACAGCTTGATGCAGTGTTTCGGCTGCGTTGGACGTGTTACCGGTTTTCTAGCAAGAGTCCCGACGCAGCCGAAACATCAGACCGCAGGGGTCCGATGTGGGGACCGTCTCGCCGTAAACGCATCTGGGGCGGAAAGTTGTTTGGGAGAATGGACGGATGGAGTCCCCAGCCCCCTCACAATCCGCCAAGATCATTTTGTTGACCGGCCCTTCGGGCTCAGGGAAATCGCGTTTGGCGCGAATCTTGGGATTGCCGTCCGTGAACCTGGACAACTACTATCACGATCACGATTTTCCGGGCATGCCGCAGCGGTTTGGCATCACGGACTGGGACTCTCCGCTGTCGTGGCGCAAGGATGAGGCACTTAAGGCTCTAAAGATTCTTGCAGCCGGGAAACGTGCGGATGTTCCGATCTATGACATCTCAACCTCGCAGCGCACAGGCATGGGTCACGCCGATGTGTCTGGCTCTCCTGTGTTCATCGCTGAGGGAATCTTCGCTGCGGAACTCATTGATGATCTGCGTGCGGAAGGTCTGCTGGCCGATGCCCTGTGCATCACTCGGCCTCGCATCCAGACATTCTGGTTCCGGCTCATGCGCGATCTGTCCGAGGCCAGGAAGCCCCCGCTCACGCTCATGCGCCGCGGATGGGGTCTGATGCGCGACGAGCCCCGTCAGATCAGTGCTTGGGTTGCGCAGGGGTGTCGCCCGGTTGGTGTGCAGGAGGCAGCCAACTGCGTTCGGTCGCATCTCTCTCCTCCCTGACCCTTCACACATGTGAGGCAAAAACCTCGTCATGGTGATTTTCCGGGATCAACCACCACAAAAACCAACCCTAAACCCGGAAAATCCGGAAAATCACCATACGGCCGCAGCCCGCAGGGGCAGCATCCAATAACGCAAAACGAAGGGCACCCAGACGAGAAATCGTCTGGGTGCCCTTGCGTTCTTACGTGGGTGTCAGTTGACTGCGTCTTCGACGGTTACCGGTGTCTCGTCGGCTGGCACGGTGACCGCTGGGAGTGCGGCACGTTCGCGCGAGCTGAACGTGAACTCTCCGAGGAGTCCTTCACCCTGCGCATCCACCACGATGACCTCGCCTGCGGAGAACTCACCGAACAGGAGCTTCTCGGACAGGACGTCTTCGATCTCACGCTGGATGGCACGGCGCAGTGGTCGTGCACCGAGGACCGGATCGTAGCCCTTGTCCGCGAGCAGCTCCTTGGCCGCGTCGGTCAGTTCGATGCTGAGAGCCTGGTCCGCGAGGCGCTCGTCGAGACGAGCGATCATGAGGTCCACGATCTGCAGGATCTCGTCGCGCGAGAGCTGTGGGAAGACGATGACATCGTCAACGCGGTTGAGGAATTCGGGGCGGAAGTGCTGCTTGAGCTCTTCGTTGACCTTGTTCTTCATGCGCTCGTACGAGGTGCGTGGGTCGTTCGATGCGTTGAATCCGATCTGAACGCCCTTCGCCACATCCTTCGAACCGAGGTTCGTGGTCATGATGATGACGGTGTTCTTGAAGTCCACCACGCGGCCCTGGGAGTCGGTGAGGCGTCCCTCTTCGAGGATCTGCAACAGCGAGTTGAAGATGTCGGAGTGAGCCTTTTCAACCTCGTCGAAAAGAACAACGGAGAACGGCTTGCGGCGCACCTTCTCGGTGAGCTGTCCACCCTCGTCGTATCCGACGTATCCCGGAGGGGCACCGAACAGACGTGATGCGGTGTGCTTCTCACCGAACTCGGACATGTCGAGCGAGATCAGTGCGTCCTCGTCATCGAACAGGTACTCGGCCAGAGCCTTTGCAAGCTCGGTCTTACCAACACCGGTTGGTCCGGCGAAGATGAACGAACCGCCTGGACGCTTCGGGTCCTTCAGACCGGCACGGGTACGACGAATCGCCTGCGACAGCGCCTTGATTGCACGGTCCTGTCCAACGACTCGCTTGTGCAGTTCGCCCTCCATCTTGAGGATGCGCGAGGACTCTTCTGCGTTGAGGCGGGTCACTGGGATACCGGTCGACATCGCGAGGACCTCAGCGATCAGGTCTTCGTCTACCTCGGATACGGTGTCGAGGTCACCGGACTTCCAGGCCTTTTCGCGCTCGGCACGCTGCGCGATGAGGTTCTTCTCCTTGTCGCGCAGGGATGCTGCCTTCTCGAAGTCCTGCTCGTCAATGGCAGATTCCTTCTCGCGGCGTGCCTCAGCGATCTGTTCGTCGAGTTCGCGCAGTTCTGGCGGCGCGGTCATGCGACGGATGCGGAGACGCGCTCCGGCCTCATCAACGAGGTCGATTGCCTTGTCTGGCAGGTAGCGGTCGTTGATGTAGCGGTCAGCGAGGGTTGCTGCTGCCACGAGTGCATCGTCCGTGATCGATACGCGGTGGTGTGCTTCGTAGCGGTCACGCAGACCCTTCAAGATTTCAATCGCGTGTGGCAGCGTTGGCTCGGCTACCTGGATGGGCTGGAAGCGGCGCTCAAGCGCTGGGTCCTTCTCGATGTGCTTGCGATACTCGTCCAGTGTGGTTGCACCGACGGTCTGAAGTTCGCCTCGGGCAAGCATTGGCTTGAGGATCGACGCTGCGTCGATTGCGCCTTCGGCGGCACCGGCACCAACAAGGGTGTGGATCTCGTCGATGAACAGGATGATGTCGCCGCGAGTACGGATTTCCTTGAGGACCTTCTTGAGGCGCTCTTCGAAGTCACCGCGGTAACGGGAACCCGCAACGAGTGCACCGAGGTCGAGGGTGTATAGCTGCTTGTCCTTGAGGGTCTCTGGAACATCGCCGATGACGATGTCCTGTGCGAGGCCTTCCACGACAGCGGTCTTACCAACGCCTGGCTCACCGATCAGGATCGGGTTGTTCTTGGTACGGCGGGAAAGAACCTGCATGACGCGTTCGATTTCCTTGCCGCGACCGATGACTGGGTCGAGCTTGCCTTCGCGTGCGGCCTGCGTGAGGTTGCGGCCGAACTGGTCGAGCACTGCAGAACCTGCAGGGGTTGGCTCGTTTGCGGTTCCGGCGGCAACCGGTTCCTTGCCCTGGTAGCCGGACAGGAGCTGGATGACCTGCTGGCGAACACGGGTCAGGTCGGCACCGAGCTTGGTCAGCACCTGGGCTGCGACGCCTTCACCCTCACGGATGAGGCCGAGCAGGATGTGCTCGGTTCCGATGTAGTTGTGTCCGAGCTGCAGCGCTTCGCGCAGCGAGAGCTCGAGGACCTTCTTGGCACGGGGGGTGAATGGGATGTGACCGCTTGGGGCCTGCTGTCCCTCACCGATGATCTCAGTGACCTGCGAGCGCACTGCTTCGAGCGAAATGCCGAGCGATTCGAGTGCCTTCGCGGCGACGCCTTCACCCTCGTGGATGAGGCCGAGCAGGATGTGCTCGGTTCCGATGTAGTTGTGGTTGAGCATCCGTGCCTCTTCTTGGGCAAGGACTACCACCCGACGGGCTCGGTCGGTAAATCTTTCAAACATGTGCGCTCCTCACGACTGCGTTGCCTTCCTGCCTTCCCGGACGCCGGTGGGCACGGTTGGCTATACAAGACTTTAGTGGTTTAGAACGGGCCTAGTTACCGGAATATGCCCTTGTTCGCCAGCGGCGTGAATATTGTGGCGGCTTGTCGCAGTTCATCAGATCACCACACGATCTGCCCTCGACTGGAGTTTCGATTGTTGCACGGTCGAGACATATCGATTAACGTTATTATCGTTAGTCGATATGCCGCCGTGCGGTCCGCAACACCCAAGGATGGAACCATGACCACTGACCAACTCCCACAAAGGCTTCGCAAGGACTACACCATGCTCCTATGGCTGCTGTGGGGCGCAATCTCCATCGGAGCAGTCACTGTAGTAGGCGCGTCACTCACCACAATAAGAGACGCGATACGCAACACAAATGTGCCTGTGCACGTTAGTTTCGACTCTCTGCAAGGAACCGCACCCGTTGGAGAGAACGGACAAGAAGTCGCTGTGAACATCGCAAACGGCACCTTGACGGTACCCAGCATGCCTGTTGCGGGGACTGCCGCAATGCTTATAGAACACGCGCTCGTGCTGGGAGCAACGCTTACGTTCGTTGGCGCGCTGTACCTACTGTTTCGTCAAGTAACCAACGGCGTAGTCTTTTCTCCACGCAACACCAAAATCGTGGACACGCTCGCGGTATGCGCGATTCTGGTTACAGGTTTGGCCCCATTCTTCGGCAACATGGCCTCCAACGCGGCATTCGCTCAAGTCTCCAACTACACAGTAGACAACCCCGGAGGTTCGAATGCCATCATCGGACTCACCGCAGCGGCCGGAATTGGCTTTCTTACAAGTCTGTTCTTCCGTGTAGGCCATTCCCTGGCTGAAACCTCCGAAGGACTCGTGTAATGACACCAGCATCAATCGAGCACGAAGGCCCCGGAATCTATTGTCGGCTTGACGAGTTACTCGCGGCCAAGAACATGACCCTCACCGAGTTATCCGCGCGGGTCGGCGTGAGCGTAGTGAACCTATCGGTACTCAAAAATGATCGTGCCAAAGCGATTCGTTTCTCAACCCTGCTGGCAATCTGCACCGAACTTGGCTGCGATGTGGGAGATCTCTTGTCCGTTACGCCATCGCGCTAGTGCACTGTTTCCAGTGGATACCCCAGGAGCCTTCGGTATCTCACAGATAGGGCAGGCCGAGGCATATCGTTCAACCTCGCGTTATTATCGCTCGTCAGCACGTAATTCTTGAGAACTTTACGGTCATAGAATGAGAGCCAGCGATGACGAATGATGATGTGCCTCCAAGCGGGCGCCACGCCGGTTCGGAAGATGACGGGCGCGACCCCGGCGTAGCGTTGCGATACAAAATCATGGCGTATGGCCAGTTTCCTGCGTCTGCACTCGTGCTTATTCACGCGATCGTTACGTCCGGTGCCGCATTGCTCGCATGGCTACGAGGGCACGGACTACCCCTCCCGATGAATCTATCTGAGAGCACCGGGACTGTCACGATTGAGAATGAACCCGAAGTGACTGGACGGATCGCGAGTGTGATCGTGGATGTTTCAGGATTCTCAACGTGGCAGACAACTCAGTACGTTTTTGCGCACGGAATCCGAGTCCTTGCGGCTACGGCACTCATCGTCTGCGCGTTTATTTTGTTGCGCCGTTTCCTGCGTTTAGAGATTTTCTCTGAGCCAAACACAACAATTGTTACGTGGGTGGCCGCCGCATTGAGCACCCTTGCTGTGTCAAGCATGCTGCTGGACAAACTCAGCGGCACCGCAACAACGGCTGTCTTTGGGAATGAAACCAGCCTCTATGATTCTGGACTGGGCGCTAGCTATGCTTGGCTGATGATCGCAGGGTCTACCGCTCTTGTCCTGGTTTTCCGGCGCGGTCAAGAACTCCAAGAGACAGTTAATCCGCCTCAGGCGCCCGAAACCGACTAGCAATTCACGCAACGCAGTCAGTGAGTGTAGACGTCCACGACGCGTTGGCCGATGTAGTCAACGTCGAACGTACGGGCCTGCTCGATCTGGGCGCGGCTCTCGGCCGCGCGGGCTTCGGGATCCTCAACATATTTCTTGAGTAGCCGCGCAAAGGCCTCGGTGTTCTTCGCATCAACGATGTTGTGTTCGAGGCCTTCCATAACCGTGCGGTATCCGGGGTTGTCACCGGCAATCACGACGCCGCGGCACGCCGCGAGTGCTTCCACCACGGAAATGCCAAAGCTCTCGCCACCGGTTGACGGCAGCGCAACGATATCGGACTGCGCAAGAAGTTCAGCCTTGTCATCCTCCGCAACGTAACCGATGAAACGCACAATCCGGTCAAGGCCGGTGGTGGCGGCATAACTGAGCAGTTGGTCAAGCAGCGGACCTTTGCCGCCAATAACGATCTCGAAGGGCTCATCAGTAATGTCAACGAGCCTGCGGCAGGCAACCAGAAGTTCGGCCACTCCCTTGCGTTCGACCAGACGACCCAAGAAGAAAATCCGTACGGGAGCATCCAACTCCTGCGGGGCCTTGGCGAGTCTTGCCTTCTCTGTCTCGTAGGCTTCCTCATATCCGGCGACGCGAACCGGGTTACCGATCACGATTGGATCTACTGCGAGCGCCTCGCGCGCAAACGCCGCAGCAGGGGTTGATACCGCGATGATCTGCTTAAACCGGCGTAGTTGCTTGCGTTGAAGCCAACCGAGTGCACGCGTGCCGATCCGGGTGAGACTCGACCACGGGAGAATGTGGAACGTGCCTACAAGCCGGGTCTCTAGATCTGCAGCCGCGATCACACGGCCAGCCATAAGTGGACTGTACGGCATATGGATGTGCAGCACGTCGAAGTGTGTGGACTTGAGCAGTTCCTTGATGCCCTGCTTCGGCGCAGGCAACGGTATGCCCACCCGATTTCCATTGAACTTGAGGCGCCAGTTCTTGGCCAGGGAGTGCAAGTTACTCAGGTCAGTACGCGTGGTCGTGGACGTCAGGTAGTGCACCGTATGCCCCTGGAGCCTTAGCCAGCGTCCAAGAGTCAGGACGTGCTGTTGCACTCCATCGGTGGAGTCAAGCGAGTCATCGATGACCAAGCCAATAGTCAGTGGTTCGGTGCCGTTGGGAGTTAGATGCTCGCCGACGGTGGAGGTGCTCTCAGGCTGAGGTGCGCTGCTGGACATCGGTTACCTTTGCGTGTGTCGCGTGCTGGGGGTGCGGGTGTGCCGGTTGGACGTCTTATGAGTCCACGATGATCGTGACGGGACCGTCATTGATGAGTTCGACATCCATATGAGCGCCGAAGACTCCCGTGCCCACGGTCAGTCCACGCTCGCGCAGCCCTGCAACCACGGCTTCAACGAGCGGTTCGGCAATTGGTTGTTTTGCGGCGGCGTTCCAGGATGGGCGCCGTCCTTTACGGACGTCTGCGTAGAGCGTGAACTGTGAGACGACGATGATTGGTGCATCACTGTCTTGCGCGGAGGTTTCGTCGCTGAGGATACGTAGTTCAGCGATTTTGCGGACGATCGTGTCCACGTCGTTCTGGTCATCACCGTGCGTGACCCCCACGAGGGCTACGATGCCTTGGCGGTCGAACTGGGAGACTATCTCGTTGTTGACGGTGACACTCGCTCGCGCGGCGCGTTGCAGTACTGCGCGCACGTCACCAGCCTCCGCGATTGTTGTTGTTTTGCCCGAAACCGTAGGGCTGGATAGCTGGACGCACGTCGGCGAAGTAGATGAACGAGGGGATCGCGATAAGGAGCGCAGTGAGGCCAAGGTAGCCTGCACCGAGTGGTGGCTCAAGACCGAGGAACCCTACAAGTGCGAACACTGCAAGCAGGATGAGCCAGAACTTCTTGGTCCGCTTACCCTCACGTGCGAAGGCGTACTGGGGGCGGCGCGCGCAGTCGATCAGCGCTATGAGTTCGAGCACGAATGCACCGAGCGTCAGCAAGAAGATGATGAGCCACTGGAGGTCAGCAAACATGGCACAAGGTTACCGGCTGGGGACACGGTATAGAAATAAAGTCGGGAACCACGCGAAGCAGGTTCGCACCGACATGGATCGGACGCAGTTCCCAGCCCACAAATGCACACGTAACGGGGAGGGAAATATAGGGGCGCCGCGGGCAGGGTGGAAAGCAACCGCACATTGCATGCGGAGTTCTTCCAGCAGCCTTCGTAGACTTGACCCAGACAGAGCCGTCGCAGCCTTCGGGCATCTCCGCGGGATGAGCCCTCGGCCCCTTCCACGCACGCCATGGGGCTACCGGTCTTCTTCAATGAGGCCCACGGCCTAGACTCTCCCTACAATAGAGAAAGCAATTTCGATGCTACAATCAGCAAAGAAATAGCACTTCCATCGGAGATAATAGGCCATGCCAGATATACATCCTCCAACCCTCGAAGATGTGGCGGCTGAGGCAGGAGTATCCACCTCTACAGTTTCTCGAGTTCTGAGCGGGAAAGTGCGCGTAAGCGGCGTGAAAGCCAAGGCGGTACATGCTGCAGTAAAAAAACTCGATTATCACCCGAATCCGGCTGCTCGCGCCCTCGCCAATCGACAACAAAGCATGATAGCGATCATCGTTCACAACACGGTCCGATATGGCTACGCGAAGACCATTGAGGGAATCGGCCTTGCTGCCAGAGAATCTGGATACTCGATCATGATCACCGTCGTTGAATCCGATTCCGCAGAGCATATTCAGCGGGCAGTGGATCTGGTGATGGGGCAGCCTATCGCGGGAGTCATACTGGTTGACTTCGACGAGATATCGCGAAAGGTGCTCACCAAGCTTCCACGCACGGTTCGGGCAGTTATCGCAGGTGGACATCTTGAGGATGGCGGCCAGATCCCACGAGTGTATATCGATGACACGACCGCGGGCTACACGGCAACCCAGTATCTGCTAGGCCTTGGACATGAGACGGTTCATCTCATGGCAATTCCATCGACTGATAAATCAAATGGTCGCAATGTTGGCTGGCTTCGAGCGCTTTCAGAGGCGGGCGCTCCAATACCTTCAGTCATTGAATGCGACTATGATTCGTCCTCTGGTTATTCCGAGAGTTCAAAGTTATTCGCCCAAGAAAACGTCACTGCTGTGTTGTGCGGTAACGATGAGGTTGCTTTGGGAGTTTTATCCTATGCCCAAGACAATAATATTCGCATTCCCGCAGATGTATCGGTTGTGAGTTTTGACGACCAGCCTTTCGCCAGCATAATACGGCCAGCGCTAACCACTATTCAGCAAGATTTCGTGATACTCGGCGGTGCCGCATTCGAAACTTTACGTCGCCTGGTTGCCTCTGAACCAGTGCCGCTTTTTTCCGCATACGAGGGAAAACTCCAAATTCGGCAAAGCGCAACCCACGTCCGCACGCAATCACACGCTTCGTAGTCGCGAATGCTCGCCTATCGCCATCGCGCCATGTAGTCAGCTCACTCCATTCGGCCAAGACGCACCGCAACGAGTCTCACCTGCGGAAACGGCCTCGCACAGCGGGAACGCCCGAACGGCATTCGCCACGGCGCTCCTGTGCCTAGGGTCGACCCCCGCCAACTGCGGTCTCAACGCGGGGCAATTCTCCCATCGCATGACGTAGATCTTCACGAAGGTTCTGCAAGCGCTGTCAGGTTTTCCATCCTCCATGGAGCACCCGTCGCCACGATCCGAAACGAAGCACATCTCGCGATACAACCATCACCGCGATCACCATATTCAAGACCCCGAGTAGACTAACAGCCCTATAAGCGCATACTGCCCCGAGATACCGTTCAGGATCTTTACGTGTTTAAACAGGGGAAATACGAAACCTACGATAGGTTCAGCAGGAAGCCCCGGCACCCCGGCACGCAAACAGCACAGCCAACGAGACACTCGCGCACCCCAAGGCGCATGCTCAAATTTCATGTACACCTCTGACAGTCAAACGATTACATTTTGATAAATTTTCTGCAAGCGCTTGCAGCGATGTGGAGTTTGCGGTTTGATTACATCACCGACGACACACAAAGGAGTGTTGGTGAGCACGACACAGCACACGCTTGAAGCCACACAAATCAACCACCTTCGCAACGGTGGGGTATCTGTGATCATCGCTTTCGCAGAGAGACGGCTACCATCAATCATTTACTGGGGCGAGGATCTAGGTGAACTCACCCCCACCGAGTTATCCAGCATCGTTGATGTCAGCACGCCGCCATTGGCTTCGAACCTCATTGACGAACAACCTTGGCTGGGCATTCTCCCAGAGCCGTCCATCGGCTGGATGGGAACTCCGGGTTTGTCCGGGTCACGCGACGGACGTGCTTGGACGACCAGATTCGTGGTCACCTCAGGAGTGCAACGCTCTCGTGAGGAGGTTGATGAACTTGTCATCATCGCCGAGGACCGCGACGCGCAACTGGCATTGGACCTCATCCTGGAGCTGCGGGCAACGGGCCTACTTCGGGCACGGGCAACCGTCACCAACCACGGGGCGGACTCGTATCAACTCGATGACCTTCATCTAGCCTTCCCAGTACCGCATCGTGCTAGTGAACTCCTCGATCTGGCTGGCCGCTGGACCAAGGAACGCGTCCCACAACGCACGGGTTTCCTCGTCGGTCAGCATGTACGTGAGCAACGCCAGGGCCGGACAGGCTGCGATGGCTCACTCGTGACGATCGCAGGTACTCCACAGTTCGGCTTCAACCACGGTGAGGTGTGGGGAATCCACCTGGGATGGAGTGGCAATCACAGGATCATCGCCGAGCGTACCTTGACAAGTGAGCAGACGCTGGCCGCCGGTGAACTCCTGTGGCCTGGCGAAGTTCAACTCGCCACTGGAGAAAACTACACAACGCCTTGGCTCTATGGCTCCTACAGCTCTGATGGCCTTGACTCCCTGTCAGCACGGTTCCATGGACACCTGCGTGAACGCCCCAACTACCCCACCGCGCCACGGCCCGTGACCATCAACGTCTGGGAGGCGGTCTATTTCGATCATGACTTTGACCGTCTCGTGAAGCTGGCAGACCAGGCGGCTGCGCTCGGCGTTGAACGCTACGTCCTTGACGATGGCTGGTTTGGCGATCGACGAAACGATCACGCAGGCCTCGGCGACTGGCGGGTATCCGAGGAGGTCTGGCCTGGCGGTTCCCTGAACAGACTATCCAAGCACGTTCGAGACCTGGGTATGCAGTTCGGGATCTGGTTCGAGCCTGAGATGATCAACATGGACTCCGACACCGCACGCAACCACCCCGAATGGGTATTGAAGCCAGAAGGGCGCCTCCCCATCGAAGGCCGATTCCAACAGGTTCTGGATCTGTCCCACCCCGAGGCTTTCGCCTATCTGCTTGAGGCGATGACGAATGTCATTGAGGAGCACTCGGTCGAGTACATCAAGTGGGACCACAATCGAATGCTCCTTGAAACTGGTTCGCAGGTTACGAAACAAGCCTCTGTGCGCCAACAGACCTTGGCTCTCTACCGACTGATTGACGAACTAAGGGAACGGTTCCCACGTCTGGAGGTCGAGACCTGTTCTTCCGGCGGAGGTCGAATCGATCTGGAGATACTTGACCGAACCGACCGCGTCTGGGCATCAGACTGTATCGACGCACGCGAACGCCAAGAGATTCAACGCTGGACCAGTCTGCTCATCCCGCTTGAACTTCTGGGAAGCCACGTGGGGGACGGGAAGTCCCATACCACTGGCCGCATGCACGAGCTCGACTTCCGGGCGGGGACAGCGCTGTTCGGCCATTTCGGTATCGAATGGGACCTAGCGAAGGCAGAAGAGCAGGAGCTCCAGTCTCTGGGGGAGTGGATTGAGATCTACAAGGCAAAGCGTTCTCTGCTTCACTCTGGGCGGATCGTCAGGTCCGATGAGTCAGAACAGGGAACTTTCCTGCACGGGGTCGTATCACACGATCAGGCTGAGGGAATCTTCGCATTCGTGGTCATGGAGCGGCCCGTCTCGTGGCCTGTGGGTGCTGTTCGCATCCCCGGACTGTCCCCCAGTAAAACCTACCGGGTTGAGGTGATCAAGCCGCTAGCACCTCACGACTCCGCACGACAGGCTCCACTGTGGTGGACCCAGGGAGTTGTGACGAGCGGAAAGGTACTTGGGACAGTCGGTCTGCAAGCTCCCGCCCTCTTCCCTGAGACACTTGTGGTGTTCCAGATAACCGAGGTGGCTCATGTCTAGTGTCGGAGCCACCTCCGCGAGAAAACGGGTGACTAAATACGGGAGGCTTGAATGGAGAACCCTCCCCGTCGCCCTCGCCTTTATTCTTCCGGCTGCACTAGGATATGCGCTCTTCCTGATCTATCCTGCAATTCGAGGAATATACCTGAGTTTCACTGACTATTCCGTCTTTCAATCTGGAAGTTGGGTTGGTCTCGAAAACTATCAGCGAATGCTAGAGGACGGAATATTCTGGAAGTCTCTTGGAATCACCGTCTACTACGTTGTCTTAAACATTGGGTTCCAAACGGTGCTCGCACTTGCGTTGGCAGTGCTCATGCATCGTCTCACCCAGTCGATGCTCGTACGTAGCATAATCCTGACGCCGTATCTCATCTCGAACGTCATTGCTGCGATGGTGTGGCTGCTACTCGCCGACTATCAACTCGGAATCGTCAATCAGGTCATTGAGGCTATTGGGTTCGATCGGCTTAATTTCTTCGGTAGTGAAGCCCTTGTGATCCCCACCATCGCCTTCGTCAATGTTTGGCGGCACCTCGGGTATACGGCACTTCTGATCTTTGCGGGTCTACAGACCATCTCACATGAGGTCTACGAGGCAGGACGGATGGACGGGGCGTCAGAGTTTCGGATGTTCCGCTCGATCACGATACCGCTGCTAAGGCCTTTCTTGGCCATGGTCCTCATTGTGACCATGATCGGTTCGTTCCAGGTCTTTGACACCGTGGCGGTGGCGACCAAGGGTGGACCGGCGAATGCATCGTATGTGATCCAGTACTACATCTATGAGTCCGCTTTCAGTTACTACGAGTTTGGATACGCGTCCGCGCTATCCGTTGCATTGCTCATAGTCCTCGGGTTCATCACGTTCATTCAATTCAGGATGAGCCGAGCCAACGAATCTGATCTTAATTAGGTGACAATGATGAGTACTCGAACAAGCGAAAACAGTAAAAGATTCTCTTGGGGAAAGATCATTGGATGGATCTTTCTCATCTTGGTCATAATTCTCACGCTCTTTCCGTTCTACTGGATTCTGCGAACGGCACTGTCCACGAACGGATCGCTTGCGGCAAACTCAACGCAACTGCTTCCGGTGGACGTCAGTCTTGGTGGATTCAAACGCGTTCTGGGTCTACAGGACGCGGCAGAGGCTGCGGCAGAAGGCGGTTCCCTAGCAGATATCGCCTTTTGGTCCGCGCTGCGCAATTCTGTCTTCGTGTCCACCTTCGTCGCGCTATGTCAGGTGATTGTCGCCGCCATGGCAGCCTACGCGTTCTCGAGGTTGCGGTGGCCGGGAAGAAACATCGTCTACTCGCTGTTCCTGGGAGGGCTGTTGATCCCGAGTATCTTTACGACCATCCCCAACTTCCTCACTATTCGAGAGCTGAATCTCTTCGATAACGTTCTGGGAATTGCGATACCGACCATCTTCATGACCTTGCCGTTCGCCATCTTCTTCCTGCGCCAGTTCTTCGCGGGGATCAGCAACGAGATCGAGGAGGCAGCCCTCCTTGATGGCGCGGGCAGGATCAAGACATTCTCCACGATCATCATTCCCATGGCGCTGCCCTCAGTGTTCACGCTCGGTGTGCTCACATACATTGCGTCATGGAACGACTACATGTGGCCCCTGCTCGTAAGCCAGTCGGAGTCTTCTCGAACCCTCACCCTAGCGCTCGGTGTGTTCCGTGCACAGTCACCTCAAACCGCACCAGACTGGTCCGGCCTTATGGCAGCGACCTTACTCGCCGCACTACCCACTCTGATTCTGTTCATGCTGTTTGCGAGACGGATTGTCAACTCAATCGGTTTCTCCGGAATCAAATAGCGCAACGGCGTAGCTACACCACACGATTGCAACCGCATAGATCGCATCATCGACGATGCTCAGAAAGGATACACAATGCGCTACAGCGTAAAAGCAGGCGTAACACTCACATCGGCTGCTGCCCTGCTTCTGGCAGGCTGTTCCGGTTCCGACGCTCCCGACTCGGCCACGAACGGTAACGTCACAATCGACTACTGGCTCTGGGATGATGCCCAAGTCTCTGGCTATCAACAGTGCGCCGCGGCATTCACTGAGGAGAACCCCGGCGTCCAGGTCAAGATCTCGCAGTACGCATGGGACGACTACTGGACCAAAATCACTGCTTCGTTCGTTGGAGGTGCCGGACCAGACGTATTCGCCATGCAGCTTGCGCAGATTGGGGCGTTTATCGACCAAAAACAGATCGTCCCGCTTGATGACTACCTTGCGGCAGATCCAGTCGATTTCGCTCAGTATCGCGAAGGGTTGGTGGAAGCGTGGGTTGACGCCGAGGGCAACCGATACGGGCTGCCGAAGGACTGGGATGTCACCACGCTGTTCTTCAACTCGGAAATGCTTGAGGACGCAGGAATCGATCCCACTGACACGCAGGAGTTGACGTGGAATCCTGAGAACGGGGGAACCTTCGAGGAGGTAATCGCCCACCTGACTGTGGACAAGAACGGCGTTCGAGGCGACGAAGAGGGTTTCGACAAGAACAACATCGCGGTTTACGGTCTCGGCGTGAATGCCGATTACAACCTGCATGGCCAGACCTCATGGGCTGATTTCGCTCTTTCAACAGGCTGGACCTACCTGGACAAGAACCCGTGGGGCACACAGATCGGCTACTCGGACAAGAGCTTCCAAGACGCCGTCGAGTGGTATTACGGGTTGTCCGAGAAAGGCTACATGCCCGCATCAAACGAGTTTTCCACTGGCCAAACCGACCAGTTCGGCTCCCAGAAGGTCGCCACGATTCTTGAGGGAACATGGAATGCCAACACGATCTACAACTATGACGGCATCGAGCCGCTGATGGCAGCAGCACCGACCCACACCGGGACCGGTGAACGTGCGACTTTGTACAACTCTCTGTCTGATTCGATCTCTGCGGCCTCTGACAACAAGGACGAGGCCTGGAAATGGGTGCGTTTCATGGCCAGTGCTGATTGCCAAGATCTCGTCGCGGGAGAAGCGGTTATCTTCCCGTCCATTGAATCGTCCAGCAACCTCGCACGCGAGGCTTTCGACTCGAAGGGGATCGACGTCTCTGCCGTGGAAAAGTACTTCGAGGACAACGGCGTTCGAGTGACTATGCCGGTTGTTCGTAATTCTGCGAAGGCCACCTCCACGGCGGCCTTGACGTTCGAGAACATCCACCTGGGCAAACAGGGGGTCTCCGATCTGACTGCCCTTGCCGATGAGGTCAACTCAATCATCGCGGAGTGACCATCACACTGCGGGAGGCCGTGCTGCTACGCGCGGTCTCCCGCTTTCGCATTCGACGTTTGGCAGCCAGTCCAAAACTGGCGGAAGTGCTCTCGATGAACGATGTGAAGCAGGCAAAGGCCTACCCCCAGAGTGCATCGAAGCAGGGACTAGAGGGGCGGGAGCAGGTCTCGGGCTTCGGCTTCGCTGGCTCCGCAGGCTTCGGCAAGGTCAACGATTGCGGACCGGAGCACAAGGATGAGGGCCTGTGCGTGGAAGTCTTGCTCCCCGATTGCGCCGGGGACAGCGTCGACTCCGATCTCACGAATCATCGCGAGGGTGCTCTCGGGGCTCCTGCCGGTCCAGAGGTCGGTGCCCATGGACTCGACGGCGATTGCGAGGCGACCTAGCAGGTCGGCCACGAGATCAGTGCCTTCGGAACTTGGGGTGTACGGTGCTCGCCGTGCGATGACACGAATGGAGCGCATAGCGCGGTCGATGAGCACGCGCACGGCTTCGCTGCGGGCCAGTTCGCCGCGGTGTTTGCGGGCCGTTGCCGTGATGGTTGCGGTATTGAGGGACTCGGTTGCGGTTTGCCGCCACTCATCGAATATTGCCTCGGATGAGCGTCCACGGTTCATGGCGATCTGCTGGTCGTTTGGTTGTCCGGTGCGTAGGCCCACGGCTGTGAGGCCCAGGGTCTCGGCGAGCACGCGGCACCCGGCGCGGGCACTGTTACGGATGGCTCGACGCGGGTCTGAGGGAATGATGAATGCGACCGCTATGGATACGAGCGTGCCGATGACCGCGTCGGTCCATCGTCCGAACCCACCACCCAGTAGTGGGCTCATGAGTCCTGCTGGCATGCCTACGAGTACGGCGGTTTGGGTCCCAGTGTGGTTGGCCAGCGCACCGCCCGATCCAATGAACCTTGCAATCATGACTGCGAGGAAGACGGCGATTGTGATTTGGAGGGCGCCGTGTCCGAAGAGCAGGCCGAAGTACTCTCCCGCCCAGATGCCGAAGGTGAGTCCGAGTCCGGTTTCGGCGACGCGGCGTACGGAGCGTTCGGAGGTGAATCCGAGACAGGCCCACGCTGCGACGGGCGCGAAGAATGGGTAGGGATGCCCGAACACGTGGTGGGCGACAAGGTGTGAGAGTCCACATGCCACTGCTGCGATGAGCACTGGCACGAAGGCTCGTCGTACGCGTCCACTCCCCTGGCGAACCCAGGTTCGAGCACGCGACCCAAAGACCTTGGCCGCGCGTGATTGGCTGGGCACTTAGAGGAACCTACCCATGGTTCCATTGAGGTTGGCACTGCCACGGGCTTCGCGTGAGGTTGCGCCACGGGCACCTGGACGATCCGCCGATACTCCCTCACCGGGCACGATGACCTCTTGACCGGATGAGATCGCACCGCCGTCACAGTCCACGGTGAACTCGACGTCCTCGGGCACGGACCGCTTGACAACACCGAGAGCGATGGGGCCGAGTTCGTGGTGTCGGGCGACCGAGGTTACGGCTCCGACTGCTTTGTCTCCTACGAGGATCTGCGCGCCACGTTCGGGGAGGAGGTGTCCAGAACCGTCGAGGTGCAAGAATACGAGCCTGCGTGGTGGGCGTCCAAGGTTGTGTACTCGGGCGATGGTTTCTTGTCCGCGGTAGCAGCCCTTGTGCAGGTGTACAGCGGTGCGTAACCAGTCGAGTTCGTGGGGTATGGCCTTGTGGTCGATCTCGGTTGCGGCGCGGGGCTTGAAGGCCTCGATGCGCAGGGCTTCGTTTGCCCAGGTGCCGGCAAGCTTCCAACCGCCCTCTTCGCGCTCGCGTACGGCTGCCGCTAGGGATTCTCGGGGCACGAGCACAAGCCGCCAGGGTCGAAGTCCACCGGGGTGTTCGGATGGGTCCGCACCATAACGGGTGCCGCCTTCAACCACATCCGGCCAATGGTCTACCCAAGTCACGGGTTCACCGGGCAACCCCTCCGCACGCACTGCCTCACCGATTGCAGCCCACGAGGAGGTCACATCGGCGATCTCGACTCTGAGCATGAACTTCATGCGGTCGAGCCACGCAGCGAGTGGGGCCGCCGAGGTCCGCTCGGTGATCAGCCAGGTGGTCTCGCCATCGTCAACGACGCCTGCAGCGTGTTCGATGTGCCCTTGGGGTGAGAGCACAAAGAGTTCGCGCGAGGTACGCGGAGCGAGTCCGTCCAGTGCAGCGCTGGTAATGGAGTGCAGCCAGGACAACCGGTCTGGCCCGGCCACGGTGACAACGCCAAGGTGCGATTGGTCGACGACTGCAGCACCGCGTGCGAGGGCACGCTGTTCCCCAGTCGGGTCGCCATAATGCCAGGCGACTCCCGTATCGGGCCCAGCCGCTTCGACGGCCCCGTGCCGTGTCAGAAGCGGGCTTGCGTATTCCACGGTGGATTCGGTCATGTCAGTCTTCGATGCGCTTGAGGGTTGCCGAGACGTAGTCCTGCATTGGCTGGCCAAAGGCTGCGAGCGACTGGACCCACATGAGGTCGCCGTTCACGTTGCCGTACATGCGCTTGGACGCTGACACCTCGACTGCGGTCGCGGTGCGGGCGATGAGGTCTGAGACCAGTTGCACCTTTCCGTTCCCGGCGATGCCAAGGTAGACCGATACCCGTCCCGCGGGATCGGAGAGGAGCACCTCAAGCGACGAGTGGTCGGCCGGGGCGCCCTCATGTGGCTCGGGTGCGATCCGCCAGTATCCGGTCTCGGTGGACCAGAACACGGGCTCGCCCTTCGCATCCGTTTCAATGGCTCCAGCGCCGAGTTCCGCTCCTGCCTCGACAGAGCCAGAACCCTGAGCCTTGTCAAGTGCCTCGAACTGAGCCATTGGGTTCGGCACCTCGGGCTGCTCACCTGGGGTCAGGTAGATCGTGGACTCATAGCGCAGGTACGGCCCGCCGTCATGGTCGAACGTAACGTTCTGCACGAACCCGGACGATGGAATACCGGGGTATTCCAGCATCCCTTCGCCTTGCCAGTTACCGACCAGCCAGGCTAGCGGGTACAGTTCCGGCGCGAGTCCCTGCGGAAACGTAAATGCCATGTGTTATCGCTGTCCTTTGAAAAGCTTGTAGACCACGTAGCCTGCGAACCACGCGATCGTTACTCCGACTACCCCGAGAAGCCCGAGGAAGAAGATCTCCAGTGCATGTACGTCAACATCCATGCGTCAATCGTACATAGTGTTGCGCTGCTTCGTGAAAGATGCGGCGCTAGGCTGAAGGCGCAACCATAATCGCGTTTCAACCAAAGGAAAACCCGGTGGATCGTTCTCTCGTCATTAAGTCGACGACTGGCTTTGATATTCCCGAGAAGACCAACCAGGCGATGACCGTCGCCGTTGCGGCAATCACCGCGGGTGTCGAGACATCGGTATGGCTCACCGGTGATTCGGTCTTTTTGGCGGTTCCAGGTCGCGCGGGTCAGATCGCGCTCGAGCACGCGATGGACATGGCCGATCTGGTGGAGATTGTTTTGGAGGGCGGCACACTCACCGCGTGCACGCAGTGCGTGGCCCGCCGCGGTCTGACGAAGGCGGATCTCTTCGAGTCAGTGCGCATTGCGGGCGCGCCGGTTTTCGTGGAGGAGACGCTGCGCGCTGGCGCGCAGGCGCTCGTCTACTAGCGCAACCACGCTGAAAACGGTGATTGACGACGAGCCCATCCGCATCGTCGGCAATCCCACTTCCCAGCGCTGCAGGGAACTGGACGCAACCACTTTGGCGTTGCACACCGTTGGCTGCCCGCCCCAATCGACTAGGTAAGGACGCGCCCAACCACGTACATCAGGATTCCAACGATCATGATCGGGAGCGTGAAGACCGAAAGCCAGGCGTACTTCGAGGTCACCGATGGAAGACTGCCGAAGAGCAGGTTAACGGTCATGAGGACGAGTGCGGAGAGGACGCCCATCACCGCACCCGATACTAGGTTGAGGTCCGGCAACAGATAGGCGACTATCGCACCTGCGATAGCGGCTGCGAGCACTTTCAAGAGGCGCACGAATCCACGTGCGAACGGAAGCGCCGACATGGCGGCCGCAACCGCGAGTGCAGCCGCACCTGCGACCGCAAGTTGGTCGCCTCCGGGAAGCCGAATCGTGGCCAGCCAGCCAACCGCACACACCGAGACGATGACACCCGAGATGGTGCCTATCAAGGATTCCACGAGTTCGGTGCGCGGAACCGGACGCAGCATCTCATTGATGAACGCTAGGAAGACTGCCATCGCCAGAACGATGGGGAGGAAGCGTAACCACGGCTCGTCGGGGGTGACTGCCACGCACGCCACCGCTCCCAGGCCGGACAGAATGACCACGAGGGTGGAACCGCCGACTGCGGGCAAACGCAACAGGTGAGACCAACCCAGCGCAAACGCTGCCGTCAACAAGGCGACAACCGCGAGCATCGGGATGGTGCCGAGGAACACCGCAACCGCCAAAAGGGCAGCAAGAACAGCGGTGAGGACGGCACGATTCGAGAACTTCACGGATATAGTCTCCCAGATAACCCGGCTGCCACGAAAAGCCATCCTCACCGGCCTCCCCGGCCTGTGAGCCCATAAACGTCAGGTTACGGACAGGAAAATCCCATAAAACACGCCACGTTACAGCGGCGTAACACAAAATCGTTATAGATTAGGGCACACAAAACTTTTGGAGGCGACCGTGGCTGAACTCTTGCTGCTCACGTCAGCGCCAGGCGGTTCGGTTCAAGTACTCCCCGCTCTGGGCCTGCTGTCACACCGCGTTCGCACACTCCCCCTTGAACCATCGGCGATCGTTGAAGCGCCTGAGGTGGACATCATTTTGTTGGATGCTCGCAAGGATCTCGTGGGCGCTCGTTCGACCTGCCGGATGCTACGTGCGACCGGTATTGATGTTCCGCTCATTCTGATTCTGACCGAGGGCGGCCTTATGGTCGTCACCTCGGACTGGGGTGCGGACGACTTCCTCTTGGAGACTGCCTCGCCGGCCGAGACCGAGGCTCGTCTGCGTCTGTCCAGGGAGAAGACCACCCACTTTGAGCAGGAAAACCATCCTGAGGAAATCAGTTCGGGCGAACTGTTCATTGACGCGTCAGGGTACACGGCTCGTCTGCGTGGTGTGCCACTCGATCTCACCTACAAGGAGTTTGAGCTCCTCAAGTATCTGGTCCAGCACCCCGGTCGGGTCTTTACCCGTTCGCAACTGCTGCAAGAGGTGTGGGGCTACGACTACTACGGAGGCACCCGTACCGTGGACGTCCACGTCCGCCGCCTGCGCGCAAAGCTTGGCGTTGAGTATGAGCAGATGATCGGAACCGTCCGTAACGTCGGTTATCGGTTTGACCCGCCGAAGGACCGTCGAGCAAAGGAAGAGGAGCGAGCCGAGGCTGAGCGTGCACGCGAGCGTGAGCGGGCCGAGGCAGAGGCCCAGAACGTGGAGCAGAAGCACGCCTGACCCGGTTCATCGCACCGGTTGTGCGTCTTGTTCTGTCCTCGGAGAAGCCGCAGTGTGACGAGAACCCCGCGTGAACCGCGAAAAGCGCTGTCCTTCACCTGCGCACGTTTATTAGACTCACCAGTGTGAACCATGACTACAGTGATGTCCTGATCGAAGGCCCCTGGAAGCACGAGTTCGTTTCCGCCAACGGAAGCCGCTTCCACGTTGCTACGGCGGGCGTAGAAGATCGCGCGGCGCCTCTGGTCGTCTTGCTGCACGGCTTCCCCACGTTCTGGTGGTCGTGGCGATACCAGATTCCAGCACTCGCGAACGCCGGATACCGCGTTGCCGCAGTGGACATGCGCGGCTGCGGGGCCTCGGACAAGCCACCGAGCGGTTACGACATACCCACCCGCACCCGTGACATCGCCGGAATCATCCGGTCTTTAGGTGCGGCGAACGCGATTATCGTTGGTCACGGTATCGGTGGTACTACAGCCTGGGCGATGCCAACTCTACAACCAGCGGTCACCCGCGCGGTTGCCGCCCTGTCTGCTCCGCATCCCGCACACCTGCACACCTCGCTGCGTTCGACCACAACGAGGTTCGCCTTCGCTCAGATGCAATTCTTCAAGTTCGGCCCACTCGCGTCCAAGGCCCTGCTGAAGCCTGAGAAGTTCGCTCAAGCGGTGAACTCATGGGCCGCAGAACCGTTGGACCCCGAAGCCGTTTCAAACTACCTCAACGCACTCGGCATTCCATTTGCTGCACACAATTCACTCGAGGCAGTGCGCTGGTATACCTCTGCCAACCGGAGCATTCTCGGGCGCAAGTTCTTAAGCGCGGTGCGCGCACCGGTCCAGGTTCCCGCTCTGCAACTGCAAGGTGCACTCGACGGTTTTCTCCGCAGGGAAAGCGCGGCCGTAGATGCTTCCGCACTGTGCCTCAACCTGCGCTACGAGGTTCTGTCCAATGCCGGGTTCTTCCTTCCCGAGGAAGACCCTGTCACTGTGAATGACGTACTTCTCGACTGGCTGTCTGACTCCGTCATGAAGTGACCCACAGCACCAACCCATCCCGCAGTTCCGCTCTTGTCCCAGTACACAGACAAACCGCGGTATGCGTGGCTTGGGGACAGAGGTACTGCCCCTATGGCGCTCAAGAATCGTCAGGGAACCTGGTGATTTTTCGTGCTTTGACAGGATCCTGCTCGCCTATGCCCCGTGAGGGGCATAGCGAGGCCAGAGCACAGGCACCGCATGCTGGACGTCGTGCATGGCAGACGCGTCGGCCATGGAAAATCACGCGATGTGACAGTTGCGTCCAGTCCTTACGTGGAAACAAGGCACCGATCTGCCGCTCCACAACCACGGGATCCTCCTGATCCGTCCACTCCCACCGACGTACGAGACGTCCAAAGTGAGTGTCGACGGTAATCCCCGGAACGTTGAATGCATCGCCGAGAACCACGTTCGCTGTTTTACGCCCGACCCCCGGAAGCTTCACCAGTTCGTCCTGATTGTCCGGAACCTCGCCATCGAACCGTTCCGTCAGCGCCTGCCCGATGCCAATCAGTGACTTAGCCTTTTGCCGCTGAAAGCCTGTGGGGCGAATGATCTCCTCGACGTCAGAGATGTCCGCCTCCGCATATGCGCGAGCATCGGGGTAGCGCGCAAACAGTATCGGAGTCACCGAGTTTACTCGCTTGTCCGTGGACTGGGCCGAAAGCACCGTCGCCATCAAAAGTTCCAGAGGTGTCGTGAAATCCAACTCGCAGTGGGCATCGGGATGAATTTCACCCAGTTCCCGAAACATCCGGCGTGCCCGCCGCACAAGCGCCAATCCAGGAGCCGCTTCCATTCCACATCCAATCGGGTACGCAGACCGCTTTCAGCCAAAAACGATACTTCACTGTACTCAAGTTCGCGGCCAGAACTACCGAAAACCTAAACGTGAGCAACTCATGAACCACTACAAGCAGGCGTCCACACAGCCCGTTCATTCGTTACCTGCCCTCATCGGTTCTTCGGAGCGATAACCTCAATGGCGAACGTTTCATCGGACAACGTAGCTGCTTTTCAGAGCACTGAAGACCTCCTCAGCGCACATAAGCTCTTACGTCTTGAACTATCCAGCATTGCGCACTGGCGCAGGCTGCTACGGGCACGAATCGACCTGTGCACAGCCAACGTCGTGGCCCCGCTTGCGCTCGGTGGGCAACTGAGCGAATACTTCGATGCTTCCGAGTTCGAACGTACCGAGGACATCGCAGATCTTCCCGCGACGATACTGACTGGTCTCGATTTCTTTCGTGCCGGCTCGCTCCCCGAGTTGCAGCAGTGCGATGTCACGCTCCGACGGTACGAACGCAGCGTTCGTGCGAAGTTCATGGAGCTGTCAGACGAACTCGCACAGAGGCACTCGCGCTAGCCGAAAAATATGGAAAGATAGAAATAACTATTAGTGAATGGGTTTCGCAGTACCGCGTGAGGCGCGGATCATGCAAACTATTCGAGGAATCTTTTCTCGTGTGAAGGAAGTGTCACGTGGACAACGAAAACGTCATTCTCTCCGCACCACTCTTTGCCACAATGGAACACGAAGAGCGCCAGTCGCTCATCGACTCCATGGTGAAGGTGGAACTCAACCGCGGTGAGGTTCTCTTTGATGAAGGTGAGAACGGCGACCGTCTCTACATCATCGAAGAGGGCAAGATCAAGCTTGGCTCCAGTTCCGGCGATGGTCGTGAGAACCTCCTCGCCATCCTGGGCCCAGGCGAAATGTTCGGTGAACTTTCGCTGTTCGACCCAGGTCCACGCTCGCTCTCAGCAAGTGCTGTGTCTGACTCGGTCCTTTACGAGCTTGAGCACTCCGCACTCGTTCGCGTCATCGAAGAGCGTCCAGTTGTTGCAAAGCACCTGTTGACCGCGCTCGCACGCCGCCTACGTCGTACCAACGAGGCACTCGCAGACCTCGTCTTCTCCGACGTTCCAGGCCGTGTTGCCAAGGCCCTCCTCGACCTCTCGACCCGCTTTGGTGAGCGCGTTGACGAGGGAATCCGCGTCGCACACGACCTCACCCAGGAAGAACTCGCGCAACTGGTCGGCGCTTCCCGCGAAACCGTCAACAAGGCGCTGGCAGACTTTGCTGGCCGTGGCTGGGTCCGCCGCGAGGGTCGCGCAGTCGTCCTGCTCGACATTGACCGACTGGAACGTCGCGCACGCTAGGCATTTCCCATCGCAGCATACAGATGGCGGGGCCCCACACGATGTGGGGACCCCGCCGTTGTCGTTTCTCAGCCGTTGTTGTTCTGGGTCAGGCAAGCTCCACCACGAGCTCGACTTCGACCGGCGCGTCCAGCGGGAGCACCGAGACGCCTACAGCAGAGCGTGCATGCACACCCGCCTCGCCAAATACCTCGCCCAACACGTTGCTGGCACCGTTGATTACACCGGGTTGTCCGGTGAAGGAGGGATCGCTTGCCACAAACCCGACCACCTTCACCACTCGTTTGATGCGATCCAATGAACCGATCTCAGCCTTGATCGCCGCGAGTGCGTTGAGCGCGGCAATCCGCGCATACTCCGTAGCATTTTCCGCTGAGACCTGCGCTCCTACCTTGCCCGTGGCGGGCAAGATGCCCTCAATGAATGGGAGTTGACCAGAGGTCCACACGTGCGAACCGGACGTCACCGCTGGAACGTACGCGGCAACCGGCGCAGCCACGCTGGGAAGTTCAATCCCCAACTCTGCAAGTTTCTCGTCGACAGTCATCCGGGTCAGCCCTCGAGCGGACGCTTCAGGTAAGCGACCAGGCCGTTGCCGTCCGGACCCGTGACAACCTGCACGAGTTCCCATCCTTCAGAACCCCAGTTGTCCAAAATAGCCTTCGTTGCATGAATGATCAGAGGCACTGTTACGTATTCCCACTTTTGAGCCATACCGCCATACTAGGCGTACAGCAGGCTCATAGTCACCAAAACTACACACAACTACACAAGATTTTTGAGGCCCACGCGCGCGATTTCGCGTAGTGTAGGAAGCACTGGTTTCATGTCCGCCCGCTGTTTTGGCAACGCATCAGCGCTAGTCCGGCATCGCTTGGGTGCCCTCGCGCTATCGCGACATGAGGCTGTCAACACACGCTGCATCAAGGAGAATCTTCCACCGTGAGCACCGGCAACGCACCGCACCTGACACAGGACTCAAAGAAACGATCCGTCAATCCATTCCAGGTACTTGGGTTGCTTATCGCGTTCTTCGTACTGGCGGTCATCGGCGGGGTTCTCGCTGCGGCACTGGTCGTGCCCCTGGCAGCGGGCGCAAGCACTGCAACCGAAGTGGCTTCGGACACCTTCTACGAGATTCCGAGTGAACTTGAGATCGACGAGCCCTCTCAGGTGACCAAGATCTACGCCTCCAACGGCAAGACCCTTCTTGCGAGCTACTACGCGGAAAACCGCAAGGTCGTGCCACTCGATGAGATCTCTCTGCACATGCAAAACGCCGTTGTCGCAACAGAGGACAAGCGGTTCTGGACCCACGGAGGCGTGGACCTGCAAGGTATCTCTCGCGCAGCGATGCAGCAGCTACAAGGAGATGGCGGTGGTGGTTCCACCCTCACCCAGCAGTACGTGAAGAACGTGCTCATCCACAAAGCATCCCGGGCCGGGGACGCAGCAGGTGTCCAGGCTGCTCGCGCTGGGAGTCTTGAACGCAAGATGAAGGAAGCCAAGCTCGCGCTCCACCTTGAAAAGACCCTGAGCAAAGAGCAGATCCTCGAGAACTATCTGAACATCGCGCAGTTTGGGACCAAGGTATACGGCGTAGAAACCGCTGCAAACTACTACTTCGGCAAAAACGCCAAGGACCTCGACATCGTGGAAGCCGCAACCATCGCGGGCATCACGCAACTCCCAGGCAAGTACGACCCAACCAAGAACCCCACTGAGAACGAACGCCGCCGCAACATCGTACTCATGCTCATGTTCCAGCAGGGCTACATCGACCGTGAACAATACGATGAGGCGATCGCCACCAAGGTCGAGGACACTTTGAACGTCAAGGAAATCCCCAACGGCTGCGAGAGCGCCGGACGCAACGGGTTCTTCTGCGACTACGTCACCAAGACCATCATGCAGGATCCAGCATTCGGTGAGACAGAGAAAGAACGTAGCGAACTGCTGTACCGCGGTGGACTCACGATCATCACCACACTCGACGTAAAGCTGCAGAAGGAAGCGTACATCACCCTTCGTGACCGCATTCCAGCCAAGAATGAGAAGATGATTGCAACCGCTCTGACTGCAATCGAGCCGGGAACAGGCAAGATCCTCGTGATGACTCAGAACCGCACCTACAACCCTTCGAGCACCAAGAAGAAGGGCACGACCTCGGTCAACTACTCAGCGGGTCCTGATTTCGGCGGTTCCCAAGGCTTCCAGGTTGGTTCGACCTTCAAGACGTTCGTGCTCGCCGAGTGGCTACGCACGGGACACACCCTGAACAACATGGTGGATGCAACCAAGAAAACTTGGCGGATGAACCAGTTCAAGGCGTCCTGCACCGGATTCAGCACCAAGACCTGGTCGCCGAACAACTCCGATGGTCTCGGAAGCGGTCGCCGCTCAGCCCTCCAGGCCACCGCCACCTCGATCAACACCGCGTACGTCTCGATGCTGAGCGAGCTCGATCTGTGCAACGTGGCAAAGATGGCCGAAAAGGCTGGTTTCGAACCTACCGCTCGGGCACACAACGGTGAAGTAGAAGTCCAGCCATCCATGGTTCTTGGCACTCAGGAATCCTCACCCCTTTCCATGGCTAACGCCTACGCGACGTTTGCAGCGGGCGGCACCTACTGCGAGCCCATCGCGATTAGCAAGATCACCGACGCGAACGGCAAGGAGCTTCCTGTTCCCGACGCACAGTGCCGTCAGACCATCGACAGCGCGACCGTCAACGGCGTGAACTATGCCCTCTCCCGCGTTATTGCCCCGGGCGGCGGTGCACCCAAGGCCGCACTCGCTGGAGGCCGTCCGGCAGCAGGAAAAACGGGAACGACGAACAACAACACCGACGCCTGGTTCGTGGGCTACACCCCGCACATATCCACTGCGATCTGGATGGGTCAGCCAGACGATCGCAGCATATATCTCCAAAACATCCGCATTAACGGCCAGTGGTACCCACGAATCTACGGTTCCACTCTTGCCGCCCCCATGTGGAAGCAGTTCATGGACTTCGCGCACGAGGACAAGCCCAAGACTTCCTTCGCTTCCATTGCTCAGGCTCAACTCGGTGAACGCGAAAAGACCGATGCTGAGATCAAGAGGGAAGAGGAAGCAAAGAAGAAGGAAGAAGAAGCGAAAAAGAAAGAGCAAGAGGCCAAGAAGAGGGAGCAAGAGGCAAGGGCCAAGAACGACAACGATCGTTCCAGTGACTCACGACGCGACCGCGGGCGCGGTAACTAGGCCTTTACTTCCATGTCACGCCTCAACCCTGCGACGGTCGGTATCCCGGTCGCCGCAGCCTTTCTGACACTGAGCTACGCCTACCTTGAAGCCCAGGCCTTCACGGTACGCGAGGAAACCCTTCCCATCCTTCCAGAAGGTGCCGCCCCGATTCGGGTGCTGCACCTGACCGATCTTCATCTGACACCACGTCAAGAGCACAAGATCGCATGGGTCCAAGGGCTGGCGTCCCTCGAACCGGATTTTGTGATCGACACGGGCGATAATCTTGCGCACCTTCAAGCAGTGCCAGCGCTCACTCGTGCTTTGGGGCCGTTGCTGGAGGTTCCCGGTGCCTTCGTCATGGGGTCAAACGACTACTACGCACCTAGGTTGAAGAACCCTGCACGCTATCTGCTGGCAGATTCTCGTCACCGTAGTCGTCCTGCTCCGCCACCGCTCCCTCACGAGGAGCTTACCCGTCACCTTGTCCGCAAGGGCTGGATCGATCTGACCAACACTAGGCAGTCCGTTGATGTGAAGGGAACCCGCCTCGACTTTGTGGGCGTAGACGATCCGCATCTGGATCGAGACGTATTTCCACCTGCCACGCCAGCATCTGCTGTGGGTGCCGTACGGGTAGGCGTCACTCATGCTCCCTACGTCCGCGTGCTTGACCAGATGCATACTGATGGTTGTGACGCGATCATCGCTGGCCACACCCACGGTGGACAGTTATGCGTACCCGGATTCGGCGCGCTCGTCACCAACTGCGACCTCGACCGATCACGCGCCTCCGGTTTGCATGGATGGCCTGGACCACGGCCTGATGTCGTGGGTGGCTCCAACTCCACCTGGCTACAGGTTGGCGCAGGGCTGGGAACCTCCCCGTACACGCCGTTCCGGATCGCGTGCCCTCCCGAAGCCACGCTTATCACCTTGGTCCCCCGACCCGTCCAGAAAGGGTAATTTACCCGTGCGGTATGGGGTGTCATATTGCTTGACTCGCAAAATTCCATCACGATTTACGGTTTGTGCGCCCTTGATCACATTCCCCTGAAAATGGCATTTTGAGGTGCTGAACATCCGCTACACTTAATGAGTCGCAACAACGACAAGCACCTTCGGGGTGTGGCGCAGGTTGGTAGCGCGTCCGCTTTGGGAGCGGAAGGTCGCAGGTTCAAATCCTGTCACCCCGACAGTGAGAGGCTCAGCATTGTAGAATGCTGAGCCTCTGTTGTTTCCCACAGGAACTCTCTAACAAGGTCTCCTCGTCTGCGTGATGCGCGCACGGTTTCCCGGCCCTATCGAATTGGATATCAGGAAAACAAGGCCATCAGTCATACCTAGCAGGACGGAATGGAAGCACGTACGAAGTTCGGTCATCATGATGGCGGCAGTGAGGCCAGCGCCATCCGAATCATCTCCTCGCAGATGTGAGTCTAACTATCTACTACACCACATCCATGCTCTTCTAGGACCAATTGCGTTTGCTTGAGGGTACTTGAGGAGTATGCTGAATAGCGGTCGGAACCGGTCATCGGGGTGTGGCGCAGTTTGGTAGCGCACGTCGTTCGGGACGACGGGGTCGCAGGTTCAAATCCTGTCACCCCGACCAGAAAAGGCTCGAGACAAGTCTATATAGACTGTCCCGAGCCTTTGTTGTGCTCATTAACGCGCCGCAGGGGTCACCTGATCCGTAGCCATCCAGCGTGCAGACGCGGATTGGGCGACGCTCCTGTATGTGTTGGTTCAATAAGCGGGTACTAATGATGCGAAGTGGTGTGGCCCAAAGGATTTACCCTTGGACCACCCCACTCTTAGTGCGCACTATGCGTCAGGCTGCTGTTTGAAGTCTTCGCATCGTTCAACGCAACTTGGACTTTGTTCCTCAGTTGCTTGAGGTGAAGGTTTTGTCCCAAATAACCGAACTGTCCGCGTTCAGATAGATGTAGCGGATTCCCAGATCGCCCTCGAGTCCAGAACTACGCATGATGGGGAACACCTGGGAGTCAGTCTGCTCCTGCATGGTGTCGATCTGTGACTCGAAGTAATCGACCATTTCGTCAGCGGTCTCAACCTGCTCCGCATAGGTGTAGGTGTACTTGATGGTTCCGGGCAACTCGTACTCGATAGCGATATCCGAGTAAACGCCTGGGAACTGGTCCTTGATCGCGTCGATCTGGCCGGATTCCGCGGTGACGAGCTGATCGAGGATCTCTTCCTGTTTGGCAGCATCGACGCCTGAATCTGCAGTGTCCGTGTTCTCTGCTTCGCTTGGCTCATCCGAGGCGCTGTCGTCAGCCGCAGGGGTGGTCTCGCTCGTTGAAGGTGCCGGGGTCTCTTCGTCCGCATTCGAGCATCCTGCTGCGCCCAGAAGCATGACAGAAAGTGCAGCCGCAGCGATGGTTTTACTCATCCGCTTGTTCATGAAAGTTCCCTCAATTGTTTCGTTGCATATTCACTGGGCGAGCCGCTATACGTTCTAAGCGCCTTTCGAAAACCCAATAGCGCCGATTTTATCAGGGACTTCGTTTTCCAACGGTGTGATTTCGGTTGACATAAGAGCGACAAGAACAGATATTCTTCGATCTACATGCAGGTCACAGCAGCATCGCAGCCAAGGAGGGGATTTCTACCCATGTGAGAATGATGCACCTGTCTCACGGATGCTATCTGCGTATTTTCACCCAGAAACCCGAGAACCCGTCACGAGAAATAAGGAGGATTTTTCTTCAGAACCCAAAAGATCAGCACGGGGAACCTCACCCGTTACGGTGAGCACGAGAAGTGGAAGCGAATTTCCCTAGATGTTCTTCCCCCACCTCATGGTTGTTCGAGTTGTGCCATGAGACCAGCCACTTCGGGTTGGATCCAATATTCGACGATAAGGCCATCCGCGACACGGTAGACCGCACTATCCACAGTCTCAAGGGATGCTCCGGTGGGCTGATGTCCGTCGATGACTCCGGCATGGTATCCAGTCTGGGTCCAACGGGCGTATGCTCGATCCCCGTCAACGATGAGTTCATCAACGACGAAGGTGAACTCGCCAAACATTTCGAGCATTTCCCCGACATGCGCCGCGTAGTTCTCTGGTGTGCGGAGCACGACCGTTTGCGCTCCCGAACGCACTTGATGGGCTGCTACTTCAGAGGCAAGAAACTCTGCGGCTCTGTGTGGTTCGCGGCCACTTCGGACTACTTCAAGGAAACCGGAAACTGTGTCCGATGTGCTTCTAGGTGGGCTTGTCTGGTAGCTCATGTGCCGATCACTTGTCCCGGCGTGCGCGAGCGGCTGCTGCGAGTTCACGCAGCAAGTCAGCCGTAGTATCCCAATCGATGCAACGGTCAGTGACGGATTGCCCGTAGGTCAAACCTGAGGGCGCTGGGCTTTGGTTTCCCGCTACGAGGAAACTCTCCATCATGACGCCGCTTACTTGGGTGTTTCCGGCAGCGACGAAACCAGAGATCTCACGAACCACTTCGGCTTGGCGCACCTCCGATTTTCCGGAGTTGCCGTGGGACGCGTCAATGACCAGGTTGTTAGGCATTGCGGCCTTATCGATGACCTTGATCGCATCCGCGACTGATGCTTCGTCGTAGTTGGGGCCCAAGCGTCCACCGCGTAGGATGACGTGGCAGTCAGGGTTACCGGATGTCGCAACAACCGAAGCGAGGCCGTCAGCGTTGACCCCAAAGAAAGTGTGCTCGGCAGCCGCCGTCACGCAACCGTCCACGGCGGCTTGGACATCACCATCGGTGGCGTTTTTGAAACCAATCGGCATGGATAGCCCCGATGCCATCTGACGGTGGACTTGGCTTTCGGGGTTGCGTGCGCCGATTGCACCCCAGGACACGGCGTCGGCGATGAATTGGGGGGAGGTTGGTTCAAGGAACTCGGTTGCAGCAGGAACACCTTGGTCAAGAACGCTCAACAGTACTTCACGTGCGGTGCGAAGCCCGCGTTGGACGTCAAAGGTCTCGTCCATGCCGGGGTCGTTGATGAGCCCTTTCCATCCAACTGTGGTGCGTGGTTTTTCAAAGTAGACACGCATGACCACGAGGAGGTCATCCTCAAGCTCTGGAATAAGTGCGGCTAGACGTTGAGCGTAGTCGAGGGCTGCTTCAGGATCGTGGATTGAGCATGGTCCCACGATTGCGAGCAGTCGATCGTCCGAGCCTTGGAGTACATTGCGGATTTCCTCGCGGCTGCGGGCAACGAGTTCCGCGCTACGGCCTGGCAGGGGCAGTTCCGCAAGCATTTGCCGAGGGCTGGGTAGTGGATCGAGCGCACGAATGCGCAGGTCTGAGGTGTTTGGTGCATCGAGTGCGAGTTCAACTGACATTGGGGGCTCCGTTAGATTCTTAAGGTGTTTAAGACGGAACCGAGCACCGCATCACATCCGGAGCGGCTCCGTCTCACGACGAAGGGCCAAGACATTCCGCTTGTGCGGTGTCTTAGCCCTGTGCTGGCTCCGGGTGGAAAATTGGTCAGGCGTTTGCCCGCACGGCCCCACCGGGAGCCTGCGTAAACTGCCAATACCAACGTCCGGTCATGCACACTAACGTAGCATGCCTGTCACTCATGCTCAAGGTATGGTGACTCACGTCCTACACTCCGGACTACTGTCGCTCCACGAACACTTGTATCCGCTCGGCCAACTCGGCGCCAACCGCAACCGATGGGGCGAAATCAGCCCAGATACCCACATAAAAACTATGCACCCGGAACAAAAACACCCCACCGGCATACCCGAACACATACTTCGGCCTAACCCCACAGCAAAGCGGGGAGCATAACCACATAGGTCGTGCTCCCCGCTCAGACATGGACGTCAGGCTTGCTTGCCGCAACCGCAGCTGCCACATCCACAGCCGCCACCATCCTGGCCGCCGGATGCTTCCATCTCGGCACCCCAGCGGATGGCGTTGGCGAGGATTTCCGCGATCTGCACGGCGTTCAGTGCAGCGCCCTTGCGCAGGTTGTCGTTCGAGATGAACAGGACGAGTCCCCTGTTGCCGTCTACCGACTGGTCTTGGCGGATGCGTCCAACGAGGCTTGGATCAGCTCCAGCCGCAGCGAGTGGGCTCGGCACCTCAACGAGTTCCACTCCGGGAGCATCAGCCAAGATCTCGGCCGCTTGCTCAGGGGTGATGTCGTTTTCGAACTCGGCGTTCACGGACAGCGAGTGGCCGGAGAACACCGGAACCCGCACGCAGGTACCCGATACCTTGAGGTCCGGAATACCGAGGATCTTGCGGGATTCGTTGCGGAGCTTCTGTTCCTCATCGGTTTCGTTCGAGCCGTCCTCGACTACCGAACCGGCGAGCGCAACCACGTTGAACGCAACGTTGTGCACGTACTTCTTCGGCTCCGGCAACTGCACGGCCGAACCGTCGCGGACTAGACCAAGCAGGTCCTGCGAGGCACCGGCCAGAATCTGCTCCTCAAGTTCCTGCGCGCCGGCAAGACCGGAACCGGAAACCGCCTGGAACGTGGTGACTACCAGGCGCTTGAGGCCAGCGGCCTCGTGTAGTGGCTTGAGAACCGGCATCGCGGCCATGGTGGTGCAGTTCGGGTTCGCGATGATGCCCTTCTCTGCATCAGCGATCGCCTCGGGGTTCACCTCGGACACGATCAGCGGCACCTGCGGGTCCAAGCGCCAAGCGGAGGAGTTGTCCACCACGAAAGCGCCCGCCTCAGCGAACTTCGGCGCGAACTCCTTGGAGGTTCCTCCACCAGCGGAGAAGATCGCGATGTCAATACCCGCAAGGTCCGCGGTAGCGACATCCTCAACAACAATGTCCACGCCGTTCACGGCAATGGTCTTGCCAGCGCTACGCGCGGATGCGAAAAGACGAAGCGAGGAATACTCGAATCCACGCTGCTCAACGAGGTCACGCATGACCTGACCAACTTGACCGGTCGCACCTACGATGGCGAGGTTCAGTGGGGTGCTCATAAAAAATCCTTCGCCGCACTCAAGCGGACTTGTCTGCGAGACGTAGCCGTCTCGTCGAAAATCAAAAAGAACCTAGCGGCCAGTACCCGCGTACACGACGGCTTCTACGTCGCCGTCCAACCCAAACGCGGTGTGCACGGCACGCACTGCATCATTCAGGGAATCCTGGCGGGTCACCACAGAGATGCGAATCTCCGAGGTGGAGATCATCTCGATGTTGATGCCCGCGTCGCGCAGCGCAGCAAACAGTTTCGCGGAAACACCAGGGCTAGATTTCATGCCCGCACCGATCAGGGAGAGCTTACCGATCTGGTCGTCGAACTGCAGCGAGTCAAACTTGATCTCGTCCTTCACGGCACGCAACGCGGCGAGAGCCTGCGGCCCATCGTCCTCAGGCAGCGTGAACGAAATATCTGTCAGCCCTGTCGCTGCAGCAGACACGTTCTGCACGATCATGTCGATGTTCGCACCCGAGGTCGCAACCACCTCGAAGATCCTGGCAGCGGTACCGGGAACGTCCGGCACGCCAACAATCGTGATCTTCGCTTCCGAACGGTCGTGCGCAACACCGGTGATGATTGGATCTTCCACGGTCGATTCCTCGGTTTCTTCGCTCGCGGCGTTGGCCGCACCAGCGCCAACCACAGCAGGGACATTGGTGACTAGGGTTCCGGTCTTACCGGAGTAGGAAGAGCGCACGTGGATTGGGACACCGTAGCGTCGCCCGAACTCCACGCAGCGCAGCATGAGCACCTTGGCGCCACAGGCGGCCATCTCAAGCATCTCTTCGTACGTAATACGGTCCACCTTCTTGGCGGACGGAACAATGCGCGGATCGGCGGTGAACACGCCATCAACATCGGTGTAGATCTCGCACACATCGGCACTCAACCCAGCCGCGAGCGCAACGGCGGTCGTGTCCGAACCACCACGACCAAGGGTGGTGACATCATTCGAGGACTTGTTGACACCCTGGAATCCGGCCACGATAGCGACCGTGCCCTTTTCGATGGTCTCGCGGATCCGTACGGGAACCACGTCGACGATGTGCGCCTTACCGTACACGGCATCGGTGATAACACCTGCCTGCTGGCCCGTAAACGATTTGGCTTTCACGCCGAGGTTGTTGATCGCCATCGCGAGAAGCGACATGGAAATGCGCTCGCCAGCGGTGAGGAGAATATCCATTTCGCGCTGGGGTGGCATTGGGGTGACTTGGTTGGCCAGGTCAATCAGTTCGTCGGTTGTGTCTCCCATTGCGGAAACGACAACGACAACGTCATTACCTGCCTTCTTAGCTTCGGCGACGCGCTTTGCCACGCGCTTGATGCTCTCTGCGTCAGATACAGAAGAGCCGCCGTATTTTTGCACAATTAAGGCCACGGTTTGCTCCGTCCTAGGCTGGTCCCGTCGATCTAAACGTCCACCAGGTAGTGTTTGAACCCCTCAATCATAGGCGGCTTGGGTGGGCGGCTGGTAGGACTGTCCGCCTACCGGTTGTGTGACATTGACTTGACCGTTGCGGACAAAGTAGTGAAGTGGAGTGTAGGGGTCTCGCGAAGCAGACCCCTAC
>DALZEF010000008.1:100858-137466 GCA_031979385.1 Timonella sp. | reverse complement strand
GAAGTCACGACCCATAACCAGGTCGATGACGTGTTGCCCGTCCGCATTGGCACCGGTCACCCAGCGGGTACCCGGCACGACGCGTGGGTCTACGAGGTACCGGATCGCAGTGTCATCACCGGTGTTCGTCCGTCCGAGAACCTGTGGACCGATGTAGCCCTTTACCAAGACCTTGTTCTTGGCGAAGTCACCATCCCCAGCAGGTTCGACCTCGCGGGGTGCAAGGGAGGCTTCAAGGCGCTTCATGTCAACGTCGCGATCTCCCGGCACACCGATGACAAGGAGTTCACGGTTGCCCTCGGGGTCACTCGCAACGACGACAACGTTCTTGAGGGTGTCCCCCGCGTTCCATTCGCGGCCATCCTCGCGTGGGAAGTGAGCGTTGAGATGTGCAACGAGCTCTTCAATCGTGCCGGTGTTCGGGGTGTCCACCACACGCGCTGCTGGGGTTTCCGAGAAGTCGACTGGCTCAGGCACCGCTGTCACAACCGCCTCAACGTTTGCCGCGTATCCGCTTGGCGCACGAACGAACGTGTCTTCACCGATCGCGGTTGGGGTCAAGAACTCCTCGGAACGTGAACCACCCATAGCGCCCGAGGTCGCCGCAACGATGACGTATTCGAGGCCAAGCCGCGTGAAGATCCGCTCATATGCGTCACGTTGCCTCTGGTATGACTCATTGAGACCCTCATCGGTCAGATCGAACGAGTAGGCGTCCTTCATGATGAACTCGCGGCCTCGGATCAACCCTGCACGAGGACGCGCCTCATCGCGGTACTTGGTCTGAATCTGATACAGCGTCAGTGGCAGATCCTTGTACGAGGAGTAAAGGTCCTTGACCAGGAGGGTGAACATCTCCTCATGCGTGGGGGCAAGAAGATAGTCAGCTTCCTTCCGGTCCTGCAACCGGAACAGATTCGGGCCATACTCTGTCCACCGGTTCGTTGCCTCATAGGGTTCACGTGGCAAAAGTGCTGGGAAGTGCACCCGCTGCGCACCGGCAGCGTCCATCTCTTCGCGTACCACGCGCTCAACCTTGTCAAGGACACGCAAGCCAAGCGGCAGCCAAGTGTAGACACCGGGTGCGGCACGGCGAATGTAGCCGGCGCGCACAAGTAGCTTGTGGCTGGCCACTTCAGCATCTGCTGGGTCCTCGCGAAGGGAGCGGACAAACAGGTTAGACAGGCGTAAAAGCATAGATCTAAGGTTAATACGGTTTTGTGGGTGTCCACGCACTTAATCACTCACGCGGCCAAGCGGGTTTGTCACAGACTCGCCGATGCTACGGCCCCAGCGTTCTGCAAGTTCCGGCAGGACTGCACGCCCGCAAGGCATCACGCACCTGCATTGACGTTAGAAGAGAACGGTCGCGTACTCGCCAACCTGCTCGAATCCAACCTTCTGGTATACCGAGATCGCACGGCGGTTGTAGTCATTGACGTACAGCGACACGGTTGGTGCAATGGTGCTCAGTCCGTGCTCCACCACCGTGGCCACCGCAGGGGCTGCAAGACCCCGCCCTCGATATTCGGGGCTGACCCAGACCCCTTGAACCTGAGCGACATCGGGCGTGACAGCGCCGAAATCAGCCTTGAAGATCACCTCGTCACTGCGACCACTCCTGGGTTCAAGGGTTGAGGCGTAGCGCAACAACGACCGGTTATCTGCAATCAACTCGCGTACCCGCATCGAGTATTGCGCCGAACCGAACGACAGCGGTGAAACACCGACTTCCTCGATGAACATGTGTACGCTCGCAGGCAAGAGCGCATCGAAATCGTTCCAGCGCGCCACCTTGACATCCGGGTCAGGCTCAATAAGCGGGGTCGAGGCAATCGCCATGGACGGCTGTGATGCCCTGATCTCTCGAGGGCTCTTCCACGAGCCCTCCAAGTTCCGCCAGAGCGCCAGTGCCAAGTCCGAAGGCCCAACGATAGATGAGGAACGTTTGTTTGACGAGGCGGCCATAGCGGCAAACGAGATAAGCGCCTCGGACCTAAGTTCGGGATCGGGATCGGGAATGATCGGGATGAGGTTGGCGCCCATCCAACACACGGCCTGCACCGGCCCCTTGGCGGGGAACCCCCACAACTCCCCCATATCGACGCCGTGCACCAACCCTGAGTTGATGTGCGTGATCGCAAGAATATAGGACACAGGGTCTTGTTGGGCGATACGCAGGGCAACTGGCCATTCGTCCTTTGCGAGCACGCGCGCATCACACTGTGGCGTACGTCGGGCAGAGACGAAAATACTCATGGATTCTAGCCTACGGTAACAACAGGGCTGTCCCCGGTTTTCTCCATCGAGTCCGCAATGCGCATGGCTTCTACGATGAGGGTTTCCACGATCTCTGATTCCGGGACAGTCTTGATGACCTCACCCTTCACGAAGATCTGGCCCTTGCCGTTGCCTGAGGCCACGCCCAGGTCAGCTTCACGGGCTTCACCTGGCCCGTTGACAACGCAGCCCATGACGGCGACGCGCAGCGGAACCGGCAGTCCTTCGAGACCAGCAGTGACTCGCTCAGCAAGGGTGTACACGTCAACCTGTGCGCGGCCACACGATGGGCATGAGACGATCTCGAGTTTGCGTGGCTTGAGGTTCAACGACTGGAGAATCTGGTTTCCAACCTTGACCTCCTCGACCGGAGGGGCCGACAACGAGACGCGAATCGTGTCACCGATACCGCGAGACAGCAGAGCACCAAATGCGGTCGCAGACTTGATTGTTCCCTGGAAAGCGGGGCCAGCCTCGGTCACGCCAAGGTGCAGCGGCCAGTCACCGCGTTCCGAAAGCAGTTCGTAGGCACGCACCATGACGACAGGGTCGTTGTGCTTGACCGAAATCTTGAAGTCGTGGAAGCCGTGCTCCTCGAACAGCGAGGCCTCCCACACAGCCGATTCAACGAGCGCCTCTGGTGTGGCCTTGCCGTATTTCTTCAGCAGGCGCGGGTCCAGGGATCCGGCGTTGACTCCGATTCGGATCGAGACACCGGCGTCCGCAGCAGCCTGAGCGATCTGCTTCACCTGGTCATCAAACTTGCGGATGTTTCCAGGGTTCACGCGCACGGCCGCACAGCCGGCATCGATTGCCGCATAGACGTACTTCGGTTGAAAGTGAATGTCCGCGATAACCGGGATCTGCGATTTCTTCGCGATTGCGGGAAGCGCTGCCGCGTCGTCCGCGCTGGGGACGGCAACACGCACGATGTCGCATCCAGCCGCGGTGAGCTCGGCAATCTGTTGCAGGGTTGCGTTGATGTCCGTTGTGGCGGTTGTGGTCATCGACTGAACTGAGATCGGCGCATCGCCACCGACCGCGACCTTGCCAACCTGGATCTTGCGGGTCTTTCGACGCGGTGCAAGAGTTGGTGCTGGGGCAGACGGCATACCGAGGTTAATTGGAACACTCACCCCACTATTATCCACCTTTTTACAAGTGGAAACGAATAACGCGGGCCAGATCACGCGCAGTGCCACCAATTCCACACATGGGCTTCACACCATGCTTGGTTAGCCGAACAACCTGATCGGATTGACTATATCCGCGTAGATGAGCAGCAGCCCCATCCCGGTCAGGACGAAGAACATAACGTATGCTACCGGAAGCAGCCGTGCGGTATCGGCCGGCCCGGTATTGCCCCGTCCGCGCACACGCGCAACCTGACGGCGGGCACCCTCATAAAGGGCACTCGCAATATGTCCCCCGTCAAGCGGAGGCAGCGGGATCATATTGAAAGCAAACAGCGCAAGGTTCAACGAAGCCACAAGCAATGCAAGCGAAGCCGCAGTCTCCGCGACCCCTGAGCCGGTGTCCTGTGAAGCCAGCTCCCCAGCGAAACGTCCGATGCCCACGAGTCCGACAACAGAGTTCGGGTCTCGTTCCGCCGTACCGAACGCGGCCTGCGCAACATCCACGAGTCGCTGCGGCAACCGCACGATGATCTGCCCGGTCATCTTGAGCTGCTGGCCAAAGTACTCAACCGAATCAGCCAGGGGAACAGGTCTGCGTTCAACGAGCGATCCCATTCCCATAAAGCCCTTGTCCGCAAGCACCATCTCACCTGTAGCGTCGGTTACCAGCCTACCCATATCGTCGTAAATCGGACGCTTTTCAACGATTGGGGTGGCCTGCGTAGTCAGCGTTTCGCTACCGCGTATGAACGTAATGGCGACCGTACGCTCGCCAGATTTTCCAATGAGCTGCGTAAGCTGCTCCCACGAGGTGATCTCGTGGCCGTCCCACTGGGTAATTGTGTCGCCGGGCAGCAGCCCCGCCGCAGCGGCGGGCGCCGGGGCGGAGTCATCCGCACACGTGGCATCTGCAGGTGCGGTGGCAGGTAGGACACACTGCGAGACGCTACCCAACGTAGAAGTGGGCTGCTGAATACCGAATGTCGTGAAAATAGCGACGAAGAGTACAAACGCGATCACCAGGTTGACGAATGGACCGCCGAACATCACCACAAGTTTCTTGGGTGTGGACAGGTTGTAGAAGGCTCGATGCTCCTCGCCCGGAAGGATCTCCTCGGCACTCGCGTCACGTGCAGACTGCACGAACTCGGCCAAGCGCCCCTTCCTCTGGTCTCGACGCGGATCGCCTGGCGCGTACATACCGACCAGCCGGACATATCCGCCCAACGGAATCGCCTTGATGCCGTACTCGGTCTCTCCACGCTTGAACGACCACAGGGTCGGCCCGAAACCGACCATGTACTGCGGAACCCGCACACCGAACTTCTTGGCAGGCACGAGGTGGCCCAGCTCGTGCAGGCCGATGGAGAGTAAGACCCCAACAAAGATGATCAGGACCCCGACGAGATACGCCATATCACTTCCTCAAAAGTATCGCCACAATCAGCGAATCAAGTCTGCCGAATGAACCTGAACGAATACCAAGAAACCTCACGCCTATATGGCGTCAATGATTTCGTGGGCGCGACGTCGCGCCCACAGCTCAACCTCAAGCACATCGTCAAGCATGACCTCACCGCCTACCACTGCGTGATCTTCAAGCACGTGGCGCACAGTGGAGACGATGTCAAGGTATCCGATCCGGCCCGCAAGAAACGCATGGACGCATTCCTCATTGGCCGCGTTGAACACTGCTGGGTGGGTTGCGGAGGCCTGTACGGCTTCACGCGCCAAGTCGACTGCTGGGAACACCGCGCTGTCCAACGGCAGAAACTCCCAGGCGTGTGACTGCGTCCAGTCGACTGAGACAGAGCCGTTCTCAATACGTTCGGGCCAGCTCAGGCCCAAAGCGATCGGCAGGCGCATGTCAGGAGGCGATGCCTGGGCGATCGTGCTTCCGTCGATGAACTCGACCATCGAGTGGATGACTGACTGTGGGTGTACGACAACCGTGATGTCCTGCACCGGAACATCGAACAACAGGTGGGCTTCGATGAGTTCTAGCGCCTTGTTGACCAGGGTCGATGAGTTGATCGTGACCATCGGCCCCATGTTCCACGTCGGATGTGCAAGCGCCTGTTCCGGCGTCACCTGAGTCAGTTGCTCGGAAGTACAGCCCCGAAAAGGCCCTCCCGATGCGGTCAGAATGAACTTCGTGACCTCACTACGCCGACCACCGCGCAAGGACTGGGCCATCGCCGAATGCTCCGAGTCCACTGGAACGATCTGATCGGGACGCTGCATCGCCTGCTTGACCAACTGTCCGCCGACAACCAGGGACTCTTTGTTCGCGAGGGCCAGAGTCGCACCACTCTCAAGCGCGGCCAGAGTAGGCTTCAGCCCGACCGAACCGGTGATACCGTTCAAGACAGTGTCGCTCGGGATACCTGCCAACTGCGTCGAGGCCTCCGGACCGGCGAGGACGTGGGCCTTGCTTCCGGCAGCCGTCAGCTTCTCCTTGAGGAGGCCGGCGCGGCCTGCATCGGCGACGCCAACAACAGGAACATTGAAACTGGTAGCCTGACGCACGAGAAGGTCGAGGTCTCCTCCCCCAGCGCTTAACCCTGCCACCTCGAACCGGTCAGGGTGACGCCCCATGACATCAAGCGCCTGCGTACCGATCGAACCGGTTGAGCCGAGAACGACCACCCGGTCACGGGAGTCATTCGACACCAAGCAGCACCTCAATTGCGCGAGCCATGAAGGCGTCGACTGATGCTTCCTCGTACGCGTTCTTACCGCGTGCTGCGCCGAACGTGATAGCGCGCAATTCCGATGCCGTCACACGCAACTTACCGTCAAAGAACTTCACGAGGTTCGCACACAGGTTGTCGACTTCCTCAATCGAGTAACCGCTGCCTTTCGGGTGTGCGAAGCGTTCACCGCGTGGACGCCCAAGACGTGGATAGAGGGTCTGTGCCCGTTCATTGAGGGTTGCGCTCCAGGCCTCTGGACCCCGCTGAGTCAAAATCAACTGCTTCTCACGAGCCACGAAGGCGTTCTCAAGCCTGTTGAGCGCTGCATCCACCTGATCCGTGTCATAGCCCTTGCGGACTACGTCGAACACGCACGTGTGAATGTCACGGTGGGTCAACGGCTCGCTGGCCGCGCCCTCGTAGACTTCCCGTGCGTGTTGGAAGAAATCATCGACCTCGTCAATGTCGTAACCTTTTTTCATTCCCGACACGGTGTCAAACATCCCAGCCATGCAACTACCTTCCTTGGCGTCTAAAACTCGCGCTTGAGCGTCTCTTTATCCTATGCGCACCCTACCTGAGAGTGGCTATACCGGTAGACCACTTGCCGATGAGAACATCAGGTACACGAACGGGGCAGTGAGCAGCAGTGAATCCAGACGATCCAGGACCCCGCCGTGTCCGGGCAGTAGCGTACCCATGTCCTTGAGCCCGAGATCCCGTTTGATAAGTGACTCGGCCAGGTCACCGACCGTTGCCGTGATCGGGGTGATCAGACCAAGGATTACGCCAACGACCGGATTCATGTGCAGGAAGAACGTGGCTCCGATGACTCCCACGAGCATGGTCAAAGCGAACGATCCCGCGAGACCCTCCCATGACTTCTTGGGGCTGATCGTCGGGGCAAGTGGGTGTCTGCCGAACCTCACACCCGCGAAGAAGCCGCCCGTATCATTGGCAACCGCGAGCAGAATGAAAATCGCAACCTGGATTGGACCGTCATCGGCCGTGAGCATCAGCATCACGAACCCGCCCATGAGTGGAGGGTAGGCTGCTGCAAAAAGTCCTGCGGCACTGTCGCGGACAGCCTCAATACCGCCACCGTCGATCACACGCCACACCACCACCGCTCCGACGGTCAGCGCAAAGGAGACCATCAAAGCCTCGGGCCCAGAGATATAGGTGGAAATCAGTATCCCGGCGGTGCCGACCATGACCGGCAGCAACGGAATCCTGATATCGCGCACGGAGAATGCCTTACCCAACTCATATAGGCCCAGGCAGACCGCGATGACGGCGAGTCCAACAAACAGTTCCTTGCGGTAGAACAGCGAGGAGGCGACCGCAGCAAGCAATACGACTGCCACTGTGATCGCTACCGGCAAGTTCCTACCCGTATGGGTTGCCCGCGAGGCAACCACCTCGGACGCTGCGTCCGGCTGACTCATCAGACTTCGAGGAGTTCTGCTTCTTTACCAGCAAGCAGCGCGTCAATGGCTTCAACGTGGCGCTTGGTCAGAGCCTCAAGCTCCTTCTCGGCACGAGCACCCTCGTCCTCACCATATTCGCCATCCTTGACGGCCTTGTCGATCTGGTCCTTTGCCTTGCGGCGTACGGAGCGGATCGATACGCGGCCGTCCTCGCCCTTGGTCTTGGCAAGTTTCACGTAGTCGCGGCGGCGTTCTTCAGTGAGTGCCGGCATGACGATACGGATGGCCACACCGTCGTTCGACGGGTTCACTCCCAAGTCCGATTCGCGCAGCGCCTTTTCGATGACGGTCATAGCGGACTTGTCGAATGGGTTGATCAAAACCGTGCGAGCATCTGGGATGTTGAACGATGCCAGTTGCTGGAGCGGAGTCGGGGCACCGTAATAGTCCACCATGATCTTGGAGAACATGCCGGAGTTCGCACGTCCCGTGCGGATTCCCGCAAATTCCTCTTTGGCGACCTCGACCGCGCGTTCCATCTTTTCTTCGGCTTCGAGAAGGATCTCGTCCATTGTTAACTCCTTGAGTTTGTGCACCCTACCGGGCACGTTGAGATTGGGAAACTAGATACCAGCCTAGTCGGCGGTGACGGCGGTACCAATTTCTTCGCCGACGAGTGCGCGGGTCACGTTGCCCTCCTCATCCATACCGAACACGCGCATGGTCAGGTTATTGTCACGGCCGAGACTCATCGCAGCGGCGTCCATGACACCAAGGCCCTGAACGAGCGCGTCGGTGAACGAGACCTCGTCCATTAGTTCTGCATCTGGGTTGGTTCGCGGATCGGATGTGTAGACGCCGTCCACCCCGTTCTTGCCCATGAGAACCTCTTTGCAACCGGTCTCGAGTGCACGCTGCACGGCAACCGTGTCGGTGGAAAAGTAAGGCATTCCGGCGCCAGCACCAAAAATCACCACGCGCCCCTTTTCAAGGTGGCGGATGGCACGCAGCGGGATGTACGGCTCTGCAACCTGACCCATCGTGATGGCAGTTTGAACGCGGGTGGAGACACCAGCCTGTTCGAGAAAGTCCTGAAGGGCGAGGCAGTTCATGACGGTTCCGAGCATACCCATATAGTCGGCGCGCGCACGGTCCAGTCCTTGCTGCGAAAGCTCGGCACCGCGGAAGAAATTACCACCACCAACCACGATTGCCACTTGAACGCCCTGCGCCACTGCAGCGGCGATCTCTGCGGCAACGCGACGCACAACATCGGAGGCTAGTCCGATCTGTCCACCACCAAAAGCCTCACCCGAGAGCTTGAGCAGAACACGGCGCGCAGTGCGCGGCGTTGTTGTCGCCTCGGACCCAACTGTGGAACTGGTTTCGGTACTGGACATGGAACTACTCCGGTTCTACTCAAATAAAGCACTTGGTACCCCAAGTACGACACTACTCTTATTCCCACGTCAGTACCGAGATTCGACCTGTTGCGTGAGTCGCCGTTGCCCTAAGGGTCAAGGGGCGGAAATTCGGCTATGTGCATCAAATGCCCGGTCCCCACGAGTTGCGGGACCGGGCATTTGACGTTGCCTAGATTCAGGCGCCTACGCGGAAGCGGACGAAGCTCTTGAGCTCACCCTTGGCGTCAGCGATAACCTGACCGACCTTCTTGGACGGGTCCTTTGCGAGAGGCTGCTCCACAAGAACAACTTCCTCGAAGAACTTGCCAAGACGGTTCTCAGCGATCTTTTCGATGATGTGCTCAGGCTTGTTAGCGCCTTCTGCACGAGCAGTGTCCTGGGCGATGCGACGCTCGTTGTCAACCTTCTCGGCTGGAACGTCTTCGCGGGAGAGGAACTCTGGGGACAGCGCAGCAACGTGCTGTGCAACGTCCTTGGCTACCGAAGCAGCGTTTGCGTCGGTGACAACGAAAACACCGATTGATGGTGGCAGGTCCTTTGCGGTGCGGTGCAGGTAAGCGGTCACGGCTGGGCCGGATACAACTGCAACACGGCGAAGAACGATCTTCTCGCCGAGGGTTGCTGCTTCTGCGTCGATGAGGTCCTTGAGACTCTGTCCGTCCACCTCAGCGGCGAGTGCCTCTTCAGCAGACTGTGCACCGGAAGCGATAACTGCTGCGAGAACGGTCTCGCCGAGTTCGATGAACTTAGCGGCCTTTGCAACGAAGTCGGTTTCGCAGTTCAGTTCGATGAGGGTACCAACCTGAGCACCGTCAACGTCCTTGATGTCTGCGGCGATGAGGCCTTCGGAGGTTGCACGGTCTTCACGCTTCGCAACACCCTTGAGACCCTTAACGCGGATGATCTCGAGAGCCTTCTCCGAGTCACCGTTTGCCTCGTCAAGGGCCTTCTTGACGTCAAGCATTCCAGCACCAGTGCGCTCGCGAAGCGCCTTGATGTCAGCGGCAGTGTAGTTTGCCATTGTTTGTCCTTAAACTGTGGTGGCTTGTCAAGACTATTGGCGGCCGGTATGACCGGCCGCCAATTTTTAAGACTTCAGTGGGTCTTACTTAGCTTCTTCAGCAACTGGTGCTGCTTCTGCTGGAGCTGCTGCTTCTGCGCCGGCCTCGAGGAGCTCGCGCTCCCATTCTGCGAGTGGCTCAGCGTCAGCGGCACCGGTCTTGCCACCCTTGCTGCGAGCCACGAGGCCCTCTGCAGCAGCGTCGGCGATGACACGGGTCAGGAGCTGTACGGCGCGGATCGCGTCGTCGTTACCTGGGATTGGGAAGTCAACTACGTCTGGGTCGCAGTTGGTGTCAAGGATTGCCACGACTGGCACGCCAAGCTTGCGTGCCTCGTCAACAGCAAGGTGTTCCTTGTTGGTGTCCACGATCCAGATTGCCGAAGGAACCTTCGCCATGTCTCGGATTCCGCCGAGGGTGCGTGCGAGCTTGTCCTTCTCGCGGCGCATGATGAGGAGTTCCTTCTTGGTGTAAACGGAACCTGCAACGTCGTCGAAGTCGATCTGCTCGAGTTCCTTGAGACGCTGGAGGCGCTTGTTGACGGTCGAGAAGTTGGTGAGCATACCACCCAGCCAGCGGTGGTTCACGTATGGCATTCCCACGCGTGCTGCCTGCTCTGCGACTGGTTCCTGAGCCTGCTTCTTGGTACCAACAAACAGGATCGAGCCACCGTGTGCAACGGTTTCCTTGACGAATTCGTATGCACGGTCGATGTACGAAAGCGACTTCTGGAGGTCAACGATGTAGATGCCGTTGCGCTCGGTGAGGATGAAGCGCTTCATCTTTGGGTTCCAGCGACGGGTCTGGTGTCCGAAGTGAACACCTGCGTCGAGGAGCTGGCGCATGGTTACTACTGCCATGGCGATTTCCTTTCGGTGCAACCGGGGATCCTCCCCTGCATTACACACATTCGGGCGACCGGTTTGGTCGCGTTCTTTGGGTTGGCATCTCCCCTTTGGGGAGATCTCCACGCTCCACACGTCACAACCGCCGAGGCGGACCACTAGTAAACGTGAGTTCCCACTATGTCTGCAGTGGGACGCGAGCGCTTTTTGTCATCTGGGAGTATCTGCGGGTTTTATTCCGCGGACACGAGCACGCCCGTAGGCACACCTCTAGCCTGATGCGGGTTCAAGTCTACCGGATTCACACGTCGTACCACGAGCAGTTTGTGCACAGATCGGGCGTGATTCGGTACACATATTCCTGCGCCTACAGGCACATTGCATAGAGTGCGAGCATGGCAGTGGATGTGGGGCTTACACCGAGATTTTTTGGATTGACGACGATCAGGCTGGTTGCCCTGTCGACGCACATTGCGTTGTCGGTCACCGCGGCGATCACGGCGCCGAGCGCCGTTCCTTCCGAGGCCCCTACTCCCTCGGATCATAGAGCCGTGCAGTTACCAGTCTCCCTGGATATGTCCACCACCGATATAACCCGTCCGAGGCTGTTGGACATCGGGGTGATCATGCATGATTTTGAGCCCCCAGCCCAGCGCTGGCAGAGCGGGCATCGTGGAATTGATTTCGCAGCGGACCCCGGTGACCCTGTGTACGCGATTGCGGAGGGCACGGTGAGTTTTTCCGGAACCGTGGCTGGCAAGCCGGTTGTCAGTGTGAGCCGCGCCGATGGCACCCGCGTCACATATGAACCACTTGATTCCGGTCTCGCGGTTGGCGCACCGGTCTTTGCCGGGGATCTGCTCGGACACACCGCGGCCAAGAGCACGGCCCACTGCCAAGATCGGTGCATTCATGTGGGACATGTAGATGGTAGGGACTACCTAGACCCGTGGCGGCTCATGGGTGGGTGGGTGCAGATCGTGCTTAAGCCGAATTGATCGTTCTGCCTGAGCTGCCCAAATCGGTGGAGGCAAGCGGCCCAGAATGCTACCGAGCCAATACTGCCATAACGTTCCCTCATGGAGGCACAGTTACAACACTCTTGGCTCAGCACCGAAATCGACGGTGTGAATCGAGGAGAAGCGAGAAAGCCGTTCTGCAGCGCTAGACGTCTCGGCCCTCAGCGACGGCGAGACTCGTACGCAGACGGACAAGGATGGAGGAGTGCATCTGCGAAACGCGTGACTCACTGACACCAAGCGCCCGACCGATTTCGGCGAGCGTGCTGCCCTTGAAATAGTAGAGCGAAATGACGATCTTCTCGCGCTCGTTGAGCAGATCGATGATCCGTCCGAGAATCTCACGCCCTTCCTGCTGATCGAATGCGAGAGCGGGATCAATGGTGGTTGCGCGCTGTACGGACTCGATTGCCGAGATCAGTTCAAGGCGTTCACCGGTGCCCACAACCTCGTCGAGTGCTACCAGATTGGTTGAGGACAACTGCCATTGGATTTGACGCAGCTCTTTGTCTGAGATCTCGAGCCTAGATGCAAGTTCCTCATTGGTTGGGACGCGATGTTTCTCAGCTTCAATCTCAAGGTAAGCCCGGTCGTAGGCGCGAGCTTTCGCGCGAACTGAGCGTGGGATCCAGTCGAAGGCCCGCAGTTGGTCCAGGATCGCTCCCCTGATACGGGTCGATGCGTAGGTTTCAAACTTGATGTCGAGGCTCGGATCAAACTTATCGATTGCGTCAATGAGGCCAAACGTACCGTAGGACACGAGGTCGGCCACCTCGACGGAACTGGGTAGCTTTGAACCGACCTTGTGCGCGATCAACGAGACAAGGGGCGCATAGAGCAGGATCAGTTCCTCACGCAGATGCACGCAAGCCGAGACCGCATAGCGCTCCCACATAAGGGCAACCGCACCCTGCGGCAAATGGCCGCCCACGATGTCTTGGTCAGAACACATATCGATGAGTCGACCATAGAGGTCTGAGCAGCCACAGTCGGCCAGTGCACGGAGTACGCGATGGGAATTCGCGCCTGAAAGCAAGGACTTCAGGTCAAACGCGGGGGACGTTTCCACGATGTTCCTTTTTGTTGACGGGTTTGGCGGGGGTGATGGTGCTTTATGTTGGTTAGGCGCGAGGATGGGCTGTGAGGTATGCGTGTTTGAGACGTTCGACGGTAACGTGCGTGTAACGCTGCGTGGTCTGCAACGAGGAGTGCCCCAAAAGTTCTTGAACCGTACGCAGATCCGAGCCGCCCTCAAGGAGGTGGGTTGCAGCGGTATGACGCACAGCATGCGGTGCGATGTCCGGAACATGTGCGCCAGCGGCGAGTTGATGCACAGTTTCTCGCAGTGATCGGACGTTCCAGCGACCTCCACGGGCACCTAGAAACAGTGCTTTGTCGGAGGAGGCGCTGGCCAGTTGAGGGCGTCCCTTGCTCAACCACATCGTGAGAGCATGAGTCGCGGGCTGCCCGAGCGGAACGACGCGCTCCTTGTTGCCCTTACCGATGACTCGTGCGCTACGCTGCGACAGATTGAGATCGTTCACATCAAGCGCGCAGACTTCAGAAACCCGCAACCCAGACGAATACATCAGTTCAGTTGCGGCCCAGTTGCGCAGCGCAGGAGGCTCATCGGTTGCAGCGCTTAACTGCGCGTGATCAAGCAGCAGATTCGCCTGCGCCACAGAGAGCACCTCTGGCAACCTGCTCGATGGTGCGGGCGTACGAAGGCGTAGTGAGGGGTCGGCCTCAACCAGATTACGATCTGCTGCCCAGCCGTAGAACCCGCGGGCGGCGGCGCCCTTTCGCGCGATGGTCGCTTGGGAGCCATTGTGCTCGGAGAGATGGGCCAGCCAGGCTCTCAGGTCTGTAAGAGTTGCTGATTGCCACTCGACCTCTCGTTCGGCAAGGAACTCCAGGAGCGAGCGCACGTCAGCGGCGTAGGCACGGCACGTGTTCTGCGAGTATCCTCGACGAAGGCTCAAGTGTTTCACGAAGTCATCCATGACCAAATCCACTTGAACACCTCCCTTACAAGATATTCACATTCCTGCGTTCAAGCCGTGTGTGCGTTTTCTACCAGCACCAATGCGATCGGATTACCCTTCTAATCGGCAGGCCCATGCGCAACAGTCTCGACTATAGGGGAATTTCACCCCCTGCACCAGTCCCCATACCCCCGCTTGTGGCTAGGATTCATAGGTTAATGTCTCATATATTGAGCATCCTTGACGGTATCGCCGAGAATAACGGCATTTTGCCCGCAAAACATTCACATCGACGCACTTGATTACGGTTCTATAACAATGACCCACTCTCTGTAACAGGGCTTACCTGTTCCGGTGCCAGCCACGTAGATCCTGTTGGATCACACCGCGAAACTCAAGCTTAGAGAGTGTCATCAGCACCTCCGCTGGAGCCAACCCCGATGCCACACACAGATCGTCAACTGACACAGGCGTGCTCCGCTTGAGGCCATCGAGCACTCTGAGTTCCATCGGATCAAACTGTTCCGCATCCGTTCTGGAACCACTGCCCGCCTGAGCCTGGACCTTAGGCTGTCCTGGAACAAGGTCGACCACGTCTTCCGGTGTCGATAGAACCTCAGCCGGACTCTCCCGCAACAACCGATGACAACCCGCACTCTGCGCCGAGGTAATCGGCCCTGGAACCACGCCCACTGGACGTCCGAGTTCCAACGCATGGTTCGCCGTGGAGAGCGAGCCTGACCGCCACGCGGCTTCGACCACAACGGTGGAGCCACTAAGAGCTGCAATCAACCGATTACGCGACAAGAACCTCGATTTCATCGGAGTGCTGCCCGGGGCACTCTCGCTCACCAACGCGCCGCCAGATGACTCGATGGCGCGCAATAGATCAGAGTTCGCAGCCGGATAGAGTTGATCGATACCTCCTGCAAGCACCGCAATAGTCGGTGTTTGCATGCGTAGTGCACATTGGTGGGCACATGCATCGATGCCAAATGCTCCCCCAGACACAACAGTGAGTCCCCGCTCGGCCATGCGTGACACAAGCATCGCAGTCACCGTCTCGCCATAGGCGGTCGCAGCCCGCGCACCAACGATCGCTGCACCATAGCCACTCTTCGCCACCACCGTCGCATCCCCACGCACCCACAACCCCGACGGCGCACCCGGACCCAAGTCAGCCAACTGCTGCGGCCATTCCGCATCACAGGGGATGATGAACCGAGCGCCTAGGAGTTCGGTACGTCGCCTCAGTTCCCGGGTGTCGATGGTGTCGCGGCGGGTGTTCCAGCGCGCAACCGCAGTGGCAAGGCGCCTGGCTCCCATCTCTCCAGACAGGCCTAGCCGATCCACGGTTGCGTCGCTGATCGCATCGGAGCGAGTTCCTGTCGCAGATAGCCACTTCCGAGCTTCAGCAGGTCCAAGGCGAGAGACCAGAAGACCAGCGATATGGTCATTTGGTTCTGTGACGGCAGCCCAGAACATTGCTGCATCGCGCTCCAGCATATCGCCGCTCATAGAGACACCCCCGAAAGAACCCGCATCGTCAACGCTTGATGCACATCATCAACAGTAGGTGTTGTCCGCCCAGATAGATCGGCAAGGGTCCATGCAACGCGAAGCACTCGATCCGCGCCACGCATCGTCAGCGTTCCTTTCTCAACCGCTTTGTTGACGAAGGTCAGACACGGATTGTGTGAACCAAGCACGCCTCGTATCCATGATCCAGGGACCTCTCGGTTGGTATTCCATCCCGTGTCCCTCAACCGATGTGCCGCTGCGGCACGCGCGGCCTGAACCCGCGCCCGGATGACCGCAGAGGATTCTGATTCCCTAGTGCTTGCAGCACCTGGGACCAGTTGTAAGACCTGAATCTGGATATCGATTCGGTCCATGAGTGGACCTGAAAGCCGCTGCATATAGCGCCGTTTATGAAGGGCTGTGCACACGCAGTTCCGTCCATCGCCGTGTGCGTTTCCGCACGGACAGGGATTGGCCGCTGCCACCAGTTGGAACCGTGCCGGAAACGTTGCTGTGCCGGACGCCCTGCTGATGGCAACGGCACCACTCTCGAGTGGTTGGCGCAGGGTCTGCAACACTCGAGCCGAGAACTCCGGTGCCTCATCAAGGAAGAGCACTCCCCTATGTGCGCGCGAGATGGCACCGGGCTTTACACGTCCGCTGCCACCTCCAATGATTGCCGCCCCTGTGGCAGTGTGATGTGGACTCTCGAAAGGCGGTGTCGTAGATAATCCACCTGCGGGATCGAAGAGGCCGCCCACGGAGTGAATCGACGCGACCTCCAATGCCTCGCTGCTCGTGAGTTCCGGCAAGATAGTCGGCAGTCTCGAGGCCAGCATTGTCTTGCCTGTTCCTGGCGGCCCCACCATGAACACGTTGTGTCCGCCTGCTGCAGCCAGTTCGAGTGCGAACTTGGCAGTTTGTTGCCCCAGAACCTCACGCATGTCGCCGGATGCGGCGGGCAACGTTGAACCCGGCGTTGTTCGCGCACCAGATCGCGACATCAACTGCGGTACGGGCACTTCCGCCCCACACAGCGCAGCAGCCTGCGCCAGATGTTCGATCCCAATGACCTCGATGCCGTCTATGAGTTCAGCCTCCCGGCGGTTCCCGACCGGCACAACCGCGCGCTTGAATCCTGTGGCACGCGCCGCCGCCACCGCGGGCAACACTCCCAAGACCTCATGAACTCGCCCGTCAAGCCCTAGTTCTCCAAGGAACACCGTTGCCGCGTCCACGCGGTTGGGTAGGACACCCGCTGAATCCAAGACCGCAAGGGCAATCGCGACATCAAACGATGGTCCAGATTTGGGTAACGAGGCAGGTGCAAGATTGATGGTGACCTTCCGGGCCGGAAAATCGAAGCCGGTCGTTGCGATAGCAGCGCGAACTCGATCCTTTGCCTCATTGAGAGAGGCATCGGGCAACCCAACGATCGTGAAGTTCGGCAGTGCACTGGTCAGATGGGATTCGATCGCAACCTGATATCCCTGCAGGCCAACGAGCGCGATAGAACTAGACTGTCCCAACCCCATCACGCCACCGCCATCAGATGTTCAACCCGTGCAGCGACAACCCGCCTCCGCGTGGCATCGAGTTTCAGTCGAACGCCTATGGCATCGATTCTGACCGTTTCAAAGCTCTGGTCTTGGCCAGAAAGCCAGGCTGCTGCGAGTTTCCGCAGCGCGCCAACCTTACGTCCATCAATCGCATGGAAGGGTGAACCCATGATCTGGGATGTCCGCGTCTTGACCTCGCAGAACACTAGGGAGTTTCCGTCGCGCGCGACAATATCCAGTTCCCCGCGCACATGCTCTGTGCGAGGCCTCCAGTTGCGTGTCAGCACCTCGAAACCCTTTTCCGTGAGGAAACGACAGGCAAGCTCCTCGCCGAATGCGCCGATTTCCTGGCGGTTCAAAGGCTGATCAGTTGAAACAGAAGTGATGGTCATGTCCTCCAGCATCGCTAAAGGACACGACCATCAGATAAAACCTCGGCTCGACCCGTGGATAACTTGACTGCTCAACACGGTGGAAACGCTTGGGGAAACACGCCACCCAAGTGGGTGAGCCAACAACATACCGGACGATTCGTCGCCAATAAAATTAGATGGACAGTTCCTCACGCGAGAGTTCTTCAACGTTCACGTCCTTGAACGTCACCACTCGCACTGACTTCACGAACCGCTTGGACCGGTACACATCCCACACCCACGCATCCTGCAGGTGCACCTCAAAATAGACTTCACCTGCGGCGGAACGTACTTGCAAGTCCACCCTGTTCGCCAGGTAGAACCTGCGTTCGGTCTCAACCACGTACGAGAACAACTGAACGACATCCCGATACTCGCGGTACAGCGCGAGTTCCATGTCATTCTCATAGTTTTCAAGGTCAGCAGCACTCATAGTGTCCCGAGCCCTTCTTCTTCCTCGTGTGTAGTAGTCAGAATCGGCAGATTCCAACTGCGGCGGTGGTACTTCACTGGACCGCCCGTAGCCAACGCAAGATTATGACCAGAGGAACCATACCCCTTATTCGTTGCCCAACCGAATTGCGGAAATTCGCGGTCGAGTTCAGACATGAGGCGGTCTCGTGCGACCTTCGCCAGAACCGAAGCACCCGACACTGCAGCACACGCAATGTCGGCCTTGACCCGGGTCACAACCCGCGGCTGTGTATAGCCGGTGACAGGTGCATGCGTCGGACCCTCCATCAGCGAGAACAGGTCCTGCTCCGGTTCAGTGAGCCAGTCATGCGAACCATCCAACAAAACCGTATCCACGGGGCCAATCCGCGCTTCAACGGATGCCAGAGCCCGCTGTCCGGCCACACGCAGAGCGCCGATGATGCCCAGCTCATCGATCTCATCCGCCGATGCCGAACCCACCGCATGGTCCCTCGCCCATCCGCGAATCAGCGGCACATATGCATCACGCAAGTCTGTAGCGATCAGTTTGGAGTCGGTGAGGCCGAGAGGCGGGTCGACCGTCGCCGTGTCGACCACACATACGCCGACAACGACCGGGCCTGCCAGGGCACCACGCCCCACCTCATCCATACCCGCCACCAAACGAGCACCACGTTCCAGCAGCGAACGTTCATGGGTCAGGTCCGCGAACACGCGTTGTTTCGAGCCGTTCTTCGCTTTACGGGCCAATGCGGCCTCATGCTTTTTTACAATGAGTTGCCGCGCCTCGTCCTCCTGGCTTGGAGTGACCTGGAAGAGGTAGTTCTCTGCGACATCAAGGTTCATAGTCGTTTCATGAAACTTTCGCGTGTGGGGTGGTAATGAACGAGTGGGTACGGCTCATGGCGTTGGTGTCGGCGTATGCCCGCTACTTTCACTGGCCCTTTGGAACGTCCTCGAACACATCCCCTGGGTTCTTGAGCCAGCCGGCGCGTTCCCACGGCCACACTTTCACAAAGGCTGTGCCCACAACGTTGTCGATCGGCACGAATCCACCGCCCGGTCCACCAAGGTTGGCTCGTGAATCGGCCGAGCCAGAGCGGTTGTCGCCCATCAGCCACAGGGCGTTGTCGGGGACCTCAACCTCGAAGTCCATGTGCGAGGGTGCCTCGCCCTCCTTGAGGTAGGCGGTCTCATCAATGGCAACGCCGTTGACAGTGAGTTTGCCGTCTGCGTCACAGCATTTCACCGTGTCTCCCGGCATTCCGATGACACGCTTGACCAGGTGCGAACCGGCATCCTGCGGCAAGATCCCGATGAAGGTCAACCCTTTGCGAAGAGCCGCCTGAGGACCCGTGTCTTCCTCGTATACGTTGTAACCGAGCCACCCACCGGGGTCCTTGAACACCACGATGTCACCATGATGGATGTCGAACACATCCGGAACCATCTTGGACACGAGGATCCGGTCGTTCTCTTGGAGTGTGTCCTCCATAGAACCGCTTGGAATATAGAAGGCCTGCACCAGGAAGGTTTTGAGCAACCATGACAGAACCAGCGCGCTGACGAGGATGATCGCGGTCTCGCGAAGGATTGATCCCTTCTTCGGCGTGTGTTCTTCTTCGCTCTCGGCGGGGATCTGCTGTTCGCTCACGCGGGCTTCCTGTCGGTGTCAAAGATTGGCGGCACCACTCGTGATGGCACCATCAAAGTATCTTACGCCGATTACCCGGCGCATCAGTGGGAACGTCCACCGACGTGTACGCATTCTTCACATCGGGTTTCTCTATCGAGTTTCGATGGGGTCAAATTGGCCCGGAGGCGCACACAAAAACCATGTCTCAGGATCAAAACCGCCCCGTCGACGCATCCATCTTTGAGGTGCCACGCCAAACACGGGGCACGCAAAAGGGGCAGCCGCACAGGCGGCTGCCCCTTCACGTTCCACCGCTCAAGAATCAGCGGCAGTTTAGATCACTTAGCGGTGTTGTCGCGCTTTTCCTTGATCTTAGCCTTCTTACCCTGAAGACCACGGAGGTAGTACAGCTTCGCGCGGCGAACGGCACCGCGGGTGATGACCTCGATCGACTCGATGGTTGGTGCGTGGAGCGGGAAAGTACGCTCAACACCGGTACCAAAGCTGATCTTGCGCACGGTGAAGGTCTCACCGATTCCGCCGCCAACACGTGCGATGACAACGCCTTGGAATGCCTGGATACGCGAACGGTTACCTTCAACGACCTTTACGTTGACCTTGACGGTGTCACCCGCACGGAACGCAGGGATGTCGGTGCGCAGGGCACCCTCGGTAACGAAGTCCAGCTTCTGCATGTGATTCTCCTCGTCCTGCCACAGGTCAGGCACGACATAATGGGCCACCCAGCGTGGGGTGGTCCCGATTTTCATCGATTGGGTGGCGTGTTTGCGTTCCGCGGAGTCCCCCATGGCAGATTCCATGAACACACACCAAGGATCTATTCTGGCATATTCGCGCCGTCATGCGCCATCACGCTCGGGCCGGTAAGTCCGTAGCGTTGGTCACTCTTGGCCACTGAGATTCCCGACGATCCTGCCGCCCGCCAGCGCCTACTCGCCCTCCAGCGGGCGTAGGTAGTTGCCGTTCGGCTGGCGGCGCCAGCCTGCTGCCTGCAGGTAGGCTCGGTCCTTCTTGTCGAGTTGTTCTGGTTTCAACGCTTCGATCATGTCTGGGCGGCGGGCCATCGTCTTGTCGAAGGCACGTTCCCGGCGCCAACGGGCAATGTTGGCGTGGTGGCCGCTCATGAGTATCTGCGGAATGTCGCGTTCGTTCCAGTTCGCGGGGCGCGTGTACACGGGATATTCGAGGAGTCCTGCCGCTCCGTGTGATTCCTCGACGAGTGATTCTGGATTGCCCATGAATCCTGGAATGAGGCGCACGACTGCTTCAATCATGACGATCGAGGCCACTTCCCCACCGTTGAGTACGTAGTCTCCTATGGACAGTTCGCGGACTTCGACGTCTGATTCGCGGTAGTGCTCGGCGACGCGGGAGTCGATGCCCTCGTAGCGTCCACACGCGAAGACGAGGTGGTCTGCGTGGGCGAGATCCTCTGCAACACGTTGCGTGAACGTTTCTCCGGATGGCGTGGGAATCACAAGGACCCGGCGTGGTGCTCATCCACCGCTGCCCGTGGCAGTCTCAGACACAGTTTCAGTTCCGTCCAACGAGTCGGTGCCGGACACCATATCAAAAGCGGCAACACTCACGTCCTCGGAGCTATCGGCCAAGACTGCACCAGGAGTTACGGGCTCAGCGAACACCTCATCGAGAGCCCTGCCCCACACGTCGGCCTTCATGACCATTCCCGCCCCGCCGCCAGCCGGAGTGTCATCGACAGAACGGTGCCTATCGGTCGCCCACTCACGTAGATCGTGTGCACTGAATCCGAGTAGCCCGCTGTCGGTGGCCTTACCGAAAAGGGACAGGCCGAGCGCGTCAAAGAACTGCGGGAAGATCGAGATAACGTCGATGCGCACGGCTCAGTGATCCTCGCCCTCACCACTGGAAGCTGAGGGCTCCTGTGCGCCTGAGGTCTCGTCGGAAATCACAAGGTTCTCAGTGTCGGTGGACAGCAGCCCGCCCGGCGGGGTGATGACCACGCGCCCACCCGCAACATCGACGGTTGGTACGAAGCGTTCCAAGAATGGGATGTAGGTGCGGGTGCCGTTCTTTTCCTTGACCACCAATGCATCCTGAGCCGGGAGGTGTTCGAGTCCGACGACCTTGCCCACAACAGTCCCATCGCTCAGTTCCACTGCGAGACCTGCGAGTTCATGCACGTACCAGGCATTCTCCTCATCGGATTCCTCAGCCTGAACCACGAGTTCCACGCCGTTCAGCGATTCAGCGAAGGTGCGGTCCACACTCTGCTCAAAGTGTACGTACCAGCGACCACTCGCCACCCGCGTACGAGCAACGGTAAGGGGGCCACGTTCGGCTGGCTTGGTGTCGATGCGGGCACCCTTGAAGAAACGCTCCTCGGGGATATCGGTGCGAAGCTCAACGGCGACCTCGCCCCGCAGCCCGTGCGCCTTGCCGATGCGTGCAATCGTGAGTTCCATGTGGTTCCTTAATAACTTCTGGTAAGTCTGTTCAAGTGTACCCAGCGCTGCACGCACCAACTCGCCAAACCGATGTTTCGGCTCTGTCGACACGGTCACCTTAAAAACCCGCAACATCGCCTACAGAACCGCAGCATCGACGAGGCAAAACAATCAACAAAAACAATGGGCCCGGCCACCGTGTGGTGGCCGGGCCCAAGTGATGCGTTAGTGTCAGCGTCGGTCGACGTCTACGACGTCAACGCGTACGGCCTTCTCACCTGCAAGCGCACCGATAACGGTGCGCAGCGCGCGTGCGGTTCGTCCAGAGCGTCCAATGACGCGACCCAAGTCCTCGGGGTGTACACGAACTTCGAGGAGTTCGCCGTCACCACGGCGCCAGTTCTTGGAACGAACAGTCACGTCGTCTGGGTGATCGACGATACCTCGCACAAGGTGCTCGAGGGCGTCGGCTAGCATCAGGCTTCTTCCGAAGCTTCTTCTGCTGGTGCTTCCTCAGTTGCGGCTTGTGCCTTGGCCTCGGATGCCTTCGCCTTTGCCTTTTCAGCGTCTGCTGCTGCAGTCGCTACGAGTTCGGCGGCGTCAGCCTTGGCAGCCTTAACCTTAAGGGTACCTTCCTGACCTGGAAGACCCTTGAACTTCTGCCAGTCACCGGTGATCTTAAGGAGGTTGAGTACCTGCTCGGTTGGCTGTGCACCAACGGAAAGCCAGTACTGAGCGCGCTCCGAGTCGATCTCGATGAACGAAGGGTTCTCAGTTGGGTGGTACTTGCCGATCTCCTCGATCGAACGACCGTCACGCTTGGTGCGGGAGTCCGCAACCACGACACGGTAGTGAGGCGAGCGGATCTTGCCAAGACGCTTCAAACGAATTTTGGTAGCCACTTTAGTGGTCACTCCTAGTTGTTTTGGGTTGGATCATGCGACGTGCATCGGGGAAACAATGCGTCCGCCTTCTCCGGGAACACAACGCGTTCTGGTGAGAGGGGCCAGAATTTGTCGAGTACAGAAGAAAATTATGCCAGAGTAGTGTGCGCGACTCCACCCTGGGGCGGGCGTTGTGGCGGGCTTGCACTGCGGCTTTAGTCACATTCATGTCTGTTCACGGCAAAAGTCGGATGGCTGACACCAGTTTCAGCCGACGCGTCGCCCCCGCAGCACTATCGCGTCTGGGGTCTGTAGCACCGAGATGTCCCTGCGCGGATCGTGCGCGTATCCGACGATGTCCGCCGAGGCTCCTTCGCTCAGACCAGCCACACCCAAGTAATCCCGTGCCCGCCACGAGGCGAATGCCACCACCTCTGCTGCAGGGATTCCCGCACGCACCAGTTCCGCACACTCGTCCGCGATTCGCCCATGTTCGATGGTCCCGCCCGCATCGGTTCCCACAAGAATCTGCATCCCGGTCTCATAGAACGCACGCACCTGCTCATAGCGGCGCTCATAGAGCTCGCGCATTCGGCTCGCAAACCGCGGAAACTTCTCCTGGCCAGCGGCGGCGATGCTCTCGAACTGAGCGATCTGCAGCAAGGTGGGCGTCACAGGCACGTGAGCAGCGCTGGCACGTGCCATATCGTCGCCAGTCATCCCGGTTCCGTGCTCAATGCAGTCGATACCAGCGTCGAGCAGAGGTCCCACGGCTTCGCGCGAAAACGTGTGCGCCGTAACTCGTCCGCCACGCGCGTGCACGGCTGCGAGGCCGTCACGCAGTTGCTCTGGCGTCCATAGCGGCGTGAGGTCTCCGACGTCCCGGTCGATCCAGTCCGCGACGATCTTGTTCCAGCCATCTGAGTCGTCCAGATTGGCGACGAGTCGGTCAGTGAGGGTGTTCGGATCGGCCAGTTCCTCGCCATAGTTGCGCAGGTAGCGTTTTGGCCGTGCAATGTGGTGTCCGCAGCGAACGAGCCGCGGCAGGTCTTCTGCTTCGCCGACCCACGAGGTATCGGAGGGTGAGCCCGCGTCGCGGATGAGCAGGACACCGGAATCACGGTCTGCAAGTGCTTGTGCCCTCGCTGTGGCCCGGTCCACCGACCCCTGCGCTGCGAGTCCGACGTGGCAGTGCACGTCCACGAGCCCCGGAAAAAAGAACCCGGTCAAGGTGTGGGCGGCACCGGATGCTGGCCGGGAAAAGGTAACGCGCCCATCAACCACCCAAGCATCATTGACTTCGTGGTCGTCATCGATGACCACGGTTCCGCTCAGGTGGTAGATGGGCGCGTTCATGGCTTTTAGCGGCCGAGGAACTTGTCGAGTCCCGGTGGCAGTTCGAGGCTGCTTGGATCTACCTGCTCTTGGTTTCCAAGGCCGAACGATGATCCGCTGGACTGGGTTGGCGCCTGAGCATCACGCGCAGCTTTACGTGCGGCTGCTGCGCGCTGCTGCGGGGTCATCTTCTTGTCCTTCTTGGCCTGACGGGCGCCAGCGCGCTTGCCGACGCCTGGCATCTTGCCCATGCCCGGCATTCCTGGCATTCCGGCTCCGCCGCCCTTGTTCATCTGGCGCATCATCTTCTGTGCTGCGTCAAAACGCTGGAGCAACTGGTTGATCTCAGTTACGGTGGTTCCCGAACCCTTGGCGATACGGGAGCGACGTGAACCGTTGATGATCTTCGGGTTGTCGCGCTCTGCAGGAGTCATCGACTGGATGATCGCCTCGATGCGGTTGACTTCGCGCTCGTCGAAGTTGTCGAGGGCTTCGCGCATCTGTCCCATACCGGGGAGCATGCCGAGCATCTTCTTCATCGAGCCCATGTTGCGCAGTTGCTGCATCTGGACCAGGAAGTCGGCGAGGGTGAAGTCCTTGCCGTCCTGGATCTTTTGCGCCATGCGTTCGGCTTCTTGGGTGTCGAACGCCTTTTCGGCCTGTTCGATCAGGGTGAGGATGTCACCCATGTCCAAGATGCGCGAGGCCATACGGTCTGGGTGGAACACCTCGAAGTCGGTAAGTTTTTCACCGGTTGAGGCGAACAGGATCGGCTTTCCAGTCACACGGGCCACTGACAGTGCGGCACCACCGCGGGCGTCACCATCCAGTTTGGATAGCACGACACCGGTGAAGTTCACGCCTTCGTTGAATGCCTGTGCGGTTGCGACTGCGTCCTGACCGATCATGGCGTCGATGACGAACAGGATTTCGTTGGGGTTGATGGCGTCGCGGATGTCCGCGGCCTGTTCCATGAGTTCTTGGTCTACGCCGAGGCGTCCGGCGGTGTCCACGATGATGACGGAGTGCTGACGGGTCTTGGCGGTTTCCAGACCAGCGAGTGCAACGGAAACCGGGTCGCCTGCTGATACACCCGGAAGTGCTGCCTCGCCCTGGTTACCTGGATGCGGTGCGTATACAGGTACGCCCGCGCGCTCTCCAACGACCTTGAGCTGGGTGACCGCGTTTGGTCGCTGGAGGTCGGCCGCAACGAGCATGGGGGTGTGGCCCTGCTCCTTGAGGTTAAGCGCGAGCTTTCCGGCGAGGGTGGTCTTACCTGCACCCTGCAAACCAGCGAGCATGATGACCGTTGGACCGGTCTTAGCGAAGTTGAGTGGCCGGTGTTCGCCGCCAAGGATGTTGACGAGTTCCTCGTTGACGATCTTGACTACCTGCTGCGCCGGGTTGAGCGCCCCGGATACCTCGGCAGACAGCGCGCGTTCCCGCACGATTCCGGCGAAGTCGCGCACAACGGGGACTGCAACGTCGGCGTCGAGCAGCGCGCGACGAATCTCCCTGATCGTGGCATCAATGTCGGCCTCGGAGAGGCGTCCTTTGCTGCGTAGATTCTTGAAGGTTGACGTCAGGCGATCTGACAACGTAGCGAACACTGCTATTCCTTTAACCCTTTGTGCAAAAACGGCATGACTCAAAGATCAAGACTACCTGCTGCACGCGCCTTCGTTTCAATTATCCGGTTCGCCCGTGGCATGATGCGGGCCACGCTGGCTCCTTAGGAACGTACTTTCATGTGGGGTTTGGCCCGTTGGAACAGGTTGTCCACGAGCGTTTCCCTCCATGTGGTCCACTTATCGGTTGCGAGCGAGGCAGCATCTGCCTCCGTGATTGCCCGCAGCGCCACGAGTAGGTCACGCTTCCCTTCAAGCGCTTCGACCAGTCGTTCGATGGGTTCATCGGAGTCAGGATCAGTTGTGGTGGCGAGTTCGGACAAGAGCAGATGGTGCCGCACGAGTAGAGCCACGTCGTGTTGGGTCCGTGAGTCAAACCCCATGGGGCCAAGGATCGCTGGAATCCGCTCGGCTCCGAACACGGAATGATCGGCCACATCCTCTTGCTTGCCGATGTCGTGGAAGAGCGCTCCAAGCATGAGTACTGCCGGGTCCTTGAGTTCCTTGCGCCACGGGTGGACCCGTGATACTACCTCGATGAGGTGTCGGTCCACAGTGTGCCGGTGCGCCGCGGAGTGCTGCACTTTGTTGCGGACCTTTCGCCATTCGGGAATCCACGCACTGACTATGCCCGCTAGGTCGAGCGCTTCCCACACCGGTATCTGCGCTGGCCCTGATCCGATCAGGTGCAGGAACGCGGCACGAGCTGACTGCGGCCAGGGCAGGGGAAGTTCCGGGCAGGCTGCCAGGCTTGGTAGCGCGGACGGAGAGATAGGGATGCCGGTACGCACCGATGTCGCCGCCGTGCGTAGCGGTAGGACCGGATCGTTTCGGGTCCGCGAGTCGGCGAGGAGCACGAGCTCGTTGTTGTGTTCCACGATTCCCTCCGCGATCGAACGGAGCCGCGGAGCCGAACGTTTACCGCGAATCAGCAGGGTCTTGGCACGTGCCTGCGGTATGGCAAGGGCTGTCTGCACCCTGCGGATCGTGGTGTCGAGTGCATAGGCGATGGTCCGCCCGCATTCGCCAAGGTGGGCCCGGTATTCGGCCGTGTCGTCCCAGCCGCACACCTGTGCGACCTCCTCAAGGTCACTCAAGAACAACCGATTGGCGTGCCGTCCAGTGACCCGCTGCACCGCGTCGCGGGCATTGAGCAGTTCAGCTCGCGCTTGGTCCACGTCGCCGTGTGGTCGGTCCGCGATCCAGGTGGCCGCAAGTGCGTCGAGCAGCACGGCGTCACGCAGCCCTCCCCTGCATTCTTTGAGGTCAGGTTCGATCTGGTGTGCGAGTTCCCCATGACGCTGTGTGCGGGCGCGGGCTGATTCGATGAGTTCCGGGAGCCGGGTGCGCGCTGCGCTGCGCCAGTCGGCCAGTACGAGGCTTGAGGTTTCAAAGGCGAGGTTGGGGTCGCCCGCGATGGGACGCACAGAGAGCATCCCAACGGCTGCAGGTAAATCGGTCGAGGCGATGGTGCGACACTGCTTCAGCGAACGCACCGAGTGGTCCAGGTCGAGCCCTGCATCCCAAATCGGGTACCACAGGTGTGGCGCTAGAGCCTGAGCGGCCTGAGCTGCCTGCGGTTCGTGCACTAGCAGCAGGTCCAGATCGCTGCGCGATCCCATGTCGGCTCGTCCGAGCGATCCAACTCCAACCAGCGTCAGCTTTCCGACGAGTTCCTGGCTGATCTCTGCACGCGCGGTTGCGTTCTCCCACAGTTCTTGCAGCGCTTGCACGGCGGTTGTCGTGATCTCGTTGCGCTGGTGGGCTCCGGGTTCGCTGGCGGCCGCGATACGGGCCAGTTGTGCGGGCAGCGAACCGATGAGGGGACGCGGAGACTTTGAGCGGTTTTCTCGTATGTGTGCTGTCGGCATTGTGTGCCTTCTCCCCTAACGGATTCGGGCTGGCTCGCGTACGCGAGCCAGCCCGAGAGTGTGTCTATCTGTCCTTTTTGGTTGGGAACTACATCCGCTTAAGTTCCGGCAGCGGCTCGCTTCGCGGAACCGCTACACTCCACTACGCCGTTTTGTTCCCAACCGGGCGATTAGAGCGCGGATGATCCGTGCTCGCCGGTGCGGACTCGCGCCACATCGTCAACCGGGATGGTCCAGACCTTTCCGTCACCGATCTTGCCGGTGGCGGCTGCCTTGACGATGATCTCTGTGACGTTTGCTGCGTCGGCGTCATCGACAAGGATTTCAAGGCGGATCTTCGGGGTCAGATCGATCGTGTACTCGGCACCGCGGTAGACCTCGGTGTGGCCCTTCTGGCGTCCGTATCCGGATGCCTCGCTGACCGTCATACCGCGGACACCAGCGGATTCGAGTGCGATCTTGACTTCGTCAAGCCTGTGCGGCTGAATGATGGCCGTCACGAGTTTCATTTGGTTACCTCCGTGTAGGTGCGGGTTGCGCCAAGACCTTCGTACGCGCTTTCACCGTGCTCTGCAAGGTCGATTCCGCCAACCTCTGCGGCTTCCTCGACTCGCCATCCGATGGTTTTCTTGATTCCCAGCGCGATAACGAGCGTGACGATTCCGGAGAACACAATCGCGACGAGAGCGATGATGATCTGAACTGCGATGAGCGAGAAGTCACCACCGTAGAAGAGGCCGCCGTCTACTGCGAGGAGACCGATTGCAACGGTTCCCCACAGACCCGAGACCAGGTGAACGCCAACCACGTCGAGTGAGTCGTCATATCCGAACTTGTACTTCAGTCCGACTGCGAGGGCGGACAGGATACCGGCTACGACTCCCAGGAAGATCGAACCCACTGGCGAAAGAGATCCAGCTGCAGGAGTGATGGCAACAAGACCGGCCACGATTCCTGATGCTGCACCCAGCGAGGTGGGGTGGCCATCGCGAATCTTTTCCACGAGCAACCAACCGATCATCGCTGCTGCGGTTGCGGTAGTGGTGTTCACCCACGCCAGACCTGCAGAGCCGTCCGCGCCGTAAGCAGAACCGGCGTTGAATCCGAACCAACCGAACCACAGGAGGGCTGCGCCGAGCATTACGTATGGCAGGTTGTGTGGACGCATTGGCTCCTTACCGAACCCCTTACGCTTGCCAACAATCAGTGCGAGGATCAGTGCAGCAACACCCGCGTTAATGTGGACGACCGTACCACCAGCGAAGTCAACTGGAGTTGCGATTGAACCAAAGGGACCTTCCTCACCGAGGAATCCGGATGGGTGCCATACCATGTGCGCCATTGGGAAGTAAGCCAAAGTTACCCAGAACCCGACAAATACCATCCACGAACCGAAGCGAACGCGATCCGCAATGGCGCCGGAAATAAGTGCCACGGTGATGATAGCGAAGGTGACCTGGAAGCCTACGTCAACGATTACTGGCAAGCCGCCATCAACCAAGAACGCCCACTCGCCATCGACCATTTCGAAGACGCCCTTGAGGCCCCACTGGTCGAACGGGTTACCGAAGATTCCACCAACTGTCTCCCCATAGGACATCGACCAGCCGTAGAGGACGTAGATGATTCCCACGAGTCCCATCGCGCCGAAGGACATCATGAGCATGTTCAGTACGCTCTTGCCGCGCACCATACCGCCGTAGAAGAACGCCAGACCTGGGGTCATGAGCAATACTAACGACGCAGACACGAGCATCCACGCCGTTACACCGGTATCCACCGGACCTGTTTCCGCAATCTGTGCTAGAAGCATTTCTTACCTCCCATCGTCAGCCCCTCGGCTGACCTGCCATTAACTTTCTGGCACGGGAGTTTCCAAAACGCGCACTTTTCGTTTCGCCGCCGTGACACATGCACGGTGTGGAGTAAACGTTGTGTTTCTGTGAAGGCGAGTTTGTTTCTGCTGTGTGACTAACCGCTAGTTACCGCTCATTACTGTCAACAACTGGCCAAAACAGCACTACTTACCAATACCCCATCTCCCTAACCGCGCCACAGCGCGGAGCCAGAAATCAACTCAGCCATTTATCCACGAGATCATCCCAGAGAGGGCTGAGTTCGTAGGTAAATGGCTGAGTTCGTTGGCGTAAGGTGCCTCAAGTGGGGTTGGTGAGGACAGGTTGGGCTAGTCGCCGAGGATGCCCGCCACGAACTGTTCCGCGTCGAACGGTGCGAGATCGTCTGGGCCTTCACCAAGTCCAATGAGTTTGACCGGAACACCAAGTTCCCGCTGAACGGCCACCACGATTCCACCCTTCGCGGTTCCATCCAACTTGGTCAGCACGATTCCAGTCACACCTGCAACCTGCGCGAAAACACGGGCCTGATTGAGACCGTTCTGTCCGGTCGTGGCGTCGAGGACGAGCAACACCTCGCTGATGGGTGCTTCCTTGGTGACCACGCGCGCGATCTTGCCGAGTTCGTCCATCAAACCGGTCTTGTTCTGGAGACGTCCTGCCGTGTCCACCAGTAGCACGTCAACGTCTTGTTCCTTAGCGGCCTTCGCTGCGTCAAAGGCAACCGAGGCAGGGTCCGCTCCGTCGCGGTCCGAACGCACGGTCGCGACACCGACGCGCGCTCCCCAGGTTTCCAGTTGGTCCGCTGCAGCAGCACGGAAGGTGTCGGCGGCACCGAGCAGAACCGACTTTCCATCGGCAACCAGCACGCGCGTGAGCTTACCCAGCGTCGTGGTCTTACCGGTTCCATTAACGCCAACAACCATGACCACGGCAGGGAGTTCACCGCCCTCACCCTGACGGTCGACCTTGAGGGAACGGTTCAAGCTTGGGTCGACGAGTTTGACCAGTTCAGTGCGAAGCAGTTCCTTGACCTGCGCAGCATCCTTGATCGCGTGCACGCGCACCTCGGTGCGCAGCGCATCGATCAGTTCGCCAGTGGGTCCTGCGCCGAGGTCCGCCATGAGCAAGGTCTCTTCGAGCTCGTCCCAGTCTCCCTCGGACAGGTGGTCCTTCGACAAGACTGACAGCAACCGCGCACCAAGCGGCGAACCCGATGCGGCAAGGCGAGACCGCAGCCGTGCAAAACGCGAGGTGACTGCCTCTGGAACCTCGACCGCTGGGATAGCTGGCACGTCACCGGCTGCTGGAACAGCCGGATCGTCGTCAATTGAGATATCCGACGAGTCGGTTACCTCTTTGCCTGCGTCACCTTGAGTGGGACGTGCGGAGCGCTTCTTCTGTGCAGCGACGCCCGCCCAGCCACCGAGGCCGATGACCGCGAGCGCAGGAACGATGTAGACGAGGAGATCAAGGAATTCATTCACGGTTTAAGTCTCTCAAGGAAATGGGGCGAAGAAAAACGCCCGCCAAGTGGCGGGCGTTCAACGTGGCGGGTGGAGTGCTGGCTCACCGGCGAGCGCGCGCAACTGCGCGACGTTCCTGGACCGACTCGTAGAACTCCTCGAGTTTCTCGCTGATCGGTTCGACATCCGCGTAGGCGGGCTCCGAGGTCTGCGTAGCCTGTAGGAAGTCGTCGAGCGACATGTTTGACAGATCGGAATCGCCGAGGTCTGCCATCTTGGCGATGTCTCGAATCTGACGGCGCTCGTGGGCAATCTCATCGAGGCGAACGCTCAGGTCCTCGAGTCGCTTGGCTGGCAGGCCCATGCGTCGACCAAGTCTCAGGAACATGATCTCGATGCGCATGCCGAGTGGCGCGAGCCAGGAGAAGAAGTCGGCGGTGAAGGCTCGCCATCCCGATTCGGGGCGTGCGTCTTCGTCGAGGGGATCAATCAGGGTCCGCCCCGCGATGACGAGTACGAAAACCGCGCATACCAGCGCGAGCACAATCCATGTTGCAGCTAATCCCATGCTTGTAATTTTGTCACGATTACCAGTCGTGTGTTGAGGATTCAAGGGATGAATTGGGGAGGTTGCGTGATGGGTTTCATCACAGTGTTCACGCCTTGGCGTTACCGCCGAAAACCGATGCCTTGGGAGCCTCCCGTGTGCGAGCTAGACATCGTATTCGGGGCCTTGAACCGCACCGTCGACCACCCCTGACGGCACGTGCTGCGCTGACAGAGTCGACGCGTCGTCATCGCGATCAAGACGCTGGGACAACACCGCAGAGATTCCATCCCCCTGCATCGTGACGCCATACAGTGCGTCAGCGATCTCCATCGTACGTTTCTGGTGCGTGATGACAATCAACTGTGAGTCCTGCTGAAGTTCTTGGAACACCCCAAGCAGACGTCCAAGATTCACGTCATCGAGTGCAGCCTCGACCTCATCCATGACATAGAACGGCGATGGGCGAGCTTTGAAAATCGAGACCAGCATCGCAATCGCTGTGAGCGACCGCTCGCCGCCCGACAGCAACGAGAGACGCTTGACCTTCTTGCCGGCGGGCCGTGCTTCAATCTCAATGCCGGTGGTGAGCATGTCTTGCGGGTCGGTCAGGAACATGCGCCCTTCCCCACCTGGGAAAAGCCGGGGAAAAACCCGCTGGAACTGGGCTGCTGTGTCTGCGAATGCCGAGGCGAACACCTCTTGCACCTTTGCATCAATGTCATCGACCAGCCCCAACAGGTCGGCACGTGATTTCTTGAGGTCCGCGAGCTGATCGGCGAGGAACTTGTGCCGTTCCTCCAGCGCCGTGTACTCCTCAAGGGCGAGGGGGTTGACCTTGCCCAGGTTGGCCAGTGCTTTGGTGGCACGTTCGAAGGTCTTCTCCAGATATTCACGGTCAAACGCTTGCACGCCGTTGAGGTCAGCTTGCGGTAGTTCTTCATCTGGTGCCAGCCGTGATTTCGGTATCTCGTAAGCGGGAATCTCCAGGTGAGGGCCGTACTGGTCAATTGTCTCCTGCGCACTTTGCCCGTATTCCTGCACGGTTCGTGTTTCGAGGGCCTGCACCTGAGCGTCAAGCCCAGTGAGTTCGAGTTCACGGGCGTGTATGGCCTCGGTCAACTCACGGGTCGTTGCGTCCCGGTGGACAAGGTCACTGCGCAGTTCATCGAGTTCCTGGGCGTAACGGTCCCGGGTTGCATGGGCCTCATCGCGTGCGATGGCAGCCCGCGCGATTGACTTTTCGATCAGTTCCAGGAGCAGGTTGGCGCGGTCCTGGACTTTACGTGCGGTGGCAGCCTGAGCGGCGCGGCGGCGTTGCGCCTCTTCAGCGGCTTTCTCCGCCTGTTCCTCGGCGCGTAGAGCCCGTTCGAGGCCTGCTACCCGGTTATCGAGGTTTTTGTGTTTCTCCTGGGCGCTACGTAAATCGAGACGTGCCAGAGTCTCGATCTCACGGACACGTTCCAGTACGAGAGCGGTCTCAGCGATGCGGGTGTCGAGATCCGCTTGTTGCTCCTGGCCGTCAGCGAGTTTCCCGGTGCCGTGCTGGGACTCCTGATGATCGCGTGAGCTCTGGTCGGTTGCCGCAAGCGCCTCATATTCCTGAGTGAGCGACTCCAGTTTCGTTTCCTCGACACGCTTTCGTTCCGCTGCCTCCGCGAGTTGTGTGGTGCGTCGTTCCAGTTCCCGGTTTGCCGCATCGCGTAGTGCGGTGGCTCGGGCTCGTGCGGTCTCTTCGGCACGCTGCTGTTCTCTCGCGGTTGCGAGCGAGGTACGGGTCGCCTTGAGTTGTGCCTGCAGGCCCGCGAGTTCGTTCTCGTTGGCGGTCAGGCGGTGTTTGTGCGCCGCTACCTCCGCGGCGAGCCTTTCGGCTCGTTCACGTTCGTGTTCGAGGTTGCGTTGCAGTGCGAATAGCGCGTCTTCCCGCGGCTCGCTGACAACCCACTCACTCGTGATGACGCGTCCGTTCGGGGTCACAACCGTGAGGCCTGGTGCAAGGTTCACTATCTGCGGTGCTGTGTGCGCTGGCACGATGACGATGCGTTCGAGGGTTTCGCGTAGGGCATGGTTGTGTTGCGGTGTCCGGACCACGTCAGCAGCAATGACCGCCTCAGTTGGAAGTCTGTCCCGCCACTGCTGCACGGTGCTGCTTAACTGCTCCATACTGCTTGACGACGAGCTGGCTGGGTAGGCAATAACGGCTGCGGCCAGTCCAAGGTCGGCTGCCGTGTCGGTACCCGCGAGGGCTTGATCGCGAGTGTGAGCCACGAGCGCGTGGCGCAGGTGAGCGAGCGCCGCGGTGATTGCGGCCTCGTGTTCGGCTGGAACCTCAAGGTGCTGGCTCAGCGGAACAAGCCCCGGATCATGCTGTGCAAGTTGACGGGCACTGCCAAGCGCTTGTTCAAGCGCTGCCTCGTGTGCTGTGGCGCGCGCCTGGTGGGTGGCCCGTTGGCGTTCGGCTTCAAGATGACTTTCGCGTAGGGCACGTGATTCGCGGCCAAGTGCGTCTAGCCGCTCGCTGAGGTCCAGTTCCTGAGATGACAGTTGTTCCAGGCTCAGTTGCTGTTCAACTGCACTGTCCTGCTCAGCTATATGGCGTCGCTCGTTTACGTCGCTGTCCTCAGTAGCGAGTTCGGTCAACCTGCTGTGGGCCTCGTCGATCTCTCCCGTAAGCCGTTCGATATTGTTCGCGAGTACTTCCACTCGGGAACGTTGCGCAGCCACTTGGGCGCCGAGTCGCGCCACCTTCTCACGGTGGGCCGCGCGGCGCTGCTGCTCCTTCTCCTTGGAACGCACAAGACGAGCATGTTCCTCGTGGGTTGCCGTGCGTTCCTTCTCCGCATCAACCACGCGAGTTTTGAGCGTCTCAAGTTCGGTCGTTGCTTCTCCCAACGCCACCCGAGCGCGGGCCAACTGGTCTAGCAGATCCTGCACGCCTCGTCGGGAATCTGCAGCGCTTTGCGTACCAAGGTGGCGCTGCCGTTCTGCCGCGACCTGCACAATCGAACGCAGTTGCTCACGCTGCGACTGCAGCGTCGTAGCAATATCCGCAGCCTTCTGGGCCCGTGGATTGAGCTCCTGTGCCGCCTGTTCGAGTGAAGTGAGGCGAGTCCGGAGTGCGCCGCTACTCTCCTCGAGTTCCGTGTAGCGCTCACGTAGTTCATCGCGAACTCGCGTCAGATCGGTACGCTTACCGATTGTGCGGTTGAGATCGTCAGCGAGGAGACGAGCACCTGAGTCACGGACCTGCGCGGCAATGACCGCCGCTTTGCGCGCTGCCTGAGCCTGGCGTCCGAGCGGACCAAGTTGCCTGCGCAGTTCAGCGATGAGATCTGTCAAGCGCAGCAGGTTACCCTGCATCGAGTCGAGTTTACGCAACGCCTTTTCCTTGCGTTTACGGTGTTTGAGCACACCCGCGGCTTCCTCAATGAAACCGCGTCGCTCGATCGGTGTGGCCCGCAAAATAGCGTCGAGTTGTCCCTGCCCCACGATCACGTGCATTTCACGCCCGAGACCGGAATCCGAGAGCAAATCCTGGATATCGAGCAGCCTGCACGAGGCACCGTTGATCGCGTACTCGGACCCACCGTTTCTAAACAGGGTACGGGTGATGGTGACTTCGGAGTACTCAATCGGGAGCGCACCGTCGCTGTTATCGATCGTGAGGGAGACCTCGGCTCGACCAAGTGCGGCTCGGCCCTGGGTGCCCGCGAAGATAACATCTTCCATCTTGCCGCCGCGCAGAGTCTTTGCGCCCTGCTCCCCCATAACCCATGCAAGTGCGTCCACCACGTTGGACTTGCCGGAACCGTTCGGTCCGACAACGCAGGTGACCCCTGGCTCGAACTCGAACCGGGTCGCAGATGCGAACGACTTAAAGCCGCGCAACGTCAGGGTCTTCAAATACACACAAAGAGCCTACAGTCTGTCACCCACAAATACGCACGAGAGTGCACTTTCACGCGCTCGCGCCCTCCTGAGAGTGCTTTGATCCGCACTCTCAGTGCATGAGAGTGCGGATCAAAGCGCTCTCAACGGGAAGGGAGTGTTACGAGTGCACAAATAAAGGCTGGGCCGTGAGAGATTCTCACAGCCCAGCCCTTGGCACACGGTAGGTGCGCGTCAGTACATTCTTGGCGATAGCTGGCCAGCCGGATCAGGACGCCAGGTGCGGGAACCAGAGTGCGATCTCCCGCTCGGCCGATTCGACCGAGTCCGAGCCGTGCACGATGTTCTGCTGAACCTTCAAGCCAAAATCCCTGCCGAGGTCGCCGCGGATTGTTCCGGGCGCCGCCGTGGTCGGGTCGGTGGTTCCTGCAAGAGAACGGAATCCCTCAATGACGCGTTCCCCCTCAGCGACGATTGCGAGCACTGGACCTGAGAGCATGAACTCGACCAGCGGTTGATAGAACGGCTTGCCCACGTGCTCCTCGTAGTGTTTTTCGAGCAGTGCCTCTGTCGCCTGCTTCAGTTCAACCCCCGCGAGCGTGTAGCCCTTGGCTTCAATACGTCGTAGAACCTCACCAGCGAGTCCGCGCTTGACGCCGTCGGGCTTGACCAAGATTAGTGTTCGTTGTGTCATGCCGGTCACTTTACCGTGTCGGACAGTTTTTATGACACGGCATTTCATCGCTCAGGCGTTGGGGGCCGTTTCAGGGTGTGCCGCATCGTAGGCTGCGCGTTCTCGGTCGATCTTGGTACCGAGCCACAGGGACGCCACCCAGATCGCAATGAATACAACGGCCACGAGATACATCATGTCCATGTAGCGTCCGGTCATCAGGAACGGGATCTGCAACACCGCCCCAAAGTAGATACCGAGTGGGGACTTCTGCATCCGCGAGGCAACAATAAGCAGCACCATCAAGACCGCGCACATGGTCCACACCTGCGTCTGGCTGAGGTTGAGGTGGCCAACCTGTACGAACTTTGCGGCCACAATCGTGCCGAAAAGAGTCACGAACGCCTCAAGCACCAGCACCATCGATAGGAACTGGGTTCGAGCACCCTTCTTGGCGACGATTGGCTTACTTGGATCGGGAGCGTTCGGGTTTGATGCGGGTACGGTTGGCTCAGTCACGCGTACCAGAATACTGCACAAAACTGCGGCAGTTACGGACAAAGTAGTGAAGTG
>DALZEF010000008.1:15455-100758 GCA_031979385.1 Timonella sp. | reverse complement strand
GAGCGCAGGGGTCTCGCGCAGCAGACCCCTGCCAGAACGTAACGAATGTAGTTCGCAACAAGCAAGTACAGTTACGGACAAAGTAGTGAAGTGGAGCGCAGGGGTCTCGCGCAGCAGACCCCTGCCAGAACGTAACGAATGTAGTTCGTAACAAAGCGGGTGGGCGGTGACCGTCTCCGGTCATCGCCCACCCGCTCCACGTGGCTAGTTCAGGTCCTAGAGTTCACCGAACCCGCCGTCGATGGCCTCGACAACGGCTTTGACGGCTTCAGTGGCTTGAGGTCCATCGGCCTGGACGCGCACGGTTTGCCCGCCGGTCACACCCAATTTCATGATCTCGATAACCGATGCACCGTTTGCTCCGTTGAGCGTAAGCTGTGCGTCGAATCCCTTGATCAACTTGGCCAGAACCGCTGCGGGACGCGCATGCAACCCCAACGGATTGCGAACGGTCGTCGTGTGATCGGTGGCAGTGTTCACCCGCTGTGATTCTGCAGTTTCCTCTGCCTGCGCGTCGGCTGCTCCACTTCCCTTGTGGAACGCGCGGGCTTCCTCCGCTGCCGTTCGAACGGCCTCGACTCCGGCACCAGATTCTGCTTCAACGGCAGCTGCGATCGCTCCTTCGACGAACGGTGCGTCGGCCATGTAGACATGCCCCACGAGTTCCTCTGGGAGAAATTCCAGCACGCTCTCAGTCGAGAGAATCGCTGATCCTAGATCACAGATGACCACGACATCGTGGGCTTCTTGCTCCTCGTCGGATTCTGCGAAGCCTGCGGCTTCCTCGATTGCTGCGGAGATCCGATCGAACGACGTACCAATCGATCCGTCTTCGAGGCCTCCTGCAACCTCAATCACAACCTCTGACGCCATCTGACGCGCCAGGTCCCTTGCACCTTCAGCCAACTTCTCGGAGTGAGAAACCAACACGAGGGATACTTTAGTTCCCATCTTTCCTCCTTTATTGGACTGTTCGGGCTGCACTTTCCAGAATAAGTGCCGTTGTTGTCGCTCCGGGGTCCTTATGTCCCACAGAGCGTTCCCCAAGGTAGCTTGCACGACCCTTGGTGGCTTTGAGTTCGATCGTCTCTTCCGCGCCCTGCGCTGCTGCCTGCGCTGCCGCGGCGAACACCTGAGCAGCATTTCCACCGTTCTCGGCGCTCTGTGCTGCGGCGGCGGCAGCAGGTGCCCACGCATCAATCATCGTCTTCTCGCCAACCACAGCTTTCCCCCGGGTGGAAACTCCCTCAAGGGCGGCAGCGATGAGCGCTGAGGCTGCTTGCCCATCCAACTCAGACACGGCTACAGCTTTTGATGCGCGCAGGAACGCGGTTCCATACAACGGGCCAGATGCTCCCCCAACCGTCGACATCAACGTCGTGGCCACAAGTTTGAGCACGTCACCGATTGTTCCTGGCGGCTGTTCGAGGCCATCGAGCCTTTCTACGACCGCGGTAAAACCACGGTTGAGGTTCTCCCCGTGGTCCGCATCGCCAATTTCTCGGTCGAGCGTGGTGAACTCCGATTTTCGTTCCGATACACGGGCAGCGACATCACGAATCCAAGTAAGAGACCATTGAACGTCGGCGGTCATACGGTGGCTCCAAGTCTGATGAGTTTTTGTGGAACGGTTGATGGTGAAGACAACTGTACTCGGTGGAAGCTCGTAGGCGGGTGGGGCACGCTACATCTCTTTAGCGGTCCGGGCACACGACACGACGTGAGGTGCGCTGGGTATGTCCGGCTCGTCGGCAATGTGTCTAAATAGGCAAGCGCCAATCAGTCCGCCCGCAAGTGCCCCACCAATCTGTGGATGTAATCGCTGATCTGTGCCTACGGCACAGACAGTTCGGCGAAAAAATCCACAGAACGGCCAGTCTTCACATCTTTTACACGCCAGCACCTATTGATTTTCGATAGATAATGATTGATTATCGATATATGAAATATCTCCCCTTCCTCCTGCTCAAAGCGATCCTCGTCGTGTTGTTGCTCGTGAGCTTCATCGTTCAGTTCTGGCTACTACCCGAAATCGGCTTCACAACCGCCTACCAGTACCCCGAACTCGCAGCATTTAAGATCCCCTATGTCGTGCTGTTTGGACTCGTAGTCCTCTGCGGCCAGGTCGCGCTGTTCGCCGTATGGAAACTACTCTCGCGAACCGCACGCGGAACGACCTTCGAACGATCCTCACTGAAGTGGGTAGACACAATGATCTGGGCGGGAGTGGTAGCCAGCATCCTCATCCTGGGCGGCTGGATAGTGCGATGGATAATGATCGAACCCGCCCCCGACTACATCTGGTTTGCCACTGCTTTAGCGATAACCAGCGCATTCTCGCTGCTCGTGTACGTGTTAAGGCAACTACTCGTCTCGGCGATTACCCAGTCACACGAACTTGAGCAGGTGATCTGATGGCCATCGAAGTCGACATTGACGTCATGCTCGCGCAACGCAAGATGTCGGTCAGCGAGTTCGCGGAGGCAATCGGAATCACCCCCGCAAACGTCGCTGTCCTGAAAAACGGCAGAGCCAAAGCCGTCCGGTTCACGACCCTCGAGGCGATGTGCGAGGTTCTGGACTGTCAGCCGGGAGATCTACTGCGCTGGGTCCCCGACGAGGACTAACGAGAGCTTCAGCTCAGGGTACGGTTTTCTTTGTTTTGCCTGATGATTTATTGGGCAAAACAAAGAAAACCGTACCTTTGCCATCGCGAGGCGAAGGCACACTGTGCTACCAGTTCAACGCGGCAGTCTTGACCGGTGCATCCCACAGAGTTGTGAGTTCGTCATTAAGCCGCAGCACGGTGATCGAGGCGCCCTGCATCTCAAGTGAGGTCACGTAGTTGCCCACCAGTGAACGAGTGACCTCAACACCCTGATCCTCAAGCAGTTTCCGGGCGTGCCGGTACACGATGTACAGCTCCGAGGCTGGCGTACCGCCCATACCGTTAACGAAAAGCAGCGCCTTCTCACCGTTCCCGATGCCGAGGTCCTCGATAACAGGGCCGAGCAACAACTCGGTGACCTCGTCTGCGGTGCGCAACTTGATCCGCTCGCGGCCTGGCTCACCGTGGATACCGATGCCGATCTCGATCTCATCCTCCGCGAGCGTGAAGCTCGGCTCACCAGCATGCGGAACTGTGCAGGCAGTCAGCGCAACGCCCATCGAGCGAACGTTGTCCACCACCTTCTGCGCCAGCGTGGTCACGGCATCGAGACCATCGCCTCTGACAGCGGCTGCCCCAGCGATCTTCTCCACCAGTACGGTTCCCGCGACACCGCGGCGGCCAGCGGTCCAGGTGGAGTCCTCAACCGCAACGTCGTCGTTGACCACGACTGATCGAACATTGATGTCGTCAGCCTCAGCAAGCTCGACCGCCATCTCGAAGTTCATGACATCGCCGGTGTAGTTCTTGACGATGTTGAGCACGCCCGCACCAGCATCCGCATGCTTGATAGCGGCCTCAATTTGATCGGGAGTGGGCGAGGTGAACATGGCACCCGGAACGGCGGCGTCGAGCATGCCGTCGCCCACGAATCCGCCATGCAGCGGCTCATGGCCAGAACCACCACCGGAGACAAGAGCGACCTTTCCAGATGGCGTGGGCGTCGCTCGGGAAATGAACACCGGGTCGGTGTGTGCTTCGACAAGATCGCTGTGCGCGAGGGTGAATCCCTCAACGGTCTGAGTAAGCACGCTTTCAGGGCTGTTGATCAACTTCTTCATGTGAACGTCCAATCCAGTGGGCATCGTTGCCCGCATGGGTAGCGGTGAAGTTAAGGTTCTTCCATTCAATCACCGGTAAGTGTTTTCGGCACGCTTCAACCGCGCAGAAGACTGAGCGAGTGTGTAGGTTTCTTCTGTTCTGTGAGTCTGGTTGACACTCACAGAACAGAAAAAACCTACACACTCGACAAAAGGTTGGGCTGTGCAGTCTTACTCTCTATCCAAGAGGATGCGGGTTTAGCCTTTGCCCAACAGGATTCGTGCCTCAGCGGCAAGGATCACCGAACCGGCTACAAGAACACCGGTTCCCGTTCCCACGCCAATGGTGTCGTGGTATTCGGCGCGGGCACCCGCTAGGTCGATCGCGGTGTCGAGGCGTTCCTCAACGTGCACGCGGTCTTCGCCGAAAATTTCGCGGGCCAACTCTGCGAGATCCTCAACCTCCATGCTGCGCACGGACGATGAGGTCGTGACCACGATCTCTGCGAGCACCGGTTCGAGTACGGACAGAACCGATTCCGCATCCTTATCCGCAAGAATTCCGATGACACCGATGAGCCGGTCAAAGTTAAACGACTCTTCGAGCGCGTTCACGAGAACTTCTGCGCCGCCCGGGTTGTGTGCGGCGTCCACGATGATTGTGGGGCTGGATCGCACGAGTTCGAGACGTCCTGGCGAACTCGCGTTGGCGAATCCAGCCTCAACGATCTCACCGGATAGTGCGCCACCGTTGGCCATAAGAGTTTCCACTGCGGCCAACGCGAGTAGGGCGTTGTGCGCTTGGTGTTCACCAAACATGGGCAGGTAGATGTCCGTGTAGGTTGCCGCTGGTGTAGTCAGTGACATCATTTGGCCGCCCACTGCTGGGGTACGCGCCGAAACACTGAGTTCTTGACCCTCGCGAAGCAACCGAGCGCCACGCTCGCCCGCCACCACGGCGATCTCTTCGTCAGCGACCTCACTCTGGGTGGACACCACAACGGTTGCGCCGTCCTTGATGATCCCGGACTTCTCAATCGCGATGTCTCGCACGGTGTCGCCCAGCCACTTGATGTGGTCGAGCGAGATCGGCGTGATGACCGCAACCTCGGCGTCGATCACGTTGGTGGAGTCCCAGGTTCCGCCCATGCCAACCTCAACGATGGCCACATCAATCGGGGTGTCTGCGAACGCCGCGTAGGCCATGACGGTCAAGACCTCGAAGAAGCTCAGCCGCGGACCACCGTTTTCCTGCGAGCGTGCGTCAACCATTTCAATGTATGGCAGCACGTCATCGTAGGTTTCAATGAAGCGTTCAACGCTGATGGGTTCACCGTCGATTGCGATGCGTTCGGTGACCGAGGTCAGGTGTGGGCTGGTGAACCGTCCGGTGCGTAGCCCGTGTTCAGACACGAGCGATTCGATCATGCGCGCCGTCGAGGTTTTACCGTTGGTTCCGGTGATATGGATTGACCGGTAGGCGTTTTGCGGGTTGCCCAGCAGATCGCACACGTCGCGGACGCGATCAAGGGTGGGGACGAAATCGTGCTCCGGGTTTCGGGCCATGATCTCGCCATAGATTTCGCGCAGACGCGCCTGGGCCTCCGGCGAAGGAGTCACAGGCGCGTCTGTGTTTTTGCGTTTGCTCACGCTTCAGCCTTTTCTACTGCTACGGCACGCTCGTCAACGGAGGCGGCCACAACCGACAACGTCAACGCGAGGGTTTCGCTCATGATGAGTTCGCGGTTCGCTTCAACAGCCGGTGCGTACTCTTCGGGCACGGTCAGCGTGAGGTTGATCCGGTCAGCTACATCCAGGCCAGCGCTCTTGCGTGCGTCCTGAACGTCACGGATCACGTCACGTGCGTAGCCTTCTGCCAAAAGCTCTGGAGTGAGCGCGAGGTCCAGGACCACGAATCCACCGCCAGCAAGTACTGCAGCCGCAATCTGGCCGTCCGCTCCCCCGCCAACAACCGTGGTGAGTTCATATTCGGATGCCTCAAGTGCAACGTCACCGTCGGCGGTGCGCACCACAACTGCATCGTCAACAACGGACCAGTCGCCGGCCTTCGCTGCCTTGATGACCGCCTGCACGCCACGGCCCAAACGTGGACCGGCTGCACGTGCGTTCACGGCAAGGTTCTGCGTGATGCCGTACGCTGCTGTTGCTTCCTCAGACAGTTCGGTCAGCTCAACGCTCTTGACGTTCAACTCAGACGCGAGAATGTCCGTGTACGGAGACAGGGTCTGCTGCTCAGGAACAACCACCGTGAGTTTGGCGAGCGGTTGGCGTACACGCTGCTTGTTAGCTTTACGCAACGACAACCCAAGCGATACCGCGTTGCGAACCTGCTCCATCGTGCCAACGAGGGTATCGTCGGCAAGCAGCACCTCGCCAAATGAGCCGGACAGGTCAACCCAGTCCTGGAGGTGGACGGAACGTCCGCCGGTCAGGCCGCGCCATACTTCCTCGGCGAGCAGTGGTGCCAGCGGCGCCATGACGCGAGTGAGGGTTTCGAGGGCCGTGAACAGCGTGTTGAACGCATTGTGGTCCTCACGCCAGAAGCGGTCGCGCTGGGTGCGCACATACCAGTTGGTCAGGGCGTCGAGGTATTCGCGCACCGATTCGCACGCGCCAGCGATGTCGTAGCGGTCCATCTGCTCGGTGACAGTCGCAACCAGGTTGTGGGTGCGAGCCAGCAGGTAGCGGTCCATATCCGGCAGCCCGGCCACCTCGTCGGCGCGCACAGCGCGAGCAACATAGCCCTCACCGCCGTTGGCGGCACCCGCATATAGCGTGAAGAAGTAGTACGTGGACCACACAGGCAACAGCACCTGACGCACTGAGTCGCGGATGCCGTCCTCGGTCACAATCAGGTTTCCACCGCGCAGAATCGGTGAGGACATGAGGAACCAGCGCATTGCGTCGGAGCCGTCACGGTTCAACACCTCGGACACATCCGGGTAGTTGCGCAGCGACTTCGACATCTTGCGGCCATCCGAACCGAGCACGATTCCGTGGCTGACAGCCGTGCGGAACGCGGGTCGGTCAAACAGAGCGGTCGCGAGCACGTGCAGCAGGTAGAACCAGCCGCGCGTCTGACCGATGTATTCGACGATGAAGTCGCCTGGGTAGTGGTGCTCGAACCAGTCACGGTTCTCGAACGGGTAGTGGACCTGAGCGAACGGCATCGAACCGGAGTCGAACCACACGTCCAAAACATCAGGGATGCGGCGCATCGTGGACTGGCCGGTCGGGTCGTCCGGGTTTGGCCGGGTCAGGTCATCGATGTATGGGCGGTGCAGGTCAGGCTCGCCCTTGTCGTTGAGTGGCAGGCGGCCGAAGTCGGCTTCGAGTTCAGCGAGCGAACCGTACACGTCCGTGCGTGGGTACTCCGGGTTGTCCGAAACCCACACGGGGATTGGGGTGCCGAAGTAGCGGTTACGCGAGATCGACCAGTCGCGTGCACCCTCAAGCCACTTACCGAACTGTCCATGCTTGATGTGCTCTGGGGTCCAGGTGATTTCCTCGTTCAGCTCAACCATGCGGTCGCGGAACTGGGTCACACGAACGAACCACGAGGACACGGCCTTGTAGATCAGTGGGTTACGGCAGCGCCAGCAGTGTGGGTAGGAGTGCTGATAGGTTTCGTGGCGGATGACCTTGGCGCGCAGTTCCGGTTCAACGAGAGCGAGCGGTCCGGTGCCTTCCTTGAGGTCCTTGATGACTGCCGGGTTGGCGTCGAACACCTGTTGGCCGGTGTAGTCCGGTACAAGAGCGTTGAACTGGCCCTTCTCATCCACGGTCACAACGGGCTTGATACCCACCGCATCACAGGCGATCATGTCATCTTCACCGAACGCTGGTGCCTGGTGGACCAGACCCGTACCGTCTTCGGTGGTCACGTAGTCCGCGACGATGATCTGGTGCTGGGCGGGGTTTTCTGGGTCGTTTGCGAAGTATGGGAACGCTGGTGCGTAGCGACGGCCCGCAAGATCGGCACCCTTCACGGTTTCCAGGACGGTTCCGCCCTCGCCGAGTTCCTTCGCATACGCGGACAAGCGCGCGGCGCCGAGAAGCACTTTGTCCCCCGCGAATGCCGAGTCCTCGCCCGGAGCCACGATCACGTAGTCCACGTCCGGGCCAACAGCGACGGCCTGGTTGGACGGCAAGGTCCACGGAGTGGTGGTCCAGATCAGTGCGAGTTCGCCCGAGTCAAGGCGCAACCCAACGGTTAGCGCAGGGTCCTGACGCGACTGATAGACGTCATCATCCATGCGCAGTTCGTGGTTGGACAGCGGGGTTTCGTCATGCCAGCAGTACGGCAGCACACGATAACCCTCGTAAGCCAAGTCCTTATCATGCAGGGTCTTAAACGCCCAGATGACAGACTCCATGAACGTCACGTCAAGGGTCTTATAGTCGTTCTCGAAGTCAACCCAGCGCGCTTGGCGGGTCACATAGGTTTCCCATTCCTTCGTGTACTTCAGCACCGAAGTGCGGCACGCCTCATTGAACGTACCGATACCCATCTCCTCGATCTGGGACTTGTCCGTGATGCCGAGGATACGTTCAGCTTCAAGCTCCGCCGGCAAACCGTGCGTGTCCCACCCGAAGCGACGCTCAACCCGCTTGCCGCGCATGGTCTCAAACCGGGGCACAACATCCTTGGCGTAACCGGTCAGGAGGTGGCCGTAGTGCGGCAGGCCATTGGCAAAAGGAGGGCCGTCATAGAACACGAACTCGTTCGAGCCATCGATTCCGGCATCACGCTGGTCAATGGAAGCTTGGAAAGTGCCGTCTTGTTTCCAATACTCAAGGACTTCTTCCTCAAGTGAAGGCAGGTGCGGGGACGCTTGCACGCCTTTTTGGTCGCGGTGCAGCGGATACGAGTTGTTCGAGCTAAGGCTCATGGCAGCGCTCCTGGGTGGACCTATGCATTCGATGTGCGAGGACGATTCTCGTGCGCATGTGCGCCAGACCGCGGTACCACCCCGCTTGCCAAAGACGACGTGGTTCCCCATTTCGGGGAATTGCTCGCATATGTCTTCGACCGCTCTTCTAGGCTGTGACGGGCCTTCCCGTCCGGTTCTACTGGGGCTGTACTTCGCGGGCATCACGCATCTTGCGATGCGCACGCGGGCCTTACGGTGACCGCGACGCGTGACTAAGCCGGTTCTTCCGGAAGCTCCCCGGTGATAGCCGGATCAACGCCAAAATCTTTACTATCCTAATGCTGTTGGGCCGTGCTGTCACATCGTGTGCCGCGACGCACCGACGGCATCTTGCCGGGTTGTGTCTTGCTCGTTGCCGGCCTCGCTGGTCGCAGTCTTGAGCGCCCGTTTTTTAACGTTTCGAGTACGCTTCGATGGCGTACGACACAAGGTATTCGAGGGTGAGCGGTCCAGCGGTCAGTTTCCGCGAGATTTCGTCAAATTCCGCTTCTGGCGTGGTGTTGCGTGCGGTTTTCTGATTGGCGACGATCCGGCCAGTTTTGCCGTCGTGTTCCGTTGGGGTGGTTGGTGCGGTGGCATAGGGTGCGCGGTCCAGTGTTGTGGTGCGGACACCGTGTGCGATGGGAGCCGGTGCTGTGGGGAATGCAACATGTTGTGCTTGGTGTTTTGCCTGTGAGGTGGCGACGTCGAGTGACATGAGTGTTACGGGTTCTTTCGGTGCTGTGCGCTCGCTCTCCCGTCACCCTTGCGTAGGCTGCGGGATAGATTTCCCGCGTGCAGATACGCCCTACTGCATGATTCAGCAATGCTAAGGATGGGATGCGATTCGCGCTGGATTGATTCGTGTTCGGGTGGGGAATCGGATCAACAACAGCAACAACATGCGCCAGCGAACAGCGACCCTACGGACGGAGCGACGGCTCCACGCCCGGTCATCAGGTTCTCGCGTTCAGTGTTTGGCACCATTCCAGTATGCCCGAGCACGCTCCCGAACTCCAGTACGTTCACCCAGCGAGCATGCGTTAAGGAACGTAACGTTCGTTACCACGTTCTTGGGCTTGGCCTGGGTTCCGGTCAGTAATTGTGGATGACAAACTCCCCATGTGGATAGTCAGTTGCCTGCCCAAACACACCAGTATCCTCATAACTGTCCGCAACCAACCACCCAGCGCAGGAGCACTAGGTGAGCCACCCACTCGTCGCCAATGGGGATTCAGACCAGCCCGACGCGCCAAAAGCCGACGCCATGTCTGCATACGCTAAATCACCGCCGCCACAGGCACCGAGAGAACGAACGTTCAGTAACCCGTTCAACCTGATTGTGCCCATCACCATCGCGGTGATTCTGTTCAATCCGCACCGCACGGTCAAACTCCTGAGATTACCGAATCGCGGCCGAATCCCTGGTCTCCTTCAGCTCGCTTTCGGTCTCATCATCGCTTATGTAGCAGCAGTCTGCTTCACCGCGTTTTACGTACCCGAAGACTCAACATCGTTCCTGAAAGTGCAACGTATTGGAGGGGACGGAGCTGCGTACGTGGAAGCATTCTTGGCGCTCTATAGCGGAGCAGCTCTTCTGATTCCACTACTCGTGACGCTCTACATCATTGGCTTGCTCTCTTGTGTCTTCTCACTGCAGAAAATCTCATTCATGAACGTCCTGTGTGCTGTAGCAGGGCAGCTCTACATGACGGCCCTAATTGCATTGCTTTCGATTCCCTTGCTGCGGTTGACCGAGGTACTCGCACTGGGCAATCCCTTCTCCGAAGGAATCTCATCCTTAATCCTCGCGCAAGGCATCACGCTCCCCATGGTGTTTGGGGGTCTTATGCTCAATCCCAAATCTAACGGCAGGCACACGAGCATGGTGTTCTACATCTTCCTGCAATTCGTGGCCGTTAACTTGCCGTTCTTATACGATTTTATGGTCTGGTAGCCGATCTACACGGCCATCTAACCCGCAACTCCTCCTTCTGCTTCTCCTACGCACTGCATTCAACAACCCTCGTTGACTCGGGCCATTTAATGGCCCGAGCCCACGCACGCATGAACGCCGCCCAGCGTACGCCGCAACGCACGATGAGCCATGGCTTGTGACTTCGTCGCTAATCTGTTGCGAATCCCCGTCTTACGACGAGGTCACGGACACGACACTGCCGCAGGGTCCTAGCTTGTCGGAGCAGATTTTCGTAAGCTCAACATGGCTCTTGCGCTTCCATCGCTTGAGCCCATGTTGGAGAATTAGGTTGGGACCCCCGTGAAGCACATAACCGTCGTCGGCGCTGTCATCATAAAGAATGGCCAGATATTCGCATGTAAGCGTGGCCCAAATATGAGTTTGGCCGGATTGTGGGAGTTCCCCGGCGGAAAAGTTGAAGTAGGAGAAAGTGCCCCAGAAGCGCTGAAACGCGAAATCGAAGAGGAACTTGGCTGCACCATCCAGGTGGGAGAGTTCGTCACCACCACCGATCATCAATATGACTTCGGTATCGTTTCACTGACAACGTACCTGTGCGAAATCATCCAAGGCGCGCCAACCCTCACTGAACACTCCGAAGAGCGCTGGCTAGACCCAAACGACCTCCACACTGTTGAGTGGGCGCCCGCCGATGTACCAGCTGTGGAACTACTTGTTTCCAAGTTTTCATGAGTACCCCGTATGAGCCGTTACTAGCGGACCTGACTTTCGGCTTCCTCGACCGAAGCACCTCGTCTAACCGGGCGCAGCACCCCCAACTGATTGCCAACGTTGATGGCAACACGATGCTGCGGGCTCTTAAACACGAGCTACACACAGCGGTATCGTTCACGTTCTCGGTAGCATTTGTGACCAGTTCAGCCATTGCTTTACTCAAACAAGCGATCCTCGATTCAGGTGCAAGTGGCACCATCATCACTTCGGACTACCTCGGCTTCAACTCACCATCAGTGTTCCGCGAGCTCCTCAACCTCCCAAACACCACCGTACGGATTTTCAACGATAACCAGCGCGGGTTTCATGCCAAGGGATACCTATTCGAGCATCCCGACACGCATACCGCAATCGTTGGGAGTTCAAACCTCACCCATTTTGCGCTCATCAAGAACAACGAGTGGAACATCAAGTTTGCGGCAATGCCGAACGGCGACATCGTTCACCAGATCCAAACGGCGCTCAACGATCAGGTTCGTAACAGCATCCTGCTGACCACCGAATGGATCACTGAGTACGAGGCACGCTACGTGTCACGCCACGTTCCAGTTGTTCAATCCACGAATGAAGGCGGGAATGACGACTTCCCAATAGGCACATACGACACCCCATTCGTTGAAGAAACCGATCCAACAGACACCCTAGAACGTGGCCTGGAGGCGATCGCCAGCGGAGTCCTCCCAACGCACAGCTCTGCCAATGAGGCACCGGCAACCGCGCTCGTTGTCCCCAATGCGATGCAACGCGACGCACTGACACAAATCCAAACCGTGCGGGACGCCGGGGAGAAACGAGCGGTCGTTATTTCTGCTACCGGGACGGGTAAAACCATTCTCGCGGCACTTGACGTACGCGCCTTCCAACCTAAACGAATGCTATTCGTGGTGCACCGAGAACAAATCCTCGACCGTGCAATCTACGAGTTCCGGCGAGTCCTTTCCGCACCACAGAGCGATTTTGGCAAGCTAACCGGAAGCAGCAGGGACCTGGGCCGCAAGTACGTGTTTGCGACTATCCAGACGCTCTCCCGACCAGATGTGCTTCATACCATCGACCCTGAGTCTTTCGACTACATCCTGATAGATGAAGTGCACAAAGCCGGAGCTGACAGTTACAGGAGGGCACTGGATTACCTGCGGCCCCAGTTTCTATTGGGCGTCACTGCAACGCCCGAGAGGTCCGACGGATTCAACATCTACGAACTGTTCGACTTCAATGTTCCGTACGAGATCCGGCTTCAGCGTGCACTCGAAGAGGACATGCTCTCGCCCTTTCACTACTACGGCGTAACCGAATACACCACCGACCAAGGCCAAACGATCAGCGACACCGCTGATCTCAGTCGGCTTATCTCCTCCGAGCGAGTAACTCACCTAGTCCAGGCGCTCGAAACCTACGGGCACGCTGGCGTTCCGGTACGCGGCCTCATGTTCTGCAGCCGCAAAGATGAAGCGCACGAACTGTCAGCACTTCTGAACACCCGCACGGTCCACAACCAAGCTTTACGCACACGAGCACTCACCGGTGACGATCGAATCAGCGTCCGAGAAGACGTGGTCCGCGCGCTACAACGCGGCGAACTCGACTACATCCTGACCGTCGATATCTTCAACGAAGGCATAGATATCCCCTCTGTGAATCAGGTTGTCATGCTGAGGAACACCCAATCCAGCATCATCTTCACGCAGCAGCTTGGTCGAGGACTACGCAAAGCCACCGGTAAGGAATACCTAGTTGTAATCGACTTTATTGGAAACTACACGAATAACTATCTAGTCCCTATCGCCCTTCTGGGCGACAGTTCTCGGAACAAAGACCTCATCCGCCAAAAGATGATCCAAGCCGAAGAAGCCGGTGCTATTGCCGGTGTATCTTCAGTGAACTTCGATCTGGTAGCACGCGAACGAGTTCTTCAGTCGCTAGCTAAAACCAAACTGGACTCGCTGGGAGCCTTGAAAAAGGAAGTCCTTGAGCTCCAGTATCGACTCAACCGCATTCCGACCTTGTTCGACTTCGCCACCCAGGACACCCTCGACCCTGTAGTCCTCGCATCAAAAGAAGGAAACTACTGGCAGTTCCTCGCCAAGACGAAACTGGAAAGCTCTAAGCCCAACGCCTTAGAGCACCAGACATTGACCTACGCTTCGACCGAGTTCCTCAACGGCAAACGCCCACATGAGTTACTTATTCTTGATCTCCTGATTAAGCAGGGCGGCACTTCCGGCATTGACGCAACCCACAGATTCCTTGAGAAGAACGGCCTACGGACCGACAAAGCGACACTCACCTCCATAAGACGTATCTTTGACCTCTCCTTCTTCACGGAAGCCGAACGCAAAAAGTACGGCACGCAGCCAGTTGTTCGAGTTGAGCACGGCGCGTACATCCTCAATGAGCAGATACTCGCTCAATACCGCTCGGGCGAACTGTTCCGTGAGCACCTCAAGGACGTCCTGCAAACGGGCCTGCATCTAGCACGGCACAGGTACTCCTGGAGCACACCTCTTAAACTCGGCATGCGCTACTCCCGTAAGGATGTGTGCAGGCTGCTTAACTGGGAAAACAACCAACAGTCCACGATGTATGGCTACAAAATCGATCGTGCGACTCAGACCTGCCCAATCTTCATCACGTATCACAAGAGCGACACCATCACTTCTGCAGTGCACTACGAAGAAGGTTTTATTAACCAATCGCAGATCGCCTGGTGCAGTAAGTCAAAGCGCACTCTACAGTCCGCTGAGATTCAGGCCCTACTCAGTAACACAAATGATCTCCACGTATTCGTGAAGAAGGATGATGTCGAAGGAACCGACTTCTTCTACATGGGAAAAGGGGACATCCACTCGCCTGTCGAGACCACCCAGAAGAACCAAGACGGTCTACAAGTTCCCGTCGTCGAGATGACGGTGGACTTGGAGAGCCCAGTCGAGCGTGCCCTTTACGACTACTTCCAAACCGCTACTTCTTAGCCACACCACGCGAGCGCAACGCCAGACGCGCAGGGCACTCGCGCGATGAACAATGTAAGTTGATGGGAGCAAACTTTTCGCACTTGAAGGGGAATGACAGTGGCAGTTTACGGGTTCATCGGCGTGGGTAACATGGGCGGCGCGATCGTGCATGGCCTTATTGATGGTGGTGTGGTTGCTGCGTCGGACATCGTGTTTTCATCGCGGTCAAAACCAGAACGTGACGCGTTCGCTCAGGCGACTGGCACGCGCGCGCTCGATACCAACGTTGAAGTGGCTGCGGCGGCTGATGTTCTCATTCTCGCGGTTAAACCCCAGCTGCTCGGTGCTGTCGCTGCGGAGATTCGTGAGACTCTTGCCGAGAAAAAGCCGTTCATCGTGTCAATCGCCGCGGGGCTTTCACTGGACAATCTTGCCGAGTTGGTTGGGTCGGAGCACCGTATCGCTCGTGTCATGCCGAACGTGAACTCGCGGATCGGCCAGGGTATGTCAGGGATTTGCGCCAACACGTTTGCCACGGATGAGGACCACGCCATCGTGCGCCAGGTGTTTGAGTCCATCGGTGAGGTTGTCGAGGTCCCCGAAGCCCAGTTCTCTGCCTTCACTGCAATCGCGGGTTCGTCCCCGGCTTGGGCGTTCTTGTTTATCGACGCGCTGGCTCGTGGCGCCGTCGCGGCCGGTATGCCTAAAGCAACAGCCACCAAGATCGCTGCTCAGGCGGTGCTCGGTTCGGCTGCTCTGGTTAAGGAGTCTAACGAATCGCCGTGGGATCTCATCGATCAGGTCTGCTCCCCTGGCGGAACAACCGTTGCTGGGCTGATGTCGCTTGAGTCCAACGCATTCCTGAGCAACGTGGCCGACGCCGTGAAGGCAACGATCGCGCGCGACCAAGAACTCTCTTCCTAAACCACCCTCGCAGACTTTGGGTGCCGCGCGGGTTTGCTCGTCAAAGCGTGATCAAGTTATGTGTACGTTGACAAACGAACCCATACCGTGCCCCACACAAGCACACCCAACTGATAGGTTACTGGTTTGTTTTCTTGTGCCACACCGCGTCAGAATCACGCACCAACAACGGTTTAGACTCTGCTACCGCCACTTCAGGAAGACTCTCAACGGTTTGCGCATACCCTGCAATGTCACGCCATGAACCTCCGCCATCCACCGAGAACCTACCCGACCACTGCGTCGTCAAACTCGGCGTGTAATACCCTGACTTCACATACGTGTACTGATGCCAACCAAACCATTGCGTGCGCTCACCCTTATGAGTCACCCACCGTCCTTCACGTACCCGCGGTGAAACATCTCCATTATCAAGATCCCACTGAAACACTACAGGGGTTGCTTCCACCAAAACCTGCGTTCCAAGAACCTCGGTGGTCAAGGTTTGTGGAGAGCCATCAGAATAAAAGTTGATAGGCAGCTTCACAAAGTAGTTGTCCACCTGGGTTTCATCAGGGTTGATGAACACTCCAGAACCTTTCAACGGTAGCGACTGAAAATCTTGGGCCGTCACCACAATCTGCTCCGGTGTGACAGCATCTATTTCAGGATCGGCCGGGCAGTATCCCGGCACATAAACGCTCGACACCAACGCACCACTGGCCAGATCAAACGTAAGCGTCGTGTAATGAGTCGCAACAAACTCCTCCGCACACTGCTCGCGCACCCGAACCGTCTCACGATCACACTCCGCACGCGCCAACGACTCATAGCATCCTGGACGATACTCCACCCGCACCTGTGGGGTCGAAGAGCCTGAAGAAACAGAACCACTAGAAGAAAGAACAGAAACACTCGTTGGGGATCGCTTGGTCGCAGTGTAATAGTCAGCAGAAACAGTGACCGTGTCTTGGTCAAAATTTCCGTCGAAACTACCCTGCATGGACGCAAGCAAGGCGAGCAGGAAGACTGACAGCTTCATTACTCCTCACCTCGATTACCAAACTGTTCCACAAGCCAGTATTCGCCGAGACGATAAATGATCAGTAACCCAGACATATCCTTCGTTGCGATGTCTCGTGATTCTCCATCTTCCGACTGTACTTTATGAGCAACACTGCGGAGGTTAACTTCTAGCGCGAATACTATGCCGTCCGTCTTGATAATTTCAGGAGCGTCGCTGAAGCTCAATTCATAATCGACGACCCAACTCTTTGAGTTCTCGAGTTCTTCGGAAGTCTGTGTAAATCCTCGACAATACCTACATTCGGGACCACTGATGCCTTCAAGGATGCTGGTATCGCCTGAGTTTGCGGTGTAGTTCAACACGTCCACGAAATAGTATGCGAACGCAAGCGCACTCTCCTCAGATAGATCAAGCATCACGTCGGGTTTCTTTGGCGGATGAATGAGCCGCACATCGGGGCGTTCAAACACTTCAGCCTCGTCACTGACAATAACTTCTGGGGCAGGCGTTGCGGGCGGAGGAGTGAAATACTCAACCGGCTCTTCCCCACACGCCGACGTTGACGCAACAAGGGCTACAGCAATAAGCACAGCCACAAGCCGAGCAGGCCCCTTAACGGTTCGGCGACGGCACAGGCGAGAGAGCACAAGACTGTTAGTAGAGTTCACGCATCTTATCCCACCAACACCACTCCCCTATCGGAATGGGCGCATCTGCCCTGTGGAACAACTATCAACAGCACTGACACCGGCTCGCCAAGCCTGATCCGCTCCAACCTGACCCTCGATGTTTCGGTTCTGTCGGCACTGGTACCGCAAATAATGGCAACGCCGCCGACAGAGCCGAAATATTGTGCGGCAACGCCCAATCCTCCAACGCAGTTCGGCCCACGCTGCATGTGTCACATGCTTGAAACATCGCAGGTGTAGACTCGTATCGGATCTCGCGGCTGGCTTTGGTCGCGTGTATACAGGCTCGATTTAGTCTGTTGATCAGCGCACACGGGTCGGCGCTATCTATCCGAATATACAATCCTGCAACGTTGCTGCGCGTGGATTTCCTTCACCTGTTGTACTGGTTACTGCACTGCCAGCCGTGCCGCACATCGCACCACGAATTGCACGGGTTGATCATGCGGTTCATCCCGCAGCTAGGTTCACTTCCTCATGTCACGTTCGACTTTCACCAACAGCAAGTTCGTATTGGCCGCCTCCGCCTTGTCCGCTTCACTGCTCGTGTTGACCGCATGTTCTCCCTCTTCACAAACCCCGGAACAAGAAAACAACACTTCTGCCGAGGTCACGTCACCGGATACCTCTGCGTCACCGACCGATGACGCACTCAAGACAACCTATCCCCTCACCATTGACACCTGCGGCACTGAAACCACGTTCGCGGGAGCACCTCAAAAGGTTGTCACCGCAAAGTCCTCGACCATGGAAATGATGCTCGCGCTCGGCGTGGGTGACCGCATCATCGGCACGACCTACCAGGACGGCCCGCTCCCTGAATGGCTCACCGCCCAAGCCGCGGGAAACGAAGCCATCGAAACCCCGCTCTCGGACAAGCTCGCTGGCACCGAAGCTCTCCTTGAACTTGAACCAGATCTCATCTATGTGGGTTGGGAGTCTAACCTTTCCGCAGACGGCATGGGGGAACGCGAGGCGTTCGAGAAGCTCGGAGTCAACACTCTCGTCGCACCAAGTGCCTGCAAGGAGCCTGGCTATCAGCCCGACCCACTCACCTACCAGGACGTGTTCAACGAAATCGAACTGATGGGGCAGGTATTCGACCGTCAAGCAGAAGCCAGCCAACTCGTCGACAAGCAAAAAACAGAACTCGAACAGGTCACCACAGATGAACGTGGCCTGACCGCGCTGTGGTACTCCTCCGGTTCGGATACGCCATTTGTGGGCGGTGGCAAGGGTTCTGCCCAGTTGACGATGGACACGATCGGACTCACCAACATCGCGGCAGACATCGAGGACACATGGGGTTCGATGTCGTGGGAGAAGGTCATTGAGGCCGACCCGGACGTGATCGTGTTGGTCGATTCCGCGTGGGGCACGACCGAGAAGAAGATCGGCGTGCTTGAGGGCAACCCTGCAACCGCGAAGCTGACTGCAGTGCAGAACGAGCGTTATCTCGTGGTTCCGTTCCCCGCGACTGAGGCTGGGGTCCGTTCTGTATCCGCCGCAACTGAGCTCTCTGCACAATTGGCTGACCTGTCCTTCGAGTAAATGAAACTAACCCGCCCGCTCATTCTCATCGCGCTCGCCCTAGCGCTTGCCGCATCGGTCGCCGTTGCCGTCGCGATCGGACCTGCCGCGCTGAGCCCTGCCGAGGTGTTTGCGTCTATTGCGCATCACCTCGGCTTCGGCCAGTTGCTCGGTCTCGAACCGCTGTCGATATTGCGCGACGCAATGGTGTGGGAGTTGCGGCTCCCCAGGGTATTGACGGCGGCATGCGTGGGTGCTGGCCTCGCCGTCAGCGGTGCGATCATGCAGTCGCTCACCCGCAATCCGCTGGCCGATCCGTATCTCCTCGGGCTGTCTTCGGGTGCGTCATTGGGCGCGGTGCTCGTGTTGTTGCTGGGAGTAGGCGTACTACTCCCGGTGGCTGCATTCGTAGGTGCGGTCGCGGCGCTGGCGGCGTCGCTCACCTTGGCGGGGTCGTTAGGTCAACTCACACCGACCCGCACTGTTTTGGCTGGTCTTGCGGTCAGTCAACTGTGTGCCGCGGTGACGAGTTTTATCATTTTCTGGTCGGCCTCGGGCGATTCCTACCGTGAGGTTCTCGCTTGGCTCATGGGGTCGGTGGGTTCCGCGACGTGGCAGTCGGTTGCCATCGCGGGGGTCGCGCTGGTCGCGTTGGGTGTGCCACTTGTGGCGACAGGTAACGTGCTTGATGCATTCACGTTTGGCGACGATTCTGCCCGTTCCCTCGGCATCAATGCTTCGCGCTGGCGCTGGGGCTTGCTGTTGGCGGTTGCGCTGCTGACGGGTGCGATGGTGTCTGTATCGGGTTCAATCGGATTCGTTGGGTTGATCGTGCCGCACGTGGTCCGGCTAATCGCTGGATCCGGCCACCGTTTCTTACTGCCCGCATCTGCACTGGTGGGTGCGATATTCCTGATCTGGGCGGATACGCTCGCTCGAACCGTGTTCGAGCCGCGCGAGCTGCCGGTCGGTATTGTGACCGCGATTGTCGGTGCACCCGTGTTTGCGTTTGTGTTGTGGCGTTCGAGAGGGGCAAGTTCGTGAGCTTTTTCATTGACGACGACCCTGCCGCCGCCCAGCCCGGATCCCCCGCCGTTTCGGCTGAGTTGGGCGCGAACAGCACGCCGGCGTTTTCGTTCGAGGACGTGTCATGGGGTGTTGGTTCGACACAGATCTTGACGCAGCTAAGCGAGAGTATCGCTCACGGTAAGGTCACTGCGCTGATAGGCCCCAACGGGTCAGGTAAGTCCTCACTGCTGCGTATCTTGGCAGGAGTTCAGCAACCTGATGCAGGCACGGTGAAAGTTGCAGGGACCGACTGGCTGGCTGAGCGGCCACGAACCAAGGCCAAGACCCTCGCCTACGTCGAGCAGAGCGCATCCGCCGACCGAACTTTGAGTGTATTTGATGTCGTGTTGCTTGGCCGGACTCCACACCGACCGGTCCTTTCGGGGCCGCGAGCGCTAGATGTCGAGGTTGCGGTCGAATGCCTAGAACTCGTGGGGATGACAGCGCTTAAGGACAGAGAGTTTGGAACCCTGTCGGGTGGTGAACGTCAGCGCGTGTTGATCGCGAAGGCGTTGGCGCAGCAGACGGACATTCTGGTGGTTGATGAACCGACCAATCACCTTGACGTAGCCGCCCAACTTTCCACGCTCACCCTGCTCCGCGAACTGGCCGATGCTGGGAAGACAGTCTTGACCGCGTTGCATGATCTGAACCTCGCGGCCACGTTCGCACACGAGTTGATCGTGATGGATCGCGCCAGATTTGTCACCTCCGGGACGCCCACCGAGGTGCTGACCGAAGCGCTCATCCGTAAGGTCTATGGCGTTGACTCAACCGTTATGACTAACCCCCGCACGGGTAGCCCGTTGATCGTGTTCGGCTAACCTCCGAATCCACTACTGAGTCAGAATCGGTTGTACCTATGCATTATTCATGCATAGGTACAACCGATTTTGACTCAGTAACGATCAACCACAGACTCTTCTCACAGCTTCTCCCGTGCACTCGCAAACTCCCCCAACATTCAAGAGTGCGCCGTAGAGCCGCCGTAGAGCCCGAGCGGTGCACTCTAGTTCTGCTGCATGTACGCGGCATACTGCGCCGCTTTGACTCGCCGGGACACATAGACCATGAGAGCGATGCCTACGAATAGGAGCAGCCCAACGAGTTCAAGGAAGTCCGAAGGCCTAACGTAACGCTCTCCCAGTTCCACTCCCTGTCGCTCCAATATCCAGGTGTTGAGCGAGTGGGCGACGCTCGAAGGCACGATAGCGGCAAGGATCAGAAACATCGCGGTCAATTGCCCTCGACTCCGAGGCACTTCGAGGTTAATCGCACGCCGGATCTGTGGGGCGCAGGCAATCGCCGCCGCGATCAACAGGACCGCGAGCGCCGAAGTCGTGTGATCATTCGCAATGCGTTCAATACCGACTAGCGTTTCAGAGTAGTAGACCGCTTGTGTGGGAGCGAGTCGCCCTACCTCTCCTTCGAGGTAGTCTCCAACCCCGAGCACGATAGGGATCTTTGTCATTGCTTGGGTGAGCCCGTTGATGAAGTAGGCGATCGCTCCGACAGCCAAAGTCATGGCAATGTAGAGCGGTTGACGGGTATTCTGCTGCGGCACGTGTGATCCCTGATCTGGAAGCGAACTCTTTACAGCATCCTACCTGGGCTTTAGGCCCTGACAGGCGAGGCTTGCCTGGACCCTTACGCGTCCGCACAATCGCGCACTCGATAGTCATGCGAGAGGGGACACTCAGCGAAGGGAAGCAAGGGACCGGCCAAGTTCGATTGCTTCGGCTGTGCCCATCGAGAACAGATCCGACTCCCCGAGCCGCACGAGCGAGCGCGCCCCGGCTCCGTCGTCGCCAATTGGCAATATCAGGTCGCTGCGCCCACGCACCACGGCGAGTGGCCGTCCACCCAGTTTGCCCTTGGCGAGTTCGGCGGCGTTGACCAGTTCGTCGGCAACGGCGGTCACGGACACGGACAGTTCGCGCCCGGCGGAGTCGTTCGCGCCGCGGAAGTCCTCAAGCGGGGTGATCCCCGCGCATCCAATGGCTATCTCGGTCAGCCCTGCCCGCCACGGGCGCCCCGCGGTGTCGGAGATGACCACGCCAACGTTCACCCCGCACCGTTCGCGCACGGCGGCACGCATTCGTGCAGCCGACGCATCCGGGTCGCGCGGAAGTAACAGGATCGTTCCATCGGCGGTGTTGCTGGCGTCCACGCCAGCGGCGGCCATGACGAGTCCGAGATGATTTTCGACGATTCGCAGCGGTGGTCCATCTGGCCGGGTTCGCTTGGCGACGAGTCGTACGGTCTCGCGGGTGATCGCGTCTTCGCGGTCGGTTGCGGTGAGTATCTGCCCCTCAGCCTTGGACACAATCTTGGAGGTGACGCACACGATGTCCCCATCGACGAGGTCAGGCAGATGCGTGACGATCAGTTCGCCGAGGTCAGTACCCTGTGTGATCTCACCGATTGTGTCCGGCGCCCATACGCGAAGTTCCATGCCCACATTGTCTCGCATATCTCCAACCGACCCGCACCACCACGAAGGTGGGATGGGGCTGGAAGGTGCGGGCTCGTCGCCAATGTATCAGCCCGAATCACAGTGCCACATACCGACTAGTCACCCAAAGCAGAGCGGCATTTATGGGAGAATAGTGAACCATGAGTGCCTTTGACGAAACGGCTTCCCCGCAAACCTCCGCAACCCCGGTTCGCGCCACCGTGCGCGCAGTACCGGACCGCGTGAGCGTGGACGGCATCGAAGCAACATGGAACACCGCGTGGGACGAGAACAAGACCTACGCCTTCGACGAGAACGCGACCCGCGAGCAGGTCTACTCGATCGATACCCCTCCACCGACCGTCTCGGGATCGTTGCACGTAGGACACGTGTTCTCGTACACCCACACCGACGTTGTCGCACGCTACAAGCGCATGCAGGGCAAGCAAGTCTTCTACCCTATGGGTTGGGACGACAACGGCCTGCCCACCGAGCGCCGCGTGCAAAACTACTACGGCGTCCGCTGCGACACGTCGCTGCCCTACGTCGAAGGCTACGAGCCGCCACTGCAGGGCGCTGAAGGCAAGTCCGTCAAGGCAGCCGACCAGCAGCCGATCTCCCGTAAGAACTTCGTGGAACTGTGCGAACGCCTCACCGGTGAAGATGAGAAGCAGTTTGAGGCGCTGTGGCGTCACCTTGGCTTGTCCGTTGACTGGTCCCGCACCTACCAGACCATCGGCAAGGACGCTCAGGCCGTGGCCCAGACCGCGTTCCTGCGCAACCTCGCACGCGGCGAGGCCTACCAGGCTGAGGCTCCCGGCCTGTGGGATGTAACCTTCCAAACCGCCGTTGCCCAGGCTGAACTTGAGGCACGCGACTACCCCGGCCACTTCCACAAGGTCAACTTCCACCAGGCTGACGGCACCCCAGTTCAGATTGAAACTACCCGTCCTGAACTTCTTGCAGCCTGTGTTGCCCTGATCGCCCACCCAGACGATGAGCGCTACCAGCACCTGTTCGGCACGACCGTGACCTCGCCACTGTTCAACGTTGAGGTTCCGGTTCTGGCGCACCCCGCTGCCGAAAAGGACAAGGGTGCGGGTATCGCCATGTGCTGTACGTTCGGTGATCTCACCGACGTTCAGTGGTGGCGTGAACTGCAGTTGCCAACCCGCTCGATCATCCGCCGTGACGGCCGTATCATCGCCGAAACCCCGGACTGGATCACCGATTCCGCTGGCCGCGCGCTGTACGAGGAGATCGCGAACAAGACCACGTTCTCCGCGCGCACAGCCGTTGTTGACGCCCTGCGTGAAGCTGGGGACCTAGACGGTGAACCGGTTGCCACGCAGCGTAAGGCCAACTTCTTCGAAAAGGGCGACAAGCCACTCGAGATCGTGACCTCCCGCCAGTGGTACATCCGCAACGGTGGCCGCGACTGGGATCAGCGCCCACTGCGTGCCGAACTTCTGGGCCGTGGTGAGGAACTCGACTTCAACCCTGACTTCATGAAGGTTCGCTACTCCAACTGGGTTGGCGGACTCAACGGTGACTGGCTGATCTCCCGCCAGCGCTTCTTCGGTGTGCCATTCCCTGTGTGGTATCCGGTAGACGCTGAGGGCGAACCACAGTGGTCGAACCCGATCGTCCCTTCTGAGGACAGCCTGCCGATTGACCCGTCCTCCGACGTTCCCGCCGGTTACAGCGCTGACCAGCGCGGTGTTGCAGGTGGATTCATCGGGGACCCGGACATCATGGACACGTGGGCGACCTCATCCCTGACCCCGCAGATCGCCGGTGGATGGCTGTCCAACCCTGACCTGTTCGAGCGCGTGTTCCCCATGGACCTGCGCCCACAGGGTCAAGACATCATCCGCACCTGGCTGTTCTCAACAGTGGTGCGCTCCCACCTCGAGCACAACTCACTGCCGTGGAAGCACGCTGCCATCTCCGGTTGGATCCTGGACCCAGACCGCAAGAAGATGTCGAAGTCCAAGGGCAACGTCGTCACCCCAATGGGTCTGCTCGAAGAGCACGGCTCCGACGCGGTACGCTACTGGGCTGCTTCGGCGCGTTTGGGAACTGACGCTGCATTCGAGGTTGGCCAGATGAAGATCGGTCGCCGCCTCGCGATCAAGATCCTCAACGCCTCGAAGTTCGCGCTGTCGTTCGGTGCAGAGTCCGAGATCGTGTTGGACCCGGCGCTCGTGACCGAACAACTCGACAAGGCACTGCTTGCTGGGTTGGCTGATGTGGTTGAGAAGGCGACGGCCTCGCTCGAAGCCTACGACCACACCCGCGCACTTGAACTCACCGAATCGTTCTTCTGGACGTTCTGCGACGACTACCTCGAACTGGTCAAGGACCGTGCCTACGCGGACGGCTCTTCAGTACCAAGCGAAGCGGCTGTCTCGGCTCGCACCACGCTCGCGATTGCTTTGGACACTCTGCTGCGCCTGTTCGCACCGGTCCTCCCCTTCGCAACCGAGGAAGTCTGGTCCTGGTGGCGCGAAGGTTCAATCCACAACGCGCCATGGCCAACCGCTGAGGTTCTACGCACCGCCGGAGGAAACGCGAACCCCGCAGACCTGGCAGCAGCAGGAAACGCGCTCGCCGTGCTCCGCAAGATCAAGTCCGAGAACAAGGTCTCCATGAAGACCCCAATCTTGGCGGCCACACTTGCGGTTCCGGCAGGGTCCCTTGAGGCGGTGCGTCACTCGATGACGGACATCGTCGCAGCGGGCCGAGCAACCGGCTCGGTGGAACTGGTCGAAGCCGCCGCAGACGCGGACACCCAAGTGCAGGGCGGCATCAGTGCCACCTCGTACGAACTCGGTGAACCACCAGTGAAAACACCACGCAACTAAGCATGTGAGTGGCGGGGACGTACAGCGTCCCCGCCACTATTGCTTAAACCACACCAACGATTAGTTACACCCGAGGAGGGTGTCATGCAAGAAACCACATCGCCCAACCTGATCGATGTCCCACGTACATTCACGATCAACGACATCCTGTCCAAGCGCGTTTCCGAGCAGGGTAAGGAAGCGCTGTTCGAGATTCAGTCCGGTCTCGGAGGCACATGGACTCCGGTAACTGCCGAGGAGTTCCAGAACCAGGTTCACTCGGTTGCTCGCGGCCTGATCGCCTCCGGTATCGAGGCGGGAGACACCATCGCGATCATGAGTCGCACCCGCTATGAATGGACCCTACTCGACTTCGCATGCTGGGCGGTTGGCGCAGTTCCGGTTCCCATCTACGAGACGTCTTCGGCTGCTCAGGTTGAGTGGATCGCTTCGGACTCGAACGCGAAACTCGTGATCGTTGAGAACGCGGGACACGCCTCCGTTGTGGCCGAAGCCCGGAAGAACCTGCCACTCATCCAGGACGTGCTGGCCATCGAGGACGACGCGATCACCACTCTGATCAAACGCGGAGAGTCTGTGGACCTCGCCGAGGTTGAAAAGCGCAGCGCAGCAGTCGACTCCGACGATGTCGCCACGATCATCTACACCTCGGGCACGACCGGCCGCCCCAAGGGAGCCGAACTCACGCACTGGAACTTCGTGTACCTGACCCGCAACGGCGTTCTCTCAGACCTCAAGGCCGTCATCGCGCCGGGCAAGCGCACGCTCTTGTTCATGCCTCTCGCACACGTTTTCGCGCGCTTCATCTCGGTTGTCTCCGTGACCGGTGGTTCCGTGCTTGGGCACTCCCCTGACACCAAGAACCTGATCGGTGATCTGGCGACGTTCAAGCCCACCTTCCTGTTGGCTGTCCCGCGCGTGTTTGAGAAGGTCTACAACGCCGCAGAGCAGAAGGCCGGAACCGGGTTCAAGCTCAAGGTGTTCCGCTGGGCCGCTAAGGTTGCGATCCAGACCTCACGTGCGTGGGAGGGCGGCGGGCGTCCGTCCTTTGGGCTGTCGGTCCAGTATCAGATCGCATCGGCGCTGCTGTTCAAGAAGCTTCGTGAAACGCTGGGCGGTGCCGCAGAATTCGCTATCTCCGGTGGTGCGCCACTGGGCGAACGCCTGGGTCACTTCTATCGTGGCATCGGCCTGACCATCCTTGAGGGTTACGGCCTGACCGAAACCTGCGCTCCCTCCGCTGTGAACCGTCCCGGCCTCATCAAGATCGGGACCGTTGGGGCCGCATACCCCGGCGTGTCATTGGGAATCAACGATGACGGTGAAATCCTCATCAAGGGCGATCACGTGTTCCGCGGCTACCGTGGCAATCCCGAGGAGACCGCCAAGGTACTCCAGGATGGCTGGTTCCACACCGGTGACGTCGGGTCGCTCGACGAGGACGGCTACCTGCGCATCACGGGCCGTAAGAAGGAAATCATTGTCACCGCTGGCGGTAAGAACATCGCCCCGGCCCTACTGGAGGATCGTTTCCGTGGTCACCCGATCGTCTCCCAGGTGGTTGTGGTGGGTGACAAGCGTCCGTTCATTGGCGCACTGGTGACCTTGGACCCGGAGATGCTTCCGGGCTGGCTCAGATCGCACGGCCTACCGTCGATGACCGTGGCGGAAGCAGCCGAGAACCCCAGCGTGCTGGCCGCATTGGACCGGGCAGCGAACCGCGCCAACGAGGCCGTCTCGCGTGCTGAGTCAATCCGCAAGATCAAGGTGCTCACCACGGACTTCACCGAGGCCAACGGCTATCTGACCCCGTCGATGAAGGTCAAGCGTGCTCTGGTTCTCAAGGACTTCGAGTGGGCCGTCAATGAACTGTACGGCGGTCCAGTTCAGGAGTCCTGACCTCCCGCCTCCGCCCAGTGGCAAGGCCAACTTACACAGAGGTCTGGACCGCACGGTCAGCCAGATTTTCGACGAGCCGGTTACTTCCCAGCGCACCATGTGCTGGGAAGTAACCGGCTCGTCGTCAATGCGCCGCCTTGAACGAGAACGTGCCCCTCCCGCATACCGATGGGCTGTTGCTAGTCCGGGTAGGCACACAAAATAGGTGCACTCGGACGTTTTCCGGCCCTTCGATCTGGCGCAAGTATGTGGAGGAAGGATCTGTCCGAGATGTGTGATGAGGTTGGTGCTCTCACATGGTGCGCCCAATCGAACACACAGCTACAAAACGTTACGCACAGTTAACGTGAGGGATTCCTCATTGGGTGTACTAGCAATGCATAATTATGCATGCGTATGATTACTATTAGTTCATTGTTGGTCAACCCTACACTCGCCCGAATCGAGGAACCCCATGTTCGCTTCCAAGAAAACCACCGTTGCGGCCGCTACCATCGCTGGCCTCCTCGCACTGTCCGCCTGCTCGCAGGACTCAAACGAAACCGCTAACCCAACAGGTGAGAACACCACTGGTCCACAGCTTGAACTCGTCACGGACGGCGTACTCACCGTATGCACCAACGCGCCGTTCAAGCCGTTCGAGTACGAAGGCGAAGACGGCAACCTCACCGGAATCGACATGGACCTCACCAAGTTGGCGGCTGAGGAACTAGGCCTCGAGTTCCAAGCCATCCAGTACGACTTCGACGCCATGTCCTCCGGCGCCGCCTTTGAAGCTGGCAGCTGTGACGTCCTCGCAACTGGTATGACAATCACTGCGGAACGTCAGGCAAAGTTCGACTTCTCGGACCCCTACTACGACGCTAACCAAGGAGTCCTTGTCGCCGATGGCTCAACAATCTCAAGCCTCGACGAACTTGCCGGAAAGACCATCGCCGTCCAGGCAGAAACTACCGGAAAGACCGTCGCAGAAAAGGCAGGTCTCGACGTTGCAGAGTTCCCAGAAGTAGGCTCCGTTGTCCAATCAGTTGCAACAAAGCAGTACGATGCTGCCGTAGCAGACCTTGGCGTCTTGCAGGCTTACCTCGCCGATGGACTCAGCATCGCCTACACCGAGAACACCAACGAACAGTACGGTTTCGGTGTGAAGAAGGGCAACACCGCAATCGTCGAGGCACTCAACACCACGATCAAGAACGCCAAGGACTCGGGCGAGTACGACGAGATCATCACCAAGCACGTGGGCGCAGAAGATAACTGATGACCACCTCGCTCGACAACACTCCTGAACGGCTGGCACCACACCGGGCTCGCATGAGTCCACGCAAGCGCGCCTTCATCTCACAAATAGTTCAATACGCCATACTCGTCGTTGTTGTTGCGGTTCTGGTGGCTATCGCGGACTGGGGTCGAATATCCCAGAACATGTTCAACGTTCAGGTGGCACTTGACCTCCTGCCAAAAATCCCGCAGGCATTCCTCAACACGATCATCTACACGATCTCCGCATTCGTGCTAGCACTCACGCTCGGAATCCTTCTTGCTCTTATGCGGTTGTCTTCGGTCGGGCTATATCGCTGGATCGCAACGGCCTACGTTGAGTTCTTTCGTGGCATCCCAGCACTGCTCGTTGTATTCTCGGTTGCCTTCGCGCTCCCGATCGCGTTCGGAGTGAACCTACCCAACGTCACCTCGAAAGCCGCGCTGGCTCTTGGTATCGTATCCTCCGCCTACATCGCAGAAGTGTTGCGTGCCGGCCTGCAAGCCGTGCCGAAGGGACAGATCGAAGCATCTCGCTCCCTCGGTATGAGCCACGCCCGCACGATGATCACGGTGGTACTGCCACAGGCCGTGCGTATCGTGCTCCCCCCGATGACCAACGAGCTCATCCTGCTCACCAAGGACACTTCACTCGTGTTCGTAATCGGTGTCGCGGCCTCACAGTTCGACCTGACCAAGATCGGTCGCGATGCGCTCAACAACGGTACAGGCGGCCTGACTGGACTCTTCGTTGTCGGGTTCGCGTACCTGTGCATCACGATCCCACTGGGTGTGCTTGCCCGCCGGCTTGAGAAGCGTTTCGGGGAAGGAAGCCGATCATGAGCAACGCGATTGTCACAATAGAGAACCTGCACAAATCCTACGGCGAACGCGAAGTTCTCAAGGGCATTGATCTTGCCGTCAACCAGGGTGAAGTGGTGTGCATCATCGGTCCGTCAGGTTCCGGTAAGTCCACCCTCCTACGCTGCGTGAACCAGTTGGAAACCACCACTTCCGGCAGGATCACGGTCCTCGGCGAGGACATCACCGACCCGGATCTGGATATCGATGCTCTGCGCGCTCGGGTAGGTATGGTGTTCCAGCAGTTCAACCTGTTCAATCACATGACTGTGTTGGAGAACTGCACAATGGCACAGCGCAAGGTGCTGCGCCGGTCCAAGGACGAGGCAACGAAAATCGCCCTGAAGAACCTTGAACTGGTTGGCCTCGGCGACCGCGGAGATGCCACTCCCGCACAACTCTCCGGTGGCCAGCAGCAGCGTGTTGCAATTGCTCGCGCTCTGTCGATGAACCCTGACATCATGCTGTTCGATGAGCCTACCTCTGCGCTCGACCCGGAGTTGGTTGGAGACGTGCTCAAGGTCATGCGTTCCCTCGCTCAACAGGGCATGACCATGATGGTGGTCACCCACGAGATGGCGTTCGCACGCGACGTTGCAGATCGCGTGATCTTCATGGACCAGGGCATTGTTGTCGAGGAGGGAAATGCCGCTCAGGTCATCACCGCCCCGCAGCACGAGCGAACCCAGGAATTCCTGAAACGAGTACTCAACCCAACAGGCGACGCCGAGTAGATCGCTTGCCGACGAGGTGGGGTGGTCCCAGCGCAACGTGCGCTGGGACCACCCCACCTCGTCGCCTATCACGTACACGTCAGGAGCGAAGTTGCGTGAGATAGCACGACAAAAGGTGTGGGGCCCCTCTGGGGCCCCACACCTTTATCAGCTTCTGGCCGCTGAAAGTGCGAACTGCTGAACAGCTACCTGCACCTAGAATTCACGGCCAGCTCTTCAAGAGACAGTATCCAGAGGTGGGGCCTCGCCCATCTCCTGCGCAATCAACTTGTGTCGCCGTACCGTCTCAGAGACCACAAACTCACGAAACTTCTCGGCAAACTCGGTGTCCAGCCCAGCGCCCTCAGCGATAGCGGTCAAGCGCCGGATTTGAGCTGCCTCACGTTCCGGGTCGGATGCTGCGATGCCTGCCTGAGCTTTGAGTTCACCGACCCGGCGAGTGCACTTGAACCGTTCCGCAAGGAGATACATCAGCGACGCATCAATGTTGTCGATACTTCCGCGAAGGTTCAGGATTTCTTGGCGGATGACCGGGTTGGCAGTCGGGTCGCTGGGCTGCACCTGGGGTGAAGACAATGTTATGCGCTCTTCTCTCGGGGGGCGCCCTTTTTGGTGACGCTCTTGGGCACGAGTGTTGGGTACACGTTGTTCAAGACAACCTCCTGCGTGATCACGACCTTCTCGATGTCATCACGGGATGGGACTTCAAACATTACCTGCTGTAGGACTTCCTCAAGGATCGATCTCAAACCGCGTGCGCCGGTTCCGCGCAGTAGAGCCTGATCAGCGATCGCCTGAACCGCATCCTCGGTGAACTCAAGCTCAACGCCGTCGAGTTCGAACATTTTCTGGTATTGCTTGAGTAACGCGTTGCGCGGCGTGGTCAGGATGTTCATGAGCGCTTCATTGTCGAGCGGCGCAACGGTTGAAATCACGGGGACACGTCCGATGAACTCGGGAATGAGACCGAACTTGTGCAGGTCCTCGGGGCGCACATCGGCCATGACGTTCTCGTTCTCCTGCTTGAGAGCAAGCGGGGCGCCGAAGCCAATACCCGAACGGCCAGAGCGCTGCGTGATGATCTCCTCAAGGCCGGCAAAGGCGCCGGCTACGATGAACAACACGTTGGAGGTGTCGATGGTCAGGAACTCTTGGTGTGGATGCTTGCGTCCACCCTGGGGCGGAACTGAGGCAGTGGTACCCTCGATGATCTTCAGAAGTGCCTGCTGCACTCCCTCACCGGACACGTCACGGGTGATCGACGGGTTCTCCGCCTTGCGGGCGATCTTGTCGATCTCGTCGATGTAGATAATGCCGGTCTCTGCTTTTTTGACGTCGAAGTCTGCGGCCTGGATGAGCTTCAATAGGATGTTCTCGACGTCCTCGCCGACATATCCAGCCTCAGTCAGAGCGGTTGCATCCGCGATGGCGAATGGGACGTTGAGCATCTTTGCGAGCGTCTGGGCGAGATAGGTCTTTCCACACCCGGTCGGGCCGATGAGCAGAATATTCGATTTCGCGATCTCAATGTCATCATCGCCTGCGCCCACGGAGCGCGGCTCGGTGGAAGCAGTGATGCGCTTGTAGTGGTTGTACACAGCGACGGCAAGGGAACGCTTGGCGTCTTGCTGACCTACGATGTACTGCTCAAGGAAGTCAAAGATGTCCTTTGGCTTGGGAAGCTCGCCAAGACCGACTTCCACGGCCTCATGGAACTCTTCCTCGATGATCTCGTTGCACAACTCGATGCACTCGACGCAGATATATACGCCGGGCCCAGCAATGAGTTTCTTCACCTGCTTCTGGGACTTACCGCAGAAATTACATTTGAGCAGGTCTGCACCATCGCCTAGTCGACTCATTGGTGCCTCCTTTGCATGGCCTAGTCGGCGTTACTACTTACCTATACGGACAAAGATCCGCTTTATAAACCAATATTCCACACCACTGGTGCAGTTTCACTAAGTGACGCACCGGTGGTGTGGAATCAACCGCTAAATGCGGGAGTGATCAGCGGCCGAGTGCCTTCGCCTTGCGGCTCTCGAGCACCTGGTCAACAAGACCATACTCGACTGCTTCGTGAGCGGAGAGGATCTTGTCGCGTTCGATGTCATTGCGGACGCGCTCGACCTCTTGACCCGAGTGCTCGGCCAAGGTCTCTTCAAGCCAGGTGCGCATACGCAGAATCTCGTTTGCCTGGATCTCGATGTCGGATGCCTGAGCGTAGGCACCGCCCTCAACGCGTGGTTGGTGGATCAGAATGCGCGAGTTTGGCAGGGCCAGACGCTTCCCCGGCTGTCCCGCAGCGAGTAGCACCGATGCAGCAGAGGCAGCCTGACCGAGACAGACGGTCTGAACCTCGGAGGTGATGTACTGCATGGTGTCGTAAATCGCGGTCATCGCGGTGAACGAGCCGCCCGGTGAGTTGATGTACAGGGTGATGTCGCGGCTGGGCTCAAGGCTCTCCAGAACCAGAAGTTGTGCCATGACGTCGTCTGCGGAAGCGTCATCGACCTGCACACCGAGGAAGATGATGCGGTCCTCGAAGAGCTTGGTGTAGGGATCCTGGCGCTTGAAACCGTATGCGGTGCGCTCTTCATACTGTGGCAGGACGTAGCGTGCCGAAGGAGCGATACCTGCGTGTCCGCCAGCAACCTGTGGGCCCGCGAGACGCGCCGCGGTGGCCATGAACTGGGATTCGGTGCTCATGTGGATAACTCTCCTACTCGTTCGAGTTGTTTTCGGCGGATGTGCTCGCGCCGGACAGGCCGTCTGCGCTCGAAATGACGTGGTCGATGAAGCCGTATTCAAGTGCTTCAGGTGCCGTGAACCAGCGGTCGCGGTCGGCGTCAGCGTTGATCTGCTCGACCGACTTGCCGGTCTGTGCCGCAGTCAACTCCGCCATGACGCGCTTCATGTGCAGGATGAGCTCGGCATTGATGCGGATGTCCGTTGCCGTTCCACCGATGCCACCGGATGGCTGGTGCATCATGACGCGTGCGTATGGGGTCGCAAAACGCTTGCCCGGGGTTCCGGATGAGAGCAGGAACTGTCCCATCGAGGCAGCCATGCCCATTGCCACGGTTGCGACATCGGGCTTGATGTACTGCATGGTGTCGTAGATCGCCATGCCTGCCGTAATGGAGCCACCTGGGGAGTTGATGTACAGGAAGATGTCCTTGTCTGGGTCCTCAGCCGCAAGCAGGAGCATCTGCGCGCAGATCGCGTTTGCGTTCTCGTCACGGACTTCGGAGCCCAACCAGATGATGCGTTCCCGCAGGAGGCGGTTGTAGATACTGTCGTTGAGTCCGAGACCCGCAGTCTCGTGCGAAGCCGCGATTGGCATGTGCTCGTTCACGCTTACTCCCATCAAAATTTCGCTGTAAATGCTGTTTCGACCTTAACGCGAACCCAGAGGCAAAAACTCCCAGAACGGGGGCGTTTCGCTCAAGGCGCACACTAGGGGCAATGTATCGGCTGGGGTTCTGCTGTCAGCGATAGTCGGCGCACTGCCGACCACCATGTTCGGCAGGCTTGACGACGATTCCCCGGGCGGCGTCGGCAAGTACTTTCCCGGTGCGTCCGGGTACGCGAAGGGCGGCACCCCCGTACGGGGGTGCCGCCCTAGAACACACTGAAATCAGTTCTCTTCCACAGCCTCAGAAGCCTGAGCCATTGCAGCGTTGAGTGCTTCCTGAGCCGCGTCGTCCTCATCGGAGCCGATGAACTCGGTCAGGTCAACGACGTTTCCGTCAGCATCCTTGACCTCGACCTTACGCAGCGCGATTGCGAGCGACTTCGATCGAGCCACCTCACCGACCATCGCTGGGATCTGGCCCTGCTGGTCGAGTGCGGAGATGAACTGCTGTGGGTCCATGCCGTACTGACGCGAAGCGTTAATCATGTAGTCGAGCAGTTCCTGCTGGCCGACCTTGACCTCGAGCTTCTCAGCGAGGGTGTCGAGCAGGATCTGGTTCTTGAGGGCCTTGTTGGTGTCCTCGGTGACCTCGGCGCGGTGTTCGTCATCCTCCAGACGACCTTCACCCTCCAGGTGGCGGTGCACCTCAGCCTCGATAACACCCTGTGGCAATGCGAACTCGATCTTGTTGAGCTCTTCCAGCAGGAGGTCGCGTGCGGCAACAGCCTGGTTCGATACCGAGATCGACTTGGCCTGCTCAACGAGGTCGGCCTTGAGCTCTTCGATGGTGTCGAATTCCGAGGCCATCTGAGCGAAGTCATCGTCAGCCTCAGGAAGCTCGCGCTCCTTGACCGAGGTAGCGGTGACAGTAACGTTTGCCTCTTCACCCGCGCGCTCGCCACCAGCGAGTGGGGCGACAAAGGTGGTGGTCTCGCCAGCGGACAGACCGGTCAGTGCCTCATCGAGACCCTCGAGCATGTTGCCCGAGCCAACCTCGTAGGAAACGCCCGAGACGTTGTCCACTTCCTCGTCACCGATCTTCGCGCTCAGGTCGAGGACAACGAAGTCGCCCTCAGCCGCTGGGCGGTCAACGCCGACGAGGGTGCCGAAGCGCGCGCGAAGTGCGTCGAGACGACCCGCAACGTCCTCGTCTGATACCTCAGCGTTTGGCACCTCAAGGGAAAGACCCTCGAACGATGGCAGTTCGAACTCTGGGCGAACCTCAAGCTCCACGACGAACTCAAGGGTGCCACCCTCGTTGTCACCGAGAGGAGCCTTGGTTACCTCAACCGATGGCTGTCCGAGCGGACGCAGGTCCGACTGAGCGATTGCGTCACGGTAGAAGCCTGGCAGTGCTTCGTTGATGGCATGCTCCAAGACAGCGGCCTTGCCAACACGCTGGTCGATGATGCGTGGTGGAACCTTGCCCTTGCGGAAGCCTGGAACGGAGATGTCCTGGGCGATGTGACCGTAGGCGTGCTCAATCGCTGGCTGGAGCTCGTCGAACTCCACCTCGACGGTCAGCTTGGCCTTAGTCGGGTCCAGGTTCTCGACGGTGCTCTTCACTTCGATGGTCTCCAACTTGGTAGTTTGCCCGCGCAATATGCGGGCACGACTTATGGTGCTTGGGCGCTGACCTTCTTGCCACATGTACTCCGCGAACGAAGTTCAGTGTGCCTAAGTGTCCTGGCAACCCACGATGCTCTTCATATCCCGCCGCCGCGACAGCACAGACCCGCAATAGACAATGCATCAACCTAGCCGGTGTGATCCCTTGACGTTGCAAGCGCCCATAACCCGAGCAGGCGGACGAGACTAACCTAAGAATCCTACGTCATGAGCCGGGGGTAAGTCATAATTCACACCGCGTGAGATGCGTCCCTCACCTAATTGCGCACTTTTCAGTACTCTCACACTACGAGTGCGCTTTTGGTATGCCTCAACGGAAGAAAGGCATGATGAGTGCACTGCGCGGCCAGATCCTGGCACCAAGACGGGAGGGATACCGGCGCACATCAGGGTAATCGTGGCTGGAAAAACAAGTAGGGCTGACAGTTATTAACTGTCAGCCCTACTGAAATGGAGCGGGTGACGAGAATCGAACTCGCGTCATTAGTTTGGAAGACTAAGGCTTTACCATTAAGCTACACCCGCTTGACTTCATCTACTCTAGCGAATGTCTTCGCAGATTCAAAATCCTTATTCGACCTGCTTGTTTGCGAGGCGATACGAATCTTGTCCCGTAGATGTCACGATACGACAATCTGTCTGTGCGACGTCAGACCGTTGCGACGAAGAAAATAGTAGCAGCATGTTCGGGCCTCAATGCAAATTCCCCTAATTGGAACAGCTCGGCTTTAAGATTTGCCGTTGCGGGACAGACACACTAGAGTCTTTGTTCGTTGGTCCGACCACGGGAACACACCGGGGTGTGGCGCAGGTTGGTAGCGCGTCCGCTTTGGGAGCGGAAGGTCGCAGGTTCAAATCCTGTCACCCCGACCGACACAAGATGCCGAGCCTTGGGCAACCAAAGCTCGGCATCTTGCTGTTATCGACCCTCATGCCATCAGATTTGTCCCACATCGCGAACAAATCGAAAGTTATTTATTGAGACGCTGCACGGCCAGAGAACCGCATATTTTTGCCAGTTAGGGACGTTTGCCGCGATGACAAACTCCGCGCCCGTTCACATGGCGAAACATTCGGGATAGACCGTGCGCTGATGTTGCCGTAGATTCTGAACCTGGAGGCCAACTCCGCGTCGCTCACATGCGACCACCATCTTCTTGACGCAGAAAGGACCCGCGGTGCTCGCTCATAACGCCACAGCTCCCGTCTCAGGTCTCGCGTCTTCTGCTTGTTTGATCCCTGCTTGTTGTTGTCTTTAGAGCATTGCCGCACATAGGGCTGCTCCTATAGGCAATGCTCCAGACCCTACGCCCGTAGTCTCGCGTTTGATCGGCAGGAGTTAAACACATCACAACGCGCAGATTCTTCTGGTTTAGCTCCGGGTATCACCCACGCACGATTCGTGTTCACGCACATCCAGCACTAACAAACCGCTCAACACAAAGGAAGCATCATGGCTCGCATTTACGAGGACGTCACTAAGGTCGTCGGAAACACTCCTCTTGTTCGCCTCAACAAGCTCACCGAAGGCGCTGGCGCAACCGTCCTGGCAAAACTCGAGTTCTACAACCCAGCGAACTCCGTTAAGGACCGCATCGGCGTGGCAATCGTCGACGCTGCCGAAGCAGCCGGCGCACTCAAGCCAGGCGGCACGATCGTTGAGGCGACCTCGGGTAACACCGGTATCGCACTGGCTATGGTCGGCGCAGCGCGCGGATACAACGTTGTGCTCACGATGCCAGAGACCATGTCCAAGGAACGTCGCGCCCTGCTGCGCGCTTTCGGTGCTGAACTGATCCTCACACCCGGATCGGGTGGTATGAAGGGTGCCGTCGACGCAGCGAACGAGGTAGTCGCCGAGCGCGAGGGCGCGATCCTTGCAAAGCAGTTCGCCAACGAGGCAAACGCTGAGATCCACCGCAAGACCACTGCAGAGGAAATCTGGAACGACACCGACGGTGGCGTTGACATTGTCGTTGCCGGCATTGGAACCGGTGGAACCATCACCGGTGTTGGCGAGGTACTCAAGGAGCGCAAGCCCGGGGTTCAGATCATCGCCGTCGAGCCTGAGGAATCCCCAATCCTGAACGGTGGCGCACCTGGTCCACACAAGATTCAGGGAATTGGCGCGAACTTCGTCCCTGAGATTCTGAACACCGAGATCTATGACGAGGTCATTGACGTCAACGCCGACACAGCCGTTGAATACGCACGCCGCGCCGCCAAGGAAGAAGGCCTCTTGGTCGGTATTTCCTCCGGTGCAGCGATCAACGCGGCACTTCAGGTTGCACAGCGCCCGGAGAACGATGGCAAGACCATCGTCGTCATCATCCCTTCATTCGGTGAGCGCTACCTCTCCTCGATTCTCTACGCAGACCTGCTTGACTGAGTAGAATCTGGTACGGCTCTGCCGCCGCGTATCTCACGTGGCGGCAGAGCCGTATTCGGTTGGAATCAAAGAGCGTCATGATCGGTTATGACTCTCGCTGGCTGTCCCACCACATCAGCCTTCAACACCTCATATGACCTGAACTCTCTAGGAAAGGCTGCCGAGTTGGCTTCTCTCAAGAATGCGTATCGCATGTTAAAGGAAGACCTCGCCGCTGCCCGCGAGCGCGATCCCGCAGCGCGCAGCACCCTAGAGATTGCCCTGGGTTACCCCGGGTTGCATGCACTGTGGGCGCATCGGTTCAACCACCGCCTCTGGCGTGTCCCCGGATTCAAGTTGTTCGCACGTATCGCTTCGCAGTTCACGCGGTCGCTGACCGGAGTCGAGATACATCCGGGTGCGACTCTCGGTCGTCGTATCTTCATCGATCACGGCATGGGTGTCGTGATCGGCGAGACTGCGGTCGTTGGGGATGACGTGACTCTTTTTCACGGCGTTACGCTTGGCGGGCGCTCGATGACTCATGGGAAGCGCCACCCCACCATTGGTAACGGTGTGGTGATCGGCGCGGGGGCAAAGGTGCTTGGCGCGATTTGGGTTGGCGATAATGCTCAGGTTGGCGCAAACGCGGTTGTGGTGAAGGACATCCCAGCTGGCGCTGTTGCCGTTGGAGTTCCTGCAACGATCCGCACCCGCCCAAAGGAAGCACCTCTCGTGGACCACTGCGAAGATCCCGCAATCTTCATCTGACGCCCCGTCTTGCGGTCACCCAACGACCGGAAGTTCAACGGCTGTCTGCGCCTAGGCGTGGGCAGCCGTTTTCCTGTATTCCGCGTTGGGAACACCACCTCAACTTGTTTTAGTTTAAATATAACAAGTAGTATTGAAGTATGCTGTTTCGAGTTAACACCGTGTCAAGTGAACCGATCTTTGAACAGATCGCACATCAGGTCCGTGTCGCGGTATCACGCGGTGATTTGGTTCCCGGTGACAAACTGCCGCCTGCTCGGCAAGTAGCCGCAGCCCTCGAAGTGAATCTACACACCGTATTGCATGCTTACCAGATCCTCCGCGACGAGGGGCATATTGAGCTTCGTCGCGGACGGGGTGCCCTTGTCACCGCTCACTCGGAAGTGGTCCCGGAATCTGTGCTGAACGCAATCGATCAGTTGGTCTTAGCCACAGCAGACGCCCAACTCCCCTCGCAAACCGTCCTTGCCCTTGTGAAGGAGGCACTCAAATGACCACATCTCGCTTTACTCACCTCAGCATCCGATTCTGGATGTTCACTGCGGTAATCCCCTTGGCGATGCTGTCATTGGGTGTCGTCATTCCGTTTCAGTGGCAGGACGAGTTACCAGCGCTGATTCCACATCACTGGGGGCCAAATGGGCCAGACGCTTTTGGAACACTTGGGGATCTAGTGTGGCCGCTGGTATATATCGGTGGTCCGCTACTGGTCGGAATGACCATTCTCTTCGCCTGGGTTGGAAAAGACATCAGCACCCAGCGCGTAGGAGTGGTGACCAACAACTTCTTGGGCGCTCTGTTCGCTGCCATTCCGATCTCCACCGCGTATGCGGCCCGAGGGCTTGAGGATGCATCTCAACTCGACGAACACTTCGGGTACGTTGCCCTAGGTGCAATCACCGGGGTTGCGCTGGGTACTTTGTTGGCTTGGGCGCTTCCCAAACCCGCATCGCTTCCCGTTCAGGCTACCCCCAGCGAGTCGGCACCTCGGCAGCGACTCTCGGACACTGAGTCGGGCGTTTGGGTGAGCCGCGAGATTTCTTGGCCGATGATATGGGTCGGTGGAGCCACCACACTCATTGTGGCGGGCGCCCTTCTGCGGATTGAGGCTGTGCCGATGCTCGTTGTTCCGCTGATGGTTCTAGTTCTTATCGCAGGTTTCGCTGTGTTCGATATCCGGGTTGATGACAGAGGTGTAAGCGTCAAGTCTGCCCTGAAGTTCATCAAACGCGAGGTTCCACTGCACGAGATCATCGAGGCGGACACGACCCACGTGAATGCGATGAAACAGTTTGGAGGGTTTGGGTTGCGCACCAGTTTAGACGGAACCGTTGGCATCACCCTGCGCAGCGGGGAAGCCTTAGAACTCAAACTGTCACAGAACCGCCGATTCGTTGTGACGATGAAGCGTTCCACTGAGGCTGCAGGGCTCGTCAACACCCTGGTTGAGAGGTCACGCACGTAAACTAGGTGCAACACTTCAACGATGAGGGGCACATATGCGCATTGGCATCAACGCAGGCTACTGGCAATCTGGACCGCCGCCAGGCATTGAGCAGGCGATCATCGCGGCAGATGACGCAGGGGTCGATTCGTTCTGGACGTCCGAGGCCTACGGTTCAGATGCACTCACTCCCCTCGCGTGGTGGGGAGCTGCGACCAAGAACATCCGTCTAGGAACCGCGGTCATGCAGATGAGCGCTCGCACGCCAACCGCCGCCGCTATGGCGGCGATCACGCTCGATCACCTCAGCGGTGGCCGGTTCATCATGGGACTCGGCGTCTCTGGTCCGCAGGTGGTCGAGGGATGGTATGGGCAGCCATATGCGCGGCCACTTGCCAGGACCCGCGAGTACGTGGACATTGTGCGGCAGACCTTCCGCCGTGAAGCACCGGTGACCGCGCACGGACGCTTCTACCAGTTGCCACTCGCTCCCGAGTCGGGTGAGGGTGTGACGGGGTTGGGTAAAGCCCTCAAGTCCACGGTGCATCCATTACGGACGAATCTACCGATTCATCTCGCTGCGGAAGGCCCAAAGAACATCGCTTTGGCCGCTGAGATCTGCGATGGCTGGCTCCCACTCTTCTATTCACCACGGCTTGACGCGGAATTCCGTGACCTGCTCGCAGACGGATTTGCCCGCCGTGACTCGGGCCTCTCCCCAGCCGAACACTTCGAGGTCAGCGCCACGGTCCCCGTGGTCGCACACGACAACCTTGACGACGCACTAGCCGCGATCCGCCCGTTCTTCGCGCTCTACATAGGCGGGATGGGCGCCAAGTCGGCTAACTTCCACCGCTCAGCGGTGGAACGTCTCGGTTACGGTGAGATTTGCGACGATGTGGCAGCCCTGTATCAGACCGGTCGTCCCAGCGACAAGGCCAAGGCAGCCGAGTTGATCCCCCTTGAGTTGATCGACGATGTCGCGCTGGTCGGTCCGGTCTCTAGAATCGCTGAAGGGCTCAAACGATGGGAGAACACTGCCGTCACATCCATTCTCATCCAGGGCGACCACAGTGCCGTGACCGCGCTGATGCAGGCGAACGCGACCATCTCGTCGTAAATCAAAGCGCTGCACAGCAGCAAAAAACAATCGCACTGCACCTAAGAAACTGATGGTCTTAACCCATGCCATTTCCGCAAGACTTCACTGTGACCACCATGACGCCCCAAGACAAGAGGGACGTCTACGAATTCGATCAATGGGCATTCCCCAGCACGCAAACGCTCGACGCATTTCTCCAGCAGACCCAGCCGTTCCCAGACGAACGCTCTGTGGTGGTACGCGATCCGAACCAGCAGATCGCCGCATTTCACACCTCATACGCCTTCGCACAGTTCAATGTTCCAGGAGCGACCCTGCCGGCATCTGGCCTGTCGTGGGTTGGCGTCCACCCACAGCATCGCCGCAAAGGTCTCCTGCGGGCGATCATCGAACGACACTTCGCGGACTGTATAGAGCGCAACGAATCCATCTCCGTGTTGTTCGCAGCAGAACCAGGCATCTACGGACGTTTCGGTTACGGTCGGGCAGCCTACGACGTAAGGTGCCGTATTCCCCGCGGTGCCACGCAGCGCCCACTCCTTGAGACAGGTAACGGAGACGAACTCACCGTCCGCATCGAACTGTTCGACCGTGACACCCACCTGCCCATCATTGAGGACCTCCACGCCCGCGCAGGGCACAATGTCAACGGGACGGGACTCAACCGCCCCGGTTGGGCCACCCGCGAAACCAACGAGATGCGCACCCGCTTACACACCGTGACCCCGCCGCCCAACACCCGCGAGGTGACCCGGATAGTCCTGATCATGCGGGGTACGGAACCCGTTGGATACACCAAGTTCCACCGGGAACTGTCATGGGAAGACGCTGGGCCCAACGGGCACGTAGCAACCAACGAGGTCGTCGCACTCGACCCCGCTGCATCGCGCAAACTGTGGTCTGTCATCACGGATTTCGATCTGACCGGCTACACCAGCTCGTTCATGCTGCCGGTTGATGACCCAATCATCACTCGCCTTGAAAACAACCGTTCGATCAAAATGCACCACGTCGACAACGTGTGGGCACGAGTCATCGACCTCAGAACCGCGCTCGAAGGCCGACAGTATGCGTGCGACGTCGAGGTTGTGTTGGAGGTGGCCGACACCCTGATCGAATCGAACGCCGGACGCTGGAAACTCACGGCGTCCGCATTCGACGGCCCAAGTGGTTCGCGAACACCGACCGTGGAACGCACCGATGAGGCACCGGATATTACCCTCGACATCCGTGACCTTGGTGCCGTGTATCTGGGCGGAACATCGCTCAGCTCACTGGCCTCGGCGGGCCTTGTACGCGCAGTGAACCCGCGCGCACTTGCCACAGCATCGACGGCGTTTGGTTGGCCGCACGCCCCGATGAGCTCGTGGGTGTTCTAACTCAGAGTTCAACCAGCCATGTCCCTACATGCACGGTGCCCGGTCTGCTGGTCCAGTTCGAACGGATCTAGGTCTGGCAGGTCGGGCACCAGTAGAGCTTGCGGGCCTGCATATCAGCGATAGAGACTATGGTTCCGCAGATCCGGCAGGGTTGTCCATGCCGGTGGTACACGTAAAATGAACGATCCCGAGGCACAGCGTCAGGGTCGCCATCCGTGTTTTGACGGGTGACGGCCCTATGTCCGCTGGCTTCGGCGAGTGCAGCCGGATCCATGCCTTTATCGCGATCTTCCGGCTCGGTTGTGACGATAGCGCCGGTTTTGACCCCGTACTCCATGAGGACAACCAGGTCATCCCACATCGCGCGTAGAGTCTCTTCCGGTACCAGGTTTCCGGGCGTATAGGGGTCTACGTGCGCACGGAAGAGCGCCTCAGCGCGGTAGATGTTGCCCACACCAGCGATGACGGCTTGGTTCATCAGTTGTTGACCGACCGCTATCCGGCTGCGACGAACCTGATCTATAAACCGCTGTGGGTCCGCATCGGATCGCAGTGGGTCCGGACCGAGTTTTGCAGCGGCACGGCGCATCTCTGGGAAGTTCAGCACCTCGCAGGCGGTTGGGCCAGTCAGATCTGCGACCGCATGAGTGCCCAGTATTCTGGCCCGCACCTGACCGCGGGGTTCGGGGACGACCCATTCAACGGATTCGGTTGCGTTGGACCTGTGCACGGTTACCGTTCCCGGCGCGGGCACTGCAGCATCGAGCACCCGCTCCTGCTCCCCGATCCTCTTGCGTGGGGCACCAATGGCGTGGACGGTGCTGACCGAGCCATCTCCCGCGAACGTCCATGAGCCATACAGTCCAAGGTGGACACGCAACCAATTCAGGTCCTCGTCCGGAACCTCACGTGTCGCAGCCGGATCTGGTCCAAAGCCCAGGAACATTTGCTTGCCGAACGCTTCAGCGCGCAACAGCGGGCTGCCGTTCAGCAATGCCGCACCATCGGCAAACCGTCCCTGTGGGCTGGTCACGCTCACAGCTTCGCCACGAAACAGATGGTCAAACGTACGCGCAAGGCGGTGGACGGTGTGTCCTTCAGGCATGGTTCTTTTCTTGAAAGTACGGGCGGGGCGTGGGCTAGCGGTTGTTCTCGTACTCTGCGAGTTGGTCAATACGACGCTGGTGACGTTCATTCTCGGAGAACGGCTCAGCAAGGTAGGCCTCCACGAACGACGCGGCCTCCTCAACGGTGTGCTGACGTGCACCGATCGCGATCACATTTGCGTCGTTGTGCTGACGGGCCAGCCTAGCCGTGTCCAGGTTCCAGGCGAGAGCAGCGCGCACACCCTTCACCTTGTTGGCGGCGATCTGCTCTCCGTTGCCAGAACCGCCAATAACGATTCCAAGTGTTCCTGGCTCAGAGACAACAGCCTCGCCCGCGTCAAAGCAGAACGACGGGTAGTCGTCGAGAGCGTCATATTCGTGTGCGCCGTGGTCCACTACATCGTGGCCCTTCTCGCTGAGGTAGGCGACAAGGTATGCCTTGAGGGAGTATCCGGCGTGGTCTGAAGCAATGTGTACTCGCATTCCTCCATTCTGCCCTATCACGCCCACCTTGTGTGTGCTGCGTTCACCGCTGAGCGAAAGCGGTCTCAACTACTGCCTTCGGATGTATTCGGTGCAATAGTGTGGGAGCATGACGCAACCAACACAGCCCGGTAAATCCGGAATCAACACTTCTGTCTTCTCGCCGTCCGTCCGTCCCCAAGATGATCTGTTTCGTCACGTGAACGGCACGTGGCTTGATGAGTATGTGATCCCGGATGACCGTGCCTCTGACGGTGCGTTCCGTGCCCTGCACGATCAGGCTGAGGCGAACGTCAAGGACATCATCCTCGAGTTGGCTGCTAAGCCCGCAGATGAGTTGTCTGGCGTTGAAAGACAGGTTGGCGGTCTGTACGCGAGTTTCATGGACACCGACCGTATCAACGAGTTGGGTGCCACCCCACTCGACGCCGATTTCGCCGTGATTGACGGCCTGACTGATCCGTCGGAACGCGCTCGCGCTCTCGGTCAGTTGCAGCGCACAGGTGCGCTCGGGGCGTTTGGGTTCTACGTGGACAACGATGCCAAGGATCCTGAAAAGTACGTCGTATATGCCTATCAGAGCGGATTGGGCCTCCCAGATGAGTCCTACTACCGCGAGGACAAGTACGCGGACGTTCGCGTGGCATACGTCAAGCACGTCGCACGCACTCTCGTGCTCGCAGGCCGCGCCACTGAGGATGAGGCCACTGCGGCTGCCGAACAGGTTCTGGCTTTGGAGACCAAGTTGGCTGCGCACCACTGGGATGTCGTACGAGACCGCGACTCCGAGTTGACATACAACCCTATGACTTTCGACGAGTTGGCGGCTTCCGCACCCGGGTTCGACTTCGCCGCTTGGCTGGCTGGCGTGAACGCCCCTGCCGGGTCGTTCGACACCCTCGTTGTGCGCGAACCTGACTTCTTCACGGGCTTCGCTGAACTCTGGGCTGCTGAGGACCAGTCGCTGTGGGATCTGTGGTTCACGTTCCACATCATCTCTGGCCGCGCATCGCTACTGACCGACGACTTCGTCGAGGAGAACTTCGACTTCTACGGTCGCACCCTCTCCGGTGCAAAGGCCGTGCGCGAACGGTGGAAGCGCGGTGTCTCGATGGTCGAGGGATCCCTCGGTGAGGCTGTCGGCGAGGTATACGTTTCACGTTACTTCCCACCGTCGCACAAGGAGAAGATGGACCGCCTCGTTGGCTATCTCGTTGAGGCGTACCGCGAGTCGATCACCTCGCTCGACTGGATGGGTGAGGAAACCAAGGTCAAGGCCCTAGCCAAACTCGATGCCTTCACACCAAAGATTGGGTATCCGGTCAAGTGGAAGGACTACTCGAAGCTCGCTATCGATCCGAAGGATCTTGTGGGCAACTCGCGTCGTTCCTCCGAGCTTGAGACTCTGCGCGAACTTGGGAAGATCGGCAAGCCGCTTGACCGCGACGAGTGGTTCATGACCCCACAGACCGTCAACGCCTACTACAACCCGGGTATGAACGAGATCGTTTTCCCGGCAGCGATTCTGCAACCTCCGTTCTTTGACCCGGAGGCCGAGGACGCCGCGAACTTCGGCGGCATCGGCGCGGTCATCGGTCACGAGATCGGCCACGGTTTCGATGACCAGGGTTCTAAGTATGACGGTGCTGGACGCTTGGAATCGTGGTGGACGGAGCAGGACCGCGAGGAATTTGAGAAGCGCACCGGTGCTTTGATCGCTCAATACGATGCCCTGACCCCTGCCCAGTTGCCTGAGGAGCACAAGGTCAACGGCGCGCTGACCATCGGTGAGAACATCGGTGACCTCGGTGGCCTGTCCATCGCGCTGAAGGCGTATGCTCTCGCGCTCGGCGGCAGCCTCGATGACGCCCCTGTCATCGATGGGTTGACCGGCGCAGAGCGGGTGTTCTTCTCCTGGGCTCAGGTGTGGCAGACGAAGATGCATGACGAACTTATGGTTACGCGTCTTGCAACCGACCCGCACGCTCCCGCCGAGTTCCGCTGCAATCAGATCGCGGCCAATATTGATCTCTTTGCTGAGACGTTCGGAGTGAAGGAAGGCGACGCCCTCTATCTTGCTCCTGAGGATCGTGTTCGCATCTGGTAACACTCACTGATCCATTTAGCTAGACCGACCCGTTTAGTTAAGCCACGCGACTTAGCTAAACCACCAAGGTCCGTGCCTCTTCATGTGAAAGGCACGGACCTTGTTGTTGTCAAGGGATTCGGACTTGTGCCTCTCACACTCAATGGGCTGTTTTTGGTCCGGGTGCACGTCCAAAGATCATGCACCCGGACCAAAAACACCCCGCCGAGCACAGAGCCAACTCCGGGCACAGTGCTCACCCGGATACAACAAAAACGAGGACCCCCGCCATCAGGGATCCTCGTTCTTTATATGAAGTTTAAGTGCGGCCACGTTCTACTCTCCCACACCCTCCCGAGTGCAGTACCATCGACGCTGGTGAGCTTAGCTACCGGGTTCGGAATGGGACCGGGCGTTTCCTCACCGCTGTGATGGCCGCAGAAACAAGTTAACTACACTCCCACCCACAACACCAACTTTAGGCGGGGTAACCTCCACCACATCCCCTGCACAGGCAAGTCCACACCACTCGGACACAAAAGGTTGAGTTCAGCAGGCAGGGCGAGAGGTGCAGCGCTAGTGCGTGGTGATTCCGGCACGCGCCAACTTGAAACCACGCTCGGAGTTGGAGTCCTCGCAGACCATTCCCGTGTTTGAGGATTCGCACACGAAGTTGTTGACGGTCTTGGAGTCCCCATACTCAAGCACCTCAATGCCATCACCTGCGGCTACGGGTAGCTCAGCCTTCGGGATACATGGCAGTGTGGTGCCAGATGATCGAAGTTCCACGACGTAACCGATGAACCCCTCACACCCGTTGGGATTTTCTTGCGGGGTGTCGTTCAGCTTCGCGATGGAGCAAACAACACCCGTGGACGAGATCGTGCAGATGATGTTTCCGGTGGGGGTGGTGAACGTTTCCGCCCCGGTGATGTCCGCGAGGTCTTCGGCATCGGGTTCTTGGCTCTCGGAGCCGTCCGGCTCACTATCTGGTGCAGGTGAAGAGGCAGCCGGTGTGCGGTCGTCCGCCACCTGATTGGATGATGGTCCGGAGAAGAGCTGGGCTGCCATCGCTATGGCGATTCCAATCAGCACAACGTCAACGACAACGAGCGCCCAGACAATAGCCTTGAGGGTGCTGAGTGAGGGGCCGGTTGATCGCTGCGGTGTGGCGGGACGATGCGGCGGTGCCGGGGGTCGTTGTACGCCGGGGGTGTATTCGGTCATTCGTGCGTCACTCCTGTGGTTCTTAGCACCCTCACGTTACCGGTTGGTTTTGAATCGACACTGTGCGCTGGACGGGGACTGATCCCCACTATCTAAAACTGCGGTCCTTGAGTGCGGGTGCGCTTGAGTTCGAAGAATCCGGGGGTCGATGCAACGAGTACGCAGCCGTCCCACAGGCGACCCGCGTCTTCGCCCTTCGGCGCTGGGGTGACCACTGGCCCGAAGAACGCGACGCCATTGAATGCCACAATCGGGGTCCCAACGTCCTCCCCTACCTGGCGGATTCCCTCGGCGTGCGACGCCCGTAGGGCCTCGTCGTATGCGGTTGAGTCGTAGGCGTCGATGAGATCGGCGTCGAGCCCGGCAGCCGCGAGCGCTTCAATCGTGACCTGCTTGCGGTCGGACCGACCGCCGGGGTGCAGGCGGGTGCCCATTTCGTCGTAAAGCGGCTTGAGTGCGGCGGCGCCGTGGCGCTGCTGTGCGGCAATAAGCACGCGGACTGCGCCCCATCCCTCGCGCATGAGGGCAGTGTATTTTTCGTCGAGTTCGCGGCCTTCGTTGAGGACGGACAGTGACATGACGTGCCAGCGCACCTCGATGTCACGCACGCGCGTGACCTCGTCCATCCAGCGGGAGGTCATCCATGCCCAGGGGCACATTGGGTCGAACCAGAAGTCTGCGATGTTGGTGGTTGCGGGCATGTTGCTTCCCTCTTTTTAAGCGTCTGTATGGCGCTATAGCGCCCGGTTTATTGCCGACGATCCGGATGCGTCATGCTCTAGCCTATCGCTTGCGCTGGTGGCTGATCGAGGCAAATGCGACGCGTCAAGCGTTTAAGTTTGGTGAGACAATGGGTTCATTCGTGTTGATTTCCTTAAGGAGAGGCATAATGCCGGCAGAGAACCTCACCCGCCTTGAAGCTGAAGAACGTGCGGGTTTGGTAAGCGTTGACGCTTACGAGGTAGCACTTGACCTGACCACCAGCGAGACCACGTTTGCCTCGCACACCAAGGTGACGTTCTCGGCGAAGGAGGGGTCGTCCACCTTCATCGATCTGATCGCGCAGTCAGTTGATTCGATTGTTTTGAACGGCACCGCGTTGGACCCTGCGAGCGTGTATTCGGACTCGCGTATCGCGCTTGAGAATCTGAAGGCAGACAACGTCCTTGAGGTGTCTGCGCAGTGCATTTACATGAACACCGGTGAGGGCTTGCACCGCTTTGTTGACCCAGTTGACGGCGAGGTGTACCTGTACTCACAGTTTGAGGTTCCTGACTCGCGCCGCATGTTCACGGTGTTTGAGCAACCGAACCTGAAGGCCACGTTCCAGTTCACGATCACCGCCCCGGCGCACTGGGAAGTTGTGTCGAACCAACCGACCCCGCAGCCAACCGCTGCCGGCGAGGGCACCGCTACCTGGACATTTGAGCCAACCCCACGAATTTCGTCGTACATCACCGCGCTCGTCGCTGGACCGTATGACGTGCAACGCTCGGAACTGACCTCGGCTGATGGCCGGGTCATCCCGCTCGGCGTGTTCTGCCGTAAGTCACTGTCGCAATACATGGATGCCGACTACGTCTTTGACAAGACCCGTCAGGGTTTCAAGTTCTTCGAGGAGCAGTTCGACTACCCGTACCCGTTCGACAAATACGACCAGCTGTTCGTGCCGGAATTCAACGCTGGCGCGATGGAGAACGCTGGTTGTGTCACCTTCACAGAAACCTACGTGTTCCGTTCCAAGGTCACCGACGCCATCAAGGAACGCCGCGTTGTCACGATCCTGCACGAGCTCGCACACATGTGGTTCGGGGACCTGGTCACCATGAACTGGTGGAACGACCTGTGGCTCAACGAGTCCTTCGCGGAGTGGGCCTCAACTCTCGCCACCGCTGAGGCAACTGAGTGGAAGGGTGCTTGGACCACCTTCAACGCGATGGAGAAGACCTGGGCCTACCGCCAGGATCAACTGCCGTCGACCCACCCCATCGTTGCGAACATCAATGACCTCGAAGACGTGTACGTGAACTTTGACGGCATCACGTACGCGAAGGGCGGTTCGGTCCTCAAGCAGCTCGTTGCCTGGGTTGGTTTGGACAAGTTCATGCAGGGTGTTGCCGCATACTTCAAGAAGCACGAGTTCAAGAACACCGAGTTGTCTGACCTGCTCACGGAACTCGAGGTAACCTCGGGCCGCGAGCTGACTTCATGGGCCAAGTTGTGGCTGGAGACTGCCGGCGTGAACACCCTTACCTCCGATGTGGTGGCTGATGAGGATGGCACGATCACCGCGTTCAACATTCTGCAGAGCGCACCAGCCGACTACCCAACTATCCGCCCACACCGTATGGCCGTGGGTTTCTACGACTTCAACGAGGACGGCTCTCTGGTCCGCACCGAGCGTGTGGAACTCGATGTCGACGGTGAATCGACCGCCGTTACCGAATTTGTGGGCAAGCAACGTCCAGCACTTATTCTCCTCAACGACGACGACCTCGCGTACGCGAAGATCCGCCTTGACGCTGACTCGCTTGAGGTGGCTCGCGATTCGCTGTCCGCAATCGAGGATCCACTGGCACGTTCGCTCGTGTGGGCGTCGATCTGGGATGCCACCCGCGACGGTGAATTCCCTGCATCGGACTACGTTGCACTCGTGCTCAGCCACATTGCGCCAGAAACCGAGTCCACGACCCTTCGTTCAACTCTCGCGCAGTTGCTCCTGACCGCGCACGCGTATGTTGCACCGGATCGCCGTGAAGCAGCCGTGGCACTTCTCGGTGACGCACTGTGGAGCCTGGCACAGGACGCTGAGCCTGGTTCGGATGCTCAGTTCCAGTTTGTGAAGTACCTCGCAGCTACCCCGACTCAGGGTGAGCACGTTGACGCTTTGGCTGGACTATACGACGGTTCGGTAACCCTTGAGGGTCTGACCGTGGACACCGATCTACGCTGGGAAATCCTCGAAGGTCTCGTACTTGCGGGCCGCGCTGGCACCGCCGAGATCGATGCGGCACTCGCGCAGGACGACACCGCCAACGGACGTCAGGCAGCAGCCCGTGCCCGCGCCGCGATTCCAACGGTCGAGGGCAAGCAGGCCGCGTTCGACCTGATCTTCAACAACGACGAACAGCCAAACGCTATCGTCCGCGCCGCCGGTCTGGGCTTCAACCACGTCAACGACCCGTCCGTGCTCTCCGGTTTCGTGGCTCCATACCTCGACTCGTTGAACCGGATCTGGACCGAACGGTCGTTCCACATGGCATCGCAGATCCTTGAGGGCTTCTACCCGAGCCCACTCGCAAACGAGGAACTACGCTCGGCCACTCAGAGCTGGCTCGACTCCAACCCGGACGCTGCCCCAGCGCTACGTCGCCTCGTGGTCGAATGCCTCGCCGGTGTTGAACGCGCGATCAAGGTGTCGGCTTCGGATCAGTGATTCGCCGCTCAAGTTGACTGCACGCGAAAGCGGTGGGAATCGCGTTGATTCCCACCGCTTTCGTATGCGTCACTAGTGTTAGATCCCGCCCAGGCCACCGCGCGCCCATCAGGGATAATGCGCCATAGGCTACTTAAGCGATGGGAGAGCAACTTCCCATGTGTCCGCAACTTGGCCCGCAAGCGGTACATTTGGGCACGCATCCACCAATTCGGCCAGCTCCTGATCGGTTGTGCGGTTGTAACTGCCGTACCCGCCACTCGTGTCGATGACATCACCGGGTTTGAGGACTGCGCCGCTTGGTGTTTGTACCGCGATAACGTTATCGTCTAGCCGCACAGTCACAGAACCTTTAGGCAGTCCCAAGAACACCGGATCTTCGGCAGAGTCAGTAGCGAGGGTCCAACACGTATCGGTCAGGGTAACGGTGCCTCGAACCTCCGCATCCATGCCACCAAAGCCCCACGAACTCGTGGGATAGAAGTGGTAGCCGGAGGCCCTGTCGTGGTGTTGCGGAACTCCGCCAGCAGCGATCCCCCACCCGAGCATCAAGCCAAGTACAACACTCAGCACCCCTCGTGCTTTCATAAGTCATCACTCCTGTCACCTGCCCCGCTGTTTAAAACTATATGCTTGAACCCATGGCAGAGCCCACCTTCACCTACGATCCGACCACGCTACGCGAGGTAGCGGATGATCCAGAAGCAGCCCGCACGTTTGCTGACGGTGTGCTCGCCCATTACCGGTCGTGTTCCGATGATCCACGCGAACAGGGACAGATCACGCCGGTATTGATTCAATGGCTACGGATCTCTGGACAGACCTCGCGTGCAGAGGAAGTGGCGCGCACCGCGTTCATCCGTGCTGGTGGAGCACTTGCCCTCGATTCGCTGGAGAACGGTGAGTCAGCATGGTTCACGCCAACGCTCGACCAGATCCCTGCGGCACTAAGGCTCGCCACGGCCCTGCAGTGGAACGACGAACTGGACGAGTCCAAGTCCGGACTGGCTGCTCGGATCTTTGACGGCTGCGTCCAATTCCTCACCCGTTCGCTGGACGCCTCGGACGCACCGGATCCGCACCACCAGCAACTTCTTGCATTCACTCTCCACCATCGTGGAAAACTTCGCCTGCAACTCGGGGATGTTTTCGGTGCTTTGCGTGACACCAACCTAGGGTTGTCGCTGCGCTTGGAGTCCAACGCACCGGCTGACCAAGTGTCTTCATCTCAGTATGCGGTCGCTTCGATTCTGCACCTGATTGAACGCGACATCGAAGAGCACGTGAACCGTGCCGGAGCCACAATCGAGACTGAAACGTTTGCAGCAGGCGACCGTTCCGGATACGGTGCCGTGAACGGAAAATCCCGAATCGGGCCCTGGCTGTTTTGGTTCAAGTCCGGCAGGATCAAGGCTGCCGGTGAGTACCGCAACGACCAGTTGCATGGACCTTGGGTCTGGTTCCGTGAGCAAGGCGGCTTGCTCCAAGAGGGCAGTTTCGAGGAGAACCTCCAAGAAGGACACTGGGTTCGATACCACCCGAACGGCCGGCTCCTCGATCAGGGCGAGTTCCACCGCGGAGACAAGATCGGACGCTGGGAACACCACAGCGCCGACGGCAGGCTCATCAAGACCACCAATCACAAGATCAAGAAGCGGAAGTAACCGTGCACCTGACATACCTGACCGCCACTGCGACCCCCTCCCCAACGATATCTTCAGACACAGCAGACGAGATCGCGGACAAGGCTGCCGAATGGTGGAGGTTCCTCTTGGGCGCCCCCTTGACGATAGCGATCATCATCGCAGTCTCGCTGATCGTTTTGATGATTCTTCGCAAACTCATCAACAAGGTCACGGACAAGCTCGCCAACGGAGTCAACGACATCGAGACTTCTGGTGGCTCAGAGCGAACTCGTGCTCTTCGAGCCATGAATCCTCTGATCAACGCGAGGCGCGCTCAACGATCGCGGACCATCGGTTCCGTCCTGCGTTCTATGGCATCGCTGCTCATCGGAACCATCGCGGTACTGCTTATTCTCGACCAGTTGAACGTCAACATCGCGCCGATTCTCGCCTCCGCGAGTGTGGTTGGTGTCGCGCTCGGCTTCGGTGCACAATCCCTGGTGAAAGACTTCCTCTCGGGGACATTCCTCATCCTTGAGGACCAGTACGGGGTCGGTGACAATGTCGAGATTGGGGACGTATCGGGAACTGTGGAATCCATTGCCCTTCGGATCACCACGGTCCGCGATTCGCACGGGACTCTGTGGTATCTGCGCAACGGTGATGTACTCAAAGTTGGAAACAAGACCCATGGCTGGGCTATGGCTACCGTGGAGGTGAAGGTTCCCTACGATAGCGATCTCGCTGCGGTGCGCGCTGCGTTGAAGAACGTGGCCGCCAGCGTCAAGAAACGCAAAGACATCGCAGCTTCACTGCGCGGCGACGTGACGATCTCTGGTATCGAATCGATGTCTTCCAGCGCCGTGGCCCTCAACGTCCAGGTGAAGACTCTGCCAGCGCGCCAATGGGAGGTCGCCCGCGTGCTGCGTGAGGAGATCCGTGCCGAGTTCGAGAGCCAGGAGTTGAAACTGGCCGATTGACCCGACCGGGAGGACGTAAGGCCCTAGGCTCCCGGAGACCACTCAAGCAGCGGTGCACCCGGCTGGAGCTCAGCCGACTCGTCGGCAAGCACCCGAACATCGCTGTCCTCAGCCTGAACCGCAACAAGAGGGCACATCACAGACAAGCCCGCCTCGCGGGCGACCCGTGGCCGCCACTCGATCAGCAGATCGCCGACAGTTACGTTCTGCCCAACGGAAGCGTGCAGCATGAACCCAGTGCCCTGCAACGTCACCGTATCGATGCCCAAGTGCACGAGAACATTGACATCGTTGCCCGCGTCAATCGAGAAGGCGTGCGGGAACACCGCTGTGATTGTGCCGGAAAGCGGGGCACGAACCTCGACCACATCTGCGTCGTCGAGAGGGACAAGAGCTACGCCCGGACCGACAATGTTCTGTGCAAACACCTCATCAGGCACCAACGACATCGCGGCCACCGTTCCGTGGAACGGGGCCGCGATGGATAACACGTCAGGCATTACTCTACAGCTGCTCTTGGAGCTGCGCAGCCAGGTTGTCAGCCTCGGGACCAACGATGACCTGGATGATACGGCCTGAACGAACCACTCCGAACGCTCCGGCGGTCTTCAAGTCAGCGTCATTGACCGAGTCCGCGTCACGAACCTCGACGCGCAGGCGCGTGATGCATGGCTCGAGCTCAACCACGTTTGAAAGGCCACCGAGTGCATCGAGGATCTGTTGTGCCTTGCTCATCTGCTACATTCCATTTCCGCGCGGGTGTGCGGCGGTCGCTTCCCCGGCGTCACCGTCTACGTGTGCAGGAACGGTGGCAAGAGGCGAGAACTTCCGTCGTTCGCGCTATCTATGCGTACTTCCGAGGACCGTGGCTTCGGACCAAAGTCCCAGATGCATCAATACTACTGCCCTTTTAGGCTACAACAGTCGGAGCGTCCAAACCTCGCCGAACTCCAACGGAAATTCACCTGATGAAACGTGATTCACGGCGTTAAGTGTGTAACGATGGTCACCAAGACCGAAACAGAGCAGTTCCGGAGGCCCCCAATGCCAGCTCTTGCTGACGAAGCAGCTGCCCGCACCGTGACCGGAATCGGCGTATGCGCCGGTATCGCCGCGGGTAGAGTTTTCCACCTCACCGAGCCGATCATCGAGCCCTCGCCGGGTTTGCGACTCGGTCCGCGCGCTGATCACCGCGCCGAAGCGGACCGTATCGAAACCGCATCCGACCGAGTTCAGGCTGCGCTCGTCGCCGCTGCAGAGCGCGCAACCGGTCAGCAGACCAAGGAGATGCTTGAGGCCACAGCGGCGATGTCCGCAGACCCGATGCTCGTCTCGGATGCCCAACGCCGCGTCACCGAGGAGCACTTAGTCGCCGAACGCGCCGTGTGGGAAGCCGCCGAATCGGTCAAGAAACAGTTCCAGCAACTCGGTGGTTACTTTGCTGAGCGTACGAGCGACATCAACGACATCCGCGACCGCATCATCGCCGAGTTGTCTGGGCGCCTCGCCCCCGGCCTCCCAATGGTTGATGAGCCCTACGTTCTGGTGGCGCCCGATCTGGCCCCCTCCATCGCGGCGACACTCGACGAGAACCTCGTTCTCGCTATCGTCACCGACGGCGCTGGCCCCACCTCGCACACCGCGATCATCGCGAATGCCAAGGGCATTCCGGCAGTGGTTGCCGCGCTCGGTGCGACCGAGCAGTTACGTCCGGGGGTAACCGCCCTTGTCAACGGTTCCTCGGGTGTGGTCGTGGCGTCACCTTCCGACGAGCAGGTCGCATCTGCCCTCAAACATGCCCAGGTGATCCGCACCTTTGACGGACAAGGGCACACCAAGGATGGACATGCCATCGCGATCCTCGCCAATGTCGGTGACACCGCGAGCGCCAGGGAGGCTGCCGCCGCCAACGCTGAGGGTGTGGGGTTGTTCCGCACCGAGTTCTGCTTCCTTGACCGGGCCGAGTCGCCGACTGTGAACGAGCAGGTAGAACAGTACGGCGAGGTGTTTGCACAGTTCCCCGACAAGAAGGTCGTCATCCGTACGCTCGACTCGGGTGCGGACAAACCGCTGCCATTCCTGACGTTTGACAACGAGGAAAACCCTGCGCTTGGGGTCCGCGGCTACCGGACGGCGGGGCGCGCCCCGGAGTTGCTCGATGAGCAGTTGGAGGCAATCGCTCAGGCTGCCTCCGCGCATCCGTCAACCGACGTGTGGGTCATGGCTCCCATGGTGTCGACTGTTGACGAGGCGGAGGCCTTTGTTGAGTCCTGTTCAAGGCATGGGCTGAATACTGCCGGGGTGATGATCGAGGTTCCGAGTGCTGCGCTGCTGTCCTCTCATATTCTTGCCTCCGCTCGGTTCGCCTCGATCGGCACGAACGACCTGACCCAGTATGCGATGGCGGCCGACCGTTTGATGGGGCCGCTCGCACAGTACAACGACCCGTGGCAGCCTGCTGTGCTGCAACTCATTGATGCCGCATGCAAGGGAGGTAAGCTCAACGACCGTCCCGTGGGAGTCTGTGGTGAGGCAGCGGCAAACCCTGCTCTTGCCATCGTGCTGGTAGGGCTTGGCGTATCCACGGTGTCGATGTCTCCACGTGCGATCCCTGACGTGGCTGCCGCGCTGGCCGCGGTTGAGTACAAGAAGTGCCTTGAGGTTGCTCGTACGGCATTGCAGGCGCGTAATGCCCGCGAGGCTCGCCGGGCCGTCCGTGCTGCGCTGCCGGAGTTGGCTGCGCTAGGGCTCTGATTCTGGGGTATTGGTGCACCTCTAAGACCTGATGCACCCAATTTCCAGTCCGTATGGTGTTTTTCCGGGATTAGGGTGATTTTTCTTAGGACTTGATTCCGGAAAATCACCATACGGGTTCATGCCTGCTCCACGACAAAGCTGTGAGTGATGCCACCGCCGACCGGAGCGGAAAAGTTATCTCTTCTTTGACATAGTTGAGTGGTGAGTGAAAACACCCCAACGCCGCCGACGCCGTATGAGTCGATGGGCGGAAAAGAGACCTTCGAGAAACTCGCCCGCGTGTTCTACGAGGGGGTTGCTCAAGACCCACTTCTCAAGGAGATGTATCCCGAGGAGGATCTGGGACCAGCCGAACGTCGCCTCTCGATGTTCCTCGAGCAGTACTGGGGCGGCCCCAAGACCTACTCCGAGGAGCGCGGACACCCGCGCCTGCGCATGCGCCACGTGCCGTACAAGATCAATCCCGAGGCACGCGATGCGTGGCTGAAGCATATGCGCGTTGCGGTCGAGTCGCTCGGGCTGTCCCCCATGAACGAATCGCAGTTGTGGGACTACCTCGAACGTGCCGCGTACTCGCTGCTCAACACCTTCGACGACTAGCCACTTGCCTAGGTGCCGGGAACTGGGCACTGATTTACACCTCACGTGATGACACCCGTAGGAGACACCGATGACGCAGCCACCATCAGGGCCGCAACCTACCCACCCACGTATCCCCACCTCGTCGCCAATGGGGGTTAGCCACACGCGGTACACACCTGATGTGAAACTCATCGAGCAGGACCCGCTCGCACACCTGTTGCGGGTGCTGAACCTCGAATACCACGGTGACTCCACCGGTGAGGACGTGTACTCGGGTGAATCGATGCACCAACCATCCGGCCGCGTCTATGGCGGTCAGGTGCTCGCACAGGCGATTCTCGCGATGGGTCGCACCGTGGACCCGCAACGTCTCCCCCACTCACTGCACGCATATTTCCTGCGGGCCGGGGACATCAACCTCCCTATCGATTTTGCCGTTGAACGGCTGCGCGACGGTGGTTCGTTCTCAGCCCGACGGGCACACGCCTACCAGAAGGGCCAGGCGATCCTGTCCGGCATCATCTCCTTCCAGGAAGACCAGCCGGGACGTGAACTCGCACAACCCATGCCGGACGTCGCTGGACCAGACGATCTTGCCTCAACCAGCGACACACTCGGCCACATCGACCACCCAGTGGCGGCGTTCTGGACTCGCCAAAGCGCATTTGAGATCCGACATGTTGACCCGTCCATCTACCTTGGACCAGCGCAGCAGGTACAGGCACACCAGGCAGTGTGGATGAAGGCACGTGGCGTTGTCGATGCCGACCAACTCACGCACCGTGCACTGCTCACCTACGCGTGCGACCAGATCATGCTTGAGCCCGTGCTACGCGGACTTGGAGCAAGCTGGATGTCCCCGGGGCTATCGGTTGCGAGCCTCGACCACGCGATGTGGTGGCACCGCGACGTCAAGGTCGATGACTGGTTCCTATACGTTCAAGGTTCCCCCACGGCGCAGGGTGGACGAGGCCTCGGCGTATCGCGGATCTACCAGAACGACGGAACCCTCGTGGCAACCACCGCGCAAGAAGGCATGATTCGCCTGCCTGCATAGGTTTTGCTGGATTGACTACGATTTTCAGGCCACTCGCGTTCGGCTTACGCACGCGGGTGGCCCGTTCCTGTGGCGGTATCATTCGTGCGTTGACCGCTCGGTGATGCCGCTTGTGTCAGCGTCCAAGGGCCACCTCCGGATCACAGGGAATCAGCGACGGTGGCGGAACGTGACCGGTTCGTCCACGTAGTCAAGCCAGGCCTCACGCTCTGCTGCGGTGATGCGCCGCGGGTGCCCGGTCTCCCGATCCACCATGACCAGGGTTGTTGAGGCGATTGCATATACGTGAGATGTGGTGCCGCCACGCGGCCTGTCATCCCGGATCCGGTAGGAGATGTCGATTGAGGCACCGCCGATGTGACCGATCCACAGTTCCACAATGACGGGATCGCTGCGATAGCTGAGCGGTGCAAGATATTCGATCTCATGACGAGCGACGAGAGTGAACGTGGCAGCGCTAGGCCCGGCATCAATGATCTTGGAGCTTGGCCGCGACGCGGATGCGGTGGTGTCGGACGAGCCCTCGGCCAAGACCGTGCTGCCGTGCGCATCGGCCACAGTCCCTTCAACCTCGGATTCATCTGACGCCCAGAATGCCTCGATGCGCGCCATTTCCAGCAGACGCATCATGTCGACGTTGTTGACATGGCCATAGGCATCCATGTCGGACCAGCGCAGATGTACGGGAACCTCAATCTTCATGACGCCAAGACTACCGAGATGCCACGAGCGCTGCGAGCACACACGCCTCACGTAGGTCACGCTCGTGTTTGACAGGTTTCACGATGTGCGAGCGCGCAACCGAAGCGATCTCCTCAATGAGGCCGTCACGAACACGGCGCGCGGTCTTGCGAGCGTAGAGCACCGAGAACAGGCGACACACGAGTCCCAGCAACACCCCGAGCAGTAACCCGGCGAACGTCATGAGCGTTGGTATGGGGAATCCCATCCACTGCGGCTCGTTGGGGACCTCGATTCGCAGGTACGCGGCGATGGCGAGGAAGGTCAGCCAGACCGCACCAGCCACGAACACGAGCAGGAGCAGTCGGTGCAACCAGGTCACGATCGTCCACCAGGCCGGGCGGGTGAAGGCAACCGAGGGAGCATGCGCGACGGCTGCGTCGAGTGCGTCGGAGAGATCAACCTCTGCGAGCTTCTGCTTAACCCCGAGCACCCAGTCCTGTGGCCCTCCCGAGGTTGCCGCCGCAACATACTCGCGTACGGCAAGACTCGCCCCAGCGCTCAACGCCGGGTCGGTCGTTACGCGGGAGGTGCGTGCAACGCGCAGTTCGCTCTCACCTATCTCACGGGATGCGCCGGGATGTCCGGTACCAGAAGACCCAGCGCTGTTGCTCTCGGACAGCCGAGTGTTCCCACTACCCACCGCACGCCAGACCCTGCCTGCAACCCCAAACCGGCGTAGCGGGTCTCTACGCAGTCTGGAAATCCACGCGGCGAGTGGCCAGCCCGTTGCGATATGGCTGCGCCGCAGGGCCGACTGGTAGGCGGCATCAGCAATCTCGGGAACACCGGCTGCGTCGGCAAGTGAGCCGACGAGGTGAGCCTGCAATATCTCGGTGTTCTCCTGCGTCGCCATGTGTCCGCACTCATCGGCAATCGCCTGCCCGCAGGCCCGCAGTTCCGCGATGAGCGAGTTTGCCTGAGCTGCCCGTCTGGTTGCAGCGATCTCGAGGAGCGCCTGCAACTCGGAGATTCCCTCGCCGGTCTTGGTTGATGTTGCAAGAACGGTTGCACCCGTGACGCCGTCCTTGGCGAGCAGACGCTTGATGTCAGCCAGGCACTGGTTCTTCGCCTGAGCATCAAGTCGATCCGCCTGGTTAAGCACCACGAGCATGTCACTGTGCTCACGGAACCTGGTCAGATATTCCTGATGGAAGATGGCATCAGCGTATTTTTGCGGATCGGTCACCCACACGATGAGGTCAGCGCGCTGCGTCAAATGATCGGCGCGAACGCGGTGCTCGGCAACAACCGAGTCGAAGTCCGGTAAGTCCACCACGATCAGGCCAGCCCGCAGTTGGCCCTTTCGCCGTTTACCTGGAACATTCTGCGCAAGATAATGCCGCTGTCCCACCCCGAGCCAGTCGAGTAGGTGTCCGGCCTGCACCCGCCCTTCCTCGCTTGAGTCCCAGACCGCCGCGAGCGCTTGGGAGGTAGTCGGCCGTTTTGGGGATGCAAGCCCAAGCTCCTGTCCGGCAAGCGCGTTGATGATCGAGGTCTTACCCGCACCCGTTGATCCTGCCAGCACTATGACCGTGTGATCGAGGGACTGACGCAAGCGTCCACGAGCGATTGCGAGCTGCTTTTCGCAACGTGTCACAGTTTCCGTGCGCAACCAGTTCCGCCCGGCGTCGAGGGCTTCGTGGAGTGCCTCGACTCTCATCTTGACGTCGGCGTTGCGGCGTTTGGTTTCGCGATTCTCGTAGGTGCGCACGCTCACGGCTCGCTCCTACCGCCGCGTCGAGACCGGGGCAGCATTCTGCGCCACCAGCCGCTCCTGCGCCCGCTCTCAGCCGGCTCAGTGGCACTATCCACTTCAGGTGACGACGTCCCAGCACGGGTTCCCGCACTTCCATAGAGCACGGCCCCCTCATAGAACTCACGGTCCGCGTCCACTGCGTGCAGGAGGTCAACGTCACCGCCGAACCACGCAGACGACCCGACGGGTTGTGCAATGCCTGCCAACTCGTCGCCAATCGGCTCACCCAACACCACTGCCGCTGAGGGCTCCTCCAAAGCGTTCGTACCTGCATGTCTCGGGTCTGCGTTTGCTGCGTGCAGCGAACGCGCTGCGGCGCGTAGCCGCACCGAGGACACATCCAGCCCGTCCAGCTCCCGCAGGTTACTGAGATATCGGTCCTGTTCTGCGTCGAGTACCCGCGCAATACGCGCCGTGAGGTCACGCTGTGCCTCGGCTGCAAGCCGACGTACCGCGTCCTCGCCAAACACCGATTCCAGGAGGCGCTGAGCGAGAACTCCCGTGCCTCCCGCAATCCCTATCTCCGCCCCGGTTAATCCGCCCGTCGCCGCAAACACGACCACCATGAGCGCAACGCCCAGGCCATTGGTGCCAAACGCGAGCAGCCGCGCACGTGCGCGCTTCGGCGCGCCGTTCTCGCTGACCAAGGTCAGCACAGCCGCCTGCCACTGGCGGATTTCGTAGGAGAGGTTGTCTTTGAGGCTTTCCGACGAGACGGCCAGGCTGGTATCTTTCGCGTACGTCGCACCCGCCACATGTGAGTGCCACGCACGGAACGCCTGTTCCGCAGCACGATCCGTGTGGTCCTTGATCACCACGTAGAGGGATTCACCCACCGCCCGTTGGACCTTCGGCGCTGCCGTCTTTCCCCTGAAATATGCCGACACCCTGTCGCGTGCCGCAGAGATCTTCTCCTCCACGCCACGCATGAATTCACCGGTGCCAACGTAATCCTGCCAGCGGCTGAGCACCTCGCCGCGCAGGAGGGAACCGTTGGAGGTCTCCTCCGCGATGTTTCGCGCTGCCCTGTCATAGGCATCACGTACTGCACCGCTGAGCGTGTCACGGGCGCGGATCTGCGTTTCCACGTGCACTGCAAGTTGTTCAATAGTGCGTGCCAGGCTTTCAATGGCTCCGTGACGGGTTCCCGCGATCACACTGTCACGGCTACCAGGTGAAAGCATGAGCCACGTGAGCCATTGCGATAGGTGGGCAGTCGCATGCGCAGGGAGCAGACCGTCGCGCAAAGGCTGTTCCTCGATCACAAACAACGGCGCCTCAGCCAACTCGTGACGGTCGAGCATCGAGCGTAGGTGGGGTACCACGTCAAGAGAACCGGGGTCGACCCGATCGATCACAACTGCCAGTTCAGTCTGCCGTGCCGCCGCGGTGCGCAGGGCATCCCACGGCACTGCGTCAGCGTACCTGGCTGCGGTGGTCAGGAAGATCCACAAGTCCGCTGCGGCAAGAAGCTGCTGCGCAAGCGCCCGGTTGGAATCGACCATCGAGTCGATATCTGGCGAATCAATGAACGCAAGCCCCTGAGGTACCCGATCCGATGGCACAAGCCTCAGTTCCTTCATCTCCTGAGATACGCTGCTCCCCGCTGGAGTGCCTTCCTGCGACGGAGGCTGGTGTGCGTTCTCGCGGCTGAACGACGGCAGGATACGTCCGCCCGTGAACCACTCCTCATCACCGGGGTGGTACACGAGCACCGGGTTGCGGGTGGTGGGGCGCAGCGCACCGGGAAGGGAGACCCGCTCGCGCAACAGCGAGTTGATGAGCGTGGACTTACCGGCACCGGTCGAGCCGCCGATCACTGCAAGCAACGGAGCCTGGTCCGAGTCCAACCGTGGCAGAACATAGTCCTCAAGATGCTGCAACGCCTGCGTGCGCATGGTGCGGGCGGCGCTCGCGTCAACAGTTTCTAGTGGAAACGCCAGATCCTCAAGCGTCAGACGCGCTTCACTCGCCACCGAGGCGAGACCCCCAAGCCTGTGCCCGGCATCCCCATCGTGGTGAGGCGAGTGTGGGCTACCTGTTGGTGGGTGCGATGGCGAGACCATATGAGAATTGTCCGTAATATCTGTCAAGTTTGCTGCGCGAACCGCCTAACAGCATATGAATTTCAGAAAGATTCGCCCTTTAGACCATCCAACGTCTTGGTGGGGTGCCCGGCTTTTACATCCGATGGGCCGAAATGAGTCCGAAGGCACACACAAAAACACCGCACCCGGACGAATTTGGCCCCATCGGATCTGCTGCGCCAACATACTAGTTTCCGGGAACAACAAAACGCCCCTGCGCGGTGGGCCGTGAAGACCCAGTAACCGTGCAGGGGCGTTCAGTGCGAGTATCAGTCGCGGGTGAGTTTACGGTGCGTCACGCGGTGTGGGCGTGCAGCCTCGGCACCAAGACGTTCAACCTTGTTTGCCTCGTAGGACTCGAAGTTACCCTCGAACCAGTACCAGTTCGATGGGTTTTCCTCGGTGCCCTCATACGCGAGGATGTGGGTGGCGACTCGGTCGAGGAACCAACGGTCGTGCGAGACCACAACGGCACAACCGGGGAACTCGAGGAGCGCGTTTTCGAGCGATCCGAGGGTTTCCACATCGAGGTCGTTGGTTGGCTCGTCAAGGAGCAGAAGGTTTCCACCCTGCTTGAGGGTCAGTGCGAGGTTAAGGCGGTTACGCTCACCACCGGAGAGGACTCCGGCTGGCTTCTGCTGGTCTGCGCCCTTGAAACCGAAGGCCGCAATGTATGCCCGCGACGGCATCTCGACGTTGCCGACCTTGATGTAGTCCAGGCCGTCGGAGACAACCTCCCACAACGTCTTGTCCGGGTCGATTCCGCCACGGGACTGGTCCACGTAGGAAATCTTGACGGTCTCACCGACCTTGAGATCACCCGAGTCGAGAGGCTCCAGGCCAACGATGGTCTTGAACAGCGTGGTCTTACCAACACCGTTTGGACCAATCACACCGACGATACCGTTGCGTGGCAGAGAGAACGACAGGCCATCGATCAGAACGCGATCGCCAAAGCCCTTCTTGAGATCGGTCGCCTCAATGACGATACTTCCGAGGCGTGGCCCCGGTGGAATCTGAATCTCTTCAAAGTCCAGTTTGCGAGTGCGCTCCGCCTCGGCCGCCATCTCCTCATAACGAGCCAGACGAGCCTTGGACTTTGTCTGACGACCCTTGGCGTTCTGGCGAACCCAGTCAAGTTCCTCAGCCAGACGCTTGGCAAGCTTTGCGTCCTTCTTGCCCTGGACCTTCAGGCGTTCGCCCTTCTTCTCAAGGTAGGTCGAGTAGTTGCCCTCATATGGGTACAGACGTCCGCGGTCAACCTCACAGATCCACTCGGCCACGTGGTCGAGGAAGTAACGGTCGTGGGTGACGGCTAGGATTGCGCCCGGGTATGACGCGAGGTGCTGTTCAAGCCACAGCACCGACTCAGCATCGAGATGGTTGGTGGGCTCGTCAAGCAGCAGCAGGTCTGGCTTTTCAAGCAGGAGCTTACACAGGGCAACACGGCGACGCTCACCACCGGACAGAACCGTCACGTCGGCGTCAGCAGGTGGGCAGCGCAGTGCGTCCATTGCCTGCTCAAGTTGGTTGTCGAGATCCCAAGCGTTGGCATGGTCAAGCGCCTCCTGAAGCTCGCCCATCTCTGCGAGGAGCTTGTCGAAGTCCGCGTCAGGGTCTGCCATGAGTTCGGAGATCTCGTTGAATCGATCGAGCTTCGCCTTGGTGTCAGCAACCGATTCGTAGATATTGCCCAGAACCGTTTTCTCCTCGTTCAAAGGGGGTTCTTGGAGCAGGATGCCTACCGTGTAGCCCGGAGCGAGGCGTGCCTCGCCATTGGATGGGGTGTCGAGCCCAGCCATGATCTTCAGAATCGTCGATTTACCGGCACCGTTCGGGCCGACGACGCCGATCTTTGCCCCGGGAAGGAAGTTCAGTGACACGTCATCGAGGATGACCTTGTCGCCGTGCGCCTTACGCGCCTTATACATGGAGTAGATGTACTCTGCCACTTCGCTCTTTGTCCGCCTTGTTGTCATGTGTCGAGCTGCGTGCTCGGAGGTCTAGATGTCTCCCCTGTCCGGGGGTGCGGCCCGCCGCATGTGAACTGCCGCCCATGTTCTTTGAGCGCCCGCACGTAAATCATCGTGACTTATAGGCGGGCACTCAAAGAAACATTGTACTCACCACACCAGACTACGCGGTGAGTGCAGATTCCGGCTCATTGGTTTCGCTGTTTGTGAGCGAGTCCTCGTCTGTGGCCGTGTACTCGCCCGGCCCGGTCTGTTTGAACGAGGAGACCACCTTTTCGAACTTCTCGTCCGTTGCCGGGTCTGGCCCGGTGATCTCACCCGTTGTCAGATTGACGTTTTCCGGAACTGGCTCCGCTGCGACCGCCCGTTGCGGACGGAACTTCGCGGTTCCCCGGGCCAAGTTCGGGCCAAGAGATTGAGCTTCGATAACGAGTGCCTCTCGCGGTGCACCGTCCGGCGAGGTCCACTTCTGGGTGTCGAGCACGCCGTGCACAAGAACTGCATCGCCCTTGGTGATCGAGTCGTTGATGTTCTTGGCCAAACCGCGCCACGCTTTGACCGTGAACCAGATGGTTTCGCTGTCTACCCAGGTGTTCTTGGTGCGATTGAAGTAGCTGCGGGTTGTTGCCAGGCGAAAACTGACGAAGTCTGTTGTGTCCCCGTTGCCTTCGAAGAACCGGGGTTCCGATCCGACGTATCCAGCTATCGTGATTGATGAATCGTGGCTCATAGCGCTCCCTAGAAAGTGAAGCGACCGACTCTCGGCCGCCCTCAAGGAGTACTGAATTTCGCAGCGCGACCATCCCGCAAACGTAAGGAGCTGTGGAGATCCCAAGGCATGTCGTCGCCAATCAGCCTGGGGAAACAGAACCGTGCACCCATTGCGCCGCAAAAGCAGAACCTATCGGATGTTCAGCCCAATCACATGGTCAGCGATCTTTGAGATACGGTCGTGGGTTTCGAGAATCTCTGACACGGGGGCAAACAGGACCTCATCGATGACCTGGCCCACCGCCGCAGCGGCATCCTCACGCACTTGCTCCGCCCGTTCTCGCCCGGCGTGACGCAGGCGCGTCACCCGACGCCGCAGCAGTGCATAACCACCCAAGCCACACAAGATCGCTGCACCAAACAGCGCCTGCCCGAACGAAGTATTGCCAACCACCCCGGCCAACCCGAGTATGCCAACCACGACACACACAAACCCGAGCGCGAAACTGACAACCGCTGGCACCACACTAGCCCCAGGAACAGGCCCCCACGGCACCTCAACCTGCGTTAACGCAGAGCGCAGGCTGTTACTCAGCTCCTCGACGCTGCCGGTCCCCTCCCGCACACGCTTGGCCCACTGGCTGCGCATCGGGTCGGTCAGTCGATCGAGCCAACGATTACGCAGACCCGACAGCGTGGTCTCAGATGGAACCTGAACGGACGGAGGCGCACCCGTACTCGCGTTACGTGCAGTCCGCTCATTGACCTCATCGGCCAGCGCGGGAACACCCGCGGCCACAAGGTAGCGGTCCGCCTCAGAACGCCGTGATGCCGACAGGTCCGTCACGACACCACCGGGCACCTGATCATTGACGAGCCGGGCCAGGCGCAGCAGTTCATCACCCATTCGCCGCGATGCCATCGAACGACCCGCAACCGCTATGCGAATCTCGTCGCGCAGTGCAGCGATCCCCTCACCCGTCTTCGCCGAAATCGGACGGACCTCAACGTCGTCCAGGCCGTCCTCGCTCAGCAGTTTGGCGACATCCCACAGCAGTTCATCGCGCTGCGCAGGCTTGACGGTATCGACCTGGTTGAGTGCGACGATCATCGAGGCACGCGCGTCAACCATCTTGCGCAGATAGTCAGCGTGCAGGGTGTGATCCGCGTACTTCTGGGGATCGACGATCCAGATGAGAACGTCGACGAGCGGGACCACCTTATTCACGATGTCGCGGTGGTGCTCTGCGATGGAGTCGTGATCGGGCAGGTCAAGCAGGATAAGCCCCTTGAGGGCCTTTTGGTCGTCGCCGTCAAGCACCGTGTCGCGGGAGATACGGCGGTCGTTGTCCACGCCGATCCAGTCCAACAGAGCACTGGCATCGGAATCCCACGTGCACGCGGCCGTACGCACGGTGGTAGGACGCTTAACGCCCACATCCGCGAATTCCAGTCCCGCGAGGGCATTGAAGGTTGAGGACTTGCCCGACCCGGTACCACCCGCGAGCGCGACGATTGTGTGTTCCACGCCCAGTTCGAGGCGTTGACGAGCGGCAACGAGGACCTGGCGCCCCTGCTTGAGCAGTTCGATCGGAAGGTATCGTTTGCCGAGTTCAAGGGCCTGCTCAAGTTGTTCGACGCTGTCGAGATATCGCGTGGTCTCCGTAACCTGCCCGGTGGTGCTCGTGGTGTTCACGTATGGTTCCTCCGGTCCTGTCAGCGGATTTTCTTGAGTTCGGCAACGCGCACCCGAATTCGCGCCGAGGAGCCGTCTTCCAAACCGAGTTCATCGAGTTGCTCGGTCACGTACACGTACTCCCCTAGTATCAGACGATCATAGTGGTCGGCGAGTTCCGCACGGGCTTCATCGACGACCGTTTGGCTTTCGTTCCCGAGTAGCATCCGTACCAGTTCGCTGGCATCTGCCTGTCCGAGGACTGCGGCGGTGAGGATGACGTGCAGTGCGCTCATGCCAACGTTCTTGGTTGCCGCCTGCACCTGTTTGGTTGTGGTCTGCTCAGTGAACTTCTCCAGGAGCACCAACACGGAATCAGTCCATAGTTGGATGACCGCTGCAACCTCGTCGCCACGGTGTGGGAACGATGAGACTTCGAGCAGCGATCCGCCGTCGAGTTTGGTGAGACCTTCACGCAGATTGGCACGTGATTCTTCCACGGTGTCGAGTCCAGCAGCCGCAAGCACCGAGCGCAGGTCCGGGAGAACCTCTGCTGCGGCTTCTTCTCGGGCGCGCACGCGACGGGCCGAGCCTTTGGCGTATCCGCTGCGGTCAAGCACCCTGTCCAGTCGTGCCTTTGACGCGAACAACGACCAGGTTGCCTCGGCCGCGCCATCCAAGAGTTGGTGATCGGCAACTGCCGTGCGAATGTTCTGGACTGTGCGCACGAGCAGCCGACGCGCGGCAATCACGATGTTCTTCTTTGCGGTGACCTGCTGGTCGGTGGCATCCGCGAGCGAGATAAGGCGCGGCGGCAGGGCTGCAAGCGATCCTTTCAGGGTGGAGACGATGACCTTTTGGGCTTGGTCCTGTCCCGCCACATTTTCAAGCCAGTTGCGCACCTCTTTGACGGCCTCCGGTGCCAGCAGGCCCTCGTGTGGCCCTTGGTCCGCGATGACGAACAGCGGCGCCTTGCCCAATCCGTAGCTCACGAGCCGCTTGTGCAGGTCCGCGACGACCGTCTGTTCGGAGGCGGCTGGGACTCGGTTCATGATCATGGCAACGTTCGTGCCGCGTTCCACCGCGCTCGTCAATGTTTTCCACGGGAGCGCGTCACCGTATCGTTGGGCGCTCGTGACAAACAGCCACAGGTCTGCACTTTCGAGCAGTTTGCGTGCTCCCGCACGATTCTCGTCCCGGATCGAGTCGAGGTCGGGCGCATCCAGCAGCGCAACACCGCGTGGCACGCGGGCACTGGTGACAACTGACACCTCACGCCCGATAGGGGTTTTGTCGATGAGTTCGCGGTCGTTTGGATGCACCACGAGGATCGGTTCCACGGTCGTGGGCCGTTTGATCCCGGCGGGGCTGAGTTCCTCGCCCACGAGCGAGTTGGTGATCGTGGATTTGCCCGTACCCGTGGACCCTGCAACGACGACTATCGCCGGCGTGGATAACTCTGCGAGACGCGGTAGCAGGTGGTCGTCGAGCTGCGCCATGAGCAGCGTCTGCGCTGCTGAGGCCTCGGTAGCACCGGGAATGGGGATCGGGAACGCGAGGGAGGCTGTGTCCGCGCGAAGATCGCTCACGATGCCGTAGACCGTACTCCCTATAGTCTGCTGGCTCTTAATCTGTGCCACCGCTCCCACGCGTTCCTTGATCGTTGTCTGTCTAGTTCTTACTCACCAGGTGCATCTTCTGGTTCTTCACCAGCCAGGATGCGAGCTGCGGACAGGAATCCCTCAGGTTCCGCATCCGTTTCACCGGTCTCCACCCAGGCATCGACACCGAGGTGAGTTTCGTGGGTTGGCTCCTTGTGTTTCTCATCAGTCATGCCGACCTCCTTGTTGCTGCACTGTACTGCAATATTAGCCCGTCCAAGCCCGTATTCCCGTGGGATGTCAGGGGTGTTCGGGCACAGTCACCCATACCACTTTTAAAACGATGGGGAGTTGTGCCCCGCAAATTTGTTTTCTCTGCTTTTCGACGAGTTGGTCGCCCTCGCCTTCCGGGTCGCCTTTCGGCATGATCATTGTGCCAACTCGCACTCAACAGAACGGGAGTTGCTGCTGGTCACTGGACTGCTCGTCGGCAATCAGTCCAACGGTCTGTGGGGTTTTTCGTCGTTCTGTGCGTATTGCACGCACAGAACGACGAAAAACCCCACAGCTTGGTACCCGTCACATATGGACCAGTAAACCCCGCCCATGGCAAAGGTGCCACGCCCCATAAGGGCGCGGCACCTTTGATGAAGTTGCGAGTCAGTTCTGCTTCTCCGCGATCTTGGTGGTGTTCTGCGCGGTGCGGATCATGGCGACGGAGAACTCGAGGCCGATCCTGATGAAGATGACATAGAGCAGCGCCACAAGCGCACCGAAGATGAGCGCGCCAAAGCCGGCCAAGACGTTCTGCGACAGCGCTGAGATCACGATACCGACGTATCCCAATCCGACCAGGATCAGGGCCGCGGCGTAGATGAATGACGCAAACTTGACGGTGATGAACTGGCTAAACGAGAAATCGAATAGCGCCTTGAAGAAGCTCGGGTCCGCCAGGTTCGGCACGTTGTTTGATCCAGGCGTGTAGCCGTTGCTTGGCCCTGAATACGGGTGTGCACCGCCCTGGTTGGCGTTCGGGTCTGGCGTTGGAGGATAGTTCTCGGACATTGATCCCTCATTCCTTTGATTGCTGGTATCACCACCGTAGCAGCGCGTGTATTTCCTGTGAATATGCTGGCTGAAGCGTGAGACGGAAGGTCAACCAACGTCAAGTCACGGCCACGGACCAGACATATAACGGCCTAGGCATCCACAATCCATCGCCGTAGCGATCAATAAGACACCTAGAGCAGGCGAGCGGAGGCACCGCTTTCGGGGTCCCATCGCACGGGGTTCTCACAGTGGGATACATACCCAGACTCACCAAACTGACATTCTCCATCGACGAGTTGTCGCTGTCCGATGGGTTCCGGCAAGTTCACCGTGACTGGAACCCAATCGTTACTCGGACACGTGTACTCCCCTGGCTTTTGCTCGCCCACACGCGCCACGATGACCACCTCGGTATCCGTGACTTCGACGGCAGGCTCAAGTACTTCCCCCGTAACCCCACCCGCGCACGCCAGTCGCGTCACCTCAATGGTGAACGAGGTCGTCTCCGCCGTGACATCCGTGCCTTCGGGCAGTTGCCAGATTCCGACATCACCGGGCAACTTCGCATACTCGATGGGCTGATCCACTACCGTTTGGTCAGGGTCAGTTTCATCGGGTATCTCTCGTACGACACCCCCACACGCAGCCAGTGCAAAGGACAGCGCCACAACCGGGACCAGTCTTCCCAGGGTCTTGAGGAATATCACGGCCAAGCCTCGCAATCGTCGGTGAACGCACTATGCCTAGACTATGTCGCCTTCCAGTGCACAGTTACGTCCGACTGGCAGCACATCGACGATGAACTGTGACGGCGCTTCGATTGGAACTTCAAGATGCCAACCAATCTCCACCTGGAGAAGATTGTCCATGTCGATCACCCGATAACGGATAAGCGGCGCACCGATGAGTTCAATCCCCCTGCGTTGTGAGCCATGCCGCCACTTCATCGATCGCCTGTGGAATCGTCTCATCCAGTTGGCTCATCGACACGTGGCGGGCAACTGCCACGTAGGGTGTCTCCGGTCGCTCCACTAGCGAGGGTGGGATGGTGATCATGGTGGCCTCCCTGTTCGCAGCAACATCACTGCGCTCCATGTCAGACGTTACTCCGACACGGCCGGCCATGCCGGGCGCAGCGTTGACCCCAAGGCCAAATCATAGTCGCTGCCGTTTCTCGTTTCCCCTCAGCTAGCGCACAGCCTCGATGGGGCAAAAATCGTCCAAGTACACCCAAAATATGTGTGCATCTGGACGAGAAAGGCCCCATCGGGTTGAAGACGACGAAAGCCACCAGGAAGTCCTATCCGCGCTGAAGATGAAGGCCAGCAGGCAGATCAAAACTCACAGCGGACCAGCTCTCGCACCCCAAAGACAATCAGAATGACGAAAGCAGCGGGTCACAAGATGTACATCTTGTGACCCGCTGCTTTTTTGGGGTGAGTAACGGGACTTGAACCCGCGACCCTCGCGACCACAACGCGATGCTCTACCAGCTGAGCTATACCCACCATGTTCAGTGAAACCTAGAAAACCAAGTTCCCGTGAACTCGCGGTTCCCCGCGACGCTTAAAAGCATACATTGATCTGCGGCGGAAAAGGAAACCGCCGGGGCGTGATCCGCGCCACCACAGGCCTCGCCCCCTACCGCACCGGTTGAGCAGGGGCAATGCTCCCTATCAACCAGCGGCACTAGCCGCCTGTTAGCGCTGCAATCCTTGACGGTAGGAGTTTGGAACAGCAATGGTTCCTGAGATTGAGGTGTCTACGGTTTGTGCCGCGATCGCTCGGGATTGCACGGAATCAGGGCCGGGTTGCGCAACGAACATTGCGGAACGGTAGTAGCGCAACTCGTCAATGGATTCGAGGATGTCCGCAAGCGCCCTGTGTCCGCCATTCTTCTGGGGTGCGGCAAAGTAGATGCGCGGATACCAGCGGCGTGCGAGTTCCTTGATGGATGAGACGTCGATGATGCGGTAGTGCATGAACGCGGTGAGTTCTTTGAGGTCGCGTTCGAGGAACATCTTGTCTGTGGCGACTGAGTTTCCGGCTAGGGGCGCTTTGCCTGCAACGGGAACGTGTTCCCGAAGATAGGCCAGTACCTGTGCTTCGGCTTCGGCCAGTGTGACGCCTTGGGCGAGTTCAGGAAGCAGACCTGATGTCGTGTGCATGGCGCGTACGAATTCGCCCATGTTCTCGAGCGCTGCTGCAGGCGGTTTGATGACCACGTCGACGCCATCGCCGAGCACGTTGAGGTCAGCATCGGTGACAACTGCGGCGATCTCGACGAGCGCGTCGCGTTCGATGTCGAGTCCGGTCATCTCGCAGTCGATCCAGATGATCCTGTCGGTTGCTGCTGGCATCAGAGCCTCGTGAGAATGTCTGGTCCGTCCGCGGTGATCGCGATGGTGTGTTCAAAGTGCGCTGCGCGTCCACCGGAGGCGGAGAGAATCGTCCAGCCGTCTTCGTGGTAGTAGTAGTCGCCCTTTTTCCCAAGGATGAACATGGGTTCGATGCAGATAACCATTCCCTCTACGAGTTTGGTGCCCTTACCGCGTCGCCCTTCGTTGGGAACGAACGGGTCCATGTGCATTTCGGTACCGATTCCGTGCCCACCGTGATCCCAGAGGTTGCCCAGTTTGTTCTTCTTGGCGATTCCGTTGATGGCGTATCCGATATCACCGATCGTCTTTCCGGGGTGACACTGTTCGATTCCCGCGTAGAGGGCTTCCTCGGTGGCTTTGAGGAGCAACTGGTCTGATTCACGTGGGGTACCAACAATGAAGCTACGCGCCGCATCACCGCACCAGCCATCGAGGATGGCACCGAAGTCAATCGAGACAACGTCTCCATCCTCGATGACGTAGTCACCAGGGATGCCGTGCACGACCACATCGTTGACGGATGCACAGATGGATCCGGGGAAGGGAGTTGGTGCCCAGTCTGGGTGGTAATTGAGGAACGGAGAGGTGGCACCGGCCTCCGTGAGAACCTGCGCGCCGATCGTGTCTAACTGCTTGAGCGTCATTCCGACGGTCGCAGCTTCCTCCATCGCGGCCAATGCGGTGGCAACGACGCGGCCGGTGGCGCGCATCTTTTCGATCTGTTCTGCGTTCTTAATCTCAATCACGTATCTAGGCTATCGTTCGCGGGGTCGTGTTGGCGCGGGTTTGGTTGTGGGTTTGCTCGCAACCAGCCGCCTTGTGGCGCGGTTTCGCCTGGCTTGACGACGATACGGCGAGTATTCGGTTCGACTCGTGTTTCTTGGTCGGCTGGTTTTGCTGAGTAGACGAGCTGGTTTGCAGTGGGCAAGGGCTACTGGTGTGCGGCGCGCACCTGGTCGACGCCTCGGTTGGCAAGTTCGTCCGCCTTCTCATTTCCAATGTCTCCAGAGTGGCCTTTCACCCATTTCCATTCGATTGTGTGCCGAGCGGCTTCTTGCTCAAGTCGCTGCCAGAGGTCAGCATTCTTGACTGGTTTCTTATCAGCGGTGCGCCAGTTGTTTCGTTTCCAGCCATGAATCCACTTGGTGATGCCCTGCATGACGTAGGTGGAGTCCACATGGAGGGTCACGTTGCAGGGGCGTTTGAGTGCTGCGAGCGCCTCGATGACGGCGGTCAGTTCCATCTTGTTGTTGGTGGTGTGGGCTTCCCCACCCCACAGTTCCTTTTCGTGTCCGCCGGCCTTAAGCCAGGCGCCCCATCCTCCGATACCGGGATTGCCCTTGCATGCTCCATCGGTCCAGATTTCGACAGTGGCGAGTTCGGTCGGCTGCTCAGCGTTAGCGGTCATGAGTTGAATTCTCTCATCTTTGACCAGTCCCACGTGTTCATCATCTTTGCGTTATCACGCTCTCTGCTAGCATCTATGCATGTCCCACGATTTCGAGACACCTAATTCCGCACCTACTGAGGCGCTTTCTGGTGAGCAGGAAATAATAGCTCCGAAGTTCTCTGTCGATTCGGAAGCTCAAACATTGAGTCAGGCCGTGTATGTAGAATTGCGGCGCCGAATTATTGAACGCGAATATGAAGCTGGCCACCGTTTTGTTGAACGTTTTGTTGCAGACGAGTTGGGGGTTTCTCGTGTTCCAGTTCGTGAGGCGCTACGCGAATTAGTCCGGGATGGGCTGGTAGACGTCCGACCACGCCGCGGTATGGTGGTCCATCAGATCACGCACGAGGAGTTAGGCGAACTCGTCGATATTCGTACTGCGCTGGAAGTTCTGCTGTTTCGGCGCGCGATGTTCCGTCTAAACGATGAGACAACCGGAGCGGTTGAAGATCTGTTCGACCTAACGCGCGTCGCTATCCATGCGGGTGCCATTGAGGATGCCATACGCTTGAACCGTCATTTCCACATCATCTGCGTCGAGATCGCAAACTCTGAGATCGCCAACCGCATGATGGAGACAATCGAAGCCCGGATTGCCTGGATGTTGTCTCAGCACACCGATGTCGAGCGGATGTTTGGTCAGCATGTCGAGATTTTCAATGCAATGCGCGCTAAAGACGAGGAACTTCTCGACGATCTCGTCCGCCAACACGTCGTGGATTCATACGAGAGCGCACTTCAGATGAATCCTGAGATCGTCTAGTAGCGTGACCGCTCCGGCCATGCCGGAGAGTGTCTTGTTTATTGGCGACGATCCGGCCATTTTGCTTCACTAGGTCACCTTTGACTGTGCGTTGGTGGCGTGGGGAGTTCAGCGACAAAATTTCACCACGTGGGCGTGGTGTTCGCGCAGTTCGCTGTAGCTATACTCAAGGGCGACTCCCCTAGTTGAAAGGACACTGTTGTGTCAGATCCTTCGAAACCTCAGAAAAAGGTTGTGCGCGCACAATCAACGCCGAAATCAGCGTCTTCTACGACTACCAAAAAGAAGTCAGCGAACACTGAGATCACCTGGCAGGCCTCACCCGAGCAAAAAGCGAAGGCCCGTAATTTCCGAATTATCGCTTTTATCCTCTGGCTCGCCGCGCTAGGACTCGAGTTCTGGGTCATTTACAAAGAGTTCCAAAAGTCAGAGATCAACACCTGGTTGGTTGTTGGACTCATTGTTGGTATCGGCGCTCTTGCAATCACCGGTTCGTTGTTGTGGCGCAAGTCCAACAAAATAGATCCAGCATCGGAAAAGGACAAGGTCCGATTCTTCGTCCAGAATCAACTCGGTGCGTTCATCGCCGCACTCGCCTTCCTGCCGCTGCTGTATTTTGTTCTCACCAACAAGAACATGGACACCAAGCAAAAGGGCATCATCGGTGTTGTCGCAGTATTGATGTTCGGTGGAGCGTTTGCTTCGGGCGCCGTCCTTAATCCCCCTTCCCAAGAGCAATACAGCCAAGACAAGAACCTGGTCTTGCACCTCAACGGCAAGGACGAGGTCTACTGGACCGCTGGCGGCGGCGTCTACCACCTGTGTGAGGCAGTATCTGACCTGCAGCGCGAATCACAGTCCAACGAGATCGTTGTCGGCACGATCGAGCAGGCCCAGGATGCAGGCAAACACCGTCTGACCAAGAAGGTCGCAACCGAAGCACGTCAATGTGGCATCGAGGAGTCCGTTTACACCTCCGTCATCGAGCAGTGGGAAGCCGGAACACTCGGCGCTCCAGGTTCCACGGCTACCACCCCGATTGACCCAGAAGAGACCGCGGACGAAACCACCGATGACGGTGCAACCGACGAATCAACCGTGGAGACTGAGGACACCGAAGAGTAACCAACCAGCTGACCACTCAACTAAATCGTGGGCTGGAAAGTGCCGAATCGTCGGTAATCAGAACAAAGAAAGAGGTGCTCCCCGAAACAGCCGGGGAGCACCTCTTTATTGCTGCGAACTACTGCTCAAGTTCCTGAAGCTGCTGTTCGAGTTGCTGCTCGAACGTTGTGTTGAATTCCTCGAGCATGCCCGGGAGAACTGCAACGTTGTAGATAATCCCCAGCACAAACAGACCGACCGTGATTCCCCAGTACAGGCCCATCGACTGCGGACGCTCACCAAGCTTGCGGCCCTGCTTGTCCGTGAACGATCCAGTCAGAATCAGAATGAGGTCGATCAGTGCCCAGATACCCAAACCACCAATGGTGATGAGCTTCAAAATACCCGTTCCGACCTTGCCCACGTAAAAGCGGTCGACACCAAGGGTACCGAGCAGAAGGCTCAGCAGCCAGGCCACCAAGAACTTCTTATCCGAAACGTTCGGATCACCAGCACCGTACGCGTTGTACTGACCCGAACCATAAGGGTCTGCACCGCCGGAAGCTGGCTGGCCGGCCTGAGCAGCACCTGCCGCCTGGACCTTCTCGGTCCACTGCTGTCCATCCCACCACCGCAACTGTGCGGGGTTCTGCGGGTCTGCGTACCAGCCCGGTACGGGGCTTTGGCCGTTCTGCGTCATCTGATCTCCTGATCCGAAAGAGTGTGGAGTGCAACGTCCCAGCATGGCGTTGGCCCGTTAGGACAATTGCAGGTACACCGCCTAGGTTCTCATTATTTTGTGAGATTTTCACCGGCTATTCCACCGCTTGAACAGCACATGTGCCATACGTCCATGCATGAGGGACCTACGTTGTGGTGTATCCACAGTGACTAAAGCGAACCGTCAACACCATCGAGTGACCACAGCCAGATCAGGAGGTCTTCAAAGATCTCGTGTGCGAACTCGCTCATATACTGCTCCTGTCCAGCGATGTCAGCGCCAGCAGTCAGATCAATGAGAATCGAGTTATTCCATCTGGCGACCTCATACATGCAGATGGCCACGTCTTTCTCACTGAAATAGGCAGTGGACCCATTACACATACCGCGTGCATACACGAAGGCCTCGGCGACCATGGAATTGAACCACATGCTGTAGTACGGGAGATCGGGAGCGCCCAGTTTCTTCTGGGCACGCTTCGCGAGCCTGTCGATCTCCTGAAGAGTCGAGATCGTCTGCTCGATGGACATGGGCGCTCCTTGCATATGCTTGCACAGAATATTTCGGCGCGTTAACCGCCATACTTAAGCACTTATACGACCGGTGGGCCTGCACCACGATATGTGAATGGCGCATCCCTCACTCAACGGGTCGATTCGGATTCACGCCAGCTTATCCACTAGAATCAATGTGCCTCCGTAGCTCAGTTGGATAGAGCGAGGGCCTTCTAATCCCTAGGTCGCAGGTTCGAATCCTGTCGGGGGCGCGTTTAACCAGATGAGAGCAGGTTTCCAATAATCGGAAACCTGCTCTTTTCGCGTCGACCGACCACTTACCGACCTTTTTCAGAACTCGAATCCGCGCAGGTGAGCAGAAGCATCCACCACCGTCACTTCTGCCTCGATGTAGTGCCGGCGCGTCACGAGATCGTCGGCATGACCCAACTGTTGTGACGCTAGACGCAAGTAAGCACCGCGGTCAATGGCCGTTGCGACGGCCTTGCGGAAGGCTTTGGGAGTGAACGCTGAGGTCAGCACCGCTGCAGGCCTCAAAATCGTGACACAGTACGCGGATCCGCGACGGCCCTACGTCATTACGCTCGCGCAGAAACCCGTGACTTGATCTGCATCAAGGCCAAGACCCGAGCTCGCCCATATCCTTAGATGCATAGACCAGGAAAACATCCCGGTCACACCCCCTGTAGGGTAACGAGAAAGGGCTCCCGATGAGCAACACGACTGATACCACCCACACTCTCCTGCGTGCTGAGGGATTTTCTTGCCCCTCGTGTGTCACCAAGATCGAGAAGCAGATCGGACGCCTCGACGGTGTCGAGGGTGTGAAGGTCCATTTTGCGTCCGGACGCATCGAGGTTGACCACGACGAAGCCACGACGTCGGTCGATGACCTGATTGCCGCCGTCGACAAGGCCGGATATAAATCCAAGGCCTCGGCATTCTGACACTCACCTTCTGATTTGAAAGACGGCGGCATCGTGACAGCTTTCCAAACATGGAGACGAGGCAACTGGTTCATTCCAGTTGTTTCTGGCATCCTGATCCTTGCTTCCTTCAGCGTCGAACAACTATTCAGCGGGGTGTGGAATACCACCGTCGGCCCGCAATGGTGGATCGACGCAGGCGAACACGCCCACGGATCGGGGCATGTCTTCACGCTCGCCAATGCATTCATGCTCGCGGCGGCGATCGTCGCCGGCTACGGCATCGTGGTGAAAGCGTTCCGTGCCCTGATGGTGAAGTTCATCAGCATCGATCTACTCGTAGCGATCGCGGCCTTTGGTGCGACCATCATCGGGAACTTCTGGGAGGCGGCCGCGGTCACCTTCTTGTTCGCTATTGGTCACGCACTCGAAGCAGGCACGATGAACAAGACACGTGCGGCACTCGCCACCCTCGTGGCGGTAGCACCCGACACCGCGGTTGTGCTTCGCGACGGTGACCAGGTCGAGATCCCCGCAAGTCACGTGCGCATGGGCGAGATCGTGCTGGTCAAAAACGGCGCGAAAGTCCCCGTCGATGGGCAGGTGGTATCGGGCGCCGGCGCAATCGACGAGGCCTCGATCACCGGCGAATCCATACCGGTTGAGAAAACCACATCAGATCATGTGTTTGCCGGCACGATCTCGCGAAGCGGATTCCTTCAGGTGTTGGCAACAGGGATCGGCGCAGACACGACTCTCGCGCGCATCATCCAGCGAGTCGAAGAGGCGCAGGATGCGAAGGCCAAAACCCAGGCTTTCATCGACCGCTTCTCAAAGTGGTACACGCCCGCGGTGATGGTGCTTGCTTTGGTTGCCGGTCTCATTTCTGGTGACGTCGTGCTTGCGCTGACCCTGCTGGTCATCGGTTGCCCCGGTGCGTTGGTGATTTCGATTCCGGTGGCGATCGTCGCTGGAATCGGCCGCTCCGCCCGCAATGGCATCCTCATCAAGGGTGGCGAGTACCTAGAGACATCGGCGAAGATCTCGGCCGTCGCGGTCGATAAGACCGGCACCCTCACCGAGGGTAGGCCGAAATTGACGGATATCATCGTGCTCGATCCGGCTCAGAAGCGGAGCGATGTGCTGCGCTGGGCTGCCGCTGCAGAAGCTGGATCCGAGCACCCGCTGGCCCGCCCGATCCTTGACACCGCACGAGATGAAGGCGTCGCCCCTGACGGGATCCCAGGCACCGTCACCCCGGTGATCGGCAAGGGGATTGTGGTCGACGTCGACGGCAAACGGGTGCTCATCGGAAACGCGCCGCTACTCACGCAATACGGCATCACGGACGACGCGGGTTCAGCGGTGGTCGCTGATGAGTTGGCCGCTGCCGGCAAGACCCCCATGATCGTCGCCGTGGGCGACGCAGTGATCGGTGTGATCGGTGTTGCCGATACCGTCCGGGAGGATGCTCCCGAAACAATCCGACGCTTGCACGCGGCCGGGGTAAAGAAGGTCGTGATGCTCACCGGCGACACTCGGCTCGTGGCAGAGGCCATTGGGCGGGCTGTTGGGACTGATGAGATTCATGCGTCGCTGCTGCCCGAAGATAAACTGGATGCCGTCGCCCAGATGCAACGCGAGGGCCACACCGTCGCGATGGTCGGTGACGGGGTGAATGATGCTCCTGCGCTGGCAACAGCAGACATCGGGGTAGCAATGGGGGCTGCCGGGTCTGCCGTGGCGGTCGAAACCGCAGACATCGCCCTGATGGGAGACAACCTCCTGAAACTGCCCGAGGCGATCCGACTCGCTAAACGCACGGTGAGTGTGATGCGACAGAACATCATCATCGCACTGACTACCGTGGTTCTCCTCCTGGTCGGCGTTTTCGCCGGAGACGTGACCATGGCAATCGGGATGCTTATGCACGAAGGGTCAGTACTTGTGGTGATTCTCAATGCGATGCGACTGCTGCGCAACACACAAGGTGCCACAACCATGCCGAAATCCGAACGCACACCCAGCCGCACGACTGAACCGGCAGTTGCCGAGCGCTAACAGAGCAAAGTCCCAGAAAAAACATGAGGACCATGGGAGGGCCGCACGAACCTGAGGACACTCCAACATATGCGCCCGAACGCGTAGCATTCAGAGTACTCGCGTAACTCATACGGCTCACGGAATATCGCATGCTGCCATACTAGTGAGGGAGAGGAGGCCTATGATTATGCCGCTGCTAGCCGTGGACACAGCTCGCACCGAAGAACTCTGCGTGGCACGGGTTCCGCTCTTTCGCGGGCTCACGCACGAACAACAGCTCGAGGTCGCCCGGGTGGCACGCCCGACACTGCTCGATCGCACTGAACGAGTGTACTCGGCAGGCTCGAACATTTCGCAAATGATGGTGGTGCACACTGGCCGAGTCAAGATCTCGCGAACGAGCCCCGACGGGCATGAACAGATCATTCGGGTGCTCGGCGCCGGGGACTTCATCGGAGAGTCAGCGTTTCTCAGCGGTGCCCGTCCTGATCATGAAGCGACCGCACTCGAACCAGCACAATTATGTGTCTTCCATCATGCTGATCTCGGTCGCCTCGTGGAGAAACACCCGAGTATCGGGTTGCGAATGCTGGAGAGTGTCAGCCAGCGTCTAGGAGAAACCGAAGAACGATTGGCCTCTGTCGTTTTGGGAGATGTCACCTCCAGACTCGCAAGCTATCTGCTGACTTTGCCCACGCGGCATGGATCAGGGATCTACCCGGAGATCTTGCTGCCATTGGCGAAGAAGGATATTGCCTCATTGCTGGACACCACCCCGGAATCGTTGAGTCGACAGCTGCGCCATCTCAGCGACTCGGGCGTGATCACACAAGGACCCCGAGGCAAGATCACGATCACCGACATCGACGCACTGAGCATGCTCTCAACAAACTCGTGAAGAAGAAGGACTCGCAGGGTGATGGCAGTTCCTCAGCCTCAACGCGGCACGGAGCGTCGACCCATGCATGGGGTGCTGCCCACTCCCCGTCACATACCAGTCCGGTGACGCGCTGCTCTCGGGCACGATAAACAGCACCGCGGCAAAGTTGAACGTGATCATTAAAGACGGTGGCGCATTAGAGGTGCTTGCCCGTGTGCGTTCGGCTGCGTTTGAAAAGACCGCAACCCTTACGCAGGGCAGACCAGATGTGGTCGAGATCCGCCCAATCACCCGCTCTACAGATGAGATACTCCGGCTCGCCGCTGCTGCGGAACAGTATTCGGTGCATGTGTTCGCTGGGCCGATTGTCGCCCACGCTCTCGCCGCTGGCCCTCGCCGTTTTAAGAGTGAACTATCCGACACGCTGAGCCCCACCCACTTGTCCCCCCGAAAAGGAATGGGAATCAGACAGCATATTTACCGTTGCGTTTCGTATCTCAACTTCTCGGTCACGCTCACACGGCGCCTAGACCCCGGCTATGTGCCCTAAGAACACCCGGTCTTGCATACCGCACAGGTCAAGTGCACTCCGGTATCGTTCATGCCCACGGCTGTACTACCACGTTGCCCACCTTGCGACCGGAGTCGACTCGCCGATAGGCCTCCACTATTGCATCGAAGCCTCCGAGCACTTCGGTAACCGGATCAAGCTTCCGCTCGCCAAGAAGTTGGAGCAGTTGGGCGATGTCCTCGGCTCGTTCAGTGGCACTCCCGGCGAGCACCCTACCTCCCGCCCGAATGGTGTCCGCAAGGTTCGCAGCGGCGAGGATCACGACCCCCTGCTCCCCCACAAGGTGCAGGCCATTCCTCCGGTCGATATTGCCGACGGTATCGAATACGACATCAAAGGTCTCGGAGAGAGAGTGAATGGGAGATGTCTCATAGTCGATGACATGGGTTGCACCGAGTTGGGTGACGAGATCTTGGTTTCGGACGCTCGTTACCGCAGTGACCTCTGCACCGAGTAGTGCCGCGACCTGGACGGCACTCGTTCCGACTGCGCCGCTCGCACCGTTCACGAGCAAGCGAGAGCCCTTTGCGACTCGGTCGCGGAGGAAATGTAGCGCTGTTGTGCCGCCGAAGACGGTTCCAGCGGCATCCGAGTGGCTGACCTTTTCAGGTTTGAGCGCCATCGCTCTGGGGCGTATCGCGGCGTACTGTGCGTGTGCGCCCATACGGGCACCATTCATCCCGGTGACTTCATCACTAGGGTTGAAACCAGTAACCTGCGCGCCAACCTGTTCAATCACACCGGAGAATGCCGTGCCCAGCACCTTCTGGCGAGGTCCGCGCACTCCGATCGCCAGCCGAGCGGGAACACCAAATCCTTTGGGGAAGTGTCCGGAGCGCATGCGCGCATCGCCCGAAGTGACAGCGACGGCCTCGACTCGCACGAGCACTTCCCTAGGTCCCACTATCGGCTTGGGGAGTTCAACGATCTTTACCTGCTCTGGCGACCCGTATCTCTCTACGACTGCTGCCTTCATGACTCTCCATCCTTACAGTTGTAAGTTCCTTACTCGGAGTGTAGTCTTACAGGTGTATGAATGCAACAGTTAAGACAACAACCCAGGCAAGAGGACGCAAGCCATCCCCGAGCACCCCGCTCAGCAGGGATCGGATCGTTGAAGCCGCCGTTCGAGTTGCCGATAGCAGTGGGCTAGATGCCGTCAGCATGCGCACCATAGCAAAGGAACTTGGCGTCGAGGCCATGTCGCTATACCACCACGTGAAGAACAAAGAAGCGGTACTCGACGAACTTGCGCACTGGGTTGCGGCCAAGTTCTATCTCCCCAACGCCAAAGGTCATTGGCGCCTCGAGATGACCAAGCGAGCTGCTTCGCTTCACGAGGTGTTGTCGAGGCATCCCTGGGCTCTCGGCATGATCGAGTCCCGACGCAATGCGAACGGTGCGCTCCTGCGCCACCATGACGCGGTGCTCGGCTCACTACTGACGGTGTTCTCGATACGGATGGCCTCGCATGCGTTCTCGATCCTTGACGCTTACATCTATGGATTCGTGCTCACCGAAGTGAACCTGCCGTTCGAGCCGGGAATGGGACACGAAAACGAGTTGGCTGCCGAGATCGCACCTGATCCGGTGGAACTACCACATCTGGCACGCATGGCGCGAGAACTCATGTTCACCGGTGAGTACTCGTTCGCTGCGGAGTTTGAGACCGGGATGGAACTGATCCTCGATGGTCTCGAACGCCACCTCGCCACGGATGAGACGACAGAACAGCAGACGTGACCGAATCGTCGTCAATGAAAAAAGCCCGGGCACCAAGCATGCAACGTAACCTAGAAGCATGACCGAATCATTCCTTGCCTCCCTGCCAGAAGACCAACGATCCACCTTCATCGAGGGCGTTTTCGACCTTGCACGCACCGGCCGTACCGCAGAGTTGCGCGAGATGATCGAGTCAGGGGTACCGGTCGACGTATCCAACGCACGCGGCGACACCCTACTCATCGTCGCGGCATACGCTCAGCAACCCGAGGCAGTCAGTGCGCTCCTTGCACTGGGTGCGCCCAAGGACGCGGTCAATCAAATGGGTCAGACCGCGATCTCGTGCGCGGTGTTCCGCAATGACCCAGCGATCTTGGACCTGCTACTTGAAGCCGGAGCGGATCCTGACGCGGGCGCGCATACGGCTCTCGCCATCGCTCAGCAGTTCGGCATCACTGACATGGTCGAATTATTGAGCAGGTAGTCTCAAGGCACATCGCGTTCCTCATCGCGCAGGCCGGCGCGGGTTTCCATATACCCAAGCTCACCATCCGACTCCACGTGCATACCGCGGTCTGCGAGCGACCTGGAATCGTGGCGCAACGGATCACCGGCATCGAGCGTCTCAGGATAGTCTTGGTCGCCGAGTTCGCTGGGCTGCGAATCGCGGCCGTCGAGTGGTTCACCTAGTGCGTCGTCGTACGGCAGGCTGCGGTGCTTCTTTTCTTGTCTGGTCATGCTGGCTCCCTTGCAGATTCGGTCCTTCAAGGGTTTCGTGTCACACGGCTGCCCGCAACAGGAACGACTCTACCTTTTCTGATTGGCTGCGATTCGTCACCTTTGCCATACCGCTATGGACCCAGCCTGGCTGGGTCTTCTGCCGGGCCGGCATGGTGGGACTCGTCGCGCAGCTGCAGACGCAAACGGGGTCTGGGACCGCCCCTTTTCGGGCGGTCCCAGACCCCGAGTTACCGAACCTGGGATTACTTCACCCGGGCAGCAATCGCACGAGCATAACGTTCGACCGCACCAGGGTGACGACGAATGAACAGACGCGGCTCCACAAGCTCGACCTCGAGAAGGACTGGCTCGCCCTTCTCGTTTGGGAGCATGTCAACGCGTGCGTACAGGAAGTTGCCCTCCTCCCCCAGAATCTCGCGGGCAGCGTCGAGAGCTAGGCGAGCAAGATCGAGGAAGCGTTCATCGGCAACGCCGTCCTTGAGCTCTTCCTCGACATAGATCTCGGACGGAGCCGTACCGCGCGAAAGCATCGCACCCTTGAGGAACGAATGCGAGTACTCGCCGTCAAGGAACACGACTGAGGTCTCACCCTCCTGGTCAACCTTGGACAGGTACGGCTGGATCATCACGTAATGACCGGCCGCGAGCATGTCACGCACCTGGTTGATGGCCGTGGTGCGAGCCTTCGCGGTGGCCTCCTGATAGCGGGCCACACCCTGCGAACCAGCAGACTTGGTTGACTTGATAACGAAGTCACCAAACGCTGGAAGGCGAGTGTGAATAGCCTGCGAGGAGAAGTGACGGTTCGGGTCGAGCCATACGGTGCGGATGGTTTCCACACCCTTGTCCGCCATGGTCTTGAGATATTCCTTGTCCGTGTTCCACTCAATCGCCTTCGCGGAGTTGTGGAGGTTCGGAACCGACTTCGCCCACGCAATGAACTCATCGAGGCGAGTGGAATAGTCCCACGTGGAACGTAGGACAACAAGGTCAAACTGACTCCAGTCAACTGACTTGTCGGACCAGATGTGTGTTGAGGCGTCAACACCCAACTGTGCAAGGGCTTCCTCCAGAACAGCGTTGTTCTGGTCTAGGAATTGGTGTTGTTCACTGACTACTAGGGCTACACGAGGATTAGACACCCCACAAGGATACGTTCTCTTACGCCCAGCGCGCATAACACGTGGCCCTGTTTCGCTCGCAGACGATTCGCACTAGGCTCTAAACATGGCAAAGTTCCTTGATATTCACCCCACAGACCCACAATCACGGCTCGTAGCGCAGGTCGTTGAGGCACTTCGAAACGACGCCGTCATCGCCTACCCCACCGACTCCGGCTACGCGCTCGGCACCCGAGTGGGCAATCACTCCGGGGCAGAGCGCATCCGTACTATCCGGCACCTCGACGACAAGCATCACTTCACACTTATCTGCTCCGACTTCGCACAACTCGGACAGTTGGTGGTCTTGGACAACTCTGCGTTCCGTGCGATCAAGGCGGCGACGCCGGGCCCCTACACCTTCATCCTGCCAGCGACGAAGGAAGTGCCTCGGCGTCTTGCGCACCCCAAGAAGAAGACCGTCGGCGTGCGCATCCCACAGCACGCCTTCGTCAAGGAACTCCTGCGTGAGTTGGGTGAACCGCTCCTCTCCTCAACTCTGATCCTGCCCGGTGAAACCGAACCGATGAGTGAGGGGTGGGTTATCAAGGATGAACTTGACCATGTCCTGGACATCGTGGTGGAGGCCGGTGAGGTGACAAGCGAACCCACCACGGTGATCGACTACTCAAACGGTACTCCCGAAGTGGTCCGACACGGTTCAGGGGATGCCTCACGTTTCGAGTGACCTGCCCTTGATCGTCCGTCACACGGCATCGGAAAACGCCACCGCACGATGATCCTGATCACTCATCGGGTCTGGGCGCAATTCCCTCCCCATGCGACTTAGGCTGAGCGCTGAATCCGCATGAAATGGGAATCTTCCCGCTGCACATCGGGGTTGTACACGATAGCGTGAAGTAACCGGACTTCACCGGCACCACCAGCGCCGACCCAACCTCTTAGGAGTTTGACCATGACACACGCCGACCGCGCACCATTCACCGTTCCAGGCCTCTCTCTGGAAGACGGACACAAGGTTGCCGACACCCTCCAGATGCGCATCCACACCTTCAACGACCTACAACTCACGTTGAAGCACGCGCACTGGAACGTTGTCGGACGCTCGTTCATTGGCGTGCACGAAATGCTTGACCCACAGATCAACATCGTGCGTACCTTCATTGACGAACTTGCCGAGCGCATGGCAACCTTGGGTGTCGCACCCAATGGTCTGCCTGGTGCACTCGTGGCAGCACGCACCTGGGAAGACTACCCACTTGGACGTGCGACCACGAACGAGCACATCGCGGCACTAAACTCCGTGTACAACTCAGTTATCTCGACTCAGCGTGAGGCGATCTCTGCCGTCTCCGATCTGGACCCTGTCACCGAGGACATACTGATCGGCCAAAGCGCCGAACTTGAGAAGTTCCAGTGGTTCTTGCGCTCGCACCTTGAAAACACCGACGGCGAACTCAAGCAGACCTACTGAGCACGCCCCGAGCGACGTGTGGGTATCGTCGGCAATGATGGGCTATTGGTCCAGACGCCACACCGGCACGTCGATCTGTGGGGTTTGGTGGCGTTCTGTAGGTATTGAGTCCGCAGAACGCCGACAAAACCCACTGATTGATTGGGAATCCAACCAGTCACCCGCGAAGCAGACACAGTGAAAAGGGCCGAGACGTGATGTCTCGGCCCTTTTCTAGTGTTCGCAATGAACCTTTGTGCGCC
>DALZEF010000008.1:0-15355 GCA_031979385.1 Timonella sp. | reverse complement strand
TGTGCGCCATCAGGGACTCGAACCCCGAACCCACTGATTAAGAGTCAGTTGCTCTGCCATTGAGCTAATGGCGCGACAGGGAGAAACTCTACCCCAGCGGTGAAGAATCTCCTAATTCAAGAACCACGCAAACCCGGTCTCTATCGGAAGGAATATCCGATAGGGCGCATGCCTACACGGTTCGCACACTGCTACTTTTCCGTCTGATCCTCTTCACCGTAGAGCAGGTCGAGCACAAGGCTCGCAGGAAGATGACCTTGGCGGATTGTGTCACCAAGGTCCTGATACCCTGCCGCAAGAGCGCGCAACTCGTCGGTGACCTCAAAGTCAAACAGGTCTTCTTCTGCCTCTTCTGGACTGTCAGGTTCAAAGTTCAGGAGATCTCCAGCCCTTCGATCAATCTCTTCGTATGAGACGCCGTTTAGCAGATCCTCGACCGGAGTGATTGCTCCAGCCGCCAGTGATCCATTGCCTACAGCCATCGGGTCGCCTCCGTGTCCTGTGCGTGCGGCGCCATGCGGGTGACGCTGCTTCTGCTTACGCAAGTGTGTGTTTGTCTGCCTCAACGCTGCGACCCTCCATCAGGCCTAGATTCGGCTACAACTGCGTGTATGTAATCCTTCATCACCTTCGCGGCCTTCCCCGATGAACGATCGGCGTGCCGCAGTTGCATCCTGAACACCGCCCCTGAGCATCCCACGTGTAGGACGCCGAAAAGAACCTTCCAAGTGGATGAGAGTCTGACGTACATCCAGCCTGAAGCGGTTCCAAACCTCTAGGAAAATATGGATTGTGCACCGTTTAGATCCAAACTTACGTGCTAGTTCTAACGGCGTGACAGGGAAAGAAGTTCCCATACCTCTTACACGGGGAACACTCCCCATAAAGCAGGCTTAAGGCGCACCCAAACCCTGCCGATAAAGTGCGCTGCGCGGTAAGCCTGCCCAAATCGTCGTACATCCCACTTTAACGCCGTTAGTCAATCCCCGCAGCAGCAGATAAACTGGAATCATTCCAGTCTAGTGATGCTTAAGGTTAGGACTCCCCATTTCTACGGATGCGTTACAAAGACCACTTTGACTTCACCGACAACCCCACCACGAGTCATCAGCCAGGCTCGAGCCAATGCCCGTAAACACAGCCAAGGAGAACCCCACGCCATGCGTCTCGAATCAGGAATGCAAGCACCAGAATTCACACTTGAAGACGCCTCAGGCAACAAAATCGCGCTGAGCGACTATGCGGGCAGAAAAGTCATCATCTACTTCTACCCCGCAGCGAGCACCCCCGGCTGCACCAAGCAAGCGTGCGACTTCCGTGATTCGCTGAACTCGCTCAAGTCGGCAGGCTACACGGTGCTGGGGATCTCGCCCGACGCACCCGGAAAACTCGCCAAGTTCACCGACACCGAGTCGCTCAACTTCCCCGTCCTGTCCGACAAAGACCACGCAGTTGCCACCGCATACAACGCGTACGGCGAGAAGAAGAACTACGGCCGCACCTACTTAGGGATCATCCGCTCGACCTTCATCCTGAATGAAGACCACACCATTGAACATGCACTGTACAACGTACGTGCTACTGGTCACGTTTCACGGATTCGCAAGATTCTTGGACTGGACGCCTGAGAATCTAGGCTAAGATATTCAGTGCGCGCGAGTGGCGAAATTGGCAGACGCGCTGGATTTAGGTTCCAGTGTCTTAGGACGTGGGGGTTCAAGTCCCCCCTCGCGCACTCAATGAGCGATGTTGTCACCCGGGCCTGAAGAAACAGGTCCTGGGTGACAACATCGCTCTTCTTATTGGCGGCGGTGTGCTGGTCGGCCTAGATGATGGCCTGCTGCTTAGCGGTCTCGTCGAGGATTGTGGCGAAGGGTGCTGCGGTGTCGGCGGTGAGGGTGTCGCCCTCGTTCAGGTAGATGCGGGTGAAGAAGGTCTGGTTAGCGAGGCGCTTGTTCTGGTCATCACAGCGTTCATAGACCTCCGCGAAGTCGCGGGCAAGATCGAGGGCTCCGTCGATGAGGGTGCGGGCTCCCTGTTAGTCGTTGTGATGTTCAGCGATCTGAGCATCGATCCCGTCAAGTTCTGCTCGCAGCCTTGTCTGAAACTTCTTCAACTGCTCCAGGGACAGCGCGTCGGCCAAGTGTGCTTCTAGGAGCGTGTCCTGCTCAGCAAAGATCTGCTCGCGCCGATCGGTAAGGTCTCGGAGGGACTGGTTCGTGCCCGCAGTCAGTTGATCGAACTCGTGCATCAGCATGCCCCGCAATGCGTCGGTCATCGCTGGGGTGAGGGTGATGCGCTGGTAGTAGTCGGTGACGAGCTTCTCGACCCGGCCCATCGGCGCATACGGCATGTCACAGGTCGTGCGCTTGTTATTGCAGCCCAGGCAAATGAAGTACGGGCAGAGGTTGCCGTGCCGATTCTTCGCGTGGATGATCGTCATCCGCTGACGACACCGCCCACAGAACAAGGTGCCTTTCAGGTAGTGGTCATGCTTTTGCGTGCGGACCCCGGACTGGGCGTGGGAGCGAAGAACGGACTGCACTTAGTACCAGACTTCTGGCTCGACGAGCCGTTCGTGTGCCCCGTCGTAGCGGACACCCCGGTAGACGACGCCTCTCATGTAGTACGGGTTTTGTAGCATCCGGTGCACGCTCGAAAGCCCCAAAGGTCTCGCTGGGCGTTTCGGGGTTGGCACGCTGCGTAGGCCCTTATTCGTGAGTTCGATGCGGAGCTTTGCGAGGCTGTAGTTTCCTGACGCGTAGGCGGTGAACGCCCACTTCACCAAGCTTGCACGCTCAGCGTCGATCTTGATGCCACGCACTTCCCGGCCGCCCTTGGTGGCCTGCTCCTTTGTGGAGACCCGCAGATACGTGACCGCCGGAGCAAGCATGCTCTCAGCGGACGAACTCGATACGGGCGCGAATGCGTCTAGAACGGATGTCATGACGGGGAACCCTTCCTTTCTCCCCGCCACGAGTCGTTCTGGGCGGGTTGTGATGTTACCTTCCTTCGCCGCTGCGTTCCCAGTCAGTATCCTGCTTCAGCACCTCCGGACGTACCCGCATAGGAATGGGCTGCGTATCCCGGCGGGCGTGTGCTTCTGCCATGGTGAACCGCACGAATAGCTCCGTCAATGCAGTCATGTTCGGGCAGCTCAGATGGGCCACCTGGATTCCGAACGACCTCTCAGACGCCGGTGGTTTCCGCTTCGCAGGCTGCTCACCCATCACGGCCCCGCTGCTCATCGGTGATCACCTGACGGATCACTGCATCCTGCTCCGCGGTCCGCGCCTTGACCTGTTCTTCGACGAACGCCAGGAATTCCTCCGTCCGTTCCGTCACCGCGCGTTCGCTCGTGTCAGGTTCTTCCCAGCCGTCTGCTTCGCCTCCTGGCCAGGCGGTGATGCGGGTGGGGCGGTCACGGTCCAGGCGTGTGCCGGAGATGGTGACCCAGTCGCGGAGGCGTTCGCGGGCGATCTAGAAGTCGTGGTGCCAAGCGAGGGCTTGGCTGCCTTTGGCTTGTGGGTCGAAGCAGAACAGCCAGCGTTGCCTGAGCGCTGACAGCTCCCACAGGAGCTCGGGGTGGCGGTGCCACATCGGAGGGATCACCTGTGCGGACAGGCCGTAGGTGTGGCGGAGCCAGTCCACCCATTCGTTGAGTTCGAGGAGTTCGTGTTCGAGGTCGCCGGGTGGGAGGGTGCGCCAGTTGATCGGGCGTGGCACTTGCCCGAGCACTGCCGCGAGGTCGCTGACGTAGGCCTGTTTCGCGAACTCGCGTGTCTTCTCCCCCACGCCGGGTGGGAGGTGGCCGAGATCCACCCCGTCGAAGTCTGGCCCCGGCGCATCCGGGGTCGGCTGTTCACTGTTCATCGTCTACTCCTGAGTGAAAGTCGCGCCGCTGCTGCAGCGCGTATGAACGAAGAGGGGTGGGTTCGGCGACCTGGCGGAGGTGTGAGGATGGTCGCCGCACCCGGCATGGACACCCCACGGGTTAGTGGGCGATGGCCTCGCGCCCGGCCGTGCCCGCGGCGGATGCGGCGGGTGGTTCGGGGTCCAGGTCTGCTTCACGCTGCGCGAGCGCCTGCTGCATCTGCTCGCAGCCAGGTGCTTCGTGCGGCGGGCCTCACGTTCGGGTGCGCCGCGGTCGACGGTGTAGCGGGTGATGTTGTTGTCGCGGCCGATCCGGGAAGCGACGAACTGCTCCCGCTCCACGCCGTCATCGCCGGCGTAGGTGCAGGCTTCGCCTCCGGCGATGAAGTTGTCGCCCCTGCGGAACTGCTCGTGCGCGAGCTCAGCGGACTTGCGGAACATCACCAGGTCGGTGAACTCCGGGTCGAGCTGGGTGAACGTGCCGTTCTGTTCGAACCGAGCTTGAAGCTGCCCGACGCGCATGTAGACGCGGGCGTCGCCGTTGCTGGTGAACGTCAGCTCCGGATCGGTGGCGACGAACCCTGCCAGGGACTGTTTTGTGCGGATGCTCATCTGCGGGCACTCCTATCGGTCCACCCCTGCACAGAACATGAGGGGGCTCCGAGATAGGTACGAGCCGTGATCGTGTCAACTGGACATCACAACTTTAGGATTGCTAAAGTAGTTGCATGAGTGAAAACAAGTTCTCTGTTGAAGATGCAACTCGTCTAGTCGCCGCGGGCGAGAAGGCTGCGCAGGATGCGCGGCGAGCCACGCGATGGTTCCGTGTCTTCGTAATCATGCAGGCCGCGTATGCGCTGGCCTTTACGCTTTCGCTTGACATTGCCAAGGCGAACTATTGGAAGGCCTTCGCGCCATTCCTGCTCGTCACGCTCTGTATCTGGATGATCGCGTTCCGATATCGCGAGTCGACACCGCGCCATGGATTGCGGAACATGGGGATCGCGGTGGCGACTTGGTTCGCGCTGTACACCCTCATGCTTGACCCCGCGTTGCAATTGTTTGGTCTGTCTTCGCCGTGGTGGTGGGTGCTCGCCGGAGTCGTGTCGATCACCCCGATTCTTGCGTGCCTGTTTGCGAGCTCTCGCCGATGAGTCATCCCCGCAAAGACCTCGACACCCTCATCCACTCCCCGGTGCGGTTCTCTCTGTTGGCTGCGCTGCGGAACCTGGAAGATGTGGATTTCAGATTCCTCGCAAACCTCCTGGAGGTGAGTGACTCCACACTCTCGCAAACCATCACCGTACTCGCAGATGCTGACCTGGTGACCGTGCGTAAAGAAACCGTGGGCAGACGCACGCGCACCTGGGTTGGCATCACCACGACCGGGCGTACCGCGTTCGAACAACACCTTGCCACGCTGCAGGCCATTGTCGACTCAGGTATCCCAGGCTCCTCAGGCAATAAAGGCAACGGCGGACAAGCTGCCGCCTCTGGACAACCAGGAGAATCCCAATGACACCCCGCTTAGCTAGCGTCGACGACCTCCCCACGAGCGCAATCAGTCTTGCTGCTGCATTTGAACATTATCCGTGGACGCGCCACGTGATTCCTGAAGAGAACTATCATCAGCGGCTACATGATCTACAGTTGCTGTATCTCGAGTATGCGCACATGCATGGGATCGTCGCCGTGGTGGGCAACGGCGAGGGCGTGATCGCCCTCCTGCCGCCCGATGCTCCCGAACCCGACCCAGGGATGATCGACGAGATTGTGCGCTTGCACGGCGACCGGATCGACAGACTCGACCACGCTGACTTACCTACTAATCCACCGACAGGAGTATGGCGGCTCGAAACCCTTGGCGTGCATCCCAGCTCCCAAGGCAGCGGGATCGCGTCTGCCCTGTTGTCGTTCGCGCTGACTGAAGCGGCCAGGCGAGGCGGTGCATCAGTGGAGCTGGACACCTCTGATCCTCGCAATGTCCGCCTGTATGAGCGGCACGGATTTCAAACCATCACCCATACCGGCGTGGGCGGAGGCCCTCCGGTGTGGAAGATGAGGGTGAACCTCCCTCATGCGCCAGGCAAGGGGTGTTCACCAAAAACAACGGCTGCCGAAGCTCTGAGTGCGTATCTGGTGGCTACGAATACGCACGACTTTGACCAGGTCGAGAAACTTCTCTCCTCTGATGCCGTTTATTTCTTCGGTGACGCAACCTGTATCGGTGTCACGCCGGTGCGCGACTATTTCGAGCGGACTTGGGCGATGATCCCCGATGAGCACTATTGGGCCGAAGACATCGAATGGGTGGCTGACACCGAACAGGCAGCTGTGGCGACCTACACGTACCACTGGAAAGGCACCATAGGAGGCGAGATGCGCTCCGATGCCGGGCGTGCCACGAACGTATTCATGCGCACCGAGCACGGGTGGCGACTCACGCACGAGCATCTCAGTTCCCTGCCACCCGCAGATCTACGTCAGGAAACAGACGCATGAGGACGCTGTATGTGGTCACGCACCCCGAAGCCACACACCACGTCAACGGTTTAGTCGGAGGCTGGTACGATTCCGAGCTCACCGCCCAAGGGCTACAAGCGGCTGACCGAATCGGTGCCGCACTCGCAGCACGAATCCCACCCGCGGAAACTGTCGAGTTGTATTCATCAGACCTGCGGCGCACCGCGCAGACCGCCCAGGCAATCACCAACTATCTGGGCATCCCAGCGGTGTTCGATGCGCGGCTGCGGGAGAAATCTTACGGAATCGCGGAAGGGAAACCGCAGTCATGGCTCAATGAACGCTTCCGCACGCCACCTCGTACCGGTGAACGGCTCCGCCACAATGAGGGGATTGCAGGAGCAGAAACCATGCACGGGTTCGCAACCCGCATCTACGAAGCCATGGACGAGATCCTCGACAAGCCGTGCGAACACCAGGTCATCTCCACTCACGGTGGAGCACTCACCTTTGTCGCAGCCGCGTTCTTGCGCCTGCCCATCGACGCTCTCCAACACATGCGGTTGCGCGCGGAGCCGGGAGGCATCACCGTCCTCCGAGAAGATGACTACTTCCACAACCGCAATCTGATCGAATTCAACTCAATACCACCGGAGCAGCCTAGAGAATCAGCCAGCTGAAGGCTCCGTTCACCGCGATCCGCTCCGCAACGCCTGTTCGACGCTCTTGCGATCGGCTCGTAGTTGTTTCGAGTCCGGGCGCGACGGCCACGGGCGGAGGTTGGTGATGATGGGGCGTACGGTGCGGAGCACACCTCAGCACGCAACCTATCCCCCTGCGCAGTCAGCACCGGATCACGCATATTCGAGGGCGTGAACTGGAAGTAGCGAGACGCCGTAATGTCCGCCAACGTCACGAGCCCCTGCGCCAACGCACGCGGATGAGTGGAAAAGCCATGAAAAAACTTGGGGCAACGTTGAATCCCGTTGGCGTCAAAGCTGGAGCCAACGCCATCGCCGTACCTGCTTCGCGGACCGAGGAGGCGCCTCGGATGCTGCGCGGCGCCGTCGCCACAAGCGGGATCGTCATCGCACTTTACAAGCTTTTACCTGGGAAAACATCGATCATCGTCCGAGTGTATGTGCCACGTCTAGCCACCCCCGCTGGCACCGCTGGAATACGCCTGCGCACCTATTACGCTGACCACCAAAACACGACGAAACTAGCGATAAAAGATGGGTGGTTTCGTCGGTTTTAGAGTCGATAGTGATCGGCATAGTGCAGGCTCGTCTGGCCAATCTCACAGAGCACAGCCCCGTGGACGACTGGTTACGTTGGCCGCTACGAACATAGAATATGGTGGCGCATCTGCCGCGCGTAGCCGTACCGCGCAACAACGCGCACCACAGCACATCAACATGAGGAACTTAATGTCGTCTCAGGACCTTTCGCACGAGAACGAACCCAGCACGGAACACGACGGCGAGGGTGAGAACCGGCCGTTCCGTGCCCGCATCGTCTCATTCGCGGCACGGTCCACTCGGTTGAAGGGACGACAGGAGAAGGCGTGGGCCGAGTTGGCGCCGCTGTACATTTTGTCCCCTGAGCGACAGATGTCTAAGACGTCGATTGCTGCCCATGAACGCCTCGACATCGCAAAGGTGTTTGGCCGTGAGGCTGCTCGCACGATTGTGGAGATCGGTTCCGGTCAGGGCGAGTGCGTTGAGCACGCTGCGGTGTCCCACCCGGACACGAACTTCCTGCCCATCGAGGTGTACATGCCTGGGTTGGCGTCGACGTTGCACCGTATCAAGCGCACAGGTGTGGCGAACATCCGCATGATTCAGGGTGATGCCGCAGAGGCGTTGAACCACTATCTTCCCGAGCAGTCAATTGATGAGTTGTGGGTGTTTTTCCCGGACCCATGGCACAAGTCCCGCCACAACAAGCGCCGCCTGATCCAGCCGGAGTTCTCGCCGAAGGCAGCTCGCGTGCTCAAGCCGGGAGGCACGTGGCGGTTGGCTACGGACTGGGTTGAGTATGCCGAACAGATGGTCAAGGTCATCGATGCCTCTCCCTACTTTGACCGCGTAGAAACTTCCGAGCGTTTCGAGGGCCGTCCGCTCACCAGTTTTGAGCGCAAGGGTCTGGCCAAGGGGCGGGTCATCACGGACCTTACATACACCCGCAACGATGTGCCGTTGTCGCAGGAGGATATCGCATCGTTTGAGTTGATCCACCAGGAGGTTGGCTCGACTCCCGATGTTCTCGACGCCGAATAGCCTGAGGTCACCGCACGCGGGTTCACAGCGCGCTGATTAGCGACGATTCCCCTACACAGTTTTCTGTCTCCCACCCCAGCCGTGCTGGGGTGGGAGACGGTGTGGTTACTGGCCGGATCGTCGGCAATCTGTGAAGGTGCTCCGCGGCACTCTAAGCTAAAGAGTGTAAGTCCCGTGCGGGTTGGCACTAAACTTTGGTCTCACGAAACCCACATACGCGACCAGTCCTGGCACCGATATGGTGATTTTCCGGGATGAAGGTGTTTCTTCTTGGTGGACGAACCCGGAAAACCACCATGTCGACATGAGAGTTTCCCAGCTACTGCTGTTCGTTGGTCTCCTGCTCGGCGATCTGCTGACGGACCTCGTCCATGTCGAGGGCCTTCACAGCGTCAACGACCTGCTGGAGTTGGGGTGCCGGAAGCGCGCCGGCTTGAGAGAACACGAGAATTCCCTCGCGGAAGGCCATGAGCGTCGGGATCGAGGTGATCTGCGCGGCAGCGGCGAGACCCTGTTGAGCCTCAGTGTCCACTTTGCCGTGGTAGACGTCAGGGTTGGATTCGGACGACTTCTCGAATACAGGTGCGAAGCCGCGGCAGGGACCGCACCATTCTGCCCAGAAGTCCACTAGCACGATGTCGTTGTTGCTGATGACCTCAGCGAAGCCCTGTTCGGTCAGTTCGTGGGTTGCCACGTGTTCCTCCATTGTGTTTGGCGCTCGAGATCACTCACGTTCAAGAAGACAAACGAGCATTGTTACGGACAAAGTAGTGCAGCGAAGTGTAGGGGTTTCGCGAAGCAAACACCTACCGCAGCGCAACGGATGCAGTTCGTAACCAGCAGACGTATGTTACGGACAAAGTAGTGCAGCGAAGTGTAGGGGTTTCGCGAAGCAAACACCTACCGCAGCGCAACGGATGTAAGTTCGTAACTAACGAGCACAGATTAACTGCTTATATACGACACTATCCAGATCGGTTCTATTCCGTCGCGGGCTGTGACGTAGTTCGGCTGTACGCGAACCTTGAGCCATCCAGAGGCGTGCGCGAGGGTTTTCGCGATACAACGGACAGGTGACGAACACAGCTGATTTCCCTGAAGACGACTTTCCCGCCGATCTGACCACTCCTGCGGGGTGGATGTCTGCCGAGGAGATCGCGGCCGCGCGCGGCCAGCTCCCAATCGTGTATGTGGATGCCGTACCGGTACGGGTCGATGATTCCGGCGACGTTGTCGCCGTCGGGCTGCTGCTTCGCGCAACTGCATCGGGCACGATCACGCGCGCACTGGTCTCGGGCAGGGTGCTTTACCACGAGCGAATTAGGGATGCGCTGCTTCGGCACATCGAAAAGGATCTCGGTCCGATGGCGTTCCCGATGATCCCGGCTTCGCCGCAACCGTTCACCATTGCCGAGTACCTCCCCACGCCGGGTATTACCTCATACTTTGATCCGCGCCAGCACGCAGTGTCCCTTGCCTACGTCGTGCCTGTTCGCGGAGATTGCCAGCCGCAGGCCAACGCCTTGGATCTTACGTGGGTGACGCCGGAGGAGGCGGTGAGTCCTGCATTCTTGGCTGAGATGGAGGGTGGGCAGGATGTGCTGTTGCGCCAAGCCCTCGCGCACGTTGGACGTCTTCCCTAGTCGATATTCGAGGTCCAGAACCTGCGGGCGGCAACCCGTCCATTTCAGAGTTCCAGGTGCTGCCAGTCGCTCAGGTCGTCTCGCATGCGCCGGTCGTGGGTGGCCACAACCACGGCGGCCGAGGTTTTCTTGAGCGCCTGAGTCAGGTCATCCACGAGGTCGATGGACAGGTGGTTGGTTGGCTCGTCGAGCAGTAGCACGTGCGGCGCGGCGAGCAGAGCGCAGGCAAGTTCGAAACGTTTACGCTGACCAACCGAGATTTCGCGGACGGGGCGGTCAAGCACTTCCTCACTCAGCAACCCGAGGAAGGCAACGGGAACGACGTTCTCCGGGTCCAAGCGCTGCTCGGCAAGGAGTTTGAGCGCGAGGCGCCCGTACGCCTCGAAGCATGTGGGGTTGTCGTCTTGCGAAAGGTCCGCCAGAATCTCGCTCTCTTGGGTAACGACACCGACTCGGGCGTCTTCGAGGGCTGTGCGATACCCACGGCTCGGCACCGCTTGACCCGCGAGCACGCGCATGAGCGTGGATTTTCCCGTGCCGTTGGCTCCCGTGATGAGCAACCGTGAGGCGGGTGCGATGGTCAACCGCTGACCCGGCAGGTCGAGCAGCGTATCCGCGCCATCCGTGACCTTAATATTGCGCGCATCAATAACTGGGGATGCCGGGTCCCATCCGGGGTTCATGGCAGGCAAGTCGGGGAAGTTCAGCACGGGTGGCGGCGGTGGAATCTCCACCGCCTCTGCTTTGAGTTTTTCGACGAGTCGGTCGGCCGCCTTCACATGGATGCGTGCCCGGGTGCCTCGGCGGTGTTTCTGTGAGCCTTTGGGTGGGCGCCACTCGTCTGACAGACCCTCGTAGGAGCGATCGAGCCGATGTTCGAGTTGCAACGCACGTTTGCGCTCCGCTTTATAACGCTGGTTCCATCGCCGCCAGTCCTCGTTCTTGGCGAATCGGTAGGACAGGTATCCGGGCTGGCCGTAGAGTTTGGGTTTACCATCCATTGACGGATCGAGGTCGAGGATTGCAGTGGCCACATCGTCAAGAAGCATGCGGTCGTGGGTCACCACGATGATCGCTCCATGCCAGCCCAGCATGACATCGGTCAAATAGTTGATGGCTTTTTCGTCGAGGTGGTTGGTGGGCTCATCAAGTAGAAGGATGTCGCGCCGTTCCACGAGTACGCAGGCGAGGCGCACCCTAAATCTCTCACCGACTGAGAGCGCACGCAACGGACGACTCAGATCGCGGTGCGCCCCAAGCCGGGTGAGGGCTTCATCTACTCGTCGATCCGCATCCCAGGCCTGTAGGAGTTCAAGCTTTGCCAGGATGGCGGTGAGTTCGGCGAGGTTTCCGTGCTCGTGATCAAAGCCTTCCGCTGCTTCGCTCAACTGGGTGGCTGCAGCGCGCAGACTCGACAGGGACTGTCCTACGAGGTCACCAATCGTCTCGTCGCCGTCGAAGGTGAGTTCTTGGGCTACGTAGGAGATGGAACCCTGATGGCGGATCGTGCCGTTTTGGGGTGATAGTTCCCCGGCGAGGAGCCGCAGGAGTGTGGTCTTTCCGCTGCCGTTCTCGCCTACGAGTGCGAGCCTGTCGCCCTGGGAGACCCGAACGTTCACCCCTGAGAGAACGGGACGTGCGGGATAACCGAATTCGAGGTCTTGAGCGTTGACGTGCATTTGTTCAATGGTAGTTGATCATGGCACGGGAGCCACGTTGTTATAGGCTGGTCCCCGTGAAGAAAACGTTGCTGTGGGCGCTTATCGATGTTGTATTGATCCTGCTGTTTGCGTTTCAGGGTCGTTCTGCACACGACTCGGAAAACACCATCGTTGGCGTGCTCGATACAGCATGGCCGTTCTTAATCGGACTGGCCGTGGGTTGGCTCATCACTCGTCAATGGATGAACACCACCGGCGGTCTTCCCATTGCGTTCCAGATCTGGCCTGCGGCAATCATGCTTTCGCTTGTCACGTGGGCTATCGGCTTGGCCCTGCGAGCAACCACCGGAGACACCAACTCCGGTGGATTCCCACTGGTATCGCTCGGTTTCATCCTGCTGATGTTTGTGGGATGGCGGGTTGTCTGGGGCTCGATTGTGCGTATCCGTGTTGCAAACGTATCAGACAAATAGCGCTTTGATGTGAGGGGCGAGCAGCCGGAACGCATTACCGCGGTGGCTGATCGCGTTCTTTTCCTCCGCGCTTAACTGTGCGCAAGAGCGTTCCTCGCCAATGGGTTGGAGAATCGGGTCGTAACCAAACCCGCCATCTCCCCGAGGTTCGAACAGTAGACGACCCTCCAACGCACCAAGTTCAACATGTTCCTGGCCGCCGGGGGTCACCAGGGCAGCCGCACACACGAAGCGAGCTGCACGGTGTTGTGGTGCGATGTCGGAGAGTTGGGCAAGAAGGAGTTCAAGGTTTTCCCGGTCATTGCCGTGCGTACCAGCCCAGCGTGCCGAGAAGATCCCAGGTGCTCCCCCCAGTACGTCCACCGCAAGGCCTGAGTCGTCTGCAATAGCCACGAGGCCCGTCGCCTGTGCGAGAGCGCGCGCCTTGATAAGTGCGTTTTCAGCGAACGTGACGCCGTCCTCTTTCGGTTCGGGAACGCCGAACGATGCCGCCCCAACGATCTGGTCACCGTTTAGCGGCAGTCCCACCTCCGGTGCAAGGAGAATAGCCCGTAGTTCGCCAACCTTGTGTTCGTTGTGGGTGGCGAGGACAAGACGTGGTTGGGCCATGAGCGGACTCCAAAGTTTATTGGGTGACTATTACGGACAAGGTAGAGCAGTGGAGTGTAGGGGCCTCGCGGAGCAGACCCCTACCGAAGCGTCACGAACGGAAGTTCGTAACAAACAGGTGTTTACACGGTGTAGACCGTACCGGCTTTGGCGACTTCGAGGCGTCCAGAGAATTCCTCTTTGGCCTCAAAGTAGGTCACGAGTTCGTCGTTCCACGGTGGAACGTGCGTGAGCACGAGCCACTTCGCGTTTTCCTCCCGAGCGATGATTCCCGCCCGACGACCCGTCAGGTGCATCGCGGGGATGTCGTCATCGCGCCCTTCAATGAACGCGGCCTCGCTGAGAAAAAGATCAGCGTCCCGTGCGATGGCCCGCACACCGGGGCATTCATCGGTGTCGCCGGAGTATCCGATGGTCACGCGTTTGGACGGGTCAGCCTCTGATGGGCCGGTGACGCGGAATCCATAGGCTTCAATCGGGTGATTGACCTCGAATGCCTCGATCTCGAAAGGGCCGATGGTGGTGGACTGGCCACAGCGAATCTCGACGTGTTTGAACTGCTGTTCCATCGATTCGCCCTCATCGAGCCCGTATGCGTGCGCGAATCGCTCGGAAGCGCCACTCGGGGCGAAGCTCGGGATAGGCTCACGGTCAATGTACTGACTGCCCTTGAACGGGTGGTATTTGTAGTACACGTAGTAGCCGCTCAGATCTGAACAGTGATCGGGGTGCAGATGCGAGATCATCAGGCAGTCGACCTCGAACGGGTCAACATACTTTTGCAAGGCCCCGAAGGCACCGGAGCCAAGGTCCATGACAATGGACCAGACCCGTCCGTCACTGTCTGCCGCCTGAACGAGGTAGCTGGAGGCAGGTGACTGCGGGCCGCAGTATGACCCGGACATCCCAACGACGGTGAGCTTCATCCGAGTTTCTCCACTGACTTGACCATTGGGCCGAGGAACCGGTGCGCAAGAGTCTCAAAGCTGTTTGCGTCTCCCGTGGCGCGGAACCGATGCGCTGGCGCGGCTGCTTCGGGGTCTCGCTCAAGTCCCTGTTCCACGAGCGTGCGGTAGACGGTTTTGGCGGTCTCCTCCGAACTGGACACGAGGGTGACGTCCTCCCCCATGACGTAGGAGATCACACCTGACAGGAGCGGATAGTGAGTGCAGCCGAGCACGAGCGTGTCCACGCCGGCCTGCTGCAACGGCACAAAGTAGTCGCGGGCAGCATCCAGAACCCTCGGTCCGGTAGTGATTCCGGCTTCCACCAGTTCCACGAAGTCGGGGCAGGCAACTGAAGTGAGTTCGATCTCGGAGGCGATGGCGAAAGCATCATCGTACGCGCGTGAGTCGACCGTGGCACGGGTGGCGATAACGCCCACCTGTCCGCTCTGGGTGACACGCGCGGCGGTCCTCGCTGCCGGAAGGATCACCTCAACGACTGGGATCCCCCGCTTAACGGTGTAGCGTTCACGTGCATCACGCAGAACGGCTGCGGATGCGGAGTTGCACGCGATCACGAGCATTTTGACGCCTTCGTCAACAAGCTCATCCATGATCTCTAGTGCGAAGGAACGCACCGCTGCAAGAGGTTTGGGGCCGTATGGACCGTTTGCGGTATCTCCGATGTACGAGATCGACTCATGTGGGAGTTGATCCAGGATTGCTCGCGCGACCGTGAGGCCCCCTACGCCCGAGTCGAAGATTCCTATCGGTGAGTTATTCACACTTCAAAAGATTAGTCGCTCCCACCGACATACGAGAGGTGCACGGGGCGTGGGAGTTACCACAGTGACAGACACCACATCAGGGATTACGGCGTCGTTGACGCAGAGTTTCGAGCAGGCAACCAGTCAACGATTCCTGCAAGTACCCTGCAAGTTCGAACAGTATTCCCATGACGTACACCCGTTCATCGCTTTGCCCAAGCGAGGATGTATCTCCATCCGCAGCACGCAGTTGTTCACTCAGTGCCACCACACGGTCGTACAGTTCTTGAGCATCTTGATCCGAGTGCAACCCCAACCGTTCACCGAGCACGAGCCGGATATCGCCGAGTGCGCTTGCGACAGGTTCCGCCTCGTCCTCCTCCACCAAGAACTCCAGGTGCTCGTCATCGACACTCGATGGCGTCACGTCCGTCAAACGATCCGACAGTAAGAGAAGCCGCGAGACCTTCTGCTCCCGCAGTTCGAAATCCGTATATCTACGGAATTCCGCAGCCACCTCGGGGTCCAATGAGGCGTCTGGAAGCAGCCGCCTGATAGCGGGATCGGTTGGCGGTAGCGGGTCCTCGTCGTCAAGGCCGCTCAGCGCGGCCTCCAGCTGCTCCACGAGTCGCGGGTCGTC
>DALZEF010000007.1:78561-137859 GCA_031979385.1 Timonella sp. | reverse complement strand
ACGGACTGCATCCGTTCCGCTCCGGTAGGGGCTTGCTTCGCGAAACCCCTACCCTCTGCTGCACTACTTTGTCCGTAACAGCCTGACGCATCCCTCTGACATTTGTTCGCCGCACACGCACGCTCTCTCGCATCAGCGGATAAAACCTGTGCCCATCGACTGTGAAAACAGCACAAACCGCACGTCATTCGCGCAAGGACGGAATCGTCGCCAATCAGCCGCCCAGACGTGCACAAGGTCACCGCACTTTCCGCCCCCTTGCGTCAGGCGCTTCACCTAGAATGAGAGGGTGAGCCAAACCCTTCTCGCTAATGACTCCCACGCCCCAGCCGCAACCAAGCGGGTGCTGCTCGCAGCGCCCCGTGGCTACTGCGCCGGCGTTGACCGTGCAGTGATCGCGGTCGAAAAAGCACTCGAACTGCACGGCGCACCCGTCTACGTGCGTAAAGAAATCGTGCACAACAAGTATGTCGTCGAAACGCTCGCCGAACGCGGCGCGATCTTCGTCAACGACACCGATGAGGTGCCCGAGGGGGCGCGCGTCGTGTTCTCCGCACACGGCGTCTCCCCAGCAGTCGTTGCCGCCGCGAAGGAACGCAACCTCGACACCATCGACGCAACCTGCCCCCTCGTGACCAAAGTGCACAAAGAGGCCGTCCGGTTTGCCAAGGACGACTACGACATCCTCCTCATCGGACACACCGGCCACGAGGAGGTCGAGGGCACCGCTGGTGAAGCCCCAGACCACATTCAGATCGTGAACTCGCCAGACGACGTAGACAATGTCGTGGTCCGCGATCCCGACAAGGTCGTGTGGATCTCCCAGACCACACTCTCCGTGGATGAGACCATGGAGACCGTCAACCGGCTGCGCACCAAGTTCCCCACCCTGCAGAACCCACCAAGCGACGACATCTGCTACGCCACCCAAAACCGTCAGGTCGCGGTCAAGAAACTTGCACCACACTGCGATGTCGTACTCGTGGTTGGATCGCGCAACTCCTCGAACTCCGTACGCCTCACCGAGGTCGCACTCGACGCAGGTGCCCGAGCAAGCTACCTCATCGACTACGCCAAGGAAATCGACAGCGCCTGGTTTGAAGGAGCGACCACAGTCGGCGTCTCCTCGGGGGCATCGGTTCCCGAGATACTTGTCCAGGACGTCTTGAAGTACCTTGCCGAGCAGGGCTTCGGCGCAGTGGAAGAAGTCCGTACCGCGACTGAGGACCTCTTGTTCTCCCTGCCACGTGAACTGCGCGCTGACCTGAAGAAGGCCGGAGTCGAATCCAAGCGTCCGCGCCGTGAAGGCCGCAAGGATCTGGGAGTCGAGCCGGTTTCCGACTCCGTTGTTCCGGCCGGTGATGGGTGCAACGCCCTGTAACGAGTTGAATCACAAGGCCCGGGTCCCTCGTGTCGAGGGACCCGGGCCTTGCTGTTGGTGAATGTTCAGGCGTGTGCCTGTCATGCTCGTGCCCCTCTTCCCATTCGTATTCGTCACACCGTCCAGTTCAACAACCCAGCCTTACACCCACGGCCACATCTCTAATCCCACCTACCAAACCGATGGGCTATTTTTGGTCCGGGTGCACGTCCAAAGATCATGCACCCGGGCCAAAAACAGCCCATCGAGTTCCTTAAGGCAAACTACTCACCCCACACGCCTGGACAGTACAACATGGTGATTTTTGCGGAATCACCACCTAAGAAAAACACCTAACTCCGGAGAATCACCACGTTGGGCGACTGCGACTGCGCCACTCTAGGCCACGAACGAACTAGGGCATAGCAAAAACGAGGATCCCCGTCAGTGGGAATCCTCGTTCTTTATATGAAGTTTAAGTGCGGCCACGTTCTACTCTCCCACACCCTCCCGAGTGCAGTACCATCGACGCTGGTGAGCTTAGCTACCGGGTTCGGAATGGGACCGGGCGTTTCCTCACCGCTGTGATGGCCGCAGAAACAAGTTAACTACACGATGGCCGGTAAACGCCAATCCTAGGCACGTAACCTCCACCACATCCCCTACACGGGCCGCCTCCACGCCAGATCGAACTCAGCCAAACACCCACCAACACACCCCGCTCCAGGATGATCTCTTAGGCAAATCGCTGAGTTTGACCAGAACTGGGTGAGGGGAGTCTCCTTGAGACCACGCCCGGTGGCTGCGGTGAGCCGGTAGAATGGTGCAACGTGGCTCTTACTATTGGAATTGTTGGTCTCCCGAACGTCGGTAAGTCGACGTTGTTCAACGCACTGACCCGTGCGCAGGTTCTCGCAGCGAACTACCCGTTCGCGACGATTGAGCCGAACGTTGGTGTCGTGCCGCTGCCGGATCCTCGCCTTAACAAGTTGGCTGAGATCTTCGGCTCCGAGAAGATTCTGCCCGCGACGGTGTCGTTCGTGGACATCGCCGGAATCGTGCGCGGCGCATCCGAGGGTGAGGGCCTGGGCAACAAGTTCCTGGCAAACATTCGTGAAGCTGACGCGATCTGCCAAGTGACCCGTGCCTTCGCTGACCCTGACGTTGTGCACGTAGACGGTAAGGTGTCGCCAAAGGATGATATCGAGACCATCAACACCGAGTTGATCCTCGCTGATCTTGAGACCGTGGGTAAGGCCCTTGTGCGTCTTGAGAAGGAAGTGAAGATTAAGAAGGGCGACCCGGTTCTCTTTGAAGCGGCCAAGGTTGCCCAAAAGATTCTTGAAGAAGGTCAGACCCTGTTCGCTGGCGCCGCTGCCGCGAAACTGGACCTTTCTGAGATTTCCTCGCTGCAACTGCTCACCGCAAAGCCATTCATCTATGTGTTCAACACCGATGACGCTGGTCTTGCCGATGAATCGTTCCAGAACGAGATCCGTGAGATCGTTGCTCCCGCTGACGCGATCTTCCTGGACGCCAAATTCGAGTCTGAACTTGTTGAACTCGAACCAGATGAGGCCGCAGAGATGTTGGCGGAGAACGGCCAGGAGGAGGCGGGACTGGATCAGTTGGCTCGCGTCGGCTTTGACACACTTGGTCTCCAGACCTACCTGACTGCAGGTCCAAAGGAATCCCGTGCCTGGACCATCCGCAAGGGATGGACCGCGCCACAGGCTGCAGGTGTTATTCACACTGACTTCGAGCGTGGCTTCATCAAGGCTGAGGTCATCTCGTTCGCGGACCTTGTTGAGACTGGTTCTGTTGCCAATGCCCGCGCTGCCGGTAAGGCACGCATGGAGGGTAAGGACTACGTCATGCAGGATGGCGATGTGGTCGAGTTCCGGTTTAACGTCTAGCGTTAATGACGGTGTCCGTTACGTGCTGGACTCGTGATCAGATCGTTCGGCAGCAAGGACACCGAACGGCTGTGGCGTCGTGAGCGCGTGCGGTCCATCGATCCTAGGATCCATCGGGTTGCTCTGCGCAAGCTGCGTCAGGTGGGGTCGGTGGAGGTGCTCGACGACCTTCGCGTCCCGCCGGGCAACCGGCTCGAAGCACTGAAGGGTGATCGGGGGGAGTGCAGCATCAGGATCAACGACCAGTGGCGAATCTGCTTCGTGTGGACGGATGCTGGGCCAGAGGAGGTGGAGATCGTTGACTATCACTGACAGGATCGAGCCGATCCACCCTGGAGAGGTCCTCATGGAGGACTTCATCGAGGGGTTCGGGATCACTCAGAACAAGCTCGCCGTGTCGATCGGGGTGCCGCCGCGTCGGATCAATGAGATCGTGCACGGCAAGCGGGGGATCACCGCGGACACCGCGTTGCGCCTCGCGAAGTACTTCGGCACGTCGGCTGAGTTCTGGATCAACCTGCAAAGCCACTACGAGCTGGACCGCGCCGAGGAGCGGGCCGGGGAGCAGATCGACGGGATCAAACCCCTGCAGGTCGCGTGAACGACTGGCGCAGCGACCGCGTGCGCGCGGCGATCGAGGGGCGTAACCCCACAGTGCTCGCCAAACTCGGCGCTGCCTTCGCCGTGATCGGGGACGTCCAGTTCCTCCCTGGCTACAGCCTCGCCCTCACGAAGACTCCCGGGGTCGATCGCCTCTCGGACCTGCCGCGCGTGGAACGCCTTGAGTACCTTGCCGACGTCGACCTCGTCGCGGCCGCCGTCGAGAATGTCTGCTCCCGGCGCGACGACGGATACCGTCGGGTGAACGTCGAGATCCTCGGCAACACTGACGCCTTTCTCCACACCCACATCTGGCCCCGGTATAAGTGGGAGCCGCCGGAGATCGTCACGAAGCCGGTCTGGCTCTACCCGGCCGAGCGGTGGCGGGACCCGGCTACCGCCCTCGCTGCGAGGGATAACGGCCTTCGCCAAGAACTCGCTGAGGAGATCGCCCGGTTGCGGGAGAGTCTCTGACGTTTCTATGTGCGGGAACGTGGTGGAATTTCGTTTTGCGCTTTAACCTCTGGCGCTGGGGTTGTTGAGTAGCGTCACTCGTTCTCGATCAGCGTGATCGTGTAGTCCTCTGGCGATGGTAGTTCGACATGGTCATCACCGAAGGGCATGTAGTTGACGGAGTGTAGGCGTTCATTGACGACCCAGAGCTCGAGTAGTCCGAGGGTTGTTTCTCCATTGGATACTTCGGCGAAGCTGAAGGGGCCGCCGTCATGCATGATGCCTTGAGTGTTGGCAGCGGGTGTGACCGAGATGAGGAAGCAATCGCAGCTGTCGTTCTCGTTGCCACCCCAGGTGGCTTCTGTGAGCTGGGATCGTGCGATTGAGGATGCGGTGTCTGTGCCGCTGCAGAGAATGGCCAGCAGTGTGTTTTCCAGGGGGGTGAAGCTCCCGCCGGCGAATCGGGTGTTCTTCGGGGTCATGGTGCTCCGGTTTTCGAAGGTTGCAAGGCTAGTCCGTTTAGTTGCCGGCAATGCGGTTGAGGGTCGCCACGAGGTTCAGGAAGGTGCGTCTGCCGTCTGGCGTCAGCCGAACCAGCGTTGTTCCGTACCGGTTCTTACGCTCCTTGGAGATCTCCACCAGGCCGCGATCCTCCAGGTCTCGGAGGATCTTGGAAAGATCGGTCATCGACAAGCCCGTCGTATCCTGCAGCGCAGGGAAGTCCGCTTGTTCGACCTGACTCAGGTGTGACAGCGTGACGAATCGCTTGGGCGCGACCAGGTGCGCATCGATCTCTGCATACGACATGTCAGCGGCGGATCAGGAGCACGACATAGAACACTAGCCATGCCGCAGGGGCCAGGCCCGCGAAGATGAACGCTTCAGGGAATGGAATCGTCTCGCCATGCATGAGGCCCCGCCAGACGGGAATCAAGAGCCAGACGGCGAAAGCCGCGGAGATGATGGTCCCCTTCAGTCTGGGTTCGTTGGGCTGGCTCAGCCGCTTGGAGATCCAGACGTTCGACGTGACGATTGCGCCCAAGGTGAGCGGAATGGCCCACCAGGGAAATCCGCTCAGCGCGAGGATCCCTGACGCGAACGATAGTACGATCGTGGCAAGCGCGCTCACGTGGTCCCGGCTATCGAAGACCCGTCGTGGTCGCGGAGGCATCGAGTCGAGTAACCGCTGTGCTTCGATGGCAGTGATGTTCTGGTGCTCACTCGGTTCCTTGTTGCCCATGGTGTCAATGTAGCAACTACTTGCAGAATATGAAAGTAGTTCTCTGGGAGACGCGGTTCTGAATACCTGGTCGGGCTGACAGCGGTAGAGGTTGGTATGTGTAGGAACTCGGTGGAATTTCGTTTTGCCGTATAACCTCTGGTTGTGCGTGGTGTCATGCACTTCCTCTGCGTTTGGTCACCGCGTTGCTGCCCTTGTCCATGTCCTCCCGGGTCCGCTCGTGTCGGTGGACAGCTGGATGATGACCCTGCGAGCCGATCCGCGAGACGCGTTGCCATACGATTGAGCGGTGACGACTCCTATACGCCGCGAGATCGGCCAAGTCTTCACCCCGGTGCGGGACATCCACCGCTCTGCCGACTGGTACGGCAGGCTACTCGGTGCGGAGGTGTCCCTGCCTTCGCATGACGACACGATCGTCGACGTCCCGATGGAACCGGGCCCCGGCCTTGCTCTGGACGCGAACGCGCCGTTCACGCCGGACGGTCCGCCACGCTTCTTCTGGTGGGCCGATGACCTCGGCGCAGTCGTGGCGCATGTGCGCGATCTCGGGGCCGAACTCGCCTCGGACGTCGTCGACATCGGGAGCGTGGCTTTCGTTCAGTTCCGGGATCCTGACGGGAACCTGCTCATGGTGTGCGCTCGAACGGAGGGCGACGAGTCCGCTCACACCGTTGTCTGACCGCCGGTGCGCGAAGGCGCGGCTCATCAGTGCTGGCCCGCACAACGACAGTGGCGGAAGAGACTGCTCGGTGTCGGAATGGGGTCGAGTTCCGGTTTAACGTCTAGCGTTAATGACGGTGTCCGTTACGTGCTGGACTCGTGATCAGATCGTTCGGCAGCGAGGATCCCGAGCGTCTGTGGCGTCGTGAGCGCGTGCGCTCGATCGATCCGAGAATCCATCGGGTCGCTCTGTGCAAGCTGCGTCAGGTGGGGTCGGCGGAGGTGCTCGAAGACCTTCGCGTCCCGCCGGGCAACCGGCTCGAAGCACTGAAGGGTGATCGGGTCGGGCCGTACAGCATCAGGATCAACGACCAGTGGCGAATCTGCTTCGTGTGGACCGACGCTGGACCAGAGGAGGTGCAGATCGTTGACTACCACTGACAGGATCGAGCCGATTCACCCGGGTGAGGTCCTCATGGAGGACTTCATCGAGGGGTTCGGGATCACTCAGAACAAGCTCGCCGTGTCGATCGGGGTGCCGCCGCGTCGGATCAATGAGATCGTGCACGGCAAGCGGGGGATCACCGCGGACACCGCGCTGCGGCTCGCGAGGTACTTCGGCACGTCGGCTGAGTTCTGGATCAACCTGCAGAGCCACTATGAGCTCGACCGCGCCGAGGACGCAGCAGGTGAGCAGATCGCGGCGATCGCGCCGCTACAGGTCGCGTGACCAGCTGCGTCGTGCAACGCCCCGGAGGCGTCTGCATCGCGGTCACCGACCTCGGCGGCGACGGCCCTGTCGTCGTGCTGCTGCACGGGCTTGCCGGGAGCTCGCGGGAGTTGCTGCGCACGGCGCGAGCGTTGCAGGACCATCGGGCCCTGCTCGTGGACCAGCGAGGGCACGGTGCGAGCACGCGGCTTCCCGACGATCTATCCCGCGACGCCTTCGTCGGCGACGTCGTGGCGGCGATCGAGGAGCTCGCCCCAGGGAGTCGAGCGACGCTCGTCGGGCAGTCGATGGGGGCCCACACTGCTTTTCTCGCAGCAGCAGCGCGCCCAGACCTGGTCGAGGGGCTCGTGATGCTCGAAGGTCATGTGTCGGGGAGTGACGATCCGCGCGAGGCTGCTGGTCTCGGCGCGTACTTCGCGTCCTGGCCGGTTCCGTTCCGGGACGAGGCCGCTGCCCGCGAGTTCCTCGGTGATGACGCGATCGTTGATGCCTGGGTAGCGGATCTCCAGTCGACGGATGATGGGCTCGTCCCGCGTTTCGACGCCGCGGTCATGCAACGCACGATCGAGGCTGTGCATGAACCGCGCTGGGACGAGTGGGAAGCTCTGCAGGTTCCGACGCTCGCGATTTTCGCCAAGCACGGGATGTTCAGCGATGCCGACAAGGACGAGCTGATCCGGCGCAGGCCCGAGACGGTCAGAGTCGATCTCTCTGGCGGCAGCCATGATGCGCACCTCGACGCCTTCGACGAGTGGATCGATGTGCTTCGCCGCTGGTTATCCGGCTCTTCGCGAACGAGGGTGTGGTCGCCTGAGCGCGTCGCTGGACGGATAGGGGTCGAGGTCTCCCTGGGGATGGAAGTTCTCACACTCCCCATCCGGAAGACCTCGACATGCCCCAGCCTACTTTCGTCACGCCCGATCTGACCACGTTCTGCCGGCTCGATGAGCTCGGACTTCACGCTGTCGGGCAACATCTGTCGCCGGATCGCGCTGTCATCGAGTGCTGAGTCGTTGAGCCGGACCGGTGGTGTCGGAACTGCGGGTGCGAGGGCGTGGTACGCGACACTGTGGCGCGCCGACTCGCGCACGAACCGTTCGGACGCCAATACAAGGCTGTTCTCGGCGAAACTCCTGACGAAGCCCGTCGAAGGGCACCGCAGTGACGGCCCCGTGCAGCGGCGGCGCTGTTTTCATAGATCGCGTCAGGTTTTGGTGCTATCCATAGGTTCCCCGAGTGGAAGTCTCAGCCGATCGCAACTACCTTTGACTCATGCTCCGCGCCAAGACCCACACGGGTTCCGTTCTTGTCCTGGCCATTTCGGCCTCTCTTGCGTTCACGCTCACAGCTTGTTCTGGAACCGCTTCGCCAGATCCTGGTCCGATCAACGCAACCAACAGCCCAAGTGAAGTCGAGGCGGCGCTCACACCCGAAGACGCGGTCGCGACCCGCACGGTGCCCTTGGCTGGAGCCGACGTCGAAGTCACCGTTCGACCACTGGTTCGAGCAGACGACCTCGTCGTCGCGACACTCGACTTCCACGGCTTACCCGCGGACGGCTTCATCTCGACCACGCTGCTGACCGGAGAACTCACCGGCATTCCTGCCTACTCCGCGCTACGCCTGCTCGACCTCACGAACGACCAAGTGTTCACAGTCGCGATGAACAGCGACGACGAGGCAGTTGCGACGTATGCCGACGGCCGTGCCGGGGATGGGCCAGAACCACGCATTCAACTCGCTTTCGCCGCGCCCGATGCTGGAATCGACTCGCTTGGGCTCTTCCTCCCGGGCGGCGCCTACATCGACTCTGTTCCCATCATCGACGGGGACATCCCTGAACCGATTCCCGCCGAGGAACGCTACCGGCCCTTCGACATCACGACCGTCGTCCAGGCCCCGGTCCTCCCGCTCGAATCATTCACGAGCGAATTGGCCGGCGCCGTGGAAACGCTGAGCTCAACCGAGAAAGTTGAGGTCACCCTCGGATCGGACGTCCTGTTCGACGTAGACGCTGACACTCTGACTAAGGATGCCGTTGACGCCGTGAAGGGCGCCGCGAAACACCTGAAGTCACGTGAGCCGGGAACTATCGAGATCGTCGGTCACACCGACGACGTCGCAAGCGCAGACTACAACCAGAAACTCTCCGAACGGCGCGCGAAAGCCGTTGCCGAAGAACTCGCCAAACACATTGACAAGGCACAGTTCCCAATCGAAACCGCGGGCAAGGGCAAAGGTGAACCTATTGTCCCGAACGACTCAGACGAGAACCGCACGCTCAATCGACGGGTCACCCTGACCCTCACGTCGGAGATCACCACAGTGACCGAGGTTGAGACCGACGGCGACATCCCTGAGTTGGAGGAAGGGCTCACTGCAACAGGGGAAAAAGGAGTGCGGATCGACTCCTCCCGCATCTTCGAATACCGCGCGCCACAAGCTCGAATGGTCGATGGACACGTGATCGTGGACCTCGAGGTCACTGCGGTAGACGACGAGATCGACTCGTCGTTCGGTCTGGGTTCCCTCGCTGGTCTCTGGTCCTATCGGGGTTCAGAGACCCGGTCTGCCCACCGGTCAGCATCAGGGGTCACCATTCTGATGGGCACGACGCGTATTGCACCAATGGACTACTACTACGGTGACGACAAGACAGGCACCGCGATCTGGTTGCCCGCAACAGACCTGCACACCATGGGCAGGATCGACTCGGGACAAACCCGCATCTACAGCATCATCTATCCCAAATTGGGCGATGTTGAGACAGTGACCATCCAGGCTGGGCCCGGGTCCGGGATCAACGCATTCCGGCTCACTGACATACCGGTGCTCTCCGACGCGAACTGAGCGGAGGTCCGGCGTAACCGCGCCGACCTCCTTCGGTTATCCGGCTCTTCGCGAACGAGGGTGTGGTCGCCTGAGCGCGTCGCTGGACGGATAGGGGTCGAGGTCTCCCTGGGGATGGAAGTTCTCACACTCCCCATCCGGAAGACCTGGTTATCTCGCGATCAGGCCAGCGACTCGCGGACCAGTGTCCGCTGAGGTTGTTAGCTGCGGCGACGTGGTGGAGTTCCGCTTCTCGAACTAAACCGCTGAGGTCGCCACTCGATTGGACGATCGCGATCCGGCGTTCATTAGCGGCCGCCTGAAATGCTTCCGCTCAGCGGCCGAGCTCACTCGTCACCGTGGGCATGTCTGTGTCTGCCCGCAGGAGTCGGGAGCGGGCAAACGCCACGGCGATAGCCCCGACGACCGCCGCCAGGATCAGAAGCGCGATAGCCGCGCCGGTCAGATTCGCTGCACCCAGCCACCCCGCGATTGGGTAGGTGACCAGGAAGCAAGCGTGGGAGAGAGCGAACTGGGCCGTGTAGACGAGATTCCGGTTCGCCGTCGTCGACGCGTCGGCCAGTAGCCTCGACGATGGCGTGTTGACGAGCGAGGTGCCGATGCCCAGTAGCACCCAGGTGCCCAGCAGCACGTACCATCCCGCCCCAGTGCTCGTCGCGACTGCGGTAACTATGACGGCGACGGCCAGCCCGGCGGTGATGACGACCGCGCCGGTGATCATGGTGCGGACCACGCCGAGCTTGTCAACCAGCCAGGGGATGTTCAGCGCGACGACGAGCGAGCCCATGCCGTAGCAGGCCAACGCGAGAGCGAGGGACTGATCGCCGAGCCCGAACACGCCGCGGGCGTAGACGACGGAGTTCACCAGAACGATCGCGGTGCCGGCCGCGACGACGATGTTCGTGAGCATTAGGAACCGCAACGTCGGCGTCCGGGCGAACACCTTCGCACCTAACGGGAGTCGCTGCCAGAACGGCAGCACGGGCCCGTCATCAGTGCGGGCAGGCAGCCGGGAGAGCAGCACCAGAATGGCCGAGCAGGCGAAGCCGACCGCGGTGCCGACGAACAGGTTGTTGTAGCTGATCAGAGTCAGCAGAGCCGCGGCGATCGTCGGGCTCAGTAGCGCCTCGAGGTCATAGGCGAGGCGCGACAGCGACAGCGCCCGAGTGTAGTCCTCCGGCTCCGGGAGGACCGAGGGGATCAGGGACTGGAATGCGGGGGTGAACGTCGCCGACGCGGACTGCAGCACGAACACGAGCACGTAGATCTGCCAGGCCTCGGTGGCGAACGGCAGCATCACCGCAATCGCCAGGCGGATCAGATCCGCGGTGACCAAGACCGCCTTCTTCGGCAGTCGGTCGACGACCGCGGCGATCAGCGGGGCGACGCCGACATATGCGACCATCTTGATGGTAAGCGCCGTGCCGAGCACCGACCCAGCCGCGTCGCCGGCGATGTCGAAAGCGAGCAGTCCCAGGGCGACGGTGAGCAGGCCGGTGCCGAGCAGGGCGATCACCTGGGCGGAGAACAGTTTCGCGTAGGTAGGGTTGCGGAAGACGCGCAGCATTAGTGGACATCCTCGGGGGTCCGGTGATCGCCGCGGTGGTGGGCCGGGTCGTTGCTCAACGTGTGCTGAGCCTGGAAGATCGCGTCCGCGACCAACTGACGGGCATGCTCGTTCGCCAGTCGGTAGAACACCTTCGTGCCCTCCTGCCGGGTCGAAACGATCCGCGCCAGGCGCAGCTTCGCCAGATGCTGGGAGACGGCCGGGGCGGACTTATCGACGATCTCTGCGAGATGGTTCACCGACAGCTCCTGATCGCGCAGGGCGAGGATGATCCGGATCCGGGTCGCATCCGAGAGCATCGAGAACACCTCGACCGCGAGCTCGACATACTCGCTCTCCGTCGACAGGGAACCGTCCGTATCTGCATGCATACGCAGATTATTGCACAATCGATGGCCGAGAGTACTGATGAGCTGACGCGTCTCCGGCTCCGGACTTCGCCCTGCAGTGAGTACTAGAGGTTGGTATGTGCGGGAACGTGGTGGAGTTCCGGTTTAACGTCTAGGTTTTCGTTATCAGTGATAACGGCCCGCACTTCAGTTGAGGTGCGGGCCGTTTCGCATCAGTAGCCGACAGGTGAAAACAGAGTAGGGGACTCACGCGGCCCGTTCCCACAGGATCACCTCAAAGAGACTGCCGATCTGCTTTTGGCCTGTGCGGGTGAACCCAACGCCCTCGTAATGACGAGTCAGTGCAGGGTTGGTGAGAGCGCTGCCGAGCCGAAGATATGATCTGCCTTTTCTCGGCTCCGGGTTACAAGTGAGTGAACAATGCGACACGGGGCGTTTCGTAGTGACTCACATCACCTCAATGTGCTTACTCTCGGTTATGGGGAGGCTCGGGCTTATCCCGAATCCCTGTTTCTAACCGATCGAGGGGAAGCAAGATGGCCAGCATGGCAACGCGTACTCAGCAGGCATCGCAGGTGGCAGCACAGTCTTCGGTGGAAGGCGCTTCGCCAAGTAAGCGAAGTTCCACCACCGCGGATGAGACATCAGCAGAAAGTCCCAGAAGAGCCGCCCGGAAGAACGCGCAGAACTCAGCAGTGAAAACAAAGAAGTCCGCGACCACGAGTGTAGAGAACTCGCTTGGTACGCGGACTTTCGTTTTGGACACTTCGGTTCTGCTGTCTGATCCGAGAGCTCTGCTGAAGTTTGCTGAACACGATGTGGTGTTGCCGATTGTGGTGATCACGGAACTTGAGGCGAAACGTCATCACCCGGAACTCGGCTATTTTGCGCGCTCCGCTCTGCGGCTCCTTGATCAGATCAGAATCGAGCATGGCGGACTTGACCAGTCCCTGCCCGTGAACTCTATCGGTGGCACGCTGCGGGTGGAACTCAACCACATCGACCCGCAGGTACTTCCGGCGGGGTTCCGGTTGGGTGACAATGATTCTCGAATCCTTGCGGTGGCCGCGAACCTCGCAGCCGAGGACAAGGATGTCACGGTCGTGTCCAAGGATCTACCCATGCGGATCAAGGCATCGGCGGTGGGGTTGCAGGCTGAGGAGTATCAGGCGGAGCTTTCACGGGAGACGGGCTGGACGGGTATCACCTACGCTGAGGTTCCGGAGCACATCATCAGGGAGGTGTGGGAGAACGATTCCGTTGAGCTGACCGCGTTGGATGGGCAGTTCGACCAGGACTCGGGGCCGATGCTGTGCCATAAGGGTGTGATCATGCATTCACCGAGCGGTAGCGCGCTGGGGCGGGTGACTGCGGATAAGCATGTGCAACTGATCCGTGGCGATCAGGAGCTCTTTGGGCTGCGGGGTAGGTCGGCTGAGCAGAGGGTCGCGATTGATCTGCTTCTCGACGAGTCGGTTGGGATTGTCTCTCTCGGTGGCCGGGCGGGCACAGGCAAGTCGGCCCTAGCGCTGTGCGCTGGGCTTGAGGCGGTCATGGAGCGTGGCCGTCACAAGAAGATCATGGTTTTTCGTCCGCTCTACGCTGTTGGTGGTCAGGAACTCGGGTATTTGCCGGGCAGCGAATCGGAGAAGATGAATCCGTGGGCGCAGGCGGTCTATGACACGCTCGGTGCGGTGGTTTCCAAGAACGTAGTGGACGAGGTGATTGATCGCGACCTGCTTGAGGTGCTTCCCTTGACGCATATTCGCGGCCGCTCGCTGCACGATGCCTTCGTGATCGTCGATGAGGCTCAGTCACTCGAACGTAATGTCCTGCTGACGGTGCTCTCGCGTATCGGGCAGGGTTCGCGTGTGGTGCTGACTCATGATGTGGCTCAGCGCGATAACCTCCGTGTGGGCAGGCACGACGGCGTGGTGTCGGTGATCGAGGCGCTCAAGGGGCACCCGCTCTTTGGGCATGTCACGTTGACACGGTCTGAGCGTTCGCCGGTGGCGGCTCTTGTGACGGACATGTTGGAGACGCTCAGCATTTGAGCGGGTCTACTGCGTGTGGCTCATCAACGTGCGGTGAATGTCATGGCAGCGCCGGAGGAGAAACTAGGCGCGTTCCTCATTGACGATATCGGCTCGTGATCCGTCTGGGGCGATCACGGTCATTGTGGACAGTCTCTACCTCCGCTCCTTGAAGGCCGGAACGTTGGAACACCCTACAGATCGGTTACGTGTTCCACCCGTTGATCTCTGCGTGAGTGTTGCGTAGGCTTCCGACCCGGGCTGCAAAGCCCTTTTCGACGAGTTGGCTGGTACGTGCGATATCCGCGCGTACCAGCCAACTCGTCGTCAATAGACATCTACGTGTTGACGGGAGCCACACGCTGAACTAATGTACAACCAAATGGTTGCACAAAGTGAGGAACTCAGCGACGAGCAGGTGAACCGGATCTTCCGGGCGCTTGCCGATGCCACGCGACGCGACATCGTGCGCCGCACACTCGTGGAAGAAGCCTCAATCTCAGACCTTGCACGCAGGTACGACATGAGTTTCACCGCGGTTCAAAAGCACATCGTGGTGCTGGAAGCCGCCGACCTCGTCGCCCGAATCCCACGGGGAAGGGAGCGCATCATTCGGGGTAACCCGGAAACCATCCGAAAGGCCCAGCAACTACTGGGGCACTTTGAACAGATCTGGCGTGGGCGCATCGACCGACTCGACGCACTTCTCGCGGGAGACAGCTAACCCAATCGAAAGGCCAATATCATGCCTATCACCGAAGTCATCACGGACCCAGACGCGCTCACACTCACGGTGATCGCGGACTTCACCGTGCCCGTGCGTCGCCTCTGGGACGCCTACCTCGACCCACGCGAAATCGAGCGATTCTGGGGTCCACCAACCTATCCCGCAACGTTCACCCGGCACGACGGTTTCGTTGGCGGCATCACCAACTACTACATGACCGGCCCTGAAGGTGACCGCAGCGGCGGTTACTGGGAATGGATCGCCGTAGAGGCCCCACATTCGTTCGAGGTGCGTGACGGATTCGCAGGTGAGGGAGGCGAACCGAATCAGAACATGCCCAGCATGCGCATGACCTTTGAGTTCACCGAGACAGCACTCGGCTCGCGCTTGACCACTACCACGTACTTCAACAACCTTGAAGAACTCGAACAGCTCCAGAAGATGGGCATGGTCGAGGGCATGAGCGCCGCTATGGGGCAAATCGATGCAGTGCTTGAGGATCTCACCTCCTTTGCTGCGGGCAACGGCACGCAGGTGCAATTGATCGGTGAGGATCAGGTCCGAGTCTCACGCCTCATTCGCGGTACGGCTGAGCAGGTATGGCGCGCGCACACCGAACCGGACCTGCTCCGCCAGTGGCAGTTGGGGCCAGACGGCTGGAGTATGCCGGTCTGTGAGTACGGTGAACAGCTGGGGCAGACCCTGCGGACTGAGTGGCAGAACGACGAGTCAGGAGAACGGTTCGGATTCGTCGGCGTGGTCAGGGATGCCGTCGCGCCGCACCGCCTCGTGGCAACAGAGCGCATGATCTCGCCGCAGGACCCAGACGGAGAGTCCAGCCCTGAAACCCTGAATGAACTCACGCTCACACCGGTCGAGGGCGGCACTCTACTGTCCTACCTGATCACGTATCCGAACAGTGAGGTCCGGGAGGCTGTACTGGCCACCGGCATGGCTGACGGTATGGAAACGAGTTATCGGCGTCTTGAAACCGAGATCCTTGTGCGGTAGATGATCGACAACTTGCCGCACCATGCAATGGAGTCATAGTGACCACTTCGTCCGTATGGACCGGGAGTTCTCGCAGCCGCTCGATGTGGAGTCATTGGCCCGTTCGGTGCACATGTCGGGCGGATATTTCGGTGGCAACCTCGCAACCAAGGATTTGGACGCTACGTTCGCACAGTTGGAGGCGCGTGGCGCCGACATCCTGTAAGAGCCGATCTCTCAGGACTATGGCGTACGTGATGCAGCGTTTCGCGACCCAGCGGGAAATCTCATCTGTGTTCAGGAGAACAACCGATGACCGATAAGGTCGAAGCACGCGCCAGAGAACTGGTGCGTCAAGCGATCAGTTGAGTGAGTGTGACCGTGACCCAGAAGATTCAAGGTGTGCCGCGCAGGCCCTCGCCGTTGGGCGGGCGAAAGCCAACCCGTGATGATCTGTCCCGGTTCGCAACCGATAACCCCGATGCGATAGATGACATCATCCCGTTGGATGTGCCCATGCGGCTCTTGATCGTGGGTATCAATCCAGGACTGTGGACGGCAGCGGTGAACGCTCCCTTCGCGCGGCCGGGTAACAGGTTCTGGCCTTCCTTGCATCGGGCTGGTCTCACGGATCATCTGGTGGATGCCTCGCGAGGTTTGCGGCCTGAGGATGAGGCGCAGTTCCTGCGCCGTGGTATTGGTCTCACGAACCTGGTGGGCAGGGCGACTGTGCGGGCAGATGAACTCACTCGCTCGGAGTTGCGTGAGGGTGGTGAGCGGCTGGTGGCCCGCCTTGAGGGACTGGAACCCGCAGTGGTCGCCATCGCGGGCATCACCGCTTTCCGTGCGGCTTTCGGCCTGCCCAAGGCGAAGATGGGGGAGCAGGACACAGCCCTTATCGAGGGGTGGCGCGAGGAGTCTAGACTCTGGGTTGTTCCGCAGCCGAGCGGCCTCAATGCACACGAGAATATCGACTCGCTCGCCCAGTACTGGCGTGACGTATGGCGTTCTGCCTTTTAGCAACGGTTTCCTTGGCGACGAGTTGGTCACGCCAGATGCCGACTCGAGTTAGATTGTGGGTAGGGTTGGGACTTTCCTCGACCCTGGATATGACAGGCTCTCTTGGACGCGGGGATTGACTTTAGCCATGGGGCTAATTAGATTAGCCTAATGGCTAATCAAAATAGTTGTACCGTGGTGACGCAGTTCATTCACGTTGATGGTGGACGAGTCGCCTTCGAATCCGAGGGGCACGGACTACCTGTGGTGTGCCTGCCTGGAATGGGCGACCTACGCTCTTCCTATCGATACCTCACGCCATTGCTGAGGGCCGCTGACTACCAAGTCATCTGCTGCGACCTGCGCGGTCACGGCGATAGCGACGCTCAGTTTGCCGAATATGGTGATGAACCGACTGCATCCGACCTCATTGCGCTGCTTGAAACCCTAGAGACTCCCGCAGTGGTGATCGGTAACTCCATGAGTGCGGGAGCAACAGTCATAGCCGCCGCGCGCCGCCCGGAACTGTTTCGAGCCCTCGTGTTTGTGGGGCCATTTGTACGCACTCCCAGTGACATAGGATTCATCAAGCGGATGTTCTTCCGGGTGGCGCTGGCGCGCCCGTGGGCGAGGGCGGTCTGGAATGCCTATCTTCCCTCGCTCTACGCGGGCGAAAAACCAGAGGATTTCACTGGGTACCGGAAAAAGATCAGCGCCAGCATTAAACGGCCGGGCTATGCCCGCTCATTCAGTCGCACAACCCGCACAGACCACGATCTTGCGGAGCGACTGCTCCCGGAGATAAAACTTCCCACGCTCATTGTGATGGGGGATCGGGACCCTGACTTCCCAGTGCCTGAGCGTGAAGCGCAATGGATTGCGGACACGGTCGGTGGGCGCGTGGCAATGATTGCGAATGCCGGACATTACCCACAGTCACAGCAGCCTGACGCAACCGCCCACGCAATCCTCGACTTCCTGAAGGAGGAACCCGCACGTGCCTAGAACGCCTCTCAACCCATCGAGCGTGATCGATGCGGCAACACAACTCGCAGATCGAGAGGGGCTGGATTCCCTGAGTATCGCGATGCTTGCCGAACATCTCGGGGTCAAGAGTCCCTCGCTGTACAAACACATCGATGGACTAACTGGGCTGAAGCGCGAACTGATCGTGCACGCCAAAAGCGACTTGGCGGCGGCGTTGGCCCGTTCGGCTGTCGGGCGTTCCCGCAGTCAGGCACTCAAGGAACTCGCGGCAACCTATCGCAGTTGGGCGCAACAGCACCCTGGAACATACCCACTCACCGTGATCCCCGCTGATCCTGAAAACCCACGGGACGAACAGGTTTCGACCGACCTTGTGGAACTGCTGGGTGCGGTCCTGGCTGGATACCAGTTCCAAGAGGACGCTCTCATTCACGCGATCCGACATGTCAGAGCGGTACTTCATGGATTCGTGGACCTTGAGGCCAGGGGAGCTTTTGCGCTCGCGGTTGATGTCGAGGTCAGCTTCGCGCTCGCGCTGGAATCGCTGATTGTGGCACTTGAGGGTCAGGCATCAGCCACACCCCGGTAGTGGACACGGATATGATGCTTGGGCGGTGCCCGCTTAGTGGGCTGCCCCACGAGAATCACGGTCGCGTATGAGCCAACAAGGAGCCACCCATGTCAGATCAGTTGCCACCCTGCCCAGAATGTAGCGAGTCATACACCTATGTCAATGGCGCATTGCTTGTCTGCCCAATGTGCGGCCACGAATGGAATCCTGAGGACGGGGCCACGGAGGACGCGCAGGTCGCTGTCATCAGGGATGCGGTGGGCAACGTTCTGGGCGACGGCGATGATGTCACGGTTGTGAAGGATCTCAAGGTCAAGGGTGCCGGTGGTGGAACCGTGAAGGTGGGAACAAAGGTGCGGGGTATTCGTTTGATCGAAGACGGTGTGGGAGACCATGACATCGATGCGAACGTTCCCGGTTTCGGTCGTATCCAACTTAAGTCCAGTGTGGTGAAGAAAGCCTAGTAGCGTCTGTTCAGCGAGCGGGTGGCCGTGGCCACCCGCTTTTCCATTGGCGACGAGTCTGAGTGCTGCGTTATTCCTCCCGACTCAACTGGGGATATAGTCCCAAAGACCACGGGTTTCAAAATGTGAGATGTGCGACGCTGTTACATTTCCAGTCGGTTTGCCCCCTCCACCGACCATCAATCTCCGACATATCAGACAAAAGGTAAACGTAAAGCGGTTGCCTGTGGAGATCTACAACGCTCGTTAACCGCGTAATCATGCGAATCCGATCTCTGTGTTTCGATATATGGGATGAATGTTTCTTAAGTTACCCGCCGGTATCACTTCGATAACGATGTATGTGCTAGGTCCTTTTTTTGCGCACCGGCCTGCTGAAGGTGGGTACCTTTGAACTAACGCATTGGGAGTCGTTGTGGCCGAGTGCGCTGTTAGGACGCAACCGCAGCGCCAAAAACGTGGGCCACCTCCCGTCCTTCAAGGAGGAAAATTGAAGATCAAGAAGTGGGCAGCACCGCTCGCAGTAGTGCTTGGCGCCTCGCTGGCGCTTTCGGCATGCTCGACGCCAACCCCCAACGAGACCACGCCATCCGGCGATGAAACCTCGACCTCGACTGACAACGGCTCGGGTGAGCCAAAGGTTGTCACCGTTGGTTGGAACCAGCCGCAGTACTCGGCGAACGAGAACACTGATCACGGAAACGCCACGGCGAATGCGGTCATTAACTACATGACCTATTCAAACTTCAACTACTATGACGCGGACCTGAACTTGGTTCCCGACTCGTCGTTCGGTAGCTACGAAGTAATCTCGGAAGACCCACTGAAGGTTCAGTACACCCTTTCCGAGAACGCCAAGTGGTCTGACGGCACGGCGATTGATGCTGCTGACCTTCTGCTCGCATGGGCTGGACTATCGTCAAATCTGAACGATGACGTTGCCGACAACGAGACCGACGAAGAGGGCAACATTGTCGTTGAGGACGACCAGGTATTCTTCGCCTCTGGTTCCCCAGGCACGAAGCTGGTTACGGACGTTCCTGAGGTCGGTGCTGACGGTAAGTCGGTTACCTTGACGTACAGCAAGCCGTTTGCTGACTGGGAGTCCAACTTTGGTGTGACTATGCCAGCACACGCAACTGCACAGATTGCGGGTCTTGGCGAAGACGCAGCTGCTAACAAAGAAGCAGTCATCAAAGCGATCCAAGACAACGACCGTGCGACTCTCGCCAAGATCGCAGAAGCATGGCGAACCGGGTTTGACTTCGTAGCCACTCCGAGTGAAGTTCAGAGCATTGCTTCTGGTCCATTCAAAATCACTGAGTACGTAGAAAACCAGTACATCACGCTCGAAAAGAACGAAGCGTATGTTGGTGACCGTGCTCCAAAGGTTGACCGCATCGTGGTTCGCTACTCTGAAGACCCTCAGGCTCAGGTTCAGGCCCTTCAGAACGGTGAGATCGACATGCTCGCCCCACAGGCTACTGCCGACACCCTCACCCAGCTCCAAGCTCTCGAGGGTGTAACAGTCGAAACTGGTGTTGACGGAACTTACGAGCACGTTGACATGGTCCAAAACAACGGTGGCCCATTTGACCCAGCAACCTACGATGGCGACGCTGAGAAGGCCAAGAAGGTACGCCAGGCGTTCCTGCTAACCATCCCGCGTGATGCAATCGTTGAACAGCTGATCCAGCCACTCAACCCGAACGCAGATGTCCGTAACTCGTTCCTCTTGCTGCCAGACGACCCGAACTACCCAGCCATGGTTGAGCAGAACGGTTCATCCGAATACGCACAGACCGACATCGAGAAGGCCAAGGAACTCCTTGCCGAGGTCGGCGTTGACAACGTTGACGTGCGCTTCCTGTACGGTAAGTCGAACGTCCGTCGTGCAAACGAGTTTGTACTGATCCAGGAATCCGCTAAGGAAGCTGGCTTCAACGTCATCGACGGTGGAGACGACAACTGGGGCACTATGCTTTCCACAGCTCAGGACAAGTACGACGCTGCGCTGTTCGGTTGGCAGTCCACCTCGACTGCGGTCACCGAGTCTGATGCGACCTACCGTACCGGTGGTCTTAACAACTTCTATGGTTACTCGAACAAGACTGTCGATGGACTCTTTGATGACCTCCAGACCGAAGTCGACCCAGCCAAGCAACTAGAGATCCAGATTGGTGTTGAAAAGGAACTCTACAAGGACGCGTTCGGCCTCACGATCTTCCAATTCCCAGCAGTTAACGCATGGAACTCGAAGGTAACCGGCGTCCAGCCGATCTCCATCAGCCCAACCATCTTCCAGGGATTCTGGAACTGGGACGTAGCTGAGTAAAAAGCGCAGGTGAAAGCCCTGTTCATCCGCTCGTAAGAGTGATTGTAGTAGTGGCGCCAGGGCGATTATCGCCCTGGCGCCACGCTGTGATTCACGGCTTTACTCAAAACACGGGTAAAATCGAGCGGTAATTCGCTTGCGGCATGCCATAGGCAGCCGCTGGAGAGGTCAAATCATGTATAACTTCATTTTCAGGCGCGCTCTATCGTCGCTTGGAGTTCTACTCGTTGCCACGTTCTTGATCTATGTGCTGGTCGATATCGCAATCGATCCGCTCGAGGACCTGCTCACGAGTACATCGCCGAACAAAGAGGCGCTCATTCAGGAGCGCACCCGGCTATTGCAGCTGGACGTGCCGTCACCAGTGCGTTATCTCGGGTGGCTTGCGGGTGTCGCCGGCTGTTTCGTTGGAAAATGTGACTTCGGTTCCGCTTGGAGCACTAACCAGCAGGTTACGGATGTTCTTGTATCTGCGCTGGTTGTAACAGTTAAGCTTGTCACCGTTGCCACTGTTCTGGCGATGGTACTTGGTATCGCCGTTGGTGTTGTATCGGCGCTACGCCAGTACACCGGCTTCGACTACACGATGGTCTTCATCTCCTTCCTGCTTTACTCTCTTCCGAGCTTCTGGGTCGCAGTTCTGCTCAAGCAGTGGGGAGCCATCGGTTTTAACGACTTCCTCGCCTCGCCCAACGTCGGAGCACCTACGATTGTCGTTTTAGCGCTCATAGCAGGAGTGGTATGGCAGGCAATATTTGCCGGTGAGTTTAAACGCCGCCTTATTGTGTTCGGAGCGAGCACTCTCGTCACAGCGGGTGTCTTGTTCTATGTTTTGGAAACAGGATGGCTCCTCAACCCATCACTTGGCCCTGTAGTAATTGCGCTTACGGCCGCAGCCGCCGGTGTTGCACTAACTGCCATCATGGCGGGTTTGCGAAATCGTCGTGCGCTGTACTCTGCGCTCGCTACTGGTGTGTTCGCGGGCGTGGTCTGGTATCCGATGCAGTTCGCCTTCGTCAACTTCAACGCGTTGCTGACTCTCGTGTTTGCTCTCGTGTTCACTGCCGCCGGGGTGCTGGCTGGCTGGCTGTTTGGCGGCTACGACCGTCGCGTTTCGATGAGAGTCTCAGGGCTTACGGGACTGATCGGCTTCGGGCTGTTGTTCATTGACCGTGTCATGCTCGCATGGCAGCCATATTTCAACTCATCGGCAATCAACGGCCGCCCTATCGCAACCCTAGGTTCGCAGACACCCGGACTTAACGGTTCTTACTGGACGCACCAACTGGACTCGTTCACGCACCTGATTCTGCCGACCATCGCACTCGTGTTAATTTCATTCGCGGCTTACACGCGATACTCGCGCGCTTCGATGCTAGAGGTTCTCAATCAAGACTACGTGCGGACAGCTCGTGCAAAGGGTCTGTCGGAGCGCGTTGTGATTGTGCGTCACGCATTCCGTAACTCTCTGATTCCTCTCGCCACGATCATTCCACTCGACTTCGCCTCGATTCTTAGCGGTGCGGTCATCACCGAGCGTATTTTTGGATGGAGCGGTATGGGAACGATGTTCCTGAGCGGCTTGGGGCGTAACGAAATCGATCCAGTGATGGCGTACGTACTGATTATTGGTGCGGTCGCGATTATCGCGAACTTCCTTGCCGACCTGCTATACGCAGTCCTTGACCCACGAATTCGAGTAAACGCATGAGCGAGCAGAACGTAGACATTGAAACGACTCGTGGTGCAAACACGATTGAAAATCGTGAAGTCGCGGGCTTATCACAGGGGCAGATCGTGCTCAGGCGGTTTGTCCGTCACAAGGCTGCTATGACCTCTGTCATTGTAATGATTGTGGTTGCATTGATTGCGATTACCTCGATTGGTTGGGGCCCCATCCCCGGCTGGTGGCAGTGGAACTACACTCAGACGGCGCCGCAGGCTAATCCAGGTGGTAGCCCAACCCTGCAGCTGTGGGGCGAAGGCGGTTTCCGTATCGGAGATTACCCCTTCGGACAGGACGAACTAGGGCGTGACAACTTCGCACGGGTTATGCGTGGAATCCAAACCTCGCTGGTCGTGATGTTCGTTGTGGCTGGCGTTTCCTCCGCTATTGGCATCCTTATAGGTGCTGTAGCGGGCTTCTTCCGGGGTTGGCTCGACTCTTTGTTGATGCGCTTTACTGAGTTGTTCATCGTGGTTCCAGTCCTGATCACGGGTGCCGTTCTCGGTAAAATGTTTGGCTCTCCGACCCCAATCATTTTGGCGATTGCCCTTGGTGTTTTGAACTGGACCGGCCTGGCCCGTCTGGTGCGCGCCGAATTCCTATCCCTGCGTGAACGTGAGTTCGTTGAAGCGGCACGTGTCGCCGGAGCATCCAACTCCCGTATCATCTTCAAACACATGCTGCCGAACACGATCGCGGTGATTATCGTGAACACCACGCTGATGCTGAGTTCCGCAGTCTTGCTTGAGACTGCTCTGTCCTACCTCGGATTTGGTATTCAACCGCCTGAAGTGTCATTAGGTAACCTGATCTCCCAGTACCAGTCCGCGTTCACCACGCGGCCTTGGCTGTTCTGGTGGCCGGGTCTGTTTATCGTGACGCTTGCACTGTGCGTGAACTTCATCGGCGATGGTCTGCGTGATGCCTTTGACCCACGTCAACGCAAAATTCCTACTGTGCGTGCTATGCGTAAGGCTGAGCTAAAGGCCCGTTCTCAGGAACTGACCACGACGGCCGCGCCAGCTAAGAACAGCAAGGACGTTTAACACGATGTTCTCCGGGGGAGCGCTACATAGTCAGCGTGATCACAAAAACCAAACCGCACACCGCCAACGCGATGATGCCCACGGTGTTGTGACGCGTGGTGAGCTGCGCTCCCTCCGGTCGAACATCGCTCAGAAATCCGGCTTCGGCCAACACGTTCATTCGGTGCTCTGCGAAGGTCTTGACCTCTCCTGCCAATCCAAGATCATTGCGCTTGTTAGCAATGGCGGCGGCGTAGGCACTGTGGTGGTTCCCCTCATGGTCAGTGACCACGAAAGTGCCGCGGATGTCCAAGTCTGTGACAGCGGGCCAAGGTATGTGTACCGTTCGCAGGGGATTGGTGATGAGGATTCCTCCATCCGATATCTCAACGCTGGGTCGCAGGTAGAACAGCCACACGGCAACCGCAAGGAAGACAGTGAGGGCAATGACACGCCACTGCAGTTTGGAGTCTTCTACAAAGAAGCTGCTGATAGCGGACACGGCGAGAATAGCCCAAACGACGTATGCGAGGACACGACTGAACAATGGTCGAAAGATTTCTGTAGGACCCATGACTTTATTGTGACAGCGCGCTCGACTATAAAAGCACGCGACGCTCTGTATCGAGCTGCTGTATGTGGAAGGAAGTGATTGGCGATGATGCAAGTTAACGCACAATCCCCTCGGAAGACCGGCGAGCCCATCCTTAAAGTGGATGATCTCACGGTTGAATTTTGGGTGGACGGCGAATGGTTCGCCGCCGCAAAGAACATTGACTACGAGGTGTACCCAGGCGAGGTCCTGGCCATCGTAGGAGAGTCAGGTTCTGGCAAGACTCAGTCGTCGATGTCCCTGCTGGGCTTGTTGCCCGCGAACGGTCGTTCGAAGGGTTCGGCGAAGCTCAATGGCAAGGAACTGGTAGGCCTGAGTCACTCGCAACTGCGCCACCTGCGCGGTAACGACATGGCGGTTATCTTCCAGGAACCGATGACCGCGATGAACCCGGTCTACACGATCGGCTTCCAGATCATCGAGACTCTGCGTACTCACACCGAGATGAGCCCTAAGGAAGCGCGGGCTCGTGCTCTTGAACTCTTGACTCTCGTCGAGATCCCGGACCCAGAGGTTGCTCTGGACAAGTACCCACACCAACTCTCTGGTGGACAGCGCCAGCGCGCAATGATCGCTCAGGCGCTCGCACTCAACCCGAAGCTCCTCATCGCGGATGAGCCGACCACGGCTCTCGACGTGACGGTTCAGGCAGAGATCCTCAAGCTCATGGGAGAACTGCGCCACAAGTTCGACTCCGGTATCGTGCTGATCACGCACGACATGGGTGTCGTCGCAGACATGGCAGACCGCATCATCGTTATGCGTAACGGTGTCATTGTGGAGCGTGGCACTGCGGATGAGATCTTCAACCGTCCGCAGCACCCGTACACCAAGGAACTCCTTGAGGCTGTTCCGCACCTTGGAGAGTTCACCGCCAAGGACATCGACCCAGCCATTCCAGTGGCATACCGTGATGACGAGTTGGTGCTGCATGCCAAGGACCTCGTGATTGAGTATCCGAAGCGTGGCCGTGTGCCAGCAGTCCGTGCGGTTCAGGGCATTGACCTTGAGATCGCAAAGGGCGAGGTCGTCGGTCTCGTGGGTGAGTCTGGTTCCGGCAAGACCACGGTTGGCCGTGCGGCGATCGGTCTGTTGCCTGTAGCCGATGGTTCGTTGCGCGTTGCAGGCCACGAACTCGCCGGTATCTCGAAGGCTAATCTGCGCGATGTGCGGAACAACGTGTCTATCGTGTTCCAGGATCCAGGTTCGTCCCTGAATCCTCGTCTCCCGATCGGTGAGTCCATTGGCGAGCCGATGTTCCTGCACGGTGTTGCCAAGGGTGCGAGGCTGCAGAAGAAGATCGAGGAGCTACTCGATCAGGTTGAACTGCCTCGTGCGATGCGTAACCGTTACCCACACGAGCTCTCCGGTGGTCAACGTCAGCGCGTGGGTATTGCCCGCGCACTGTCACTGCAGCCAAAACTCCTGATCGCGGATGAGCCGACCTCGGCACTGGACGTTTCGGTTCAGGCCAAGGTCTTGGACCTGTTCATGGACCTTCAGCGCGAGCACGGCTTTGCCTGCTTGTTCATCTCGCACGACCTCGCCGTGGTCGAGATGCTCGCCACGCGTATCGCCGTGATGCGTCACGGAAAGATGGCTGAGTTCGGTACTCGTAAGCAGGTTCTTGAGAACCCGCAGGATGATTACACTCGCAAGTTGCTTGCGGCTGTTCCTGTTCCAGACCCGGAGGCACAGCGTCAGCGTCGCGAACTACGCAACGCGCTCATCAACTAGCAGTCCACATCATATGGGGACCCCACACAACTGTGTGGGGTCCCCATTTTGGCCTGTCCGTCAGTGACCTGTGGATTGCTCGCCGATCTGTCTCCCAAACCCCACAGATTGACGACGAAACCCACAGGCCGACACGGCGGCTGGGTGAGGTGGCGCCGGTTTTTATGGTGGCGACGAGTCAGCTCGGCCCGGAGGGCAAGCACCTGGCCCGACGGACTCGTAGCAAAGGTTTCTGAGTGCAACCAAATGTGAGGCAGAACATGAGTGCCCATCGACACATCGTGGGAGCCAGTATTGAGTTCTCCGGTACGATTGCATAGGCCATCGTTCGAAGTTGTCACGGCCAAGTCTGGTCAGACATCCCATTTGGCTGGGCGCCACAGAACCGGCTAGCACAGTTAGCAGTGTTCGCACCGACAACCACAAGGTATGCAGGTGAGCCAACTGCAATGCCTCGAACGCCACGGATTTCCGTCCGGCGCAGCGCTCCCGCGACCGCTGCGGCAACTGGACGCCATACTGCTGCGCGCTACGTGCAGCCCCTCAAGCGTTGAGAAGTTCAGCGTGTCCCTCTCAGACCGAGAATCGAGTTCATATATGTCAGTGCGCTCTGACCTGCGCAATGTGGCAATTGTTGCCCACGTCGACCACGGTAAGACCACCCTTGTTGATGCAATGCTCCGCCAGACCGGCGCATTCGATCCGCGTGCGAACGTTGATGAACGCGCAATGGACTCCGGTGACCTGGAACGCGAAAAGGGCATCACGATCCTAGCCAAGAACACCGCTGTGCGTTACTCGGGTCCAGCCGCCGAGAAAGCCGGCCACGCTGATGGCATCACCATCAACGTTATTGACACCCCGGGTCACGCTGATTTCGGCGGTGAGGTCGAGCGTGGTCTGTCGATGGTCGACGGCGTTGTCCTTCTCGTGGACTCCTCTGAGGGTCCGCTGCCACAGACTCGCTTCGTTCTCCGTAAGGCGCTTGCCGCCCGTCTTCCTGTCATCCTGGTGGTGAACAAGGTCGACCGTGGCGACGCACGTATCACCGAGGTTGTCGGTGAAGCCACCGATCTGCTGCTCGGCCTGGCCTCGGACTTGCAGGACGAGGTTGATGACCTTGACCTCGAGTCGATCCTCGACGTACCAGTCGTGTACGCGGCAGCCAAGGCAGGCCGCGCAACCTTGGACCAGCCAGCCGACGGTAGCCTCCCAGACAACGAGGACCTTGAGCCACTGTTCCAGACGATCCTCGAGAAGATTCCGGCGCCAACCTACGACGAGGACGCGCCACTTCAGGCGCACGTGACCAACCTTGACGCTTCGCCATTCCTTGGTCGTCTTGCCCTCCTGCGCGTGCACAACGGCACGATCCGCAAGGGCCAGCAGGTCGCGTGGTGCCGCCAGGACGGTAGCCAGCAGACCGTGAAGATCACGGAACTTCTGGAAACGAAGGCACTCGACCGTGTCCCAACCGAAGAGGCCGGACCTGGTGACATCGTTGCCGTCGCTGGTATTTCGGACATCATGATCGGTGAAACTCTCACCGACATCAACGACCCGCGCCCACTGCCAACCATCACGGTTGACGACCCGGCGATCTCGATGACCATCGGTATCAACACCTCGCCATTGGCAGGTAAGGGCGGCAAAGGCCACAAGGTCACGGCTCGCCAAGTGAAGGACCGGCTCGACTCGGAACTGATCGGTAACGTTTCACTGAAGGTTCTGCCGACCGAGCGTCCAGACGCATGGGAAGTACAGGGTCGTGGAGAACTGGCGCTGGCGATCCTCGTGGAGCAGATGCGCCGCGAAGGATTTGAGCTGACCGTTGGCAAGCCACAGGTTGTGACCAAGAAGATCGACGGCAAGGTCCACGAGCCTATGGAGCGCATGACCATTGACGTCCCAGAGGAGTACCTGGGTGCGGTTACCCAGCTTATGGCGCAGCGCAAGGGCCGTATGGAGACAATGTCCAACCACGGTTCAGGCTGGATCCGCATGGAGTTCGTGGTCCCAGCGCGTGGCCTGATCGGGTTCCGTACCCGCTTCCTGACTGAGACACGCGGAACCGGTATTGCGTCCTCGATCGCCGAGGGCTACGAGCCATGGACCGGTGCCATCGAGACCCGTGTGAACGGATCACTCGTGGCAGACCGTGCCGGTGTGGTGACGCCGTTCGCAATGATCAACCTGCAGGAGCGTGGCTCGTTCTTCGTCGATCCAACGCAGGAAGTCTATGAGGGCATGATCGTTGGCGAGAACTCGCGTAACGAGGACATGGATGTGAACATCACCAAGGAGAAGAAGCTCACCAACATGCGTGCGGCTTCATCCGACTCGTTCGAGAACCTCATCCCACCACGCAAGCTGACTCTTGAGGAGTCTCTTGAGTTCGCTCGCGAAGACGAGTGCGTCGAGGTCACCCCGGAGATTGTGCGCATTCGCAAGGTGATTCTGGACCAGACGGAGCGTGCCCGTGCGACTGCTCGCGCGAAGCGGGCGTGAGCGTAGCACCTCGCTGTTGGGCTGCCGCGCTGCTCCGTTCGCGATGAGCGGGGAAGACCCCGCTCGACGCGTTGTGGGTGGAGGGAGCCGCCCGCTCGCGCGGCGGTTCACCTGAGAACGCAACCCGAGAAGGTCCGTAACGTGCCGCGTTACGGACCTTTTCGTCGTCAAACAGGGATTTTGAGCGCTTGACGCGCCTGGTGAGATGGGAGAATAGGGCAGTGGAGATTCGCGAGCTTGATCTTGTCGGACCAATCGTGGCGGTGCACGCGCACCCCGACGACGAGACTTTGTCCTCGGGTGGGTTGCTCGCGTTGGCCGCGGATCGCGGCTTCGGGGTGACCCTTGTGACCTGCACGCGTGGTGAACAGGGTGAGGTGATCGGAAACGATCCGGATGGCCTAGAGGGAAATGGGCCTGCGCTGGGTGCGTATCGGGAGCGTGAGTTGGCTCGCGCCATGGCGGCGCTCGGGGTGCGCGACCATGTGTTCCTAGACCAACTTGTCCCTGTGCTTGGCGACGAGTCGGTTCCGCTTGACGCCGCGGTTACGGTTCCTGAAGTGCGGTTTTGCGACTCTGGGATGTCATGGGTCGATGGTGAGCTTGGCGCTGGCGTGTCCGGCGTCGCGCAGCTTCCCGATGAGGCGTCGCCTGATGCGTTCTATTTTGCAGACATCGAGGCATCGGCTTCGCGCTTGGCTGGCGTGTTGCTCAAGCGAGCTGCGCGGACTGTCGTTACCTATGAACCCGGCGGGGGGTATGGGCACCCCGATCATATCCGTGCCGCACAGGTGGCTCAGCGTGCGGTTGAACTTGCTCAAGACGGTGGTGCCGGACCGATAAGGATGCTGAGTTCGGTGATTCCAGCCGACATCGCTAGGTCTGGGCGTGCTGCTCTGCACGATCTCGCAGCGCGTGGACTGGTGTCGGGAACGGACCATGGCGGAGTCATCCCAGAGGTTTCAGCGCCTCTTGCCGCTGTCAGCGCACACGAGGACGCGACTGCCTACACGCTCGACACGAGGTACTACCTGCCGCAGGTTCTTGCGGCGATGAGGGAGCACGCAACACAGATTCAATGGGCCTGTCAACTGCCCGCCTATGGCGTTGCGGCTGGTGTTGCCGTAATTGGCAGTTATGCGCTGTCAAACGACATCATCTCGCCGTTGTTCTCGCATGAGTTCTACGCCGAACTGCTGTGACCTAATCGGTATGTAAAACGTATGGATCGATACCGCAAGTTTCAGGTTCTCATCAGGGTTTTTCGATAGGTTAGAGGCATGAATTCAGGCAAGGTGGTACATCTGGTGCGGGTCGTCGAGTATGCAACTGCGCTACTGTTCGGAGCTTTTGTCGCGGTGCTTGGAACTGCTGCCCATCGCGCCTACGAACCCTATGCTCTGATCTTTTCCTTGCTGGCCGTCGTGGTATCAGGAGTCATGGTCCGCGCATGGATCGGGCTTGGTGGCGTGGCGGCTTTCGGGGTTGGCTGGATGATCATGGCTCAACTTTTCGCGCTGGGGGGACCCGGTGGGGACATCATGATGCCAAATCAGGTCATCACCTACGTGTGGCTGTTTGGCGGGGTGGTCGCTGTTGGGGCCGTATGTTTCACCCCACGCAAGTGGTACGCAGAGTAGTTTCCGCTGAAATGCAGGGCAATCTCCACTTAAACTTGATGGGTGCGTCTACTTGGCCAGATCCCGCATCCATCGTGTGATCTCAGCCGTGTATCTGATATCCAGATGCGCGCATATGAAACATATATCTTTAAGCACGATGACCTGAACAACAACGGCATTAACCGTTAGACCAATAACCGTTAGCGCACAGAATTGGAGCAATTGATGGCTGGCGTGGAAGACCTGGACCCGCGGGAAGACGGCGTCGAGGCCCCATCTAACGCAGAGGTGACATCCGCTGACTCACCAGAGGAAGCGGCGCAGGGGGAGAACACTGAGAGCCCAGCACAGCCTGCTGCGGTCTCGCCGTCGCCAATTCCCATCCTTGACCGACCGCCGGTGACTACCAGTGCACCTGTGGACGACGTCAACCCAGCGGATCTGTATGAGGATGACGACCCAGAGGAAATGACCTCAGACGAGGACATTGATGCTGATGGCAGTGCTGAGATCGATGCTACGCCAGCCGATAGTGCTGAGCCGGGAAGCACTGTTGAAGACAGAGTGGAACCTGACGAGACCACGGCGCGTGAGGACAGCGCTGAAGCCGTAGAGACAGTTGGCGATCCCGTCATCGATCCTCAGCCAGAGCCGGAACAAAAGTCAGAGGACACCGACGACGGGGATGTCATCGGTGTGGGTCCTGAGGCGGAGCATGACGGCGAGGAAGCCGAGAATGCGGGGCAAGAGGACACATCAACCCTGGAGGGTAGCGACGATGATGACGCTACCCACGTTATCGAACGCGTTGTGGTGTCTCCCGCAGAGCCTGATTCTGGAGTCGACGCGAGCGCAGAGGAGGAAGTTGCCGAGGTCACCGCGGAATCCGAAGTAGTCGATGACCTTACCAGTGACGGGGCTCTGGAACACGGTCCTCACGATGGCGACGACACCGCCGTGATCGCTGCAACGTCTGAGACGGCCTCCGAAAGTGCTTCAACAGGGCCGGACTTGGCCGTAGAGGAGAACGACGAACCTCGCGGTGACGTCGAGAACTCGGTGAAGGCCGCCGCAACCCCGGTGCGCGTCTCTCCACGGACTGAGCCCGCCACGAAGACGGCAGCAGACCCGGTCTCGATCAAGCCAAACGCTCCAGCGAAAGAGCCGCGAACCGTCAACGAGTCGGCAGGCTCGGCATTCGCTGACTTTGAGGAAGAGAAGTCTGGACGTGGCTGGGTGAAGGCGGTAGTGGGGACGCTCGCCACGATCCTGGTGCTCGGTGGTGCCTACGCGGCAGCCCAATATGCGTTGGCTGATGAGATCGCCAAGAACGTCAGTGTTGCGGGCGTCGAGATTGGCGGCTTGAGCGAGGCGGATGCCGCCGTAAAACTCAACGACGAACTTCTTCCAAAACTCGACGAGGACGTAACTCTAGCGGCCGGTGATCTGAACACCACTGTGGTACCGTCCGCGGTGGGAATCACCTTCGACGCTGAGCAGACTGTCGAGGGACTCACCGGCTTTTCCTGGTCCCCGAGCACTCTGTGGGAGAAACTTGCTGGTGGTGAGGCCATCGAGCCTGTGTTGGGCGTAGACAACGAACAACTTGACTCCGCGGTTGCAGAGGTGGAGTCCGCTCTCTACGTCGAACCTGTCAGCGGGACCGTCAGTTTCGTGGACGGCCACGCTGTCGCCACGAATGCCGAGAACGGTATGGGCGTCGATTCCGAGCAGGTAAAGCAACAGTTGCTTACCCATCTGTTCTCGCAGACCCGTCCCGTGCCACTCACAGTGCAAGAAGTCGAGCCTGAGGTCACCCAGGCGGCAACCGACGCGGCGCTTGCCACCGCAAATAAGATTGCCTCCGCCGCAGTCATGGTCGAGATCGACGGCCAGAAAGCTGAGATCCCCCAGGAAGCGTTCACGAAGAATGTGGACATCAAGTTCGAGAACGGCCAGGCGACCTTTGCGTTTGATGGCAAGAAACTCGCCACAGAGGTTGTGAAGCGCACGAAAGATCTGCTGCGGGAAGCAGAGGACGCCCGATTCGTGTTTAAGGATGGCAAACCAGTCATTGAGCCAGGGCAGGCCGGCACCCGGATCGATGATGAACAGCTTGCCACGGCGTTCCATGCGGCAGCGACCACCGATAATCGTGTAGCGCAGGTGGATCTGGTTGAAACAGATCCAGACCTTTCGGCTCAGAAGCTTGAAGATCTCGGTATCAAGGAGAAGGTCGCAAGCTTCTCCACCCGGATCACGAACGGCCACTGGCGCACCGAGAACCTGCGGGTCGCTGCCAGCCGCATCACCGGATACCTGGTGCGGCCAGGCGAGGAGTTTGACCTCATGAAGGTCATCGGTCCGGTGTCGCGTGAGAATGGCTACTATCCCGCAGGCGTGATCGTCAACGGAGTGCACACTGAAGGCATGGGCGGTGGACTCTCGCAGGTCGCAACGACCACCTATAACGTCGGTTTCTTCGCCGGTATGACTGATATCGCACACCGCCCACACACCGTGTGGATTCCACGCTACCCAGAGGGTCGTGAATCAACCCTGTTCTCCGGTTCGATCGATATGATCTGGCGCAATGATTCCGAGACAGGAATCTTGCTCCGTGCCTATGTGGCGGATGGAAACCTGACGGTTGAGGCCTGGGGAACCAAGACCTACGAGGTCGAGACCACGACTTCGCCGCGCCGGAACGTCACTCCGGCCCGTATGACCACGTCCACCGCTGCCAACTGCTCGTACTACCCAACGGGACAGCCGGGATTCAGTGTCACGGTCACCCGTAAGGTCACCGAAATCGCCACCGGCGAGGTGGTCGCAGACGAGGCGAAGTCTTGGACATACCGCCCTGACAACGGTGTGACGTGTAAGAAGGACAAGTCCAAAGAGGACGACTAACAGGCAGGAGAAGGATTGGCCTTCCCACTCTGTAGCCCGTGGCGGCACGCTGGTCGCTGCGGGCTATAGCATGTTCGAGAGCACTTGTTTATAGAGCCTTAAGGAGTCTTCATGCTGGGAAAGAGCGAGCGGGAGTCCGCCGTGCACGCGCGCGCCGCTGCGGCGAAGGGCGGTTGGGACAACGGGGACTCAGTGCTCCTTGAACTGGGGTCGCGCACCAGCATGCTTGCGACCATCGCCGCCCTCGATGCGATCAACGGTGTGGTTCATATCGGCCACCCCTCGCAGCCTGACCCGGGACTTGAGCGTCGTCTGCTCTCGGCTGACAACTCCCTTGTCCTCACGCAGTCCGTGTCGATCGATTCGCAGTGGACCCTTGTGGGACGCTCGCATGAGAGCAACGGGACCGCGATCATCGATGAGGCGGGTATGCGCGACACCCGTCAGGTGCTGCGCACCCTTGGCATCACCCCGCAGGTTGTCTCAACCACGATGTCCGTGGATGACCGCTGCACGCTGGCCGGTGAGCACGGCATGCTCGTGCTCGAGAAGGCTGCGATCCCCGCAGGTTACTTTGAGCTTGAGGGCGCATCGTTGTTCGCCTCGGTCCCCCCACTGTGGTACGGGCTGCTTGAAACCGCTGAGGAACTCTACGACTTCACCGAGCGTACTCAGATCTGGCTCGCTTTCGGCCCCACTGAAGATCACGAGGGTTCGTTGCGCATCACCCTGAATGTGTTTGCTGAGCACAGCATCGACCTGCAACACCTTCGTTCCCAACGGGCAGCCAATGGCACACACGTGTTCCTCAGCTCGTTCGCGATTGCTGACTCAACCGTGCTTCGATCCCTCTTGGCACAACTCTCGGCGCAGGAGGTGCAGTACCGTATTCTCGCGATTCTGCCGGGTACCCAATTCATTCCTGGACCAGATGCCCTTACCCCAGTGTGGTCGAACATGTCCCAGTCCGCCATTGCCGCGGCCTCGTCGAAAGCGAACTAACGCGGATGTCTCCCCGTGTTGCGTATCTAGGCCCAGAGGGAACATTCACGCATCAGGCGGCGATCGATGCCATTGGTGGCGATGCCCAACTGGTTCCGTTGCCGATTGTCACCCAGGTGTACGACGGTGTGGAGGACGGCCGGTTCGAGTACGGGATCGTCGCAATTGAGAGCAGTGTCGAAGGGTATGTGGTGCCCTCGCTGGACGCACTCGTGGCTGCCCGCAATGTGGTCGCGATTGATGAGGTGTTCGTTGAGGTTGCATTTGATGCGATGACGATTGCCGGAGCGACAGGTCCGTTCACCGAGGTGACAAGTCATCCGCACGGTCTTGCCCAGTGTCAGCGTTTTATCACCGAGCGTGGCTTGACCGAGGTTCCGGCGGCATCGAATGCGGCGGCTGCGCGCGATGTGCAACCACATCAGATCGCGCTTGCACCACGAATCGCAGCCAGCCTATACGACCGAGAGATCATCGATGAACGGGTGCAGGACTACCATGGCGCGCGCACGCGCTTCCTCCTCATTACTGGTCGGGAGCAGGCACTTGCTCAGCGTTCCCGAATTGAAACCTGGCAGAACGATGCTGGACACACGGTTCGTTCGATGGTGGCGATCACGCCACGCATCACCGGTCCTGGCGTGCTCGCACGAATTCTCGGCGCGCTCGGAGGTCGGGGAGTGAACCTGTCCTCACTTATCACGCGTCCCCTCAAGGCTCTTGAGGGTAAGTACGTGTTCATCATGACGGTTGATGCGGCTCCGTGGGATGAGACGTTGCGTTCGGTGATCGGCGGGCTGATCGAGGCGGGTGACTCGGTCAAGACCCTCGGTGTGTTCCCCTCACGCGGTGAGATCGATGCAACCGTGGACGAGGAGCGCATTCCACCGTTGAGTGCGGACGCCTCCAGTTCTCCTGAAGACCTTGAAAGGGCACTGTTGTGGTAACGGATGCGCCTCTTCGTGAGCCACGCACCATGACCGTGGGTGTTGTGACGCTCGGACTGATTGGTGGGTCACTCGCGCTCGCGCTGAGGGACCGGGGAATCGCCGTGAGCGTGTGGGACCGCAATCCGACAACGCGTGCGACTGCACGAGAGACTGGGTTGACGGTTTTCGACGAACTGGAGGATCTGGCAGCCTCGGGCGTGGATCTGCTCGTGGTCGCGTCACCGCTGTTCGCCATGTTGGACATCATGGTGCGGATTGCACGCACGGTTCCCCCGCACACCACGATCACCGACGCGGGAAGCGTCAAGGAGCGTGTGCGTGAGTCCGTCAACGCTGCAGGTCTCGGCTCGCAGTATGTGGGCGCCCATCCCATGGCAGGCACCGAGAAATCGGGCTTCGCGCATGCTGACCCCCATCTGTTCGACGGCGCAACATGGGGCCTCACGCTGGCAGAGGAGACAGAGCTCACGCGAGCGCTGCTCGTGCTGCAGTTCATCACGCGCGTCATGTCGGGTCGGGCTTTGGTGACCACGGACAGGATTCACGACGATTCGGTTGCGCTGGTCTCGCACCTTCCACATGTCCTCGCGCACTCTTTGACGGGTATCGTGGCAACTTCCCCGAATCGTGAACTAGCGGTTCGTCTGGCAGCGGGGAGTTTCCGAGACGGTACCCGGGTGGCGCGTGGATCAGCCACCCGTAATCAGGCGATGATCGTGGACAATTCCCGTGCTGTCTTGGGCGCGGTTGATCGGGCGATCGAGTTGTTGACCGATATGCGTGACGCACTGGACGCAACCGAGTCTGACACAGAGGAATTGACTGAGTTCTTTAGCCGTGGCGCTCCCATCGTGGAATATCCCAGTGGTGGAGAGGCGGGCGAGTCTGAAGTGTCGCTCGACCAAGCGAACTGGGCTGAACAACTGCTGGCCATCGGGGCCACCGGCAGCCTCGTCACCAGAATCACCGTGGATGCCGATGTGGCGCAGGGCATAACCGTTAACGTTCGTGGAAATATGTGATCTATGCCCGGACGAGGGCGCTCCGCGGGTGACGCGAACACCCGAGATGAGGGCTCGTCGGCACGCGAGAAACTACTGTTGGCGCGGACGCCGCCGCGCAGGAGGTGGCGGAATCAGCTTGCCGATGGCGATGTCCGCAACAGGGATGACGCGCCCACCCGCGCGAGTGTCCAGTGTGATGAACTCGCTGGTCTTGGCGCTAATATAACCGAGGATATCCGTGTAAAGGTGGGAGTCACCGTCGGGTAGATTGACCCGAACCATAACCCGCTGACCCACCTGCCACTCGGCGATCTCTGGCCGAATAGGTTCTTCGGGTGAAACAGGTTTAGGGTTGTTCATAGAGAACATTTAACACTAAGCCAGCACGTGGGATTGGGTCCTATGGGGCGACTGGCTGGGAGATAATAGGATCTACCATGCTTGTTTGGTTACGAACTCTCGTACGTTACGCTCCGGTAGGGGCTTGCTTCGCGAAACCCCTACGCTCCGCTACACTACTTTGTCCGTAACAAGGGCGTTTTATTTTTAGGTTGAAAGGAACTCGCAAGTGACCTACGTGATCGCCAAGCCTTGCGTCGATGTCAAAGACAAGGCATGCATTGAGGAATGCCCCGTCGACTGCATCTACGAGGGAAACCGATCGCTTTACATCCACCCAGACGAGTGCGTGGACTGCGGAGCTTGTGAACCTGTCTGCCCGGTTGAGGCCATCTACTACGAGGACGATGTCCCCGAGGAGTGGTCAGAATACTACGACGCAAACGTCCAGTTCTTCGATGACCTTGGTTCTCCCGGTGGTGCTGCGAAGATGGGGCAGATCGATAAGGATCACCCAATCATCGAGTCGCTGCCACCTCAGGCCTGATCGTGGGTTTTAGGGACATCTCCGACATTGTCTTTCCATGGGACCTATTGATCCCATTCGGTGACCTTGCGCGGAACCACCCTGATGGAATCATCGACCTATCTGTGGGCACACCGGTTGATCCAACCCCCCAGGTCATCCAGAATGCCATTGCCTCGGCCTCGGACGCTCATGGATATCCGTTGACGTACGGAACCACCCAACTACGCGAAGCTGTCGCGGGTTGGTTTGAGGTGCGCCGAGCCGTGCCAGATCTCGATCCCTCCGATATTTTGCCAACGATCGGTTCGAAGGAACTGGTTGGCCTGCTTCCCTCGTTGCTCCACCTCGGTGAGGGCGACGTCGTGGTCTATCCGAGCGTCGCCTATCCGACCTACGAGGTCGGTGCACGCTTGGCCGGGGCAACACCTGTTGCCACTGACAATGTGGCAGACTGGCGCGGAGACACGCGCGTCAAGCTTGTCTGGGTCAATAGCCCAGGTAACCCGCACGGCAAAGTGATGGATGTTGCTGCCCTGCGGGAAGTCGTGGATGCCGCGCGCGAGATCGGTGCGCTCGTCGTATCAGATGAGTGCTATGCCGAACTGCCGTGGACTTCGCCGTATGTGGGCGACGGTGTCCCAAGCGTGCTTGATCCTCGGGTGCGGGGCACCTCCTACGAAGGCCTGCTCGTTACCTACTCGCTGTCCAAACAGTCGAACATGGCCGGATACCGTGCCGCGTTTGTGGCGGGTGATGGTCAAGTGGTGCGCCAATTGCTGGCTCTGCGCAAGCATCTTGGCATGATCGTGCCGTTCCCCGTTCAACAGGCTATGATCGCGGCGTTGACGGATGAGGCTCACGTGTGGGATCAATACGCCGTGTACGCTCGTCGCCGTGATGTGTTGTTGACTGCGCTGGGGGGAGCGTCGGAGACCTTCGAGATGGATGGCTCGGAGGCAGGCCTCTACGTGTGGGTACGTGCTGGCAGCATGCCGGTCTTGAAAGACCACACGTCAGTGCTTGTACAACAGGCCCAAAGTCGTATGCCGGGTGCGTGCTGGGAGAGCGTCGGCTACTTCGCGGAACGCGGAATCCTTGTGGCCCCCGGGGCCTTTTACGGTCCAGCCGGTAATGATCACGTTCGTATGGCGCTGACCGCGACAGATGAGCGCATCAGTGGTGTGGGGAGTCGGCTCGGTTAGTCGATTCCACCTAAGGACTTTCCCTTTACTTGGTGAATGGTTTACCCTTGCTTTTAGTGCCGTGTGATGGTTCTCACTGTGGGAATCGCGTTCGCGGACCTGATCGTTTTCCCTAAAGTCCCATGTATTGGCTAACGTTACTTAGACCACTTTGTGGCGTACGTTTGACGCATCGTCGGGCTCATGAGGTTCGAGCCGTGCCGTGGTTTGGGCAGGGCGGATGCGGAGCAGGCAGCGCCGCACAGCCTTAACGAAGGCGTCAAGGCGCAAGGAAGGAAATTAATGTCTGACAACCTAGACAAAGCCACGCTCTCCGTCGCAGGGGAGACCCACGAACTGCCGGTTTATCAGGCGAGCGTTGGCAATCCCGCCATTGGAGTCACCTCCCTCCTGTCGTCGTCCGGTCACATCACCTACGATCCGGGCTTCATGAACACCGCGGTCTGCGAATCCAAGATCACCTACATCGACGGTGATCAAGGGATTCTGCGTTATCGCGGGTATCCCATCGATCAACTTGCCGAGAAGTCCACGTTCCTCGAGGTGGCCTACCTCCTGATCCATGGTGAACTTCCAAGCAAGACCGAACTCGACGCATTCTCTGCGCGTGTCAACCGGCACACGCTCGTTCCAGAGGGTTTCCGCACCTTCATGGGAACCTTCCCGGTCAACGCACACCCTATGGCCGTGATGGCATCCGCGATCAACGCGCTGCCCACCTTCTATCCCGAATCGCTGAATCCTTTCGATGAGGAGACCGTGGAATTGGCCACGGTGTTGATCCTGGCCAAGGCCCGCACGATCACCTCCTACCTACACCGCAGGCGTAACGGGGAGCCATTGCTCTACCCGGACTATTCGCGCGGTTACGTTGATGACTTCCTACGCATGACCTTCTCTGAGCCATACCAGGCGTATGAGACCGACCCCGTTGTGGTTGACGCACTCGACAAACTGTTGATCTTGCACGCAGACCACGAGCAGAACTGCTCGACCTCGACCGTGCGCATGGTCGGTTCGTCGCATGCGAACCTGTATGCGTCGATCGCCGCTGGTGTCAACGCCTTGTCCGGCCCACTGCACGGTGGCGCGAACGAGTCCGTACTCGCGATGCTACGTCGTATCCAGAGCGAGGGCGGCGACCCTGCAGCGTTCATGAACAAGGTCAAGAACAAGGAAGACGGAGTCCGCCTGATGGGCTTCGGGCACCGTGTCTACAAGAATTACGACCCACGCGCCGCGATCGTGAAGAAGAGTGCGGATGCCGTTCTCGAGACCCTCGGCAAGCGTGATCAACTTCTCGACATCGCGATGGAACTCGAAGAGATCGCGTTGAACGACGAATACTTCATCTCGCGTAAGCTCTACCCGAATGTGGACTTCTACACCGGTCTGATCTACCAGGCGATGGGCTTCGACCCAGAGATGTTCACTCCGCTGTTCGCACTTGGTCGTATGCCGGGCTGGATCGCGCAGTGGCGAGAGATGATCAATGACCCGAAGACCAAAATTGGTCGCCCACGCCAGGTGTACATCGGCGAGGTTGAACGTGATTATGTGGGCGTGGACGCTCGCTGACTTGTCCTTGGCGCGGCATACCCGCAGGTCGGCAGCCCTGTGAGACCAAAAGTGTGGCCTAGTTCCTCTTGTCAGGAACTAGGCCACACCTTTTGGATTTTGTTGGGTATCGATTCCGGCAGGCCGCGGTGACGTACACGAACCGGATAGAACGATGGGGCATTTTCAGCCCGGATACACGGTTTTTGTTTGTGCACCTGGACGGAAAATGCCCCATCGACGTTGCGTAAGGTGGATCAGTTGGCGTGTAGCGCGCTGTTGAGTTCGATACCGACGCCGGCTCGCTCGACAACCTCGATCGCGCCGGACACGGAGTTGCGGCGGAACAGCAGGTTGTCCCTACCGGAGAGTTCGTGCGCCTTTACCGTGAGCGGTTTTCCAGCCTCATCGGTCTGACCCGCGAGAATCACCTTGGCACCGGCTGTGAGATACAGGCCCGCCTCAACAACGCAGTCATCGCCAAGTGAGATGCCGATTCCAGCGTTTGCCCCCAAGAGGGATCGCTTGCCCACGGAGATGACCTGCTTGCCACCACCTGAGAGTGTCCCCATGATCGATGCGCCGCCACCGATGTCGGAGCCATCACCGATGACTACTCCCGCGGAGATGCGACCCTCCACCATCGAGACCCCGAGCGTTCCCGCATTGAAATTGCAGAAGCCCTCGTGCATGACGGTGGTGCCCTCGGCAAGGTGGGCTCCCAATCGCACGCGATCAGCGTCGGCGATCCGCACGCCGCTTGGCACAACGTAGTCGACCATTCGCGGGAACTTGTCCACGCCGTACACCGTGACAGGGCCGCGAACCATGAGCGCCGCACGAGTCGCCTCGAACGAGTCCGGTGAACATGGGCCGTGGTTTGTCCATACGACATTGCTGAGAAGCCCGAACACGCCGTCAAGGTTCAGACCGTGTGGCCGAACCAGGCGGTGGGAGAGTAGATGTAGTCTCAGGTAGGCGTCTGCCGCGTCGAGAGGCGCAACATCCATGTCGATCTCGCGCAGTACGACGACTCGCCGCACACCGCGGGCATCGTCTGATCCCTCGAGCGCGAGAAGCGCGGAGTCAGGGAGCGAACCGATGGTGTTGGATCCAAGTCGCGGACGTGGGTACCAGGCGTCGAGCGTGGTTCCGTCTTCTGTCAGGGTTGCGATGCCGTAGCCCCATGCGGAGCGAGTTGAGTCGTTCATGTTTCTACCCTAGATGCGCGATTTTGCCGTGGTTTGCGTTGAAACAGAATCGACCACGGGCGGGGGTGTTTTTTACACACAGGTTACAGACATGGAACCTGCTGTTAACGTGAGAGCTCACAGCACAACACGTATGTAGGCTTGCCTCCCAACTTTTCGCAAGGGCACCAGCTGGGTCGCTATAGTGGCTAGCATGTCTAGCGCCAACCCCTCGTCCACGCCATCAGAACCCTCAGTAGCACTTGATCTCACAGTGGGACCCGTCGATCTCACCGAGGCGTTGTGCAACATCGAATCGGTGTCAGGCGATGAGAAGCGCATCGCGGATGCGGTCGAAACCGCACTACGGGCCTACTCGCATCTTGAGGTCACCCGCTTGGGCAACAATGTAGTCGCACGAACCAACCTCGGCCGCGAATCCCGAGTCGTCATCGCAGGTCACCTCGACACCGTCCCCATTGCACAGAATCTCCCCGTGCAGCGGATCGTCAAGGACGGCAAGGAATGCCTATGGGGCCGTGGCACGGTGGATATGAAGGGCGGCGCGGCGGTGCAACTGGTGCTCGCCGCCGAACTGAACTGTCCAAACCAGGATGTGACCTGGTGCTTCTACGAAAACGAAGAAGTGGATTCCGAGCTCAATGGCCTCGGCATCATCGCACGTACCCAACCAGACCTGCTGGAAGGCGACTTTGCGATCCTGTGCGAGCCATCGTCGGCAGGCATCGAAGGTGGCTGCAACGGAACCCTGCGGGTCATCGTCACCACTAAGGGCATCGCCGCGCACTCGGCGCGTGCCTGGATGGGAGAGAACGCGATCCATGCCGCTGCCCCGATACTCGCGCGCCTGGCCGCCTACGAACCCCAAACGGTGACCGTGGACGGACTCGACTACCGAGAATCCATGAATGCCGTGTCCATCATGGGTGGTATCGCTGGAAACGTCATTCCAGATCACTGTGAGGTCAAGGTCAACTACCGATTCGCCCCATCGCACACCCCGGACGAGGCACTCGCACACGTACGAGAGTTGTTCGCCGGGTTCAATGTCGAGGTCGATGACATCGCCCCCGGGGCGCGTCCTGGCCTCGACTCGCCGCGCGCCCAGGACTTCGCTCGTGTCGTGCTCGAACGCTCAGGCACGCAGCCCGCACCAAAGTACGGGTGGACCGATGTGGCCCGCTTTGCAGAGCTTGGACTGCCCGCGGTGAACTTTGGACCCGGCAATGCAATCTACGCACATCGCGACGATGAACACTGCCCAACCGATCAGATCCAAACGTGTTACGAGGTCCTGAAATCTTGGCTGAAATAGCCAACTCGCAGGCAAAGAATCCCGTCGGCAGCGGATCAGGGCCATAGGGTAGAAGCATGAACAGCAAAGACTCCCGCAAAACCTACCGCAAGGGGCCCGTGGTTCTACGCGGCACCCAGATCCCAGCGCAGACTTCAGATCAAAGGCTGCTCAGCCCAGCGCAATCCTCGGACTGGGTCCACGACGACCCGTGGCGCGTCATGCGCATCCAAAGCGAGTTCGTGGAGGGATTCGGGGCGCTCGCGGAACTGGGGCCAGCGATCTCGATCTTTGGATCTGCGCGAACCAAGCCAGATCACCCGGACTACGCGATCGCGGAGCGCGCCGCACAGTTGATTGTGGAGCGTGGGTATGCGGTTATCACCGGTGGTGGACCAGGCGTCATGGAGGCCGCGAACAAGGGCGCTCACGAGGCAGGCGGTATCTCCGTTGGCCTTGGCATCGAACTGCCGTTTGAACAGGGTATGAACCAGTACGTCGACCTTGGCGTGAACTTCCGGTACTTCTTCGCCCGTAAGACCATGTTTGTGAAGTATGCATCTGGTTTCGTGGTGCTGCCGGGTGGTTTCGGCACGTTTGACGAACTGTTTGAGGCGCTTACCCTCGTACAGACCCACAAGGTCACCGAGTTCCCCATCGCACTGGTGGGCAGGGATTACTGGGGCGGGCTGGTGGACTGGCTCAAGGGTGCGGTTGCGGAGCGCGGAATGATTAACCCGTCGGACGTGGATCTGTTCCATGTTGTCGACACACCCGAGGAGGCCGTTCAGATCGTGGCTGATCGTGCGGATGCGATGCGCAGCGGTTACGTATCTGCCGCCGAGGGTGAGGAACCGGTCGAAGCCTAGCCATCAAACTCTGGTTTCTTGGTCAAATTTGCGTAAAATTGGTTGGTGGCGCGTGTGCGCGTGCGTGCCCTCACGTTTCAACCAATGGAGTGTCCTATGGCAGCGATGAAGCCCAGAACTGGAGATGGACCGATCGAGGCGACTCGAGAGGGAAGAGACATCATCCTGCGTGTCCCCTTGGACGGGGGAGGGCGGCTAGTGTTGTCGTTAAAGCAAGAAGAAGTTCAGGAACTCAGTAGAGTCCTCCAAGCAGTATCGGATTAGCACGTGACATTAGCGCCCACTAAGCTCAGCTCGCTCGATGACCTTCCCGTTGTGAAGGTTGAAACGGGCACCCTTGAGACCTGCGATTTTCTGAGTGAGCAGCGCATTGATGCGATTGCAGTGGGTGTCGGCTCTCCGATCGAGGGCGATGATGAACTGCAACCTCGCGCCGGCACCGTGCATGCCTCGCTGCGCTACCGGATTGATCTGGCGGAATTGGCCGCAAGGGCACGTTTCAAGGCAGAAGCAGGTACGACTCACGTGATTGACCTGCCTATCACGCATGGCGGGTCGGGTGCTGTTCTGCCCTGGGAGGGCCTGCCACTGCGGATCGTGCTCGTGGGCGTTGGGCGTGGCACGGATGCGGAACTGCGTTCCGCTGGAGCCGCGATCGCGCAGAGCACCCGGGGCATGGGAACCGTAGTGACCACGGTCGCTGCGATCAGCGGTGACCGCGGTACCTCGCATTTTGTCGAGGGCTACTGCCTTGGCGCCTACCCGGGTTGGAAACTCCGTGAGAAGCCGACTGATAAGGAGCCAAGCACCCTGATTCTGCTCGGTGACAACTCACAGGAGGTCATCGACGAGGCTCGGCATGCGTCAGCGCTTACATGGCTTGCACGTGATCTTGGCACTGTTCCATCGAACATCAAGACCCCCGAATGGCTAGCTCAGCGGTTTCAACAGCTTGGCAAGGGAGCAGGCCTGTCCGTGAAACGGTTCCGCGGCAAGGAACTGCTCGGAGCAGGCTTTGGCGGCACCGTTGCCGTGGGACAGGGTTCAGCGAACCCACCGGAGTTCGTTGTCGTCTCCTACACCCCTGAGGAGGTGGGCGAGAAAACCAGGCACGTGGCGCTGGTCGGTAAGGGCATTACCTTCGACACGGGCGGCATCTCCATCAAGCGGCCTCGCGAGACAATGATCACGATGAAGACAGACATGTCGGGTGCCGCCGATGCCTTCGCTGCTGTACTTGGGGCGGCTCAGGCCAAGGTGCCCCACCGTGTGACCGCGCTGCTTCCTCTGGCTGAGAATCATTTCGGTGCGAACTCCACTCGCCCGGCCGATGTGATCTCCGTGTACGGTGGAACGACCGTTGAGATTGCGAACACCGATGCCGAAGGGCGTGTGGTCATGGCCGATGCCATCGCGTATGCGGTGCAGGAACTGCATGTCGATTCCATCATCGACATCGCTACGCTGACCGGAGCAGCGGCCATGTCGCTTGGTTATAGCCATGGGGCACTCTACGCGAATGACGAAGCGCTTCAGAAGGCGCTTGAGACAAGTGGTGCTGAGGCTGGTGAGCCGCTGTGGCACATGCCACTCGTACGCGAGTACGAGGGTGCCTTGGACTCACAGATCGCAGATATCCGTAATATCCCCGAGGCCCCCGTCGGGGCAGGATCGATTGTTGCGGCGCTGTTCCTCGAGAGGTTCACCCAGGGCGTACCGTGGGCGCATCTCGACATCGCGGGCCCGTCCCACCGTGAGAGGGCTCGTCACGAGTTGAACAAAGGGCCGACGGGCTACAGCGTGCGTCTGCTGCTGCGCTACCTCAAATCGCTGTAATGACGACAGTGTGGGCCACCCCGAATCTTCGGGGTGGCCCACACTTATGTTGTTGCTATCTCGCGGGGACCGTCCTGGTCGCACACAGCAGTCCGTTGCCGGTGGGCAGCAGCGCAACGTGCCAGTTCGGTGATTCGTGGAGTTCTCTGGCCACCCCGCGCAGCAGCGCCGGTGTTTCCTCGCGGTTGGCCGGGTCGGCTACCTTGCCGTACCACAGGGCATTATCGAGCACGAGCGTTCCGCCCGGGCGCAATAGCCGCTCGGCTTGGGTCACGTAGTTGGCGTAGTGCGATGTGTCGGTTCCCACGAAGATGATGTCGTAGGCGGCATCTGCGAGTCGTGGCAGAACCTCATGGGACTTGCCGGAGATCGTTCGGGTACGGGTGGGCTTGATGCCTGCCTCAATGAACGCCTCCTTGGCTGCCCGATGGAACTCGATCTCGGAGTCTATTGTGGTCAGCACCCCGTCAGGAGCCATACCCTCAAGGAGCCAGAGTGCTGCGACGCCCGTTCCAGTACCGATCTCAACGACCGCTTTCGCTTGGGTTGCGTGCGCGAGTAGTCGTAGTGTCGCGCCGGTTCCAGGCGAGATGCTTGGGCAACCGAGGTGTGCACCGCGTTCGCGGGCACGGACGATCACCTCGCTCTCGAGCGCGAATTGCTCGGTGTATGTCCAGTTCTGCGCCTTTTCCGACACATTTCCTCCAAATATTGGTTAGTGTCTCAAGTCTAGCCTTGTCGCTGGGTGTAGGTGCGGGCGGCAATCCCCTCACGTGAGCCGGGGCTGGTAGGTGGCTGGATCGTCGTCAATCGGTGCCCTTCTCCTCACCGCTGTGGATTGGCGACGAGCAGGTGGTTCGGGTACTTACACTCTCGTATGAGAGTGGACGCGGAGCGGCTCAAGGGAAACTAAGGAAACTCTCAGTTTGACCTGACATAATTTTGTCCCACGCCGTATCCGAACTGCGGCAGAAAGTTGGTCACCGCATGAGTCTCGATGCCACCCCCACCGCTTCGGTAGTGCCTGCCGAAACGCACGCACACGCATTTGAGTCCGCGACTGACCACGAATCGGTTTCTTACACGCCCACTTGGGAGCAAATCGTCCTTGAGCACTCGGCTCGAGTCTATCGGCTCGCATACCGGCTCACGGGCAATCAACACGATGCTGAAGACCTGACTCAAGAAGTATTCGTGCGGGTGTTCCGATCGCTGCACAACTATCAGCCTGGATCGTTTGAGGGGTGGCTGCACCGTATCACCACCAACGTCTTCCTCGACCAGGTGCGCCGCAAGAAGCGGATTCGCATGGACCACATGGGTGAAGAGGCACAAACCTACGCGGAGCGTAACGAGTTTGCCTCGCCGGAGCGTAGTTTCGAACACCACAACCTCGACTACGACATCCAAGAGGCTCTTCAGAAACTCGCGCCCGAGTACCGCGTTGCCGTTGTCCTGTGCGACATCGAGGGACTGTCCTACGAGGAAATCGCCACGACTCTTGGCATCAAACTTGGAACCGTGCGCTCGCGTATTCACCGTGCTCGCGCGCAACTGCGTAAATCTCTCGCACACCGGGACCCTGCTCGATTCACAGGGCCACGAGATCAATCTCTGGATCTCACGGGGGCCGGTGACGCAACCGCACAGGAAACCAGATGAGCGCGCACCTTGGACCGCTCGTCAGTGCGCTCGTCGACGACCAGCTTGAACCGGCACTAAGGGAGAGGGCACTTGCCCACCTTGTATGCTGCCCGCGCTGCGCCCAGGAGGTTCAGGACACGCGTGCTGCCCGAGCGATATTGAACAAGGCACATGAGATGCCTGCCCTACGTGATGATTTCATGTCTGGGCTGCTGAGTTTAGCCCAGGACTGCGACCCACCGCGAACAGTCCCGGTTTCGCACGATAATCCCTTCATCACCCGTGAACCGATTCCAGGCGGAGCCTACTGTGGCAAGCTCTCGGGGAAGCAGAGTCTGCGCAAGTGGGCGACCTACGGTTCCGTCTTCGCGCTTGGTGGTGCCTGCGCTGCCGCATTCATCCTTGGAGCGCGGCCGCTGATCGCCCCGCAGTCCGACTACGAGACGCTTGTAGAACGTCTGGACGTGCTGCGGGGGAGTAGTGCGTTCTCGCCGCTGTACGACGTGGCGCGAACCCAACCCGACGGAACCCGCCAGGGAGTTGACCACGGTAAGTTCATCACCTGGCTTGATCAGAACGGATGGGCCGCTCCCAAGGAACTGCCCGAGGGCATGACGATCAAGGAGGTCGGATTCCTGGCAACTAGGCCGACCGAACTCGAGATCGTCATAGCGGCCCCAACCGGTGAGGTGCTCGTTGTCGAGCACAAGGGTGTGCTCGACGGCTCCACCGTTGACTCAGCCTCCGTGATCGACCATGAACGTGGTCCAATCTATGTACTAGGTGATGCTCCAACCCACTTGGTGTGGCAAAGTGAAGAAGCGGTCATCGAACTGATCACGGACATCGAATCCGAAGACCTGATGCAGTTCGCGCACACGTTCGCAGCAGAGCAGCACGATGAAGGGCTCACCACCAGATTCGCGCGAGGCTTTTCAGTACTAGCAGGAGTGGTCAGTGAGTAACCAACCCACGTCGGACAACACTCCCGTGCCGGACACCGAGCCGGTGCCCGATACCGAGCACGGGCAGCCGACGCAGCAGCCAACGGTCGAGAGCATACCCGCCGCAGCCAAGCCGCAGGTACCTTCGGGATTGAACGTGCCCCAGCCGCCAGTCCCCGCCCCATATTCTGGTGGGCCAGACCCGCAGCAACCACAAGCAGTCAACCCGTTCGCCCCGCCTTCGGTGACCCCCAGCTACTCCCGGCATCAGCCGCCTGCACCGCAGTATCCACCACACAGCGGTGGCACCCCAAGTGCCGGTAGCGTTCCACCACACGGCATCCCACAGGGCTATACCCCGAACGGGGGTGCTCTGCACGCAGCCAACACCTACGGCGAGTCAAACTACCAGGCAGGCCAGCGCGTCGGCAATCAGCCTCGTGCGCGTGCACGTGTGGGCATGGGAACCGTTGCAGGACTGCTCGTCGTCGCGGTGATCGCCGGGGCGATAGCCGGAAACATCGCAGGGCGCAGTGCTGCGAACAGCCAAAACGTGGCTAACGGGGGTGGTGCGACGATCAATCAGGTGGCACCGGGGGCGCAACCCGAAGCGCGACAACTGGCAGACGGATCGGTGGCAGACATCGCCGCGAAAGTCCTTCCATCGGTCGTGTTCATCGAGGTCATTGAGGGTGATGGATATGCAACCGGATCTGGCTTCGTCATCTCTGAAGATGGGTACATCCTGACCAATCAGCACGTCATCCAAGGCGGCAGCGCCCAAGACTCGATTGTGGTGACCTTTTCTGACGGGCAGGAGGAAACCGCAACTGTAGTGGGTAGTACCATCGACTATGACATAGCCGTCATCAAGGTTGACCGCGCAGGTCTGGAACCGCTGACGCTCGGCGATTCAGACTCGGCAGTGGTGGGAGACCCGGTTATCGCCATCGGTGCACCGCTCGGGCTTGAGGGAACCGTCACCACCGGAATCGTCTCGGCGCTGAACCGGCCCGTTTCCGCAGGGGACCTCAACAACACCTCATATATCAACGCAATCCAAACTGATGCCGCCATCAACCCCGGAAACTCCGGCGGGCCTCTGGTCAACACCGCTGGAGAGGTCATCGGCATCAACTCCGCAATCGCGCAGACTCCCACACAGATCATGGGAAACACCACCGGGAACATCGGGCTTGGCTTCGCCATCTCCTCCAACCAGGCGGCACGTACCTCTCAGGAGATCATCAACACGGGTCAAGCAACCGTTCCTGTCATCGGGGTTCTCCTTGACTCCCGTAACCAGGGGGAGGGCGTCACCGTTGTCTCCGAATCGGTTCAGGGAGAGGAACCGGTTACCCCCGGTGGCCCTGCGGATCAAGCGGGAATCGTTGCGGGAGACGTTATCCTTGCAATTGATGGCCGACCGGTAGCACAATCAGACGAACTCATCGTTGCGATCCGAGCGAAGGCACCCGGCGAGGAAGTCGTACTCACCCTTCGCGATGGTCAAGACGGAGAACGAGAAGTCACAGTTGTGCTGGGATCTCGAGTCGGTGAATGACAAGAGACTGATCGCCTGTGTGCGAGCCCGAACATCAGGACGTTCGGGAGGCGGGAAAATCAGTGCCAGGGCGGTTCAAGACAAGGAGAGAACGTCATTTTTGGGCTAGGCGGAGAAGAGATATTCTTCATCATCCTCATCACGATCTTCGTGGTGGGGCCTGAGAGGCTGCCCGGATACGTCCAACAGATCACCGAGTTCATCAAGGGCGCTCGCCGGTTTATGGCCGACGCAAAGGCAAAGGTAGACGAGGAACTCGGCCCCGAGTTCTCCGATGTCGACTGGCAGAAACTCGATCCACGCCAGTACGACCCACGCAAGATCGTGCGCGAAGCACTGCTCGAGGACACGATCCTCGATCCGCAGCGCAATGCAGCCGCCGTAGGAGCGGCCGGAGTGTCCACCGCAGGCGCCGCAACTGCAGCACCACGTCCCCAGACTCCTGGCTTCGACACCTATACTGCCCTTCCACAGGGCTCTCCGGCGCCATTCGATCCAGAGGCGACCTAGGTCCGATCCACACCCGAGGCGGGCCTGTGCGAGGGCGTCCCGAAATGGGGGCCACAAATTCGAGATTCGAGCCCGAGCCTGTAAGAATGGGAGTTATGACTACTGAAACCCTCCGTCCGAGGATTCTCTCGGGTATGCAGCCTTCTAATGATTCCCTGACTCTCGGAAACTACATTGGCGCATTGACACAGTGGGTGAAGCTTCAGGACTCATACGACACCTTTTACATGATGGCGGACCTTCACGCCCTCACCGTGAATCCAGACCCAGATAAACTCCGTGACCGTACGCGGCGTACGCTCGCACAATACCTTGCTGGAGGCGTGGACCCAGAGCGTTCAACGCTGTTCGTGCAGTCACATGTGTCCCAACACGCGGAACTGGCATGGATTTTGTCCTGCCAGACGGGCTTTGGCGAAGCCGGTCGCATGACCCAGTTCAAGGACAAATCCGCGAAGCAGGGCGAGTCTGGCACAACCGTTGGGTTGTTCACGTACCCGGTTCTCATGGCCGCTGACATCCTGCTGTATGACGCCGCTCTCGTACCGGTTGGTGAAGACCAGCGCCAACATCTCGAACTGACGCGAAACCTCGCCGAGCGCGCCAATGCCCGGTTCGGAGACGACACCTTCGTCGTGCCAGAGGCACACATTGTGAAGTCGATTGCAAAGATCTACGACCTCCAGAACCCGACCGCCAAGATGAGCAAGTCGGAGACCGGAAAAGGCACCCTGTGGCTGCTTGAAGACCCAAAGAAGGCCGCCAAGAAGATCAAGTCCGCCGTGACGGATGCGGGTACGGAGATCCGTTACGACGCTGCCGAGAAGCCCGGCGTGTCCAATCTGCTCAGCATCTACTCGGTGTTCAGCGGCAAAAGCATCGAGCAGCTTGAAGCCGAGTACGCGGGTAAGCAGTACGGACACCTTAAGGTGGACCTTGCGGAGATCATGGAGAACTTCCTGACCGATTTCCAGTCGAAAGTGAATGTCTACCTCGACGACCCGGCACAGCTTGACAAGATCCTCGCCGTTGGCGCGGCAAAGGCCCGCGACGTCGCGCAGGAGACCGTTAGCCGTGTTTACTCCAAGGTTGGGCTGCTGCAGCCGAGCGCAGAGGCGTAACACGTGATCCAGTCCGAGCGGATGGGATCCGGGAAACGGATCGGCATCTCCATCGAAATTCCCGAGCCTATGGGCAGCGAACTACAAAATGCGCGCCGCAGTTTTGGGGACCCCATGGCTGACGCGATTCCACCGCACATCACGGTGATCGGTCCAACCGATATCGACCCTGACGAGTTGGATGAGATCGGTGAGCACATCCAGTACGCATGCGCGCAGGTTGAGCCGTTCACGGTGCATTTGCGGGGGAGTGCCACGTTTCGCCCGGTCTCACCGGTGGTGTTCATTCAGGTGGTGGATGGAATCGCTCAGTGCGAGCAACTCGAATCCCTCATGCGAACCGGACCGCTCGCACACGAAACACGTTTCAACTACCACCCGCATGTCACGATCGCACACGAGCTTGACGATGAGGCGCTAGATGCGGCGTTCAATCGGATGGCCTTTTACGAGGCGAGTTTCGAGGTGAGTCACATCCATCTGTATGAGCACGGCGCTGACAATGTGTGGCGGCCAATCGTGAGCTACCCACTCGGCGGTGGGGAGCCACTCGCGATATCGGCTGCGGAGTAACCGCGCGGGTGATTGTGCCTGTTAGCGCTGCATGCGCGCACGCGTGATCAAGCTTCCTCTCATAGACTGGTGAGATGCCATCACCTTGGATTTCCCAGACCAAAGACATCGCACAGGATCTATTGGCGCGATGGAAGAACTCCCGGCTGGCTCGTGCGCTGAAGCAATACACCCTCGCAAATGGCGCCCTGTTGTCTGGCGGGATCACCTATAAGGCACTCTTCTCCTTGTTTGCCGCGTTAACCATAGGCTTTACGGTGTTTGTGCGGGTCCTTGGGAACAACGTTGAGTTACGTGATTCTGTCGTTGAGGCGATCAACAATGCCGTGCCGGGGCTTATTGCAGACAGCGATCACAGGGGCATCCTGAGTATGGACGATCTGGTGGTATCCACAGGACTCAACCTCACCTCGATCATCGCGTTTGGCGTACTGCTTTGGGCAGTCGTCACCTGTATGGACGCCGTCCGCGCGTCTGTGCGGGCAATGTTCTCCCTGCCGCCCAAGGGAGCCACAGCCATCGGTGCCAAGTTGCGTAGCCTGGCGGCCTTTGTGTGTGTGGCTGTCGGGATTCTGCTGTCATCGGTGGCGGGCGTTTTCGCCAACTCGGTGGGTAGGATTTTCGACGATTCGCGCCCACTGGGTGCCGTTACCTCCGTTGCGTTGAACCTGGGTTCTCACCTGGTGACACTACTGTTTGATGCCGCGGTGTTCGTCCTCATTGTGCGACTGCTTGCCGGGGTTAAGCCACCGAGGCGTGATCTCCTGACCGGTGCTGTGATCAGTGCTGTTGGATTCGCTGTGATTCGCTATCTTGGTACGAGCGTTGTCGTGGGCTCAGCCACGAACAACCCACTGTTCGCCACCGGTGCCGTTCTGGTGACCATATTGGTGTGGTTGTACATGTGTTCACGTATTCTGTTGACGGCTGCCGCGTTGACGGCGAACGTACCGCTGGAACAACTCGAGAAGATTGAGCGGGACCTCAGCGGGGTCACGCATGATCCTGAGGCTGACGACGTGACTGCGCAGAGTGCCGACGGGGTCCTAGAACCGGCCGCTGCTGCCCCTAAGAGCCGTAGACCGGCGCTCATAGCGGCTGTTGCGGGCTTTGTGGCTGGTTTGCTGTTCACCCGCTCCAGAACCTGACCAACTGCCCCATACCTTCCTCTGGCCGGAGGACATACCCACCTGCACTCACGGACCGAGCCGCGCTGCCCCAGTTCCGGTCGAACGTGTAGAAAGTTACTTCACTGTGAGGACCGCAGGCCTACACTGTGCAGTAACTTCCTGCACATTCAACTACCGGCGCGTCCAACTTTCCACATGTTCAATCAACCCAAGCGCCCACCGCGACTCCAGCCAGATCGTGGAGAGTACTCGGCCGGAAATCTCAAAGCGAAGGGGGCGGTTTCCCCGTTCGTCATGAACTGGGAAACCGCCCCCTTAGCGTGGTGGGGGGTTAGAAGGCCCGGCGAATGATCGCCTGCTTGACCTCTTGGATCGCCTTTGTGACCTCAATTCCTCGGGGGCAGGCCTCCGAGCAGTTGAAGGTGGTGCGGCAGCGCCAGACACCTTCCTTGTCGTTGAGGATCTCCAGACGCTGGGCGGCGCCCTCATCACGTGAGTCGAAGATGAACCGGTGTGCGTTGACAATCGCAGCCGGACCGAAATACTGGCCATCAGTCCAGAACACGGGGCACGACGAGGTGCAGGCCGCACACAGGATGCACTTGGTTGTGTCATCGAAACGTTCACGCTGCTCGGCAGACTGGATACGTTCCTTGGAGGGCTGGTTGCCACTCGTGATCAGGAACGGCATGATCTCGCGGTAGGACGCGAAGAACGGCTCCATGTCCACGACCAAGTCTTTGACCACTGGGAGGCCCTTGATGGGCTCAACCGTGATCGGCTTGGAGGGGTTCAAGTCCTTAAGCAGCGTCTTGCAGGCAAGGCGGTTGCGTCCGTTGATGCGCATCGCGTCAGAACCGCAGATTCCGTGCGCACACGAGCGACGGAACGTGAGCGATCCATCGTGATCCCACTTGATCTTGTGCAGTGCGTCAAGGACACGGTCAGTGCCGTACATGGTGAGCTTGTATTCGTCCCAGTAGGCCTCATCACCGTGCTCGGACTCTGGCAGGTAGCGGCGGACCTTGAGGGTCACCTCAAACGATGGGATTTCTCCGGCACTGCCCTGAGCGGATTTGTCGAGTGTCGCGGTCATCAGTACTTCCGTTCCATCGGTTCGTACCGGGTCTGCGTAACCGGCTTTGAACCGAGCACAACCTGGTAGTCATCAAATCGATCAGAGCGCGTAAAGGCACTCTTGGGGGTGAGCGGCGCATCGTCAGTTACCGTGTCTACTTCAAAGTCGAGTGGGCGACGGTAGATCATCGTGTGCTGCATGAAGTTGGCGTCATCGCGATCTGGGTAGTCCTCGCGGAAGTGGCCTCCACGGGATTCCTTACGGTTGAGCGCGGCGATAACCGTGACCTCAGCGATATCCAGCAGGAAGCCGAGTTCGAGGGCTTCGAGCAGGTCGGTGTTGAACATCTTTCCTTTGTCCTGGACCGAAACCCGTGAATAGCGTTCCTGGAGGACACGGATGTCCGCGAGGGCCTGCTTGAGGGATTCGTCGGTGCGGAACACCTGGGCGTTTGCGTCCATGGTCTCCTGAAGTGCCTTGCGGACATCGGAGACTCGCTCACCGTCTGGGCGGGTGCGAATCTCTTCCAACTGTGCGACCACGCGTGCCGCCGAGTTTTCAGGTAGATCAATGAACTTGGCGGTCTTGGCGTAGGCGGCTGCCCTACGTCCGGCTCGCTTGCCAAAGACGTTGATGTCTAGCAGGGAGTTGGTACCTAGACGGTTTGATCCATGCACGGAAACGCAGGCGACCTCACCGGCAGCGTACAGGCCCTTGACCACGTCGTCGGAGTTGCGCAGAACCTCTGCCTCGACGTTCGTGGGGATACCACCCATGGCGTAGTGCGCGGTTGGGTACACAGGAACGGGCTCGGTGTATGGCTCGATACCGAGGTAGGTGCGCGCGAACTCGGTGATGTCTGGGAGCTTGGCATCAATGTGTGCCGGCTCAAGGTGGGTCAGGTCGAGTAGGACGTAGTCCTTGTTGGGTCCTGCACCGCGGCCTTCGCGCACCTCGTTCGCCATGGAACGCGCCACGATGTCACGTGGCGCAAGGTCCTTGATGGTTGGTGCATAGCGTTCCATGAAGCGTTCACCGTTGCCGTTACGCAGGATTCCACCCTCACCACGGGCTGCTTCCGAGAGCAGGATTCCCAAGCCTGCAAGGCCTGTTGGGTGGAACTGGAAGAACTCCATGTCCTCGAGAGGGAGACCGCGACGCAGTGCCAGCGCCATGCCGTCACCGGTGAGGGTGTGGGCGTTGGAGGTGGTCTTGAAGATCTTTCCGGCACCACCGGTTGCGAAGATGATGGACTTTGCCTGGAAGACGTGGATCTCACCTGTGGCAAGGTCGTACGCGACAACACCGGTTGCGTTGACCTCTTCACCATTGGGTACCTGTCCAGCGGAGAGGTCGTGATCCACGATGAGGTCGAGTACGTAGAACTCGTTGAAGAACTCCACGTTCTGCTTGACGCAGTTTTGGTAGAGGGTCTGCAGGATCATGTGGCCGGTGCGGTCTGCCGCATAACAGGCGCGGCGCACGGCAGCCTCACCGTGGTTGCGGGTGTGGCCACCGAAGCGACGCTGGTCGATGCGTCCTTCGGGGGTGCGGTTGAACGGTAGGCCCATGCGCTCGAGGTCGAGTACCGCGTCGATGGCTTCCTTGGCCATGATCTCGGCGGCGTCCTGGTCAACGAGGTAGTCGCCGCCCTTGACGGTGTCAAAGGTGTGCCATTCCCAGTTGTCTTCCTCGACGTTTGCGAGTGCCGCGCACATTCCGCCCTGTGCTGCACCGGTGTGGGAACGGGTTGGGTAAAGCTTGGAAATGACGGCCGTGCGTACCTCGGATGATGCTTCAAGTGCGGCACGCATTCCGGCGCCACCTGCGCCGACGATCACGACGTCATACTGGTGAGTTTGCATCTGGTGTGATGCCTCCTATGTGTGAAAAGTGGGCGCTAGCGTGCTTCGCAGATGGATGGCAGTAGTTCAACGGGGGAGTTGGCCGGGCACGGGTCAAACGTGAAAATGACGAGTGTGCCGAGAACGACCGTGATGGTGAAGCCGATTGCGAGCAGGGACTTCAGCACAACACGGGTCGCGTGCCTCTCTGCGTAGTCATTGATGACCGTGCGAACTCCGTTGGTGCCGTGAATCATCGCGAGCCAGAGCATCAGCAGATCCCAGGTCTGCCAGAACGGGCTGGAGAGCTTTCCACCGACGAATGCGAAGTCAATACGGTTGATTCCGCCGTCCACCATGAGGTTCACGAACAGGTGTCCGAAGATGAGCACTACGAGGATAACGCCTGAGACGCGCATGAACAGCCAGCCCCACAACTCGAAGTTTCCGCGGGTCAGGGTTGTGCGCTTGTACTTGTCGCGGGGGGAAGCGATAGCTGAGTTGCTCATCAGTGACCCCCTCCGAAGATGTTGCTCAGGTGACGTGGCAGGAAGCCAGCGGCGGTGACGGCAACGAGTCCGACGACGACCCAGAGCATGACGCGCTGGTACTTCGGGCCTTTGGACCAGAAGTCAACGAGGATCAAGCGCAGGCCGTTGAACGCGTGGAAGGCGACTGCGAGAACGAGTCCGGCCTCACCGAGTCCGAGGATCGGCGTCTTGTACGCGCCGATCACAGCGTTGTAGGCCTCGGGGGAGACCCGCACGAGGGCGGTGTCGAGGACATGGACGAGAAGGAAGAGGAACAGCAGAACTCCGGTTACGCGGTGCGCAACCCAAGACCACATGCCTTCGCGGCCGCGGTAGAGCGTTCCTGCAGGTGCGCTTGGCACTGTGGCGCCTCCTGTGTGCGAGTGATGAGGACAGGGTGGGTGGATGTGCCGGTGTTTCCATAGTGCGAGGCACATCATGGAAAGGAGGACGGCACTGTCCATATCCACCTTTTGCATTAACTGTAGTGAATTTTGTGGGGGACAAGTGAATCGAGGGATGTAAAAACTCGACCTAGCCTCTCGATTGTGAGAATTCCCACAAATTCTTGCGCCCTTCGGGGGGGATGTTCCAGCCGGGGACTTTCGTCCCGAAAGCCTGCGATTTCGCTGTGTTCGTGCAGGATTATCGGCCCAATCGCGGGCTTTGCGGCGATGCTACAGGGGTGGCTAAAAGAAATTCGTGAGACGGAATCTCATTTTTTGGACGCTCTTTACGCTACGAATGCGTTGCGAAATTCGGTGAATTCGATCACGCTCTGCTTATTGCGGGCAGCATGGCGCGTGGATCGGTTCAGATGGGGACGCAGGGTAAACGCAGAGTAAACTTGGTCGGAGAGTTTGCCGAAGGCAGGGACACCCAGCGTTCCGGCAACCACCGGACATCGCAAACACGGGAAAAGGCACTGAACACAATGGCACACACTGTTAAAGCAACCGATGAGTTCTATGCGGTGATTCCTGCTGGCGGCAGTGGCACGAGGCTATGGCCACTCTCGAGAACCGGCGCCCCGAAATTCCTGCATGACCTGACAGGCAGTGGCCGTACCCTCCTGCAGTCGACCGTTGATCGCCTGGCCAAGATCTCGGGAGGCGAGAATGTACTGGTCATTACTGGTAACAGGCATGCGGCGGCTGTTGCTCGGCAACTGCCAGAGGTCTCAGAGGGCAACATCCTGACAGAACCCTCACCGCGTGATTCCATGGCGGCCATCGGTCTGGTCGCCGCTGTGCTGCGCAACCGTCATGGCGACGTCATTATGGGGTCGTTTGCGGCCGACCACGTGATCACGGACCAGCCATCGTTCGAACACGCGGTCCGTTCGGGCATTGTGGCTGCCCGTGAAGGTTACGTGGCCACAATTGGCATTGCAGCGAGCCGTCCGTCCACGGCGTTCGGCTACATTCACTGGGGCCCTTCGCTTGGCTTCGAGGACGCGCCGGAAGTGCGTCAGGTTGTGAGTTTCACGGAGAAGCCCGATTCTGTGACCGCTCAGCGTTATCTTGCCACGGGTGAGTACCGCTGGAATGCGGGTATGTTCATTTCGCGTGTGTCTGTCCTGCTTGGTCATCTCGAAGAATATCGTCCAGAGTTGCATGCGGGGATTCTTGAGATCGCTGCTGCCTGGGATACGGATGACCGTGACGTGGTCCTTGAACGGGTCTGGCCGTCACTTGAGAAGATCGCAATCGATCATGCGGTTGCCGAGCCCGCCGCTGCCGCTGGTGGTGTCGCCGTAGTGCCCGCAAGTTTTGGTTGGGACGATGTGGGTGACTTCAACTCGCTTGCGGCTCTGCTGCCTGCTGATGATCACAGGGGTTCGAAGGTGCTTGGTGATCCGGGCAAGGTGGTGCGGATTCAGAGTGCAGGGTCTGTTGTGGTGCCTCGTACGGAACGTGTGATTACGATTCTTGGCCTCGACGATGTGGTCATCGTGGACACCGATGATGCCCTGCTGGTCACCACTCGTGCCCGAGCGCAGGACGTGAAGGACGTGGTCACCGAGCTGCGTGACCGTGGGCTGGAAGAACTGGCTTAGTTTTCTTGACGACGATCCGGCAACTTCCAGCCCGGGTCGCAGTTCGCTTTCCGACTCTGCGCTGTTCCTCTCCGCCTCACCCTTGAACAGGTGGCGGGGCTGGAACCAGGCCACCTCGTCGCCAATCCAAAATCTGATGGGGTGAGAGCCGGCTGCCCGGGTGCGCGCCTTGGACGTAAAAGACCTCACGGAGTCCGATCGGCTGGCGCTGAGGGTCGGAAGTTCACGGCGGGCAATGACCGACGTGTGGGATTATCGCGAGGTAGACGCACAAAAGCGTTAACCTCGAATGGTGAGTTTTGAACATGCACCGCTGATCGACCAACTTGCCCGCTCACTTGAGCAGGAGGTCATCGCGTTCCGTCGCGATATTCACGCGCACCCCGAGATCGCGCGAACTGAGATTCGCACGACGCAGCGGATTGCATCACGCCTGCGCGAGGAGGGGCTTGAGCCACGACTCCTCGACGGCACGGGATTGACCTGCGATATCGGGCCGACCGTTGAGCAGTCGGGACAAAGCCTCCTTGCCTTCCGCGCTGACATCGACGCGTTGCCGCTGCAGGAGACAACAGGGTTGCCGTTCGCGTCGATCCACGATGGGATCTCCCATTCGTGCGGCCATGATGTGCACACCGCCGTTGTGCTGGGACTGGGGCTTGTCCTTGCGCGTATGGCGAGGCGAGGGGAACTGTCCCGCGGTGTGCGTTTGATCTTCCAGCCGGCTGAGGAGGTGCAGCCCGGCGGCGCGCTTGATTTGCTTGCCCAGGATGTTCTCGATGGGGTCGAACGCATCTATGCGGTGCACTGTGAGCCGAAGGTTGATGTGGGCACGGTTGGAACCCGTATTGGGCCGATTACCTCGGCGTGCGACACCGTGACTGTGACCGTCACATCCGCGGGTGGACACACATCGCGTCCTCATCTGACCGGCGATGTCGTCTATGCGATAGGTCGCATGATCACGGAGGTCCCCTCGGTCTTGGGGCGTCGCCTCGACCCTCGTGCGGGTGTTAACTTCACGTGGGGCCACGTGCAGGCTGGCTCGGCACCGAACGCGATTCCGTCATCCGGCGTGATCTCGGGTACGTTGCGCTGCCTCGATGTGACCGCGTGGGAACGTGCCGGTGAGGTGCTGCACGAGACGATTGATCACATTGCCTCTGCATATGGGGTTGAGGTGTCCATGCACCATAAGCGCGGTGTGCCGCCAGTGGTGAATGATGAGGACTGCACCATGCTGCTTGAGGCATCGGCTCGTGATGCCCTGGGGGCGAATGCTGTTGCGTTGACCGAGCAGTCGCTCGGCGGTGAGGACTTCGCATGGTACTTGACCAGGGTGCCGGGCGCGCTCGCGCGTCTTGGCACGCGCACGCCGGGCGGTACGACATATGACATTCACCGGGGTGACTTGATTGTCGACGAGTCGGCAATCTTGGCGGGTATCCGCATGCTCGCGCGCACCGCGACGGTAGACGGCACGAGGTAGGCCCGCCGCGGAGCGCGGGTCTGGTGAGTGGAGTCGGACG
>DALZEF010000007.1:52874-78461 GCA_031979385.1 Timonella sp. | reverse complement strand
GCGGGAGCGCAGTGGGTGGAGCGCACCGCGACGGTAGGCGGCGCGAGGTAGGTCCTCCGCGGAGCGTGGGCCTGGTGAGTGGAGTCGGACGGCGGGAGCGCAGTGGGTGGAGCGCACCGCGACGGTAGGCGGCGCGAGGTAGGTCCACCGCGGAGTGTGGGACTCAGGCCCCACAATCTCACTGGTCGGATGCCCAGTATCTGCCCTTGAGACGAACCTTTCGGATTGGTAACAGAACTAGAAACGTGGCTATTGCATGCTGCACGTTAACGGCTTAACGTCTATTGTTAACACTGATTCCCGAGTCTTAACTCGAGATAAGCGATGCACCGAGCGTCGATGCTCGATCCCCAGCTCTTGAGCTTTCATAAGTTCTTTGGGTATGGGGAGTCCTTCCCCGATCGAAACAGGAGAACTTACGTGAAGAAGTTCGCATCCGTTGCTGCACTGACTACAGCTGCAGCTCTTGTTCTTACCGCATGTGGTGACGCTCCAGAGACTGAGAACACCACCTCGCCAACGAATGACCCATCGGCTACCCAGACCACGGACGACGCATCCGCTGTCGACTTCCTCGGCTGCATGGTCTCCGACTTCGGTGGATTCGATGACAACTCGTTCAACGAGACCTCCTACTCGGGCCTTGAGCGCGCAAAGTCTGAACTGGGCATCCAGATTGCTTCCGCAGAGTCCACTGACGCAGGTCAGTACACCACGAACGTTGACTCGATGGTTCAGCAGGGCTGTGACCTAGTATTCAACGTTGGCTTCAACCTTGCTGACGCTACCCTCACTGCAGCGCAGAACAACCCGGAGAGCCACTTCGCGTTGATCGACTCCGCACTGTCTGACCCAGAGACCTTCGAGCCAATTACGCTCGACAACGTTAAGCCACTTCTCTACAACACCCACGAGGCCGCATTCCTCGCTGGCTATGTTGCAGCCGGCACCACCAAGACCGGTACGGTTGCCACCTTCGGTGGACAGCCTTACCCATCAGTCACCATCTTCATGGATGGCTTCGTTGACGGTGTCGCAAAGTACAACGAGGACAAGGGCACCGATGTAAAGGTTCTTGGTTGGGACAAGGAAGCACAGTCCGGCTCGATGACCGAGACCTTCGATGAAATTCCTAAGGGTAAGGAACTCACCGAGCAGTTCATCTCCCAGGGTGCAGACATCATCATGCCAGTCGCCGGTCCAGTTGGTGAGGGCGCGATGGCAGCAGCCATCGAGCACGAGGGTGTCTACGTTATCGGTGTTGACACCGACGCATTCGACAAGTACACCCAGTACCAGGACATCCTCCTGACCTCGGTCCTCAAGGCAATGGACCTGTCGGTATTCGACACGGTTCGCTCGGCCAAGGACGGTACGTGGGACCCAACGCCATACGTTGGAACCCTTGAAAACGGTGGCGTGGGCATCGCTTCCTACCACAACCTCGAAGACGCTGTTTCGGCTGAGGTTCGTGAGGAAGTTGAGAACCTCCGCGCCGAGATCATCGCTGGTAACCTCAAGGTTGAATCGCCAAGCGCATCCCCGGTTAACTGATAACCGGTAGGCCCAAGCAAGTGAGCCGTGACTCTGAATCCCTTTGAGTTAGGGTCACGGCTCATTGCGCGCCACCATTTAGTCGTTCGCAGCCGTCAGGCACAAACCAGCGCAACGCATCCTTGGCGGTACCCGTCCCCGCCGACCCCATTACAACAGCACATGAACGCGGAAGGCGCTACAGCATGAAGCTGGAACTTCGCGGCATCACAAAACGCTTTGGAAACTTCACTGCAAACGACTCGATCGATCTTGTTGTGGAACCCGGGCAGGTGCACGCTCTTCTCGGTGAAAACGGAGCTGGTAAATCCACGCTCATGAACGTTATCTATGGTCTGTATGACCCAGATGGCGGCGAAATCCTGCTCGATGACGAGCCGGTTAACTTCGCAGGCCCAGGTGATGCTATGGCCGCTGGAATCGGTATGGTGCACCAGCACTTCATGCTCGTTCCAGTATTTACCGTAGCCGAGAACGTCATTCTTGGTTATGAGCCAACCGGTAAGACCGGAATCATCAATCTTAAGGAAGCTCGCAGGCGAGTCAAGGAAATCTCAGACCGCTTCGGCTTCAACATTGACCCTGACGCATACATTGAGGACCTGCCGGTCGGTGCGCAGCAGCGAGTCGAGATCATCAAGGCACTTTCACGTGACGCAAGGATTCTGATTCTCGACGAGCCAACCGCTGTCCTCACTCCACAGGAAACTGACGAACTCATTGAGATCATGCGTCAGTTGAAGGCATCAGGAACCTCGATCGTCTTCATCACGCACAAACTGCGTGAGGTCAAGGCCGTTGCGGACAAGATCACGGTCATTCGTCGCGGAAAGATCGTTGGCTCCGCTGATCCAACGGCCTCCGAAACCGAACTTGCGTCCGCAATGGTTGGACGGGCAGTGAATCTCGGCGTCGAGAAGGCCCCGCCCACACTCGGTGAGGTTCGCTTGGCCGTCACCGATCTGACCCTTCTGTCCGATCAGGGCGTTCCACTCCTTGACCGCGTTAACTTCGAAGTACGGTCGGGGGAGATCCTCGCGGTCGCGGGTGTTCAGGGTAACGGCCAGACTGAGTTGACTGAGACGATCCTCGGAGCCCACCCTAAGGCGAATGGCTCGATTGTTCTCGACGACAAGGAACTCCTTGGCAGATCAATCCGCCAGGTACTGGACGCAGGTCTCGGGTTTGTTCCCGAGGACCGCTCCAAGGACGGCATGATCGCTGAGTTCACGATCGAAGAGAACCTGATCCTGGACCAGCACGACAAGCCGCCGTATGCAAAGCGTGGCAGCTTGGACCTCGCATACATCCAGAAGACGACCGAGCAGTACATCGAACAGTTCGACGTTCGTACGCAGTCCTCGAAGGCTCTGGGCAAGCAGCTTTCCGGTGGTAACCAGCAGAAGGTAGTTCTCGCTCGTGAGTTGTCGCGTCCGTTGCGCCTGTTCATCGCTTCGCAGCCGACCCGTGGCCTAGACGTTGGCTCGATCGAGTTCATCCACAAGCGCATCGTGCAGGAGCGTGACCGCGGTACGGCCGTCATCATCGTTTCCACTGAGCTTGATGAGGTGGTCAACCTCGCAGACCGTATCGCCGTTATGTATGAGGGCGGCATTATCGGAATTGTCCCTGGCGATACGCCACGTGACGTGCTCGGACTCATGATGGCTGGTCTGAGGTACGAGGAGGCGCAGGCTCAGGCGCTTGCACATCCAACCGCGATCACGGGCGATGAATCGTCTGATAACACGTTAGGAGGCGCGCTGTGAGCGTCGAAACGCCACAGGCACAGGCACCACAGTCGCCTGAGTCACCTGTTGAACAGCCTCAACCGTCGCGGTGGGGTGGCGCATTGCGCGAGATGATGGCGAGCAATGCAACCGTCATTGTCTTTGCGATTGTCGGTGCGTTGATCATGGCCGCGGTTCTGATCGCTGCCGCCAACTCTGAGGTGCAGCGTACGGCGGGCTACATCTTCGCTCGACCGAGCGACTTCTTCAATGCGGTGTGGAACTCGGTGTCGAGTGCATACTCGTCACTATTCCGTGGGGCCATCTACGACCCCCAGGCAAACACTTTTGCTCGTCAGTTCAAGCCGATTACTGAGACCCTGACGGCCGCTACGCCGCTGATCTTTGCGGGTCTTGGCCTCGGTGTTGGTTTCCGCTCCGGTATCTTCAACATCGGTGCCCAGGGCCAGGTTATCTTGGGTGCCGTCGTTTCCGCGTTCTTCGGTTTTGCGTTTAGCCTTCCACTTGGCCTGCACCTTTTGGTGGCAGTGCTTGGTGGTGCTCTTGCAGGCGGGTTGTGGGCCGGAATCGCTGGTTTCCTCAAGGCGCGTTTCGGCGCCAACGAGGTGATCGTGACGATCATGCTGAACTCCATTGCCGGGTTCTTGATGTCCTACCTCCTCACCACGCAGGCGTTCATGCGGCCAGGTTCGAACAACCCCGTGTCGCAGCGAGTCTACGAGACCGCCATGTTCCCTTCGCTGATGGGAGATAACTTCCGTCTGCACTGGGGCTTCATCTTGGCGTTGGTGGCGGCGTATGGTGTCTGGTGGCTCATGGAGCGTTCGACCCTCGGGTTCAAATTCCGTGCTGTCGGGTTCAACCCCGATGCGGCGCGTACTGCGGGCATCAGGGTTGAGCGTATGTACCTGTACGTGATGCTCCTTGCCGGTGGTCTCGCTGGTATGGGTGGTGTTTCCCAGACCCTTGGTACCGAGGGCGTGCTGCAGGAGGGTGTCGCCGGGAACATCGGTTTTGATGCGATCACAGTGGCGCTGCTCGGACGGTCGAAGCCGGTCGGCATCATTGGTGCAGCAATTCTATTTGGCGCACTGCGTGCGGGTTCGCCGCTCATGCAGACTGCTTCGGGCACACCCATCGACATCGTCCAGGTTGTCCAGGCACTTGTCGTGCTCCTCATCGCGGCTCCACCTCTGGTGCGCGCAATCTTTAGGCTTCCAGCTCCAGTGAAGGAGAACGCAGCATGAGCACCGCAACTGCGCTTCCTACGTCCTCCAAGGCTTATGAGGGCAATGTTCAGCTTCCTATCTCCTGGAGGGGAACGATCACCTATGTGATCATCGGTCTGTTGTCGATCCTGGGCTTCGGCCTCGGTTCCCCCGCAGGTTCAGAATCCCGCTTCCTGCTGTCCACGTCGCGCGACGCGGTGCAGATTGCCCCGCTGATGATTCCGGCTCGTATGACGGCGATCATCCTTGGGCTGGCTATTCTGGCTCTTGCAGCGTATGCCGCATACAACGCGGTGAACCGTCGCAAGGTGGGCGTCTGGCTCCCGGCACTTGTGGGTGTTCTGGGAATTCTCGCCTTCCTGGTGTGGTCCGGCGCAGGTAAGTCCGAGTCCGTTCCCATTCCGTTGCTGCTGTCACAGGGTCTTGTGTTCGCAGTGCCACTGGCATTCGGTGCGATGGCGGGTCTGATCAATGAGCGCGTCGGTGTCATCAACATCGCGATCGAGGGTCAGTTGCTTGCCGGTGCCTTCGCCGCCGCGGTTGTGGCGACTTTGGCTGGGAACGCGTATGTGGCGTTGCTGTTCGCACCCATCGCCGGTGGTTTGGTTGCCGTGCTGTTGGCATTGTTCTCGATCAAGTACCGGGTCGATCAGATCGTTGTTGGTGTGGTCCTCAACGTGCTTGTCGTGGGTATCACCAGTTACCTGTTCTCGACGGTTCTGAAGGACAACAAGGCCACGCTCAATACGCCACCTGGTTTGCCACGCATTGAGATTCCGTTGCTTGCGGACATCCCGGTGATCGGCTCGGTTCTCTTCAACCAGAACATCCTTGTGTATCTGATGTTCATCGGTGTGTTCCTACTTCAGTTCCTGCTGTTCAGGAGCCGCTGGGGTCTGCGTCTGCGTTCAGTTGGGGAACACCCGAAGGCTGCGGACACCGTTGGCATCAAGGTCAACCGTACGCGCTGGATCAACGTGATCGTTGGTGGAGCCGTCGCCGGCCTTGGTGGTGCATCGTTCACGATCGCGGCGGCCATCGGTTTTGGTAAGGATATGACCGCTGGTAAGGGTTATATTGCTCTGGCTGCCATGATCCTTGGCCGTTGGAACCCGAACGGCGCGCTTGCCGCTGCCATTCTCTTCGGTTTCGCGGAGGCCTTGCGCGGTACGCTCTCGATCATCGGTACTCCGGTACCGACGCACTTCTTGGCGATGCTGCCATACCTTGCAACCATCTTCGCGGTTGCCGGACTTGTTGGTAAGGTCCGTGCTCCTGCCGCTGAGGGTGTCCCTTACGTCAAGTAAGGCGTGTCCGGGGCGGGCCTCATGGCTCGTCCCGGACCCATCATTTTTTTAGCCCAGATACGTTAAGCGCTTTAGCCCAGTCGATGCACCTCACGTTGCTCGGCGTGCGGTTCGCTCAAGAGCGCGAAGGAGACGGCAATGACGCAGACAGAACCAGCGGCACACGACGGCCGTGCAGAGGAACTCGCTCGTGACATTGACTGGGACGCGTTACACGCGCGTGCCATCCAGATGACAACCCGTAGCTATGTTCCGTATTCGAAGTATCCGGTAGGTGCCGCGGCCTGGACCACGGACGGTCGGCTTGTTTCGGGTTGCAACGTGGAGAACGCAGGCTACGGGGTCACCCTGTGTGCCGAATGCGGACTCATCTCGGAGCTCGTGGCCACGGGTGGCGGGCGCTTGAAAGGATTCCTGTGCGTTAACGGCGCGGGAGAGATCATCATGCCGTGCGGACGTTGCCGGCAACTGCTGTGGGAGCACGGGGGAGCAAACCTGGTGCTGAACACAGTGCGCGGATTTAGGACCATGGATCAGGTGCTACCAGACGGTTTCGGCCCGAATGACCTGGACCACTATGAGGAGAAGATTTCTTAAGTGAGTACGAACACCAACGCCGCGCAGTTCGACGCGGTAGACATTATTCGGGCAAAGCGTGATGGCCGCGTACTAACCACAGAGGAAATCAACTGGGTTATCGCCGCCTACACCGACGGAACGGTTGCGGACTACCAGATGGCAGCCCTCAACATGGCGATCCTGCTCAACGGCATGAACCGGCAAGAGATCTCAACCTGGACCGCAGCGATGATTGCCTCGGGTGAACGGATGGACTTCTCGTCACTGCGATTCCCAACCTCCGACAAGCACTCGACGGGTGGTGTGGGCGACAAGATTACGCTCCCACTGGCACCACTCGTCTCGGTTTTCGATGTTGCGGTTCCACAACTCTCAGGCCGCGGTTTGGGCCACACTGGTGGCACGCTCGACAAGCTCGAGTCGATTGCTGGTTGGCGTGCTGCGCTCAGCAACGACGAGGTGATGAACATGCTCGACACCGTCGGTGCCGTCATCTGCCAGGCAGGCTCCGGTCTTGCTCCCGCTGACCGCAAACTCTACGCATTGCGTGACGTCACGGGAACGGTTGAGGCCATTCCATTGATCGCATCGTCGATCATGAGTAAGAAGATTGCAGAAGGCACGGGTTCTCTTGTGCTCGATGTAAAGGTTGGCTCAGGCGCCTTCATGAAGAATGAGGAGAATGCCAGGGAACTCGCCCGCACCATGGTGGATCTTGGTAAGGATGCGGGAGTCCACACCGTTGCGCTTCTGACCAACATGGAGACGCCGCTCGGGCTGACCATCGGTAATGCGCTTGAGGTCCGTGAATCCGTCGAGGTTCTTGCGGGCGGCGGCCCAGCAGACGTTGTCGATCTGACCGTGGCACTCGCCGTTGAAATGCTTCAGGGCGCGGGCAAGGACGTTGACGATGCAGAGGTTCGCGCTGCACTGAGCGATGGACGTGCGATGGACAAGTGGCGTGCGATGATCGCCGGCCAGGGCGGTGACAATGATGCTCCGCTGCCGGTTGCCCAGGAGCAGCACGTCATCACGGCGCAGGCTTCAGGTACGCTCACCAAGCTCGACGCCTATGGTGTCGGCGTTGCATCATGGCGTCTTGGCGCTGGACGCGCGCGTAAGGAAGACCCGGTGCAGGCAGGTGCTGGTATCGAGTTGCATGCGAAGCCAGGTGACACGGTCACCGCTGGTCAGCCGCTCATGACGCTGCACACAGACACGCCTGAGCGTTTCGCACGTGCAATCGAGATCGCCGAGACCGCGGCGGTTATCGAAGACACCGACGCGTTCGAAGCACCAAAGCTCATCATCGACCGCATTAGCTGATCGTGAATCCTGCTGTCAGCCGCCGTGAACCGGTAGGCTGGCAGCAGGATCAGATGTCTATGTGTTGTGGGAGCGTCTTTGGCTGCAACGGGTTTTCAACTCACCACCTTCCTCTATGGCCTGTACGCGGGTAGGCGACGCCTGCCCGCGGTTCCGCTGTACCTGACTGATCGCGACGAAAGCACGTGGCGGCTGGGGGTGGGCGAAGGCCCCGTTGAACTGGCCGACGAATGCCGTGCAGTACAGGTGGACGGGACAACCTGTGGTTCCGCGTCGGTTGCGCTCGCGAAGGCGAGCGACCCGACGTCCGTCGAGGCCGCAACTCTCGCTGGAACAGTGGGAACGGAGGCACGAACCGTCTTCAACACGCTGCAACACGAGATCAAGGACCGCACGAATCGTCGGAAATTTGTATTCGGCTGGCCCCGAAGGCTCGGCACTCCACCCTGGGGAGCTGCCCGCGAACTACGATTTGCAGGGCACGAATACTTCCATCGCATGGTCGTGGATACCTCGTTGCCGCAGTCCACACGGGTGCTGACGCATGCCGCACAGTGCGCGTTACGTGGATTCCCCGTGTTGTTGTACGTCGGCGGTGACACGTCGATGGGCATTGGCGCGGGCGTACCGCGCCACGTGCTGGTACTCCACAGTCCGCCGCAGGTCGAGCTTGCCGACGAATCGGCTGAGACTCAGCCTGAACTCGCGCAGGCGGATGCGGACACAGGTGGTGAAGCAAGCGCAGGGCTTGACGCGGAACGCGAGATGGAGCGAAAGCTCGAAGAACTTGAAGCAAAAATCCAGGCGAAACTGGACGAAGCCAAACGCGCAACCGAGCAGGAAGAGGTTTTTGACCCCGAATTCTTGCTCTATGAACCGTCAACCGGCACGAACTCGCGGGTCACATTGCGCCAATTGATCGACCGCAAAGTTCCCAAAGACCAACTCGGCGGATGGCCACACATCATGTGGGCCGTCATGCCCAAGCCATAGCCGTTATTCATGCAAGGAGTATTCGATGGACGTTACTGAGACGATCAAAGCGTTGCCCAAGGTTGTGCTGCACGATCACCTCGACGGCGGGCTACGCCCTCAAACGATCATCGAGTTGGCCGCACAGATTAGCTACGAACTGCCCGCTACGACCCCTGAGGAACTGGGTGCGTGGTTCAGTCAGGCCGCCAACTCAGGGTCGCTTGTGCGCTATCTGGAAACATTCGGGCACACGGTCGCCGTGATGCAGACTGTGGAAGGGCTGCGCAGGGTCGCGCGTGAGATGGTTGAGGACCATGCGGCAGACGGTGCCGTGTACGTGGAGAGCCGCTGGGCACCGGAACAGCACGTTGCAGGAGGACTCAGCCTCCAGGAGGCTTTCGACGCTGTTCAACAGGGAATCGATGAAGGTGTGGCTGCCGTTGCCTCGCGCGGCGGCTCCATCCGAGTCGGACAGCTCGTGACCGCCATGCGACACGCTGACCGTTGGGACGAGATCGCGGATCTTGCGCTTGCCAACAGGGATCGTGGCGCTGTCGGTTTTGACATTGCCGGAGCCGAGAACGGCTTTCCCCCAAACCGTTTTCCACAGGTATGGCGCAAGCTCAACGACGCCGGATTCCCTGTGACCATTCACGCGGGTGAAGCTGATGGCATTGAATCGATCAGCCAGGCAGTTCACCTAGGCCAGGCTCTGCGCATCGGGCACGGGGTGCGGATCACCCAGGACATCGAGGGATTCGGCACGGACACCCCTCGCCTGGGACGAGTGGCCAACTGGGTGCGCGACAATCAAATCGTCCTCGAGGTCTGCCCCTGTTCAAACCTGCAAACCGATGCCGCGCTCGACGCAGACGGGAACCCGCTTCGTGAACTGCCTCAACACCCCGTGAGTGGGCTGCGTGACCTCGACTTCGCCGTCACCATCAACACTGACAACCGGTTGATGTCCGCAACTTCAATGAGCCACGAGATGGCCCGTCTCGTCCAAGAAGCGAACTGGACCTTCGACGACTTGCGTGACGTGACGCTAGCCGCAGCATGGAGCGCGTTCATCCACCATGATGAACGCCACGAACTGGGGGAGCGAATCATCACACAGTATGAGCAGGTGCTCGGTTCTCAAGTCCTGAACAGATCTTTGTGAATTTCCATCCATGCAGCCCAACCGAACGGAGAAACCCATGACCACCCCAACCGCAGCAGACGTCGCAGCAATCGTTGACCACACCCTGCTCAAGCCAGAAACCACCACCGCAGACATCAACGCCCTTGTCGCAGAGGCTGCCGAACTGGGCACCTACTCGATCTGCGTATCCCCATCGCACCTTCCAGTAACCGCCGTTGAGGGAACCTCCGTCTTGGTTGCAACCGTTATCGGGTTCCCATCGGGTGCCGTGAAGTCTTCAGTGAAGGCTGCCGAAGCAGCCCAGGCGGTCGTGGACGGTGCTGATGAGATCGATATGGTCATCAACCTGGGCGCGGTCAAGGAGGCAAACTGGGACCTCGTGGAATCCGACATTCGCGCGGTACGTGAGGCTGCACCTGCGCCGACCGTACTGAAGGTCATCATCGAGTCAGCAGCCCTGACCGATGAAGAGATTGTTAAGTCATGCGAAGCCTCCGAGCGTGCTGGCGCTGACTTTGTGAAGACCTCAACTGGTTTCCACGGGGCCGGTGGCGCGTCCGTTCATGCCGTATCGCTTATGGCCAAGACCGTCGCCCCACGTCTTGGAGTGAAGGCCTCCGGCGGCGTACGCACTGGTGCCGCTGCGCTTGAGATGATTGCCGCTGGCGCGACCCGCTTGGGTCTGTCTGGCACCAAGGCGGTGCTTGACGGCGTTGCGAGCGGTTCCTCAAACGAAGTTTCCGGGGATTCCTCGGGCTACTGATCCTTACCTGGCTGCTTCTGCGCTGTAGGGCGAGTCTCTTGGCGCAGATCTTTTCGGTGGGGCGTTTTTCTCGCGGTTGTACACCCTGTGGTCGTGCACTCGGATGAAGAATGCCCCACCGGGCGTATCGGGAGTTCTGTTCTTTTGACGGCAGGTGTTTGCATGTCCGGCACAAAATGTGAAACGATCAATTACGCAACTTAACTGTTACCTAAATGGTTGCATCGTGCCGTGATCCGCATCGTGCGCCGCGGCGAGGCATTGGAGTTGAACAGTACTATGACGAGTGTCGACTACTCGATCCCACCGGTGCGCCACCGCATCGCCATCACTGCGACCGTCACGAAGGTGCGTCGGCTATCGCCGCTCATGCAGCGCCTGACGTTCAAAGCAAGTGAATTTGTAGGTCAGGAGGCAATCTCCTGCGCTGACACGTACATGAAGATTGTGCTCCCAGATCCGAGTAACTCGGGTGAACCTGTCATGCGCTCGTACACGGTCCGTAGCCACGACAGCGTTGCAGGAACCGTCGATATCGATTTCGCTCTGCACGGACAGGGCGGTGTTGCGGCGCCGTGGGCCCAGCGCGCTCAGGTGGGTGACACCGCAGAGTTCAAGGGTATCGGCGGTGGATACAACCCGAGCGAGCAGGCGCCATGGCACCTGCTGATCGGCGACGATTCGGCACTTCCAGCCATTGCGGCAGCCGTGGAACAACTGGGCGAGGATTCGGGGAAGGTTGTCATCCTCATCGCGGATTCGCCGGAGGAACTCTTGGGGGACGGCGATGCGTTTTCGCCGCCCGAAGGCAGCGAAGTCCAGGTTGTCTCGCACACCCCCGCGGTTGTTGAGGCTGTGCGTTCCGCGTACGCCTCGCATGAAGGCGTGCCACATGTGTTCCTGCACGGTGAGGCGTCAATGGTCCGTGAGGTTCGCCGCGTCATCCGGTCCGATTTCGCGCAGGACCTTAAGGCGATGAGTGTTTCCGGCTACTGGCGTGCCGGCGCATCGGACGAGCAGTGGCGCGAGATGAAACGTGATTGGTCTAAGGGCGTCGAAGCGGACGAAGCCAAACTGGTGGATGTTTCCACCAGCTAACGCCGCACACCCATGGCGGCATGTCATAAATGATTGCGAAGGACTCTCCCCGAAGGGAGGGTCCTTCGTGCGTTTAACGGTTCAAAACATGTTGCGGGCCTGATGTGAATGTCGGCGGGCTGCTTTCGTTCTGGGTGCATGGTTTTTATGTTTATATCCGGACCGATTTTGCCCCATCGTTTGTGGTTATCTGGCCAGGGTGGTTATCCGGCCAGCAAGAACAGACAAAGAACTGGGGGTCCTCCAATAATCGGAGGACCCTCCAGCTCTTAAACTATGACGAACCCTAAAGACCCAAGGCTGCCTTCATGTCGAGGCGTACCTGTTCCATGCGGGCCCGAGCTGCGGCGCGGGCAACGGTGAGGTCGTCAAAGGAAGCATCGGATGCAACGTCCTCGATGACCTCCATGTAGCACTTCACCTTTGGCTCCGTACCGGAGGGGCGCACGATGACGCGTGTTCCATCCTCAGCGAGCAGGAGCAGCCCATCGGTTGGCGGCAGCCCGTCGTAACCGTCGGCAAGATCGGCTACCTGGGTCACTGGTGAGCCAGCCAGCGTTGCCGGTGGCGCAGAGCGCAGCGTGGACATGGTCGCCGGGATGCGGGACAGGTCTGAGAACCGGGCCGAAAGTTGGTCGGTCAGGTAAAGTCCGTGTTCGCGGGCCAGATCATCGAGGTAGTCGATGATCGTGCGTCCCTGAGACTTCAAGAGTGCGGCGAGTTCGGCAAGCAGCAGCGCTGCGGAGATGCCGTCCTTGTCGCGTACCAGGTTTGGGGCAACGCAGTAGCCGAGTGCTTCCTCGTATCCGAACAGGAGTTGCGGGGCGCGTGCGATCCACTTGAACCCGGTCAGGGTGTTCGAGTAGTTCAGCCCGTGTGCGGAGGCGATTTTGCCGAGCAGTCGGGAAGAGACAATCGAGTTCGCGAGCCGCAGTTTACCCTCAGGGCGCCCAGCGTCAACGTAGCGTGAGGCCACGAAGTTTCCGAGCAGCGAGCCAACCTCGTCACCGTGCAGCATACGCCAGCCAGCGGCGGCAGGATTGTCGGACGGAACATCCTGGAACGCGGCGGCAACGCGTGGATCCTTAACGGCTGCGGCGCACCGGTCGGTGTCCGGGTCGTTAGCGATCACGATGTCTGCATCGTTCTTGAACGCGTACTCAAGCGACAGATCGATAGCGCCGGGTTCTTCCGGGTTAGGGAAGGTGACCGTTGGGAAGTCTGGGTCGGGCACATACTGCTCGGCCACGGGAATGAGCCGCTCGAAACCGGCCTCGGACAGGACTCGTTCGACAACCTGTCCACCAACACCGTGCAGTGGTGTTAACACTGCGGTGAGGTCGCGTGGACCATCTGACTTCAACCCAACTACCGCGTCCACATATGACGTGACCGCATCGTCGTTAAGCGTGATCCAACCGGAGGGTGCCTGCAGAGTTTCCGATACGGATGGTACGGCCGCGATTTTCGCGGCGATCTGGCCATCGTAGGGCGGCACGATCTGTGCGCCCTGGCCATCGCCGGTGACCACGCGGCCACCGAGGTACACCTTGTAGCCGTTGTCTTGCGGCGGGTTGTGCGATGCGGTGACAACGATGCCGGCGTCCGTGTTCAGACGGCGCATCGTGTACGCGAGGACTGGGGTGGATAGCGCGCTGGGTAGGAGGTAGACCTCGCAACCAGCGGCTGTCAGCACCGCTGCGGAGTCGAGTGCGAACGCCTGCGAGAAGTGCCGGGCGTCGTAGCCGATTGCCACGGTTGGAGTCTCGCCGGGCAGGGATTCCTTGAGGAATGCGCCCAAACCGGCCGCCGCACGGATGACCACGGAACGGTTCATTCGGTTTGGTCCAGCCTCAATGCGTCCGCGCAACCCCGCGGTGCCGAACTGGAGGGTTCCGTTGAACCGGTCGCGCAAATCCGTCAGAGCAGCGCCCGCGCGACCGTGGGCTTCGGCGTCATCCGAGTCGGTTTCGATGGTGTCGAGCAGTTCGGTCAACTCAGCCCGAGTGATTGGTTCTGGGTCGTCGGCGATCCAGTCGCGGGCCTGCTGCAGGAGCAGTTGATCTGCTTCGGTAAGTTCGAGGCTCATACGATCAGAGCTTCTTCGCGATGTCGGCGAGCAGGGCGCTGATGCGTGGCCCAGCGGCTTGTCCTGCTTCGATGACTTCCTGGTGCGAGAGTGCGATGGGACTGATGCCCGCAGCAAGGTTGGTCACGAGCGAGATGCCCAGAATTTCCATGCCGGCCTGACGTGCTGCGATAGCCTCAAGGGTGGTGGACATGCCCACGAGGTCTGCTCCGAGAACGCCAGCCATCTTGACCTCAGCTGGGGTCTCGTAGTGCGGGCCGCGGAACTGTGCGTACACACCCTCATCGAGGCTCGAGTCGATCGTGCGCGCCACGTCACGCAGGCGTGAGGAGTACAGGTCCGTGAGGTCCACGAAGTTCGCGCCTTCGATTGGCGACGCGGCGGTCAGGTTGATGTGGTCCGCGATCAGAACCGGGGTGCCTGGTTTCCAGTTCGGGTTCAGGCCGCCACAGCCGTTGGTGAGGATGACCGTCTTGCAGCCTGCGGCTGCCGCGGTGCGCATGCCGTGCGCGACCTTGCGCACGCCCTTGCCCTCGTAGAAGTGGGTGCGAGAACCGAGCACCAGCGCAGTCTTGCCGGAGTCTGCGATGCGGATCGAGCGGATCGTTGCGACGTGGCCGTGTACTGCGGGTGCCGAGAAGCCGGGAACCTCGTGGCTTGGGATCTCTGCGATGGTCTCGCCGAGAAGTTCGGCGGCTCCGCCCCAGCCTGAACCGAGAACGAGTGCGATGTCGTGGCTTTCAACGCCTGTTACTTGTGCGATGTAAGCGGCTGCTTCGGCTGCGATGTCGAAGGGGTCAACGTTTGAGAGCGTGTCGTCAGGTGTAAACGAAGATGAAGTCATGCTCCGAGATTATCTCGATTAAGCGTTTGACGCGACACTGGAACGCCTTCACTCGCGAAACTGAAACGCCAACCGTCACAGTGTGAATAGAAAATGCTCAAGATTAAGGACAAACGGCCTAAAGTCCTACCTGCTGCCATAATTGAGCCGTGACTACATCCCCCAATCCACTCGTCGCTACCCACCGCCCAAAAATCGCCATTCTTGGAGGCGGACCAGGCGGCTACGAAGCAGCCCTCGTCGCTGCGCGTCTCGGAGCAGACGTCACCATCATCGAACGCCGCGGACTGGGCGGATCAACCGTCCTCACCGACGTCGTCCCCTCCAAAACCCTCATCGCCACAGCCGAATGGATGACCCTGGGCGGCAACGCAGCCGAACTCGGTATCCGCATCAACGACGAATCCGGCAACACCTCCCACACCATCACCGCGGACCTCGGCGTGATCAATCAACGCATTCGGGCGCTCGCGGCCACTCAGTCCGCTGACATCGAACACCGCATCCGGCAGGCCGGAATCCAAGTTATTCAAGGTCGCGGAAAACTCCTGACCGACCGCAGCGTTGCGGTCAGCGAGATTATCGACGAGTCAGGTGCCTCCCAGCCCGACCTCACCTTAGAAGCCGACGCGATTTTGGTGTCCGTGGGCGCCACGCCTCGCGTCCTGCCGGATGCTCAGCCAGATGGCCGCCGCATACTGACCTGGACCCAGCTCTACAACCTCACTGAACTGCCGCAGCACCTCATCGTAGTGGGCTCGGGTGTGACCGGTGCTGAGTTCGCGGGTGCCTACCACGCACTGGGTGCCGATGTGACGCTCGTGTCCTCCCGAGACCGAGTTCTTCCAGGAGAGGACGAGGATGCAGCGAATCTGATCGAAGAGGTGTTCAAGTCTCGCGGTATGACCGTCCTGTCGAAGTCCCGTGCCCACGCTGCGCGCGTTGTTGGTGTCGGGGATGATGAGCACGTTGAGGTGACTCTGTCCGACGGTCAGGTCGTTACCGGAAGCCACGTGCTCATGGCCGTTGGCTCGGTCCCCAATACCCAGGACATCGGTTTGGAAGAGGTTGGCGTGGCGGTGCGTGAGTCTGGGCACGTAGTCACCGACAAGGTGTCGCGCACCTCGGTTCGCGGGATCTACGCCGCAGGCGACTGCACGGGGGTTTTCCCACTTGCGTCCGTTGCTGGAATGCAGGGGCGTATCGCGATGTCGCATGCGCTGGGAGACACGGTCAACCCGATCAAGTTGCGCACCGTTGCCGCGAACATCTTCACAGCCCCGGAGATCGCAAACGTTGGGTACACCCAGAAGGAACTGCTCGAACTGGATATGAAATACACGGTGACCCGCATTGAACTCAAGGGCAACGCCCGCGCAAAGATGATGGGCATCCGCGAGGGATTCGTCAAACTGTTCTCCCGCACCGAATCCGGCACGGTTGTCGGCGGCGTGATCGTGGCACCGCGCGCATCGGAACTGATCTATCCAATCACCCTTGCCGTGCAGCACCGCCTCACCGTCGATGAGGTTGCCGGAGCGTTCACTGTGTACCCCTCGCTGACCGGCACCATCGCCGAGGCCGCGCTACAGGGACACCGCTCCGTCGACTGATACCTAGGCCTGCACACTCAGCCACGCTGAGTGTGCAGGTTTTACTTATCTGTGCGATTTGTCGGTACTCACACACAAACAAAAACCGGCACGTTCACGCCCAAAGCAACCGGTTCGTCGTCAATATGGGCTCTGCCAACCGTTACGCGCCTAACCGTCGGACTGTGGGTTTCGTCGTCAATCTGTGGGTATCAAAGCCATAGATTGACGACGAAACCCACAGTCCGACGAAACATCTTGCGTTGCGGTGCGGGCCCAGTAACTGCGTGCAGAAAGGACACCGCGCTCCGCCCAACTGAAGCCGGGGGAGCGCGGTGTCCTTTCAGCGCCGAGGGGAGTGGATTACTTCTTCCACGGACCCCACTGCGCTGCGCCAGGAGCCTCACCGCGAGTCCACCATGACGCCGTGTAGGTCTCTCCATCGAAGAGCACCCGATCACCGGCCTGGTAGATCGTTGAAGAGTGCCATTCCTGCACCTCGGCAGGATCAACACCACACGCGGTCAGAGCAGACCACGGGCCGTAGGCCTCACCGGGAACGGTACCGTGCGCGTACCACTGGGCCTCAAAGATCTGTCCGTCAACGAACACCAGATCACCGGACTGATATACCTTGTCTGCGTCCCATGCGCTTGCGGGAGCGTTTGGAGTGGTCTCACACATGGTGATCGGGTCAATGTTAGGCCCAGGAATCTCCACGCCGTCCTCGGTCACATACTTCGTACCGTCGTCGTACTTGGTGATCGTGAACGAGTCGTACAGATCGCCGGGCTTCTTGTCGGTGTTGGCGATCGAGGTCACCTCAACGAGGTACGACTCGTAGCGGATCGTGTCTTTGTCGACGGTGATGACCTGGTACGTGGTCACACCCTGGCCACGCAGAACCTGGGTCGCATTGTTGTTGGTCCACACGTTGCGGGCATCGGTCTCCAGGTTGTAGTGCTTGGCACCCGAATTCGATACCGCGTAGACCGGGCCGGTGGTCATTCCGTCAACCTCGGTCTTGTCGTCGTTGTTGAACCCACGGCCATAGGTGTGGTCATGGCCCATCTGAACCAGGTCGATGTTGTGCCTCTGGAAGATGGGAACCCACTTCTCGCGCAGGACTGGCTCGTTACGTCCCGAAGAGGTCGAGTACACCGGCTGGTGGAAGGTCACAACGTTCCACTTCTGTGGGCTGGTCTCCAGAACGTGGTCGAGCCACGCTGCCTGGTAGTCAATCCACAGGTTAGCCACCGAGTTCGAAGGGCACTCGGAGCCGGAGCAGGAAGGCAACACGTCAGGACGCAGGAACGTGGTGTCGCGGGTTGCATTCAAAGTGATGAAACGGATGTTGCTGTAGTCCGCGAAGTACACGGTCTCCCGGGCGAACTGCTCCCACCAGTCAAAATATGCACGGTACTGGCGGGCCACGTCCGAGTCGCCTTCCGCACGCGTGGCCAGGTCGCCAATCGTCTCGTTGGTGGGGCCATTGGCCTGGTACTCGAAGTGAGCCTTCCAGTTCTGCATGAGCCTGTCGCCGGAGTACTCGTGGTTACCCGGTGCCGCGAACACGTTGGTGGTTGTAGCTGAGTTCTCCATTCCCTTGAACCAGTTCTTCCACTGGGTGTCGTTCGAGGCGACATCGATCAGGTCACCTGCGTGTACGGAACCAATGTGCTTGCCAACCCTCTCCTCGGCTGCCGCGACGACGCGTGGCCAGGTTGAGTCCAAGCCGATCTGTGCATCACCGTAGTAGAGGTACTTGAACTTGGAAACGTTTGGGTCATCAGTGGTGAACTCGTACCACTCGCTCCAGCCGCCTTCGGCTCCGACCCGATAGGTGTAGGTGGTGCCAGGCTTGAGGCCGGTGACAGTCGCCGAGAAGTGGTGCTCAGGGAGAGTTGTGTTCTTACCCACGTTGTAGGCTTCCACAACGCGGATGTCACTCTCGGTGCCAGCCGATGGGCGGATCTGAACCTCACCTGTCGTGTGCTCGGCGCTGCCCGCAAGCCAGGTGAACGACTGCTCGGTCTTCATATCACCGTGTGGAGTCAGGATCACGCGCGTTGGCGCCAGGTTTTCTACTGGAGTCTCGCCGGCGGTCTGACCAGTAAGCTTCCAATCGCCAGCGTCGAAGTAGATGTCGGAGGAGGACTCACGGTCCTGGTAGAGAGCAATCGCAACGGTGTTTGCGCCGTCGCTGAGAGCGGCTCCAGGAACGGAGAATTCACGCTTGACTGGAGAGCCAGCGGAGTCGCCAGCATATTCAAGGTTGGTGGTGCCGGTAACGCGCTCATCCTTGAAACCGGCAACTTTCTCGCCGTTGATCCACACTATGAGTGCGTCGTCGAAGACGAGTTCTCCGGTCAGTGCCTCAACCTGCTCTGCGACCCCTGCTTCAAGGTCGAAGGTGGTGCGGAAGAAGTACGTCGGAACTGCTGGGCGAGCCTGACCGTCAATGTAGTGGTTCAGGAGGTTCTTCGGCAGGTATCCGCTGACGCTCTGAAGTTTTCCGTCCTTGGCTCCGAAGCTACCGGATGCTGTCTTCCACGCCGAGTCATCGAACTCGGGCTTCGTCCACACACGGATGTCCTCGTGGCGCTGTGCCGGATCACTGTTGTCGTCGAGGTATTTCCATTCGGTGTCGGCGGTAACTACGGGCAAGTTCGGCACCCGTACATCTGCCTGATCAGACTGCTGTGGTGCAGCAGTTGCGCCGGGCAACACGATAAGGCTACCCAGTATCGCAAGGATGACTGTGCCTACCGCAATCTGCCCGCGGCGAGCGTCACGTATTTTCATGACAGCATTCACGCTCCATTGGTATCGAGGGTTTGTCTTGGCTCATTAGTCCTGCTTGTGAGCCAGGAACAGTTCAGCAACCCATCGTGTACTTGATGACACAAGGCGATAGACGGTGGGTGAATTTCAGGTCAATACGGGTGATCTTTGGATTTTTTCCTAAAGTTCTGCGTTTAACTGCCGAGGCGTTCCAGAAGTGCTGGACAAGGCGCTCGCAGTGGTGGGCGCTGTCACTGCGATGAGATGTGAAGATCGGTATTCGTTCTCGTGACGGTGAAGGATGGCGGGCTAACCGGGAACAGGCTGTTGCCGTGTAGGAGAGCCTCTAGTCGCTGTATCGCTTGTCGGGGATTCTCGAACGGTAGGTCTTGAGAGACCTGGGTTAAATCCAGATCCCACCAACGTAAGGCAAGCAGTCGTCTTGTGAGGTCCTGATCGAACCGTGGTCTCACCAAACGGCTGGGAACACCCGCAACGATCGTGTAGGGAGGAACATCCCGGGTGACCACCGACCTGGCGCCGATGACTGCGCCGTCGCCAATCGTGATGCCTTCCTTCACGAGAACCCCATCGCCGATCCATACATCGTTGCCGACGACGGTGCGTTTGACAGGGCCACGACCAGTGCGTCGCGTTGCAAGAGCAAGGTAGGACGGATACGCGTCGAATTGACGGGTGCCGTCGTACTGGAAGGGATGGATCGATAACCAGTTGGTGGGGTGTTCAACAGGAGCGATCATGACCTTTGGGGCTATCGCGCAGTACCGCCCAATGGACACCTCTCGTAGGCTGCTTGCGGGGCCAACGTAGGTCAACATTCCCACACTGACTTCCCCGATGATCTGCGCGTGGTTCAACGAGACGGGCGTTTCGGCATTAAGGCGCGAGTGAGAGCCAGAGAGATCCTGGAGTCGAACTCCTCTGATTCCCAGTATCTCTAGCGCACGGGGGTCGACTGGTGATGCGTCCATCTTGTGCCTCCAAGGTTGCGTGTGGCAGATCGCCCGTGTAGAACGTTCCGTTACGTAAATGAAGCGCGGTCTACTCGCTCATGAATGAACTGCGTCGAACGTATGAATAGTTGCGTTGCGCTGTCGCATCGTCGGTAATTCGATTTTCGTCTAAACATGCCTTGAACTGGTATTTTGCAGATATTCTGTGGTGTCTCCTCCGAAGTCTGAATTCATTTGCAATCGGACAAACTATGCAAACATGTGCGTAATGACAGGACTCCTTCGGGACTACACGGAGGACACGAGGAAGTAAATGGGGCCCGCAGCGTGGTGACTCACGTCCCCTTGGAAAAGGTGCAGATTTTGAAGGACGCAACTGAAGAACTCAGCCGAAGCCAGGCGCGGAGGGTCGCCTTCTTCGTGGAGAACCGAAACGGGGTGCACCTGTCGTTGCAGATTGCGGCCCGGCTACCCGAGGGCAGCACCTTTGAACTGGTTACAGCCGATCCTGAGGGCACCGTAGAGCAGTGGATCAAAGCCGGGTTGAACGATCTGGGCGAGCATGCCACATACGTCAATGTCTTTCCCCGTGAAGGGGCTGTTGCACGTGACTGGACCGATCAGCTACCAGCGAAGATGGCAGACTGGGTTGATCGTGAGCAGGTGGACTCCGTGGTGCTGTTCAATGATCGTTCTCGGCGTGGACGTCAGGTCATGGCGGGCGTGCGTGACAAGGTGGCCACGATTTTGGTTCAGGACGGACACCTGCACTTTCACTTCCGCCGAGCAAACCTCTTGAACCGAGACCAGAACTGGTCCTATGGCATGACGCAGCCATCCGTGACGTGCGTATGGGGTGATACAACTGGCGACTTCATCCGGGGACGAGACCCACACTTCTCTGCCGACATAGCAGTGACCGGTGCGATCGGTGTGTCAGACAACCGCGAGTTCAGTACTCACGCACGAATGTCGGAACCAGTCCGCAGGACTGACCCAGATCGGGAGCCGTTCTTCATCATCGCGGATCAGGCATTGCAGGAGCAGCGTAAATGTAGCCGAGCCGATCATCAAGGCCTACTTGTCGCAACCGTCAACCAGACACGCAAGGTGGGGTCTTTTCTGATCAAACCCCACCCATCAAGTTCCAAGCAGCACATTGCCTGGCTCCGCGAACAATTTGGCGCGGAGAACGTGGGTCTGCTCTCACGGGGCCTCGCAGAAGACCTGATCGCGGATGTCGACGGGATAGTGACGTTCTACTCAAGCATCTACACCGACGCACTGAAAAACCAGGTACCGCTGATCTTCGTGGGCAGTGCTGCCGTCGATGCAGTTATGCCACGCATCGCTCACCCCCTGATCCGAAATGTCGCTTCGACGACCGAACTGGGTACGGTGCTCGATCGATATGTTCAGTCGGGTGTATTCCCAGCGAACAAGGTGGGGTTCCCGATTGACAAGGTCATAGCGCGAAACCCTGATCCGGCAGGCGCATGTGTGCGGGAGATCCTGGGGGCGCAGATCGCGCGACCACTCGACCCAGAACCTGCGGTGCCGAGTGATCCCCTCATCGAGAATCTGGACTGGGAGTTCGAGATGTCGAACCTACCCAACCGGATCGCCGTGGTCGGTGATGATTTCGCCTACTCCACGGGAATCGCCATTCCGCTGCAGACAGCAATAGAGGCGATGGGTGAGAGGCAAAGAGGCAATATCACTCTCATCGACACCCGAGCCTATTTGAACGTGAAGAGCCTGACTGATGAACTGCTGCGATACGACGTGGTACTGGTCAATAGTCTGGCCCCGTTCTGGCGCAGCAGGGTTTTCTCGAGCGCCGTCCGCAATGTAGTGCACAGGGGAACACCGGTGGCTGTCTATGCCCACGAAACCGAGTGGGTTATCAGGTACGAGCGGGAACGGGTTCCTGACCGCCACCAGAACCTGCTCAATCTTTTGCCCATGATGGATGTCCTGTGTGTCTCCCAACATCAGATGGAACTGTTCACGTCATTGGGCGCGGGGCGCGTGCACTGGGTGTTGAACACAGCCCCGGGTCTGGGTGGCGTTTTTGTTCCGCGGATGGAGGGTAAACCTGACCAGAAGATGACCGTCATGATGGCAGGGACAGTCCAGGAACGAAAAGGGGCACGGCTCTTCTGTGAGGTCGCCGATCTCGCCCACGCCCAGGGACTGCCGTTTCGCTTTGTCTGGGCGGGGCGGATGACTCCGCATCTCAATGAGGATACGGAGCTCTCTCAGAACGTTGAATGGCTTGGCGCGATACCGCGCTCGGAGCTTTCCACACTGATGACGCAGTGCGATGTTTTCCTACTGTCGAGTGCTGATGACCCAATGCCTCTAGCGGCCTTGGAAGCGGGACAGCACCGCATGAGGATCGTGACCTACGCGGGCGTGGGAACCAGTGAGATCTTCGACGGTGCCCGCGGTTATGCCTCTTTCGAGGAGTATTCGGCACCCGCTGTGTTGCAGGCGATCACACGGGTTATAGCGGTTGACGTCGACGCAGAGGCATATGCAAAACGCTTGGGATTGTTTTCGCCACGTGCGTTACGAAACCGGATCGCGTCTGTTTTGGCCATAGTCGTGGCGGGGCATGGACGTTCGCAAGCCGCTGTCGGTGCGCGCGACCAGGTCTTGCTGGTTCGATCGGTCTCTGAACTTTTTGTCAGCGTCGCCCGATTCCTGGGGGAGCAGCCGGGAAGTTCGGACGTCTCGTATCTGATCAAGTCGGGGCGCTCAATGATGCCTCGTGATCTTTATGTTCGCCTGGTGAATCTGTTGGGTGGCGAGACGTGGGGTTCTGCGCGTGTATGGCTTGACTTGAGCGAGGCATGCCGGATCGATACGGGTCTGCTTGGGCTGCGCGGCTACGAGTATGCCTGCCGGGCGCTCAACTTGAACCCGCAGTCGCGTAAGGCGTCTTTGCTCATTGAGGAATTCGCTGTCTGGCTGCCATCTAACAAGCGCAAGGCTGTGCGTGCCCGTGCCGGCGTGCTCGGGCTGCTGACACGTATGGGTCGGTGACCGACCGAGAGAGCAACCTAGTTCAAGTTCGGCGCGGGGACGAAGACACTGGACAGGATCGGAAGGTGGTCCGACGCTTCGGTGTCGAGTACGGTGGTTTCACCGGTTGTGACCCCTAGTGTGAAGGTCCAGTCGATGCGGTAAGTGGGGTCAGTTGCCGGATAGGTCATCGCATTCGGGTCGCCGTAAACATCGACGGCGGACTCGAAACCCTGAGATTCGAAATGGATGATCTCGGGCCAGCCAGGCTCAGCGTTGAAGTCTCCCATGACAACGGCGGACGAATCAATGTCCAGGCCCTCAAACAGGTCGGCAATCTGAAGCATGCGAGTGGGTGTGTTGGATTCGCGGTGTTGCAGATGAACGCTCACGAACCGGATGTCGATTCCCGACGACACCCATGTCCCGGCAATCGCGGAGCGGCGCTGTGGTCCATCGCCGTATGCGAGCGCCGTGCGCTCGATATCGGTCAGCGGCGTCATCGGATCCCACAGCAGGGCGTTTCCGAACTGGAGATCGGCGGCGCCAACGAATGCGTATTCCATGCCGAGTTTGTTTGCCAGATAGGTGAGCATGTCGCCGCCGCCGCCAAGGATCCAACCGCGGGACACCTCCTGCAGAGCGACGATGTGCGCACCGCTGTCCGAGATGACCTCGGCCATCTCGTCCCAGGTCAGATCCCCGTCGAGGGAAACACCGTAGTGCAAGTTCCAGTTGAGGACTCGGGCCTCTGATACTGCAATCTCAGGTATCTCATCGGGAACGGTGGGACGCACGATGAAGGTGCCGATCACGGTGAGTGCGGCAACCCCAACTAGCGCACCCATCTGGGCCAACTGGCCAGACCGAGAACTAGCCGAAGGGTCGAGTTGGCTTGCCCGGTGCCCGAGCCGACGCTCCCAGCGTTCGACGTAGAGCGCATAAATGCACAGGAGAGCGGCTGCCGCGACAATGACGAACCCGTTGGGGAAGCCAAGCGGGATATCGTAATCCACCTGGAAGATCAGCGTGGGCAGAATCACCAAGAGACCGGTTCCACTTGCTGCGCCAGCTAGACGGCGCCGCGAGGAGAGCCGTCGGGAACGTTCGGTCGCTACCGCAACCAGCCCACACACCCCGCCACCCAGCAGTGCGACGAACACGACCACGATGATTGACACGAGAACTGATCCCGGCTGCGGCCATCCTGGCACGAAGTACACGGTGGCTGTTGCCAGGAAGACGACGAGAGTTAACAGCAGGGTGGGCTGACCCTGCGAGCGCAGGAGTACGGTTGCCAGCAGGAAGCCAGCCAGGAGGGATACCGTGGCTGCCCACAGTGGTATTCCCGCCTGCGATGAGATGAAGGCGGGGTTGGTAAACACCATGATCGCAAGTGAAAGTGCTGGGCCAAGCGCCCACAGGCCCTGTGCGTATGGTTGTTCGGGAAGGGATCGCATACTCGCTGCAAGGGCTACTGCGAGCGCCACGATCGCTCCCGTCACCGCACCGGCAACAAATCCAGGACGCCAGATCACGTCGAAGGTGCCGAACGACAGCGAGAGCGCCGCGCTCAAGAACACGCCACCAGCAAACCCGCGGGCAACCAGAACACCGCCAATAAGTGAGGTTGCGGCTGCCACGAGAGTGATCGTCGCCAATCCAATGGAAACGGCCACGAATCCGAGTATCAGGCGCAGCGAACCAGAGGAGACTTGGACCGCTACGCGCGCTACCGCGAGGGCCACGACTGCCCACACCAGGTGTGTGCCGCCGACGCCGCGGCGACCCGTGAACACGAAGATCCATATGGCCGGAGACGCATAGGTGACCAGAGCGAGGAGCGCGGCTACGATCAGTCCGCGAGTGTTCATCAGGAAGTCGACTTGAGGGCCAGTGAACTTCACGAGTTCGATGGATACGACCACGACGAGCGACAGCAGAACGCTTAGCGTAACTCCAGCGCGCCTTCCCGAAATATTCATGGGCCTAATCTACCGCTTAATGCGGGCAGTTATCAGCGGTTTTACCCTGGATTCGGTCACAAGATGGTCATATTTGAAAATGTCTGGTGGTTGCCGTAACCAAAGTGGGGAGCGCGGCTTTGAAGGCGGGCAGCAACGGACGCGGTTCGGTAGGGTCGAGGAGATCGTCTAGGTCAACCCACTCGATACTCAGCGATTCCGAATCCGTGGCACCAACCCGGATGTTCGAGGTGGTCAGTTCGGCGAGTACCGTGGTGTAGGACCAATCGGGGTGTTCTAGTATGTGCCAGTCGAAGGGGGCAGCAGCTTCAGGAGGTACGCCCGCCTCCTCCCAGGTCTCGCGCAGTGCTGCCGCCGTCGCTGACTCGCCGTCCATGATTGCGCCACCTGGCACGGCCCAGGTTCCACCCTGATGGCTCCACGGTGCGCGATGTTGCATGAGGACTTCCAGGCCCGTGGCTGCATGCGTTCGGCGCACGAGGAACAGGCCTGCGGCACCGTTTAGCCCCCAATGTTGCGATCCACAACCGCACTCAATCCAGCCATCACCGGGTTTACGG